>NZ_CP110629.1:3605100-4207651 GCF_026153455.1 Marinimicrobium sp. C6131
GCTGGGAGCTTGAACCTGAAGATCGTGGTATCTGGCGCACGCTCGTGCGTTCTCACCTCTGGCTGGGGCTGTTGGGCGCTTTGACAGGCCTGGCTGTGTTTATGGTTCTGTTCATGATTGGTGTCGGCTTTATTGTGGATAACGGCCTGGTGGCCGCGGCTGTATTGGCGGCGCTGTTCGCTGTTCTGGGTCTGCTCCTGGCCGGGCTGGTGACGCTTCGCCCTGACCACATGCCCTATATTGTGACCGCTCAGTCGGCACTTCGCGCCGGCAAGACGGTCGTTGCCGTCCATGCCAGGGATCGAAATCAGTTGAAGGAGGCAAGGAAAGAGTTGCAGGGGAGGTTTGGCAAAACGGTATCCAGTGTTTAGCACCACAGTATTTGCCAAAAAGTTCTTGACGCCGGCTACAGAACAGATACTATGGGCCCTGCTAGAAAGCTTGTTTTATATTTATGCACAACCATTTCGATTCCTGCCTGTAGCAAGTCGTCCTGTCCGTCATAAGTAATAGCACCATTTCCAGCACAACCGACCCTCGGGTCATCTACACATTTTGATTGATTAAGGTAAGACTATGTCTACAGTTACTGGTACCGTTAAGTGGTTCAACGAAGCAAAAGGTTTTGGTTTCATTGAGCAGGAGTCCGGTCCGGACGTTTTCGCTCACTTCAGCGCCATTCAGGGCACTGGCTTCAAAACCCTGGCCGAAGGCCAGAAAGTAAGCTTCACCGTGACTCAGGGCCAGAAAGGTCCTCAGGCGGAAAACATCCAGCCTATGTAAGCGATTGTCGCTTCGCTAGGTCGCTTGCCCCTCGAGGCAAGCAACGAAAAACGGCGCTCTTCGGGGCGCCGTTTTTTTATGCCCGGTCTTCATGGCTTCGCCGCCGGATTTGCTACACTGCGCCCATTACTGTTGCCCGTCCCGGGCGTGTGATCAGGACACCACCATGCTGGAAACCATTGGCATCAATCCCGCCGAACTGGCGGCCTCGGAAACGCTGCTGAAGCTGCTGATCAGCACGGCGCTGCTGATCACCGTCGTGATCGTGATCCGGGCCCTGTCGGCCCGTTACATCCGCCGTAACGTCACCTCCATGGAATTGCGCCGCCGCTGGCTGGTGCACTCGCGCAATGGTCTGCTGCTGTTCATGTTGCTCGGCCTGATCATCATCTGGGGGGAGGAGCTGCGCACCCTGGCGCTGTCGGTGGTCGCCATAGCCGTGGCGTTTGTGGTGGCCACCAAGGAGCTGATCCTGTGTGTGACGGGCTCCATTCTCAAAGCCGGTGCGGGGTCCTTCAATATCGGGGATCGCATTCAGGTGAAAGATTTTCGCGGTGATGTGATTGATCAGAGCCTGCTCGCAACCACCATTCTGGAGGTGGGGCCGGGCAAACTGACCCATCAGCGCACCGGGCGGATGATCGTCATTCCCAACGCCCTGTTTGTCGCCGAGCCGGTCATCAACGAGAGCTACACCCACGATTATGTGCTGCACGTGTTCACCGTTCCCTTCAAGCGCACCGCCAACTGGCAGGCCGCGCAACAGGCGCTGTTGGCCTCGGCGAACGAACACTGTGCGTCCTATCTGGCCGAAGCCAAGCGCTATCTGAAAAAGCTGAACGAATATCGCGGCCTGGATGCGCCCTCGGTGGAGCCGCGCATCACTCTGCAAATGCCCAGTGCCGAAGAAATTCATCTGGTGGTGCGGATACCGGTGCTGACCGACCGGCGCAGCGCTATTGAGCAGTCCATTCTGTCGGAGGTATTCACGCGTGCCGAGCTTTTTACCCCCAAGACAGAGGACAGTCCCGCCAAATGATCAGCCATCTGAGGCTGTGGTGCGTTGATTAAAGGTACTCAAGCAGATGCAGAGAAAATTTGGCCGCCTCCCTGGCTGCAGTCGGGCCCAAACGGAGGTAATCGTCGTTGGGTTCTTCTTGGGCAAGGTTGCTTCCAGAGCGGATGATCAGATAAGGAACACCGAAGGTCTCGCATACATGGCCCAGTGGAGCGGACTCCATCTCCATTATATCGGCCTTGAACCGCTCTCGCAGCAGCGTTAGCCGGCGTTCCGTCACCCCGAACAGGTCCGATGAAGCAACTACTCCGAACCGGACAGCATTTCTGTAGGTGTCATTGTTGGCCATGACGGTTTGCCTGGGGTAGGTTTCCATTGCCCGCTTCGCCAGCTTCAAAAGATCCTCACTCGGGGTAAATTCATTCTCCACTTCTGTTCCGCCGTTCGGGCTGTTCATGGGGCGATAGGTCATGCCGGTAGAGGTCAGGCTGCCGTAATCGTGTTCATAGGTATGGGTGGCCACCACCACATCGCCAGTTCTCAGATCAGGGTTCACACGGGCGCCTGTGCCCGTCATCAATACCAGCCTGGGCCGGAACTCCCGAAGAAACAGGGTGGTGGTCATGCCGGTGTAAGTCTTACCGATACCGGTAATGGCGACTACTACAGGCTTGCCGTGTAGTGTCCCCTGCCAGTAGGGAATACCCCACAGACTCTTCTTCTCCGGGTTCATAAGCGCATCGGTCAAAACTGGAATTTCCTGAGGCACTGCACCAAGAATGACGATTGTCTCCGTGGGCTCATAGACCAGATTGGTGTCTGCGTGGCTGAACTGTGAAAGCAGAAGACATAGGCACAAGACCACGAAGGTCGCCCGCAAAGGAGAGGGGGAACGAGTAATCATAGTGGGTTCTCATGTTGTGTTGGTACAAAGCGTGAAGTAATGAATCGTCGTGTCACCACTGACCTTCAGGGCCCGATTAGTGATCTCACTAATATCAGCAAATTCCATACCCAACTACTATTTTTCTGACTGAATCGTCAGAAAATGGGGGTAGTGCTATCAATGACATATGAAAATGATCAAAAAAAGCGCTCTTTGTGATGACATTGCCCGCAAACTGTGCGCTTTCTCTCGATCCAGACCTCACTCCATAGCGTTCTTCGGGATCTTTCGGGCTTTGTTGATATGTTGTCCGGTTGGACAGTATTTTGCATAAGTGACTTTGATCTTTTTAATCCGATAGGAGAGGTAACTTGTGAAAACATTGATTCTGCGTTCGGGGCTGTTGCTGGCCGCGTTGTTCATGTCCTTTGCCGCCCAGGCGGCGATTCCGGTAAAAGTAGTGGTGGTCGCCATGTTCGAAAATGGTGAGCTGACGGGAGACGAGCCGGGGGAATACCAGTTCTGGATTGAACGTCTGAAGCTCGAGAAAGTGGACTTTCCCCTTGGAGCTCACGATCTGCATGTCAACGACGACGGTGTGCTCGCGATCTGCACCGGCGGTGGTGTGACCAACGCCACCGCGTCCATCATGGCGCTGGGTCTGGATGATCGTTTCGATCTGTCCAATGCCTATTGGGTGATTGCGGGTATTGGCGGTGGAGATCCGCTGGATGTATCGCTGGGCACGGGGGTATGGGCCAAACACGTAGTGGATGGCGATCTTCTCTACGAGATTGACGGTCGGGAAATTCCCGACAGCTGGGATTATGGCCTGATTCCACTGGGTGCCAAAGAGCCCAATCAGGTATCCACCGGTTGGACGGTGGATACCATCTCCTACGATCTGAATTCGTCCCTGGTGGATTGGGCCTACGAATTGACCAAGGACCATCCGGTGGCGGACACGCCTGGGCTCAAAAGCTTCCGGGAACAGTATGAAGGCTACCCCAATGCGCAAAGACCCCCTTTCGTTACCATAGGCGATACGCTGGGGGCCAGCACCTATTGGCACGGTGAGTTGCTCAACAAATGGGCCAATGATTGGGTCAAGCTGCATGCGGGTGATGATGCCAATATGGTCACCACCAATATGGAAGACAACGGCACACTGACCGCGCTGCACCGACTGGCAAAAACCGGCCGCGTGGATACTGATCGGGTGTTGGTACTTCGCACTGTCAGTAACTTCAGTCTGCAGCCGCCGGATAAAACAGCGGCCTGGAGCACCACCGCGCCTTATCCGGATGACAGTCTGCCGGCTTATGAAGCGGCTTTCGGCCTGGGCAATCGCGTCGTGCAGACGCTGTTGAAGGGATGGGACACCTACAAGGACAAAATTCCGGGAGCGCTTTAGCGCATTCTGATCGGGGTCGCGCATGCGGCCCCTTCAATGGGTCTTTGTCGACGTCAGTAAGGCCGCTTTGTCGCGAAGACGTTGAGCTGCCCGCGTATGCTCGGCAATAATCCGGTCGATATCATTGCCAATCAGCTCGCCAGCCTTCACTTTCCAGCGGCCTCCCACCATGACGAAGTCCGCTCGATGAGCCCCGCACAACAGCAGTGCCGCAACTGGGTCCCCGTGCCCGGAGAACCGTGGTTCCTCCAGACGAAACAGTGCCAGGTCGGCCTGTTGTCCTTTTGCCAGCGTCCCCAGTTCCGGTCTCTGCAACAGGGCCGCGCCGCCGCTGGTCGCCATGGTTAACGCATCCAGGTGGCTGCATCCCGCTGCGCCGTAAGTCAGCTTCTGCATCAGCATGGCCAGGCGCGCCTCCTGAATCATGTTGGAGCCATCGTTGGAGGCCGAGCCGTCTACCCCCAAGCCCAAGCGCACCCCAGCGTGGCGCATCTCCTGCGCCCGGCATTGGCCCGAGCCCAGCAGCATGTTAGAGCTGGGGCAGTGGCATACGCCCACCCCGCTACCCGCCAGACGTTGAATTTCGCTGTCGTTGAAATGAATACCATGGGCGAGCCAGACGCGCTCGTTCAGCCAGCCCACGCTGTCCAGATAGTCCACCGGTCGCTGATTGAAGCGATTCAGGCAGAACTGGTTCTCGTCTTCGGTTTCCCCAAGGTGGGTGTGCAGCAGCACATCTTTCTCGACTGCCAGTTGGGCACTCTCACGCATCAGATCCGGAGTCACTGAAAACGGCGAGCAAGGCGCCAGAGCAATTCTGCAAAAGGACTCGGGGCGTCGGTCGTGGTAGCGGTCAACCAGTCGCCGGCTTTCACTCAGAATGCTTGCCTCGGTTTCCACCAGGAAGTCCGGTGGCAGCCCCCCTGCTGATTTGCCAAGGCTCATGGAACCGCGTGTCAGCGTGACCCGCATGCCGATGCTGTGTGCGGCCGATACCTGAGTATCAATGGCGCGGGGCAATAGCGTGCTGAACACGTAATGATGATCAGCAGCGGTGGTACAGCCGGACATCAATAGCTCGGCCAATGCCAGTCGGGTTGATGCGTAAATGGCATCGTCGTCAAGGTTCATCCACACCGGGTAGAGCGTCTGGAGCCAGTCGAACAGACCTTTGTTCAGTGCGGGGGGAAAGGCCCGGGTCAGGGTTTGGTAAAAATGATGGTGGCAGTTGATCAGGCCGGGAAACAGCACATGGTTCGAGGCATCGAATGCCTGATCGTAGGCGGTGGCGGGCTCCCGGCCTTTCGCCACCAGCTCGACGATGTGGTTGTCTCGCACCACCAACCCGTTGTCGGCATTCTCCCCTGTGCCGGTCCAGCATGCCAGCGGGTGGCGCAGCCATAGAACACTCACGACTCGGCTTCATCCAACGCGGTTTGCGCCGCCGGCCGCGCGGGGGGCTCAAGGCCGCAGCCGCGCAAGATCAACTGGCTCAGAAAATCGGAAATATCGCGGATCATATCCGGTTCGTACTCCGCCCGGTTCATGATGGTGAGTACCTGAGTGTCGAAGTCGGCGTAATGCTGAGTGGAGGACCAGATCAGGAAGATCAACTGCATGGAGTCCACCTTCGCCATGCGCCCCTGCTCGATCCAGGTATCGATGACCGCCGCCTTGCGCCGGACCCATTGACGCATTTCGGTGCGAATGTAGTCTTTTAAATGCGGTGCGCCCTGAACGATTTCCATGGCGAACAGTTTGGATGCGCGAGGGTGCGTGTAGGACAGCTCGACCTTCTTCCGGATGAACTCATCAAGTACCACCGCCGGATCATCCTTTTCGGTAATTTCGTCGAAAAAATTGTTCCACAGATGGATCAGGTTATCCAATACCGCAATGTACAGGTTGGACTTGCTCTTGAAATAATAATGGACGTTGGCCTTCGGAATCTGGGCCCGGTCGGCGATGGCCTGGATGCTGGTACCCCGGTAGCCATGTTGAACAAATTCTTCCTCCGCCGCCTTGATAATGTTGGTCAGGTTGCGGTCCCGAATTTTCCCCGCCCGGTACTTGCCGGTCGGGGTTTCGTTGGGGTCGAAGTCCATCGCGTTTTCCAGTGCTTTATTGACCATTGTTATTACGTTCTCCGTTGTAGGGCTCTGATTCCCTGTTGCCTTTATCCGTCGATGCCTTTCACGTACCATTCCAGCTCAAGCAGATCCTCGTCGCTCAGCTCTTCACCCTCTTTCACCATCAGCTCACCGGCCTGATTGTAGATCGGGCCTTCAAAGACAGCATGCTCGCCATTGATGATCTGCATTTTAACGCTATTGACCTTTTCAACAACCCACTCGGGCACCGCCTCGTTAAACGGCGCCACATCCACTACGCCTTCCTTCAGGCCGTGCCAGATGGCGGTCGGCTCCCAAGTACCGTCAAGAACGGCCTGAATCTTGTCGCGATAAATGCTTTCCCAATGCATAACGGCCGCGGTCAGGTGGGATTTGGGGCCATAGCTGCTCATGTCCGAATTGAAACCCACGGAGTAGACGCCGCGCGCCTCGGCCGCCTGAATCACGGCGGGGGAGTCCGTATGCATGGTCAGCACGTCCACGTCCTGAAGGATCAGGCTGTCCGCCGCTTCACGCTCCTTGGCCGGATCGTGCCAGGTATTGATCCACACTACCTTTACTGTGGCGTCGGGGTTGGTTGCCTGAGCGCCCAGGGTGAAGGCGTTGATGCCACGGATCACTTCGGGAATGGGGAAGGCGGCCACGTAACCGATCTGGTTGGTGTCGCTCATGGCACCGGCAGTCATGCCGGCCAGGTAGCGTGCCTGGTAGGCGCGGGCCTGATAGTTGCCGACATTGCGCGCGGTCTTGTAACCGGTGGCGTGTTCGTATTTCACCTGGGGAAAGCGCCGAGCGACTTTCAAGGTCGGGTTCATGTAGCCGAAGGAGGTGGTGAAAATCAGATCGTGGCCACGGGCGGACATATTGCGGATCACCCGCTCGGAATCGGCCCCTTCGGCGACGCTTTCGACGTAGGTAGTTTCGATCTTGTCTCCGAACTCTTCGGCCACAATTTTTCGCGCCCGGTCGTGCATGTAGGTCCAGCCCGCATCGCCAATGGGACTGACGTAGACAAAACCGACCTTGAACGGTTCGGCCGCCTGGCTGGCCAGGCTCCAGCCCAATAGGGCGGTGGTGAGAGCCAGTAGGGGTTTGAGTTTCATACGGTTATCCTCGTTAAGGGCAAAGCGAAAGTCGGTTACTGTGGTGGGTGATACGGCTGCCCCAGGGAGCGGGGGGCGAACAACCCTTTCGCGCCCTTGCGGCTCATCATGAACACCAGCACCACAATGGTGACGGCATAGGGCAGCATCGCCAGCAGATTGGAGGGCACATCGTAGCCGAAGCCCTGCAACAACAGGTGCAGAATGCTGGCAAAGCCGAACAGCCAGGCGCCCAGCAGAATGCGCTCGGTGCGCCAACTGGCGAATACCACCAGAGCCAGGGCAATCCAGCCGCGCCCGGCGGAAATGCCTTCGGCCCACATCGGTGCGTAGGACAGTGACAGGTAGGCGCCGGCCAGCCCCGCCATGGCGCCGCCAAACAGCACCGCCGCGTAACGCACCACCAGAACCTTGTAACCCAGAGCGTGGGCGACCTGTGGGTTTTCGCCCACGGCGCGGATGATCAATCCCAGCCGGGTCGAGCGCATGGTCCAGAACACCAGGGCGAACAGAGCCAGACCCAGATAGACCATCAGATCCTGGCCGAACAGGGCGGGTCCGATCAGGGGGATTTTGTGCAACAGCGGAAGCTCGACCCGGGTCATTCCCTCAATGGACTGGCCCACATACTCGGCTCCGAGAAAGGCACTCAGTCCGGTCCCGAAAATGGTCAACGCCAGACCGGTGGCCACCTGGTTGGAGATCAGCGTCAGTGCGACGAAGGCGAAAATCAGTGAGACCAGAGCGCCCGCCAGGGCACCGATGATGACTCCCAGCAACAGCGAGTCGGCGCTGTAGGCCGCAATAAACGCACAGGCCGCCCCCACCAGAATCATTCCTTCCTGCCCCAGGTTGAGTACCCCGGAGCGCTCTGAAATCATGGCTCCCAAGGCGACCACCAGCAGCGGCGTACCCGTACGGACGGTGGCAAACAGAATATTTTCAAGCAATGCGAGATCCATAACGGGCCCTCAAGTGGTCGCGACACCGGTCGCTCGTCCGTTGAGAACAAGCCGGTAGTGGATGAGCAGATCGCAGCCAAGCAGAAAGAACAACAGCATGCCCTGGAACAGGCCGGTGATGGACTTGGGCAGACCCAGATCGATCTGGGCCATTTCGCCCCCGAGGTAGGTCAGCCCCAGCAGCATGCTGGCCAGCACGATGCCCACCGGGTGCATACGCCCCATGAACACCACAATGATGGCGGCGTAGCCATAGCCCAGTGACAGGGTCGGAATCAGTTGTCCTACTGGCCCGTTGGTTTCGGAAATGGCGGCCAGGCCTGCCATGGCGCCACTGAACAACAGCAAAAACCAGATGATGGCGCGACTGTTAAAACCGGCGAAGCGGGCGGCATTGCGATTTTCCCCCAACACCCGCAACTGAAAACCGAGCAGCGAACGGGCCAACAGGACCCAGATCACTACCACCATAAACAGTGCGATAAACAACGCAACGGTGACCCGGTAGTCGAACGACAGCAGCGGTAACAGGGTGTGCTCGGCGAACAGGGCCGACTCCGGGAAGTTGAAACCGGCCGGGTCTTTCAGTGGCCCGTGAACGCCCCAGAGCAGAAGATTGACCGCGATGTAATTGAGCATGATTGTGGTCAGAATCTCATTGGTGTTGAAGTGCGTGAGCAATAGCGCGGCGATGCCGGCCCAGGCCATGCCGGCGAGCACGCCGCTGAGCAGAATGACCGGCAGGACCCAGAAGCCTTCTACTTCGGTCAGTTGCAGGGACACCGCTCCGCCGATCAGGGCGGCGAACACAAACTGCCCCTCGGCGCCGATGTTCCAGATTTTGGCTTTGAAGCAGAGTGTCAGCCCGGTGGCGCACAGCAGCAGGGGCGTGACCTTGACCGCCAGCTCGGACCAACCGTAGGTGTCGCGCAGCGGCTCGATAAAAAAGATCATCAGGCTGGCGATGGGGGCATGGCCCAGCGCCGCGAACAACAACCCCCCGGCGATCACCGTCAGCACCAGGGCCAGCACCGGCGACAGATAGACCATCGTCTGAGAGGGCTGTAGTCGTTTCTCAATGCGCATGGGCGCCCTCCCCCTGTCCGTTCCCGAAGGCCCCGGTCATCCACTCGCCCAGCTGCTCCAGCGGTACCTCGGTCTTGGGCCGGATCGGCGACAGCCGGCCCCCGCAAAGGGCGCCCAATCGATCCCCCAGAAGATAGAGTTC
The DNA here is from genome assembly GCF_026153455.1 of Marinimicrobium sp. C6131. Classification (NCBI taxonomy): domain Bacteria; kingdom Pseudomonadati; phylum Pseudomonadota; class Gammaproteobacteria; order Cellvibrionales; family Cellvibrionaceae; genus Marinimicrobium; species Marinimicrobium sp. C6131. Next base: position 3,614,627 of record NZ_CP110629.1, read on the forward strand.
ATCCAGGTCCTCGCTGATCACCAGCACCGCGGTACCGCGATCACGCAGCGCCACCAGCTCTTTGTGAATATGGTTGGCGGCGCCCACGTCCACCCCCCAGGTCGGATGAAAGCAGATCAACACTTTGGGCTGCTGTTCGATCTCCCGGCCGATAATGAATTTCTGCAGATTACCACCGGAGAGGCTACCGGCCATTGACGCGGGCCCGGTGGCTTTTACCCCATAGTCCCGGATGATGTCGGCGGCGCGTTTGCGCACGGCGGGCCAGTTCACCAGTGAGTGGCGAACGCCGTGGTTTACATAGCCGGTCAACAGTTGGTTCTCGGTCAGTGACATTGAAGCCACCGAACCCCGACCGACCCGGTCTGCCGGCACTGTGCCCAGCCCGCGTCGACGCCGGCCGACGATACTGCAGCCGGCCAGGGGCATATCGTCCAGGGTAAGCGAGCCCCGGTCGGGTTTGAGTTCGCCGTTGATCAGGTCCACCAGTTCGTCCTGACCGTTACCCGCGACGCCGGCCAGACCGAGAATTTCGCCGGCCTTCAAGTCCAGGCTGATATCGTGCAGATGAATGGCGAACTGACTGGTGGGCCTTACCTCTACCTCCCGTAATTTGAGGCGTACTGCCCCGGCATTGCCCGGTGGCAGGTCGTGGTCCAGAACCAGCTCATCCCCGAGCATCAGTTTGGCCATATCACCGGCGCTGGTTTCCGATGGAATGCAAGAACCGGTTACTTTGCCCCCACGTAGAATGGTGGCCCGGTCACATAGTGCATTCACTTCGTGCAGTTTGTGGGAAATGAACAGAATGCTGCACCCTTTGCGGGCAAGTTGCTTGAGAACATCAATGAGCTGGGCCACCTCCGGAGGGGTGAGCACGGCGGTGGGCTCGTCCAGAATCAGCAACTGAATATCCTGCAGAAGACAGCGGATGATCTCCACGCGCTGCTGTTCACCCACCGACAGGGTGTGCACTTGCCGGTCCGGATTGATCGCCAGGCCATATTCCTCGCCCACTGCCACGATGCGCTGGCGCAACGCGCTTATGGAACCGTATTCCGCCGGGGTCAGGTATAGCGCGATATTCTCCGTGACGGTCAGAGTATCGAACAGAGAAAAGTGCTGAAACACCATGCCCATTCCGAGCGCCCGGGCCTGGGCGGGTCCCTCGATTGACACTTCCTTATTGTTCCACAACACCTGACCGGCATCGGGCTTGACCACGCCATAGATCATCTTCATGAGGGTGCTTTTGCCGGCGCCATTCTCCCCCAACAGTGCGTGAATTTCACCGGCCGCGACTTTGAGGTTCACCGTGTCGTTGGCGATGCAGCCCGGATAGGCTTTGGTGACACCGATCAGTTCCAATCGTGTTGCGTTCTCTTGAGACATAAACCTGACTGTTTAGACAAAAATGGTTTCAAGGCTAAAGCAAGGAGTATGCCATTGGCTGATTTTGAGGCGATCCGCAGGACAGATTAAAAAAATTGTCTGTCTGGCCAGATTTTTGCTTTGTACCAGTGAGACAGGGTTTGGCGAAAGCGAAAACCCGCCTGAATCAACGTCCACTGGAGGACTTATCGTGCGTTTGGTTGTCAACAAGGTCTCGGTCGACACCGGCCCCCAGGCGCCGGAGATGACACTGCTTCGCTTTCTGCGCGAACAGCGGCGGCTGACCGGTACCAAAGAAGGTTGCGCCTCGGGCGACTGTGGTGCCTGCACCGTCATGCTGGTAGAGCAGGGACCGCAGGGGCCGGTCAGTCACACTGTGAACAGTTGTATCTGCCCGCTGGGCAGCGTGGCCGGCCGGGAAGTGATCACGGTTGAGGGCTTGGTGGTCGAAGGGGATCTGCACCCGGTGCAGGAGGCCATGGTCGACTGTCACGGCTCCCAGTGCGGCTTCTGCACGCCCGGGTTTGTGATGTCGCTGGCGTCGCTGCACTCGGAACAGGCCACACTGCTGGCGGCCGATGACCGAGAACAACGCCACCGCATTCTCGATGCAATTTCCGGAAATCTGTGTCGTTGCACCGGTTATCGTCCGATTGTGGAAGCCGGTTCTCAGGCTCTTAAAAAACCTGCCCGATTGGCCAATATTGTGCAAAATGAGGGTGAGAGTGCACCGTTTGCGAGCAGTGAAGCGTTGTCCGACGGGGACTCGGGCTATCATCGTCCCACCTCGGAAGAGGCGCTTCGGCAATGGTTGCTCGACGAACCCCACGCGCGCCTGATCGCCGGCGGGACCGACCTGATGCTGGAGGCCACTCAACTTTACCGCTCGTTTGAAACGCTGATCGACATCAATGCCATCGAGAGCCTCAAGCAGGTTTCGGTGACCGACGAGCGCATCGCCGTTGGGGCTGCCGTCACCTACACGGAGCTGGAGCGAACCCTCGGAGCCCGTTCCTCGGAGTTGATGCAGATGTTGAGCCGCCTGGGGTCGCGTCAGATTCGCAATCGCGGCACCATCGGCGGCAATATCGGAAATGCTTCCCCCATTGCGGATATGCCGCCCTATCTGTTGGTACTGGAGGCGGAGCTGATCATCCGCAATGGTCGCGGCGATGAGCGACGGGAAAAGCTGACCGATTTTTACCTCGATTACAAAAAGACCACGCTGGCACCGGGAGAGTACCTGGCGCAAGTGGTGTTTGAGCGGACCGCCTTTGACGAACCGCTCAAGCTGATCAAGCTCAGCAAACGTTACGAGGACGATATCTCTGCGGTCATGGGAGCGTTTCGCTGGCGCGCCGACGGCTCTCTGGTCATTGCCTATGGCGGTATGGCCGCTACACCCAGACGCGCACTGGAGACCGAGGCGCTGCTCAACCAATCGATCTGGCAGCGCGAGGGCGAGCTCAATGAGGCGGAGCTTGATCGGGCCTGCGAACAGTTGTCCCACGAATTTACACCCATGACCGACGTGCGTGCCTCGGCGGATTACCGTATGGCCATGGCCGGCAGTCTGTTGCGCAAAGCCTGTCGGGCTCTGGCGGCGGCGCGTGCCGGGAAGGCCGTGGAGCCGGGGGTATTCACTCATGCGTAAGTTGACTGATCGCCGCCCGGAAGACAGTCCCGCCGCGCTCGCCTTGGACCGGGCCGTGGCTCATGAATCCGCGCGCAAACACGTGGCCGGCGCTGCCCGTTATATTGATGATCTCCCGGTGCCGGTCGATCTGGCATACGTTGCTACCGGCCAGTCGAGTCAAGCGCATGCGCGCATCAAGCGTGTGGATCTGAGCCGCGTCAGAGCTGCCACCGGGGTTCTCGATGTGGTGGTGCAGGCCGACATTCCCGGCAAGATTGACGTGGCGCCGGTGTACGGTGGCGATCCACTGCTTGCGGGCGACGAAGTGGAATATGTGGGCCAGCCCATTTTTGCGGTGGCGGCCACCAGTCAGGAAGCCGCGCTGCGGGCGGTGGCCCTGGCCGAGGTGGAGTACGAGCCCCTTGTCGCCCACCTGACGGTAGAGCAGTCGATCGCTGCGGACAGCTACGTTCTGCCGGAACACCATCTGATGATGGGTGACCCCGACGGCGAACTGATGCGTGCGCCCCACCGGATCGAAGGTGAGATTTACGTGCGCGGCCAGGAGCACTTTTACCTCGAAGGACAGGTGGGGCAGGCCAGTCTCACCGAGGATGGCGGCATTCATGTCATCAGCTCGACCCAACACCCCTCCGAAATTCAGAAGTTGGTGGCGGAAGTGTTGGCGTTGCCCTTTCATCATGTGGTTGCCGAAGTCCGTCGCATGGGCGGCGGGTTCGGTGGCAAGGAAAGTCAGGCGGGCCCGCTGGCGTGCTTGTGTGCGCTTTTCGCTCACCGCCTGCGTCGGCCGGTGCGTTACCGGATGCCGCGTCGGGACGACATGGTGCAGACCGGCAAGCGCCACGATTTTCTCAACCGCTGGCAGGTCGGTTTTGACGATGACGGACGTATCCAGTCCGCCAAAATGGTGTTGGCCGGCAAGTGCGGTTACTCCCCCGACCTGTCCGAAGGCATTGTCGATCGGGCGATGTTTCATGCCGACAACGCCTACTACCTGAGCAGTGCTTCCATTCTCGGGCTGCGTTGCAAAACCCACACGGTTTCCAACACCGCCTTTCGGGGTTTCGGTGGCCCCCAGGGCATGATGGCCATAGAAACCATCGTCGAGGATATCGCCCGGGCCCTGGGCAAGGACCCGCTCGATGTGCGCAAGGCAAACCTGTATCAGCCGGGACGCGATGAAACGCCTTATGGGCAGACCATCGAACAACATATGCTCGTGGACCTGATGGAGCGGCTGGAGGAAAGTTCAGACTACCGCGCCCGCCGCGAGGCCATCACCGCGTTCAACCGGGCCCCCGGTTTTCTGAAAAAAGGCCTGGCATTGACGCCGGTGAAGTTCGGTATTTCCTTTACCGCCAAGCATCTCAACCAGGCCGGTGCTCTCCTGCAGATTTACACTGACGGCACCCTGTTGATCAACCACGGCGGAACTGAAATGGGGCAGGGATTGTACACCAAAGTTCAGCAGATAGTGGCCAACGCCTTCGGCCTGTCGGTGGGACGGGTGCAGGTCAGTTCGACCCGGACCGACAAGGTGCCCAACACCTCTCCCACGGCGGCCTCATCCGGCACAGACCTGAACGGCATGGCCGCCCGGGATGCCTGCGACCGGATCAAGTCGGATCTGCTCGCCTTTGCCGAAAGTCACTATCGGGTTTCTCCGAACACTGTGCGTTTTGAAAACAATCGTGTGTATCTTGATAAGGACTCCATGGCGTTCGAGGACTTTATCAAGGCGGCTTACCTCAATCGCGTGCCGCTGTTCTCCATAGGTTACTATCGCACTCCGAAAATCCACTACGACCGGACCACCGCCAAAGGGCAGCCATTTCTGTATTTCGCCAACGGCGCGGCGGTGTCGGAAGTCACCGTGGATACCGATACCGGTGAGTACAAAGTCAACCGGGTGGATATTCTCCACGATGTCGGTCAGTCCATTAACCCCGCCATTGATATCGGTCAGATCGAAGGCGGCTTCATTCAGGGCATGGGCTGGCTCACCACCGAGGAGCTGTTGTGGGATGAGGCCGGGCGGGTAATCTCCAACAGCCCGGCCAACTATAAAATTCCCACCGCCTTCGATACCCCGGAAGTGTTCAACGTGGCGCTCTACAATCGGCCCAACAACGAGGAGACCGTCTATCACTCCAAGGCGGTGGGCGAGCCACCACTGATGCTGGCGATTTCCGTCTGGGCGGCGCTGCGCGATGCCTGTGCGAGCCTGACGGGTTACCGCTTCAGTCCGCGGCTCGATACCCCAGCAACGCCGGAGCGGGTCTACTGGGCGCTGCGTGAATGCGAGTCTTTCAATCGCACCGGCAAGCCGGTCGAGGAGGTGGCCGAATGAATCCGCGTATGAACTGGCAGGAAGCCATTGCGTATTGCGCGCGCCAGGGACGTGGCTACGTGATTGCCACCGTCATCAGCACCCAGGGCTCCACCCCGCGCGATGGCGGCAGCAAAATGGTGATTGATTCCGAGCGCACCTATGACACCCTGGGCGGTGGCCAGTTGGAATTTCTGATCGTGCAGCAGGCCCGGAAATATCTGGCGGCAAATGAAAGCGGTCAATGGCTCAAACCCTTTCCGTTGGCCGCCGAAGCCGCACAGTGCTGTGGTGGCAATGTCACCGTGCTGCTGGAAAGTTACCCCACCAGCGACTGGACCCTGGCACTGTTCGGAGCGGGCCATGTCAGCCGCGCGCTGACCACGATTCTGGGCGAGTTGCCCTGCCGGGTGGAAATCATCGACAACCGCCCGGAGCTGATGACCGAGTCGCCACCAGAGAATTGCCACTACCACTATTGTGAATCCCCGATCAGTCGTATCGACGCCTTGCGGGACGATACCTGGGTGGTGATTTTTACCCATGATCACGCTCTCGACTTTGCCCTCTGTGACCATTTACTGGCGGATTATCGCTGGGCGTTTACCGGGTTGATCGGGTCCGACACCAAAGCCCTGCGCTTTCGCAAACGATTGGCACAGGCCGGCCACGACAATGCGTTGATTGATCGCCTGGTCAGCCCCGTCGGCCTGCGCGAGGTCAAAGGCAAGCGTCCCATGGAAGTGGCGGTTTCCATTGCAGCGCAACTCCAGAGCCGGTATTACGCCGAGGCGCGCCCGCGTCCAGGGACCTCATGGCGAGAGATCAAACGCCTGCTCGCCAGCCCCGAGAACCGGAGCGCCGACACCACGGCCAAGGAACCTTTGAAATGACCCCGACTGATGCGATCGACGAACTGAACCTCTCCCCCATGGAGCAGGCCTTCGAACAGCTATACGACTGCTGTCACTGTCGCCGCTGGGCCCACGATATGGTCGCCGCCCGACCTTTCGAAAATGCGATGGACGTACTTACTCATGCCGAGCGGTTTTGGGCGAGCGCTACTGAATCGGAAATTCTGGAAGCCTTTTCCGGTCATGCCCGAATTGGAGATATCGAAAAGCTCCGTTCGCGCTTTGCCGGAAGGGCCAAAGACGAACAGGGTCAGGTGCTGAAGACCGACGAATCGGTACTGCGTGAGCTGAACCAGTTGAACATCGATTATGAGCAGCGGCATGGTTTTATCTTTATCGTCTGTGCCAAGGGCAGAAGCGCGGAAGCGATGCTCCAGACGTTGCGCGAGCGCATCGACAATTCCCGCGCCGAGGAGTTGCGCAACGGCGCCAGCGAGCAAGGACAGATCACCCGCCTGCGGCTTCTGCAGTGGCTACAACCAACCAAGCAGTGAATACTATGACAACACGAGCCCCGATAACCACACACATTCTTAACCTCGATTCCGGCAGACCCGCGGCGGGTGTCAGCGTTCATCTCTTCCGTTTGGGCGATAAGCAACCCCTGGTGACGGGCGTCACCAACAGTGACGGTCGTGTCGGCCAATGGTCAGCGCCGTTCTCGGTCGACCCCGGTGTGTATCGGTTGAGCTTTGCCGTTGCCGAGTGGTTTGCGTCTCAGGGGCAGAGCAGTTTTTACCCTCAGGTGGAAGTCTACTTTAATGTCGGCTCCGACCAGGAACACTACCACGTGCCGCTGCTTCTGAACCGCTTTGGTTACTCGACCTATCGTGGCAGTTGACGGAGCGGTTTATGACGGCAGTATTTGACAAGGCCTATCGCGCCGCCATTGTACATTTTACCGATGAGCCCGATCCGCACACCGAAGCCGGCCTGGAATATTTTGAAGACGGCGTACTGCTGGTCGACGATCGGGGGCGGGTCGTGACCGTCGACCATGCCAGGGTCCTGCAACGTCAGGGCCTGGATCTGAACCGGTGTCGACACAGCCCCGACCGGTTGCTCATGCCGGGGTTGATCGACAGCCACATTCACTACCCACAGACCGAGGTGATCGCCTCTTACGGCGAGCAGTTGATCGACTGGTTGAACCACTATACGTTTCCCGCGGAGCAGGCGTTTTCCGATGCCGAGTACGCCCGGCTCGAGGCGGAGCGCTTTGTCGACCTGCTGCTCGCCCACGGCACCACCACCGCCATGGTGTACACCACCGTCTACCCGCAGTCCACCGATGCCTTCTTCGAGGTCGCCCGACAGCGGGACCTGTGCATGCTGGCGGGCAAGGTGATGATGGATCGCAATGCCCCGGAGGCGTTGCTCGATACCGCCACCGGGAGCGAGCGACAGTGCCGGGCGTTGATTGAACGCTGGCACCACAACGGCCGTTTACATTATGCCCTGACGCCACGTTTTGCGCCGACCAGCACCCCCGAGCAGCTGCGCCTGACCGGGGAGCTCTACCGGGCCTACGACGACCTTTACCTGCAGACCCACCTGTCGGAAAACCTGGATGAAATTGCCTGGGTCAAAACACTCTTTCCCGACGCCCGGAATTACCTTGATGTCTACGATCACTACGGTCTTCTGGGCGAGCGCAGTGTCTTCGGCCACGGTCTGCACCTGAGCGATGTCGAGCTGAAACGCCTGGCCGACACCGGCTCCTCGGTGGCGTTCTGCCCGACGTCCAATCTGTTTCTCGGTAGTGGCTTACTGAATGCCCGGCGGTTGACCGACGCGGGGGTCGGGATCTGTATCGCCACCGATGTCGGGGGCGGCACCAGTTTTTCCATGCTGAAAACGCTGGCGGAAGGTTACAAGGTGCTTCAGCTTCAGGGCCAGAGTCTGCATCCGTTGCAGGCCTTTTACTGGATCACCCTGGGCAATGCCCGGACGCTGAAGCTCGATCACCGCATTGGCAACTTCGCTCCGGGCAAAGACGCCGACTTTATTCTGATCGACCGCTCGCCCACTCCACTTCAGGCGTACCGGCAGATGAAAACGAAGACACTGGCGGAATCCTTGTTTGCATTGATGATGCTGGGGGACGAGAACAATATCGCGAGCACTTATGTGATGGGGCGGCCACAGTTTCAACGACAGTCAGCCACGGCCCAACAGACGGCTTACGTATAAAAGGGGAACGGATTTGGACACAGTATTGATTGATTGGCTGAACCTGGCGGTACGTTGGTTTCATGTGGTGGCCGGTATCGCCTGGATCGGAGCCTCGTTTTATTTCATCTGGCTCGATCTGAACCTGCGCGAGCCACCGGCATGGAAAAAAGAAAAAGGCATCAAGGGCGATCTCTGGGCGATACACGGAGGGGGTATTTACGAAGTCGGAAAATATCGGCTACGACCGGAAGCCATGCCCGAGAAGCTGCACTGGTTCAAATGGGAGGCCTACAGCACCTGGCTGAGCGGGACTCTGTTATTGATCCTGCTTTACTACGTTCAGGCCCGTACCTATCTGGTGGGGTCCGACGCCTGGATCGGAACTCCGGGGGCCGCGATCGTGGCGAGCCTGCTGTTCATCGCTCTGGGGCAACTGTGCTACGAAGCGCTGCTGAAAACACCGCTGATGAAAAAAGGCTGGTGGTTCGCCGTGGCGTTGGTACTGTTGATCACTCTTGCCAGTTGGTTGGCACAACAACTGTTTTCCGGGCGGGCTGCCTATCTTCACGTCGGGGCGGTGATCGCCACCTGGATGGCGGGCAATGTGTTCTGGGGCATTATCCCCGCGCAGAAATCGTTTGTGGTGGCGGTGAGCGAAGGACGGGAGCCGGATCCGGGCAAAGCCAAGTTCGCCAAGCTGCGTTCCACGCACAACAACTACCTCACGCTGCCGGTTATTTTCTGCATGATCAGCAACCATTACCCGTTCCTTTACGGCCACCCACAGGCCTGGTTGGTATTGTCCGCCGTGGGTATTCTGCTCGCTTGGGGCCGGCATTACTTCAACCTCAAGCATAAGGGCCACCATCGCCCGGCGGTGCTGCTCTCCAGTGCGGCGGGTCTCGTCGTGGTCGCGGTACTGGCCTCATGGCCCAGTTCCGATTCGTCGGCCGGCGCAGCATCGGAATTGCCGGCGCCGGCGCAAGTGGATGCCTGGGTGACCCGGCACTGTGCCAACTGCCATGGGGTTGACCCGGTGCAGCCCGGCTTTCGGGCGCCACCAGCCGGGCTGGTCATAGAGTCCTCGATGGATCTGGCAGCGCACAGGGGCCTTGCACTGCCGGCAATCCAGTCGAGCTATATGCCTCTGGGTAATATGACCGGACTGACCGATAAGGAGCGAATCGCCCTGGTCGCTTGGTTGAAGGCGCAGAACTCTCTGGAAAAGGAGGCTCCGTAATGGTGGCTTACATTATTGTCGATATCGATGTGCATAACCCGGAACCCTATCGGGAGTATCTGAAAAAGATTACGCCCACAGTGGCAGCGTGCGGCGGTCGCTATCTGGTGCGTGGGGCGCGGACCAAAGTTTTACATGGCAATTGGCAGCCCGAACGAGTAGTCGTCATGGAGTTTCCCGATTGGGAACGTGCCCAGCACTGGGCCACCTGCGAAGAGTACCAGCCCATCCACCAGTTAAGGCAGGCCAACGCCAGCGTTCGTATGATTCTGGTTGACGGCTCGGTGGAAGCTCAATGCCGGGTGAGTGCTTCGATCAGTACGCTGTGTTGAGGGAATAGTTCGATTAAGCCAGTCCGCTTTCCCAGAGTCATATCAGCAAAATCAAACCCCGGCGATACGGCTTCACTGATCAAACCGTAGCCACTGGTCCCAGACAATAGGCGCGATGCCTTCCAAGTACCACCCTGAACCGTCAACTGCAGGCGCTGCCCCCTGGTCACATTTGGTCCCATTACAACGCGTTCCAGTTTACCGTCCGGGTGGATCAGGAAGTACTCGATCGGGTCGCCGAGGTGAAAGTAATGCACAATGTCCGAGCGGTTAAGGTGGAAATGACCTACTGGTGAGGTGTCGGTCAGCAGGTAGTGAATGGACGTCATTAAAAACCGCTCGCCGTAGCGGGTCATGATCGGGTCGCGATCATCGGCCTGAAAGGTGCGACGATAAAACCCTCCCTCCACGTGTTGTTCTAGTCCCAAAGCCCGGATGACCGCTTCAGCGCTCGGTGTGGTCATTGTTGGATCTCCTTGTGCGGTGTGGCCTTGGCAGGCGGTAAGTGCCGAGACGCATAGCCCAATGATAAGATATCGATAAACCATAGCATCAACTCTCCTGTTCGGTGGCAGGGTGATGCTGGTGCCAGTGACGGGCGATATCCACCCGGCGGCAGCACCAGACATCCTCGTGGTCGAGTGCGTAGCGGACAAAGCGCTCCAGTGCCTGGAACCGACCTGGCCTGCCAATGATGCGACAATGCAGCCCGACACTCATCATTTTCGGTGTCTCGACGCCCTCGGCATAAAGGGTGTCGAAGCTGTCTTTCAGGTATGTATAGAACTGCTCACCACAGTTGAAACCTTGTGGCGCGGCGAAACGCATGTCGTTGTTGTCCAGCGTGTAGGGAATGATCAGGTGTGACGGTTTACCCTCGTCATGATGCCAGTAAGGCAGGTCGTCGGCGTAAGAGTCGGAATCGTACAGGAAGCCTCCGCGCTCAATGATCAGTGACCGGGTGTTCGGACTGTCCCGTCCGGTATACCAGCCCAAGGGCGGCTCGCCAGTCACCCGAGTATGAATCTCAATGGCTCTCTCGATTTGCGCCCGCTCCTCTTCGATAGGCATAAACTGGTGGTCGATCCAGCGATAGCCATGACTGGCAATTTCCCAGCCGGCCGATAGCATGGCTTCCACGGCGGCCGGGTTGCGTTCCAGGGCCATGGCCACTCCATAAACGGTGACGGGTACGCGCCACTCGCTGAATAAGCGGTGCAATCGCCAGAAACCGGTTCGGCTTCCGTACTCGTAAATGGACTCCATGCTCATATGTCGGTCGGGATAGGCCTTGGCGCCAATGATCTCGGACAGAAAAGTCTCCGAGGCGTCGTCGCCGTGAAGCACGCAGTTTTCTGCTCCCTCTTCGTAATTGATCACAAACTGCAGGGCCATACGGGCGTTCCCGGGCCAATTGGCCTTGGGGGGACGGTTGGCATAGCCGATCATGTCTCTGGGGTAGGAACTGTTCATCATGGGACTCACTTGGGCGAAATAATCAAAGCAGAGAGTTGTATTACTTTCATTGTATGTTCAAAAACTGTGCCATTGGACAGGGTATGATGAGCACGGTATGTAGAGGCAAATTGCCGTATTTCGGGGCAAGACGGGTTAAAGGTGCACCATCAGATTACAAATCTCGACCATATAGACAGGTTATTTTATGGCGGCGTATAGCGTTAACACGGCGTTCATGGCGTAATCAGAAAATTGGTACTGCAATTGCTAGCCAAAGGGAAGAGAGTAACGAATCCAGCGCCGCACCCGTACGTGCTGCACTTGGTAAGCCCATCACTTGAACGGATCACTGAATGAAAACCACTCCGCTTTCCAAGACCTTGATCTTAGCCTGGTTGTCGGCGGCCTTTTGGTTGGTGCTCGGCGCCGCACAGGCCGAAGCCGAGGACGACTGGTTTGAACGCTTCAAGTCCAAAGCTTCAGACCGCGAACTTTATACTTTTTTATATGCCATGCCCAAGGGCGGCGACTTGCACAACCATATGAGTGGCTCGGGGCTTCCCGAATGGTGGTACGAGCTGGCTCTGGAGCAGAAGGCCCACGGCTACGAGTTCTACACCAAGGTAAAAATCAACAACTGCAAGCCGTATGGCCACAACGAGTTCGGACAGCAGCCCTACTTGCTGTTGTTTCACAACATACTGGCCTCGACCTATGAGTCTCTCCCTGAGTGCGAGCGCTCTGAATACAAGCTGTTGTCGGAGCTCAACGAGAAGGAGGTTGAGGGTTGGAAGAACAGCCTGGTGCTCAACCACGATCATGAGGGGCGGGAGGAATTTTTCTCCACCCACTGGCAACGATTTGATGAACTGCTCAACAGCCCATATTTGATGATGGAGATTCTTTACCGCAATATGGAGGCGTTCGGACGGGAGGGCCTGATTTACCTAGAAACCATGATGGGCGCCAAGGGCTTTACCGAACCGGACGGGACACCCATTCCCGCGAATAAGGTAGTGGCCATGTACAAGGAGCGGTTGAATCAGAAGGATGCCCGGGGAACCGGTGTTACCGTGCGTTTCCAGGAATCGATCCTGCGTTTTGCGCCCAACGCTGAACAGCAGTTGATCGACGCCTATGAGTTCGTCTCCGAACATCGGGATCTGTACCTTGCGGTGAACATGGTCGGACGTGAGGATAACGACAAAGGTTACCCTATGCGGTTCAGGGAAACGTTGCGGGACCTGCGCCGAACATACAGTAATGTACGCCTGTCTATTCACGCCGGTGAACTGGATGAGCCTAACCGGCATATTCGAGATACCCTGATGCTGGGCGCGGATCGCATTGGTCACGGTATTCAACTGATCAATGACGAAGAACTGCTTCGCGAGCTACGCCACGGGCCCTACCTGATCGAAATCAATCTGATTTCCAATCTGCTGCTCGAATATGTAGACGATTACGCTGATCACCCGTTTCCCGAGTATTTGCGTATCGGCATTCCGGTGGCTCTCTCAACCGATGACAGGGGCATGTGGGACTCGAACATTACCGATGAATTCTTCGTCGCGGTAAAGGAGTACAATCTTTCCTGGAGAGAGCTGAAACAACTGAGTCGCAACTCCCTTACCTATGCGTTTGTCGAGGATGAGGTCAAGCAGAAATTATTGGATACCTTTGATGAACGCATCGCAGACTTCGAGTCGCACTTCATACGACACGGGCTGTCGTCAATAAAGTCTGTCGAGCCGATCAGTCATGGCTTCATCTGCAATCATTATCAGCTCTGCCTATCGGATTGAGCCGTCTCTCTCCTCACCGTTACAGGTGACTTTTTTTCACCGGCGGGCCTTGGCCCGACCGGTTTTTTTTATTGTCGATCACAAAAAGTCACCAATTGGTGCAGCCGGGTTCAGCGTGCATCAGCAGTGACCTCCGGGTCTCGCTTATGCACTGCCACAAGGCGTCGCTTTTTCTTCCAGATAATCATTTGAACCAAATTTCGATGAATGCAACCATTTGATTTTAATGAACTATTTAGAAATAAACTAAAATCGTAACCAAATGGACAGGAAATGGCATGGCGCTTGCAATCTCCTTGGTAGCTGTTCAGGCAAATACAAAACAGACTTTGGAGTGCACGTACTATGACCACGAACACCCGCTTTAAATACAAAGAGCTCGCACTGGTTATTGGCCTTGGCTGCGGTCTGGCAAGCGCCGGCGCCATCGCCCAAGACGAGGAAACGGAAGAAGAGTCCGTGGATCTCGGCACCTACACCACCGAAGGCGCGGTGGAAGATACCATGGGTCTGATGCCCACCGAGCCGGTCGAATCCGTTTTCGGGTTCGGAAAAACCCTTCTCGAAACACCGCGCGGTGTGACGTCAGTCAGCGCCAGTATGATGGAAAGTTTCAATATTACCGATATCGACGATCTGGTGCTGATCGCCCCGGGTTCCTTCACCCAGTCGTTCTTTGGCGTGGCCGGGTCGTTGGATGTTCGGGGCACCCCCGGTGAGGTTTACTTTCGTGGCGTCCGTCGCGTGAATAATCCGGGCAATTACCCAACTCCGATCGGGGCGTCGGATCGCATCGATGTGGTGCGCGGCCCCGCGAGCCCGATTTACGGTCCTTCCAAAATTGGGGGTTATCTCAACTTCGAGCCCAAATCCGCGCGCGCGGAAACCGGCCAGTACCTTACCGAGCCCACGGGTGAGCTGTCCGTTACCCGTGGAAGCTGGGACAAAAACGTGTTGACCGCTGAAGTTGGCGGACCGGCCAGTATTGGTGACAAGCCAATGGGTTACTACATATACGCGGAAACAGAGAACTCCGGTAGCTATTACGATAATAGCGGCACGGATCAAAATATTTTTCAAGCCTCGTTTAACTTGGATGTCAGTGCGGATACACGCTTCGAGTTTGGGGGCATGTATCACGAATACGATGGGAACCAGGTCGCTGGATGGAACCGCGTAACCCAGGGCCTTGTCGACAACGGTACCTACATAACCGGCACCGCACAGCCAGTGGATACCAATGGCGACGGATATAACTCCCCAGATGAGTATGACGCCTGGAAGGCGACGTTTGTTAACCCCAACAACTTTTTTGTTCCCGCTTCGTCTGCGACTGATGCGGATATGGACCCTGCCTGGGCGCTGGAGGACTCCGGAACGACTCAACTGGAGGGGAATCAGGTTCTGGTTGGGCCAGAGGACTTCCTGAGAACCAACGTTGAAACGCTTTACTTCGACATTATTCACCGGATCAGTGACAACTTTACTATCACCAACAAAACCTTCTATGAAGGCGTGGATAATCTCAATGAAAACGCCTACGGATTCAGTGCCAAATTCGATACCTACGCGATTGAGAACCAGACGATTTTCGCTTTTGACGCGAAGCACAGTGACTGGTTGCACGGCAGCTATCAAATATCTCCGAGTATTCGGTATACCGATTTTGAGCACGGCGAAGAATTTGATTACGAATACTTCGACCGTCGTGACCTGAGTCAGCCGATTGCTGGTATGGACCGGATGCTGCTGGCCACCATGACGGATACTGATTACTCCAGCTATAAGGTGGGCGACTTCACCGATTATGGTCTGGCGTTCCTAGCGGATTATGACATCGGCGAGAATCTTGATGTGATGCTGGGTGCCCGTTACGACAGTATCGAGTTCAACACTGACGTGGTCACCGAAAAAGTCCGCGTTGTGCCGGGCGTAACCTCCGCCTCCGAAACCGAGGATGGGGTGTCCTGGACTGCCAGCGTATCTTACAAAATGCCCTTCGGTGTAACGCCTTACGTCACCGTCTCCGAGCAAGCAACAATTATCATGGGGCAGGGTTCTGAAATCAGTCCGGACCTCGTGGCTAGTGGCGATGTTCTGGCCGATTCCGAGCTGAATGAAGTGGGTCTTAAAGGAAGCTTCCTTGATGATCGTCTGTATGTGTCGGGTGCCTGGTTTGAGCAAAGTCGAACCAATTATAGCGCTCAGGATCTGGTGAGTAACAACACCACAGAAAGTGAAGGTTATGAGTTAGAAGCTCGCTTCTTGGTGACCGACCGCTTCACAATGACTGCGGCAGTTACACATGTCGAAGTGACCAACCTGACCGCATTGGAGAGCTCCGGTAGCCAGTTTGGATTCCAGGGTGCTGAAGATATGACCGGTGTCACTGATCCCGCGCTTTTTTATGGCTACGTGATGCAGGGGCTGACACTGGTTGGCTCAGAAGATGAAGCCCGGAAAACCGGAATTCCGGAGAACATGTATAGCCTGACCGGTGCGTATGAATTTGGTGATGGCTATCGCTTCACGGCTAGTGCGGTGCACGCTGACTCCACTTATAGTGGCTTTTCGCGCGGTGTGGAGCTGCCTTCCTACACCCTCCTCAATGCCGGTCTGAGCTATAGCAATGACAGTTGGAGCGTCAGTGCACAGGTGAAAAACCTGACCGACGAGCGCTACTTTCGGGCCAACTTTCCGGACCTGTTCGGTAGCACCATCGTGTTGCCGGAGTTGCCGCGTCACTACTCCGTCAGCCTGTCTTACAAGTTCTGATAGCGATTGTGAGCTTAAGGGGCCGGTGTTGCCGGCCCCGAATTGGATAGAGGTTAATTATGCGACTTCGTAATTCACTGCTTCTGGCCGCCCTGTCGGTGTCGACAATGCCTGCGTTGGCCGTTGATAACAGCATGGCTCGCCAGGAGCAAATGGACCGTGACGGCGCCGCCAGCCAGGAGCGGATCGATCAACTGGACGATCAGGCAAAAAGCGATTTTCAGGAATTTCGCACGGCCTCCCGTCGTCTGGAGAGTCTTAAAATCTACAACCAGCAGATGGATAAGCTGATTCAATCCCAGAACACGGAAATGCAGAGCATCCGTAATCAGATCGAAACCATTGACGATATCGAAACCGGGGCCCTGCCGCTCATGCTGGAAATGACCGAAACGCTATCGGAGGTGGTCGCCTCTGATGTCCCGTTCCTTCAGAACGAGCGGGAAGAGCGTGTCGCCAATCTGAGTGAGTTGATTGATCGGGCCGACGTCAGTGCCGGCGAAAAGTATCGGCGTATTCTGGAAGCCTACCAAGTGGAAGTAGAGTATGGCCGAACCATTGAAGCCTATCGGGGCGATCTGGTGATGGACGGTGAAGCGCGCAAGGTGGAGTTTCTGCGTATAGGCCGTGTCGGGCTCTACTACCAGACCATCGACGGCAACCGCGTCGGCCGTTGGAACAGCGAACGCGACAGCTGGGAAGCGTTGGATGCGGGTTACCGTACCGCCATCCGCGACGGTCTTCGGGTCGCTCGCAAACAGGCGCCGCCTGAACTACTGACGCTTCCCATCAACGCGCCGGAGCAGTGAGGAAACCCTATGAAAGCAATGATTCGACCGTTTAAGGGATGGACGTTTGCGGCACTGGCCGTTGTGTTCTCAGCGCCCATTCTGGCTCAGGATTCGCTCGAAGCGCTGTACCAGAAAGTCAGTGCCGATGCCCGTGCCGAGGCGGCCTACAACAGTACCCGGGAGCAGGAGTTTCTGGCCCGCGCCAATGAGCGCGAGCAGATGCTCGAAGACGTGAAGGCCCAATTGGCCGCCGAGGAGCGTCGCCGGGAAGAAATGAAAATCGTGTTCGACGAGAACGAGACAGTACTCTCGGATCTGACCGAACAACTCGACCGACGGGTAGGGAACCTCGGAGAACTGTTCGGCGTGTTCCGGCAGGTAGCCGGTGATATGCAGTCCATCTTTTTCGATTCCATCGTCTCGGCGGAATTTCCCGATCGCCTGGACACCATTGAACGGTTGGCGGAAGCCGAGGAGGTGCCGACCATTCCGGAAATGCAGGAGCTCTGGTCGGTCATGTTGCAGGAAATTGCCGAGTCAGGGAACGTCAGCCGGTTTGACAGCGACGTGATTCAGGCCTCGGGTGAGACCTACAGCGCCCCGGTCGTCAGGGTCGGTACCTTTAACGTCATCACAGGCGATACCTATCTCGACTACGAATCCTCCACGCAGGAGCTGGTGGAACTGCCGCGTCAACCTTCGGGTTCAGTCCGCTCCTCCGCGGAAGATCTCTACTCCGCTGCGGGGGATACCACCGTGCCGTTCGCGCTCGATCCCTCACGCGGTTCTCTGCTCGGTCTGCTGGTACAGTCCCCCAGTCTGGGCGAGCGGGTTCAGCAGGGTAAGGAAGTGGGCTACGCCATCATCGTGGTGGGCGTCATCGGCATGCTGATTGTGATCGAGCGCTTGATCAAACTGGCGCGGGTATCCAAGCGCATGCGTCGTCAGCTCAAGGATATGGAACACGCCGAAAACGACAACCCTCTGGGCCGGATGATGCAGGCCTACTACGAGAACAAGCACCTGAATGATCTCGATGCGCTCAGTAAAAAACTGGAAGAGGTCATCTTCAAGGACCTCGCCGAGCTTCGCCGGGGCCTGTCGATCATCAAAGTGCTTGCCGCCATTGCCCCGCTGATGGGTCTGCTCGGCACGGTCACCGGCATGATCGGTACCTTCCAGGCAATCACCCTGTTCGGCACCGGCGATCCCAAACTGATGGCCGGCGGCATCTCCCAGGCGCTGATTACCACCGTGCTTGGCCTGGTGGTCGCCATTCCGCTGTTGCTCTCCAGCAGTCTGCTCAGCAGTCGTGTGCAGCGACTGAGCAAAATGATTGGTGAGCAGGCCTCGGGCATGATCGCCGATAAAGCGGTCGACATCGCCAAGACCAAAGCCTAAGCGGAGGCCGAGATGGAAGTCTTATCCAAACTGAGCGACTTCCTGGATGCCGGTGGTGATGTGCTCTGGGTCATTCTGGCCGTCACCATCTGGCTCTGGTGTCTGATCGTCGAGCGCTACTGGTTTTTTTTGCGCGAATTGCCGGAGAACCGGTCCGGTCAGCTCGACCACTGGCGGGAAGTCCACAGCGGGTCGCGTTGGTTTAACCAGCAAAAGCGCCGCCAGCTGTTCTCTGAGGTGGAGTGCTCAATGTTGCGCAACCTGAAACTGATCACCGTGCTGATTGCCTTGCTGCCCATGCTCGGGTTGCTCGGCACCGTGACCGGCATGATCCAGGTCTTCGATGTGATGGCGTATATGGGTTCGGGGAACCCGCGTGCCATGGCGGACGGCGTCAGTGCCGCCACCATTCCCACCATGGCGGGCATGGTGGTGGCGATTCTCGCCATCCCTTTTGCGACGGAGTTGAACCGTCGCTACCAGCGTGAACGGCGGCGGTTGCACACCGCCATGTCGCGCGCAGAATGACAGGCCACCGAGGTTGCTATGAGTGATAACCAGTTTTTCATGAACGAAGACGACGACAACGATATCGACATGACACCCATGCTCGATGTGGTGTTCATCATGCTGATCTTCTTTATCGTCACTTCGACTTTTGTCAAAGAAGCGGGCGTCGATGTCACTCGGCCCCAGGCGGACACCGCCGTGCAGGCGGAAGCCAACAGCATCCAGATCGGCATCGACGCCTCTAACCAGGTGTTTATGGACAAGCGTCAGATCGACAAGCGCGCGATCCGCGCCAACGTTGAGCGTGGTCTGGCGGAAAGTCCGGGGGCCGCGGTCATTATTGTTGCCGACCGCGACTCAAATACGGATACCTTGATTCAGGTGATGGACCAGGCCCGGCTTGCCGGCGCCGAATCGGTATCGGTGGCGTCGGAGAATAACTGATGTGGGTGAAATATTCGGTAAGTTTGGGCGCGGCGGCGCTGCTTGGCCTGCTGATCTTTATCGGCATGCAGGTGCTGATCGCCACCGACGGTCGATTCGCCGATGGCGGTGGTGATCAGCCCGCTTTGAACTTCGTTCGCATCGATGCGGCCGAGGACAAGGTGGAAACCAAAGACCGGCGCACGCCGGAGGAACCTCCGGAGCCGGATACGCCCCCGGAGACTCCCACGGCTGCGGTGGAAGACAATCAGGTGCAGAACCAGACCGCACTGTCGATGGATATGCCGAGTATGGATATGCCTTTGCAGACCGGCGGCGGCCCCAATATGGCGGGGCTCTCCGGCAGTGGTGGCACCGGTATGGGGGGCTTTGATTCGGATGTGATTCCCACGGTGAGAATTCCGCCGAATTATCCGCAGCGCGCCCGTCAGGCCAAGTTGGAAGGGTACGTCACCATGCACGTACAGATTCGCGCGGACGGCACCGTCTCCGATGTTGAAGTGGTCGAGTCGAACCCGCCCCGCCTGTTTGACCAGGCCGCGGTCCAGGCCATGCAGCGCTGGCGCTTCCGCCCGAAAATGGTGGACGGTGAGCCCCAGCCTCAACAGGCGCAACAGACCATTGAATTCAAGTTGGGAGAATGACCGACATGCGTAATGTGATTGCCCAATGCCTGCGCCGCGCTTGTCGACCGTTGATGGTGACGCTTGTGCTGGGATGCAGTGCGATCGCGTCGGCTCAAGGCGACTCCCTGAGCGGCAGCACCTACAACAAGCTGACTGACATACAGGAGTTGATGGCGGAGGAGAAAACCGAAGAGGCGTTGACTGAACTCAGGGAGCTGCGCGAGGACGTGGAGCCGGACACCATGGATCTGGCCATGGTGCTGCAGATGCTCGGCTACGTCGAGCTCACCCGGGATAACTACCCCGAAGCACTTGAGTTGATGCGTGCCAGTCTGGATATCGGAAAGCTCCCCGAGCAGATGAAGGTGGAACTGGGCTACATGGTGGCCCAGCTTTACGCCGCGCAGGAGCAATTTGACGAGGCCATCCGTTTTGCTCAGGAGTGGTTCGAAACCCTCGAAGAACCCAAGCCGCAACAACTGATGTTCATGGCCAACCTGCTGGCGCAGACCGAGCGCTACGCCGATGCGATTCCGTTCGCCGAGCAGGCGGTCACCATGACCGACGACCCGCAGGAGAGCTGGTACCAATTGCTGATTGCCGCTAGCTTCCAGTTGGAGGAGTACGACAAAGCCGCCCGCTTTCTGAAGGGCGCCGCCGGCCACTGGCCCGAAAAGCCTCAGTACTGGGAACAGTTGGCCAGTGTCTACCTGATGCTGGAACAGGAAGGAAAGGCGCTGGCCAGCCTGCAGCTCGCCTGGCGCAACGGGGTGCTGGAAAAGGAAAGCTCCGTACGCTCACTGGTGCAATTGGCCATTGCCGAAGGCATTCCCGATCGTGCCGGTCGTTTTCTGGAAGCAGCGCTCGAACAGGAGCTGGTCCCGCGCGATGAGACCTTCCTCGGGTTATGGGTCAACGCCTGGAACAGTGCCCGTGAATACGACAAAGCTGTGGCCGCCTTGCAAGCGTTGGCCGAAGCTACGGGCGAGGGTGACCCTTACCTGCGCATTGCCAACATCCGCGTGGAGCAGGCCCGTTGGGCCGACGCCGTCGCGGCGCTGGAAAGCGCGCAACAACGGCCCCTGAAAAAGCCCGGACAGGTCTGGTTGACCTTAGGTATCGCATTGACCGAACAGGAAAATTTTGAAGCGGGGCTGGACGCCCTGCGCAAGGCGCGCGCCTACGATGATACCCGGGAGCAAGCCAACGGCTGGCTCAAATACGCCGAAGGCCTTCGCAGTCAAAGTCGTTGGCAGAGCCGCAACAACAGCTGAGCACCCGCTCTCAATATCTGGAGACACATTCATGTTTCACAAATTATTCCGACCATTTCGCTTCGTCGTTCTCGTGTTCTTCCTGTTGGCCGCCGGTATGGCCGGTGCAGCCCAACCCAAGGCCCGCATCGCCATACTGGGTGGCACTTTTTTGAACGACATCATTTTTCATCGCGACGGTCTGATTCAGTCCGAGTTCACGATTAATACCAAGGTGGGGCAGTCGCCCACCATCTACTATGCCGAGCACAAGGGCATTCCGTTCTACTACATTCACGCCCACGGTGAGGGCAAGTGGCTGGAAACCTGGGTGGCGTTGTACGACCTGGGTGTCGAGGAAGCCATCGGTGGAGCCACCGCCGGTGCCATCAACCGCAGCATGGAGGTGTACGACTACATTCTGGTGGATGACTTCATCGACCTTAATATCGACCGGCCCATCAGCATTCCCCACGAAGTGTATCGGGACCCGGACGCCATTCCACTGCCTCGCTTTGTACCGGCGGTGGATACTGACATTCGCGATATTCTGCTCGAGGAAACCCGCAAGGCCATTCTGGATAACCCGGACTACCAGGACATCAGCATTCACGACGGCGGCACGGTTCTACAGAGTCGGGGCGGCCGGTTTGAAACGGTGGCCGAAGTGGAAATGATGGCCCGCATGGGCGGTGACATTGTCACCATGAACCTCGCCTCGGAAATGGTCTATTCCAGAATGCTCGGAATCAACTACGCCGCCCTCGGTGTAATTTCCAATCCGGCCGAGGGGCGGGCCGACTGGGACTTTTCCCTGATGAAAGAGCTCTACCCGCGAGTCAATCCGCTGAGCCTCGATATCGTACTGGCCTCGCTGCCCGCCATCGCCAAACTCAAAGGCAAGCCCCGCGTGTCCGACGGCTTGATCAACCACCCCGAAATGACTTCCCAAAAGAAACAGGACTGATTCCATGTTGAAATTGACTAAACTCTCTGTAACTGGCTTTTTGTGCGCGCTGCTGCTCGGCGGTTGTGCCCAGCAGGCCACCAAGGCGCCCGAGCCGATCAAAATCAAATTCGTGGTGGTTTCCATGTTTGAAATTGGCGATGTGGAAGGCGACCAGGCGGGTGAGTTCCAGTTGTGGAAAGAGCGCGCCGACCTCGACACCGTTCTGCCGTTCAAGAACTCACCGCACGATATTTACCTTAACGAAGAAACCGGCGTACTCGGCATCATTACCGGCATCGGCACCGCCTATTCCGCCGGTACCGCCATGGCGCTGGGCATGGATCCGCGCTTTGACCTGACCGACGCCTACTGGCTGGTGGCGGGTATCGCCGGGATCGACCCGGAGGATGCCTCCATTGGTTCGGCCGCCTGGGCCGAGTACCTGGTCGATGGCGACCTGGGGCACCAGATCGATATGCGGGAAGTACCGGAGGATTGGGAGATTGGTATTTTTCCCCGTCACACCCGCAAGCCTTACGACCCGAACAAACCCGAACCCACGTTTGAAATGTTGCAGCTAAATTCCGAGTTGTCCAATTGGGCTTTTGAACTGACCAAAGACGCCGAGCTGCCGGATATGGAAGGGCTGAAGGAGACCCGTTCCCTGTACACCGAACACCCCAACGCGCAGAAGCCGCCGTTCGTTCTCAAGGGTGACCAACTGGCGGCCATGCGCTTCTGGCACGGTGAAATTCTCAACGACTGGGCCAATAAATGGGTCGATTACTGGACCGACGGCAAGGGTGAGTTCGTCACCTCCGCCATGGAAGACACCGGGACCTTCCTGTCCCTGAGCCTGTTGGACAATCTGGGCAAAGTGGATAAAGACAGGGTCATGGTACTGCGCACTGGCAGTAACTACACCATGCCGCCTCCGGGCGTGACCGCGGTCGACAATCTGCTGGCGGAAAATGACGGTTACGCCGGGCTGGATGCGGCACTCGAAAGTGCCTACATCGTCGGTTCCGAAGTGATGGAGGAAATTCTGACCAACTGGGATACTTACCAGGACCGCATTCCTTCGGTGGCTGATCTGCCCTGATGCCTATGGACCCGTGTGCATATACCTGGCGGCCCGAAAAACGGGCCGTCTTCACCGTCGGCGGCGGCCCTCTGTCGGGGCTGCGGCTGGCGGTCAAGGACCTGTTCCATGTCGCCGGTCTGCCCACGGGCGCCGGCAACCCGGACTGGCTCGCCAGCCATCCGTTGCCCACCCGCACCGCACCGGTGGTCGCGCGACTGTTGGACGCTGGCGCCGAACTGGTGGGCAAAACCCTGACCGATGAGCTGGCTTACAGCCTCAATGGTCAGAACATTCATTACGGCACGCCCATGAACCCAAAAGCCAAGAATCGCCTGCCCGGCGGCTCCAGTTCCGGTTCAGCCGTGGTGGTGGCCGCTGGCGAGGCGGATATCGGCCTGGGCACCGACACGGGGGGGTCCATCCGTGTGCCCGCGAGCTACAACGGCCTGTTCGGTCTGAGGCCCACCCACGGCGAGCTGAGTCTGGAGGAGACCGTGCCACTGGCCCCGCGCTTCGACACCGCGGGCTGGATGACGAACACCCTTGCCTTGCTCAAACGGGTCGGTGAGGTTTTGTTGCCGGAGGATATGCCGAGCCGAACCGCCAGCGGCCCGATCACGCTGGCGGTACTGGTGCCGGAGCAGGGCGATCAACCGCTCTGGAGCGAAGAGCATGATGCCTGGCTTCAGTCCCTCGGCACTTCGGCGGTGATTCTTCGGCGAATTGACGTGAACGGGGATTGGTTCAACCACGCCAGCGAGTGTTTCCGAACCCTGCAGGGGCGGGAAATCTGGCGTACCCACGGCCGCTGGATCACCGAGTGCAAACCGGTGTTCGCCCCGGACATACAGGCGCGTCTGCAATGGAGCCGGGGTTTGACCGAGGCCGATGAGCTCGCCGCCGAGCGCGACCGGGTACAACTGTGCGCCACCATCGCCAGTTGGTTTGAAGGCGTGGAGGCGGTGCTGATGCCCACCACGCCCGGGCCCGCTCCAAGGCTTGACGCCGCCAGTGACCGGATCGCGGTCTATCGCAGCCAATTGATGAGCCTGACGGCCCCGGCGGGGCTGTGCAGTCTGCCGCAGTTGCACCTGCCGGTGCTCTCCCGCGACGGGGCGCCCATGGGCGTTTCTCTGCTGGGCGCGCACCGGCACGACAAGGTGCTGCTCGAACTGGCACACACCCTGACGGAGATCCGCTCATGACTGAAGTGGCGTTCAGCGCTCCCCACCGCGAGGCGGCAAATATCGGCCTGAAAGTGTTGGAAGACGGCGGCAACGCGGTGGATGCCATGATCGCGGGGGCCGCCGCCATCAGTGTGCTCTACCCCCATATGAACAGCCTGGCTGGCGATGGCTTCTGGTTGATTCATGAACCGGGCCACGCCCCCCGGGCCATCGACGCCTGTGGTACCGCCGCCGAACGGGCCAGCATTGATTACTACCGGGAACAGGGGCTGGAGGCCATACCTCCGCGCGGGGCTCCGTCGACCCTGACCATGGCCGGTACCCTGTCCGGCTGGCAGCGGGCTCGGGAGCTGATCGGCGAAACCCGCCACCTGAAGCCGCTGAAAGAGTTGCTGGCGCCGGCCGCCACTCTGGCGCGTGAGGGCGTTCGGGTCACCGAGTCTCTGGCCGCCGCCAGCCGCAAGGTGTCGACCGAACTTCAGGCGGAAGCCGAATACCAGTGGCTCTTTACCCGAAAGGGAGCGCCGCTCAAGGTGGGTGATACGCTGCGCAACCCGGAGCTGGGGGACTTTCTCGACCGCCTCGCCCGCCAGGGACTGAAAAGCTTTTATCGGGGCGAGATCGCCGGGGAACTCGCGGCCGCGCTGGAAGCGGCGGGCAGTCCGTTGCGCCTGTCGGATTTCGAGAACTACCACGCCAAGCTGGTGAGGCCGCTGTCGGTCACCACCCGCTTCGGCGAATGTTACAACCTGCCGGCACCCACCCAGGGGTTGGCCTCGCTGATCATCCTGGCGCTCTACGACCGCCTCTATCGCGACGACTGGTCGGAAGCCCAAAAGATTCACACCCTGGTGGAGGCCACCAAGCAGGCCTTCCTGATCCGGGATCGGGAAATTACCGACCCGCGCTACATGCGCCAGCTCGGCCAACGGTGGCTGGCGAACCAGACGTTGAACGAGTTGGCGGGACGCGTTGGCGATACCGCCTCGCCCTGGCCCCGGGTCGCCGAGCAAGGTGACACCGTCTGGATGGGCTGCGTGGATCGGCGCGGCACCATGGTCAGTTTTATCCAGAGCCTCTACTGGGAGTTCGGCTCCGGTGTGGTGATTCCCGGCACCGGCCTGGTGTGGAACAACCGGGGCCTGAGTTTCCGGCTGGACCCGGACCACCACAATGCCCTGCGCCCTGGCGCTCGCCCTCTGCACACGCTCAACCCTGCGTTGGCCCTGTTCAACGACGGCCGACGCATGGCCTACGGCACCATGGGCGGGGAAGGCCAGCCGCAGACCCAAGCGGCGCTGCTGACCCGCTACTGGTACGACGGCCTGCCCCTGGACGAAGCCATCAATCGTGGTCGCTGGCTGCTGGGCAGAACCTGGGGCGAGACCGATGACGCCCTCAAACTGGAAGCCGACCTGGCGGACTGGGTGGGTGATGAGTTGGCCCGTATGGGGCACCGAACCCGCACCGTGCCGTCACACAGTGAAATGATGGGACACGCTGGCGCAGTGGTCGCGCTAAATGGCGGTTTGGTCAACGCCGCCAGCGATCCGCGCAGCGACGGCGCCGGCCTGGTAGGGAGGTCCGCGCGATGAGTGCGTTTCTCAATGAATGGTTGCCGACTCTTGTGGCCATGCTGGCCACCGGAGCGCTTGCCGGGGTGCTCGCCGGTCTTCTCGGGGTGGGTGGCGGCATCGTCATCGTGCCAGTGCTGTATTTCGTGTTGCAGGGGCTGGGCATTGACCCCGATGTAGCCATTCGCGTGGCGACCGGGACTTCCTTGTTGGTCATCGTTCCCACTAGTGTGTCCTCGGTTCGCTCCCACCATCGGCGGGGCAATGTCGACTGGGCGCTGATCAAGCGCTGGTGGCCTTTTATGGTGCTCGGTGTCATTGCCGGGAGCGCCACGGCCCTGGTGGTCAATGGCCAGGTCATCAGCGGTGTGTTTGGCGTTATCGCCCTCCTGGTGGCCGCCAATATGCTCTTTCGCCCCAAGGCACCGCCAGTGTCCGAGTCGCTTCCCGGCCTGCCGGGGCAGGGGGTAATGGCCGGCGCCATCGGCTACTTCTCGGTGATGATCGGTATCGGTGGGGGCACCCTGGGCGTACCCATGCTCGCCGCCTGCAACGTCGCCCCGCACCGCGCCGTGGGCACCGCCTCCTTCTTCGGCCTTCTGATCGCCCTGCCGGGCGCCACCGCCATGCTGCTGGCCCAGACGCCCGCGGGTGCCCCCGCCGGCATGGTCGGACTGGTCAACCTTGCCGGTTTTGCCGCGATTGTACCCTTAACGGTCCTGCTTGCGCCGATCGGTACCTGGTTGGGCTCCAAACTGAACGCGCTTTGGCTCAAACGCGTGTTCGCTATCTTTCTGTGCATCAGTGGCGCACGCATGCTGATGCAGACTATGGGAGTGTGATATGTCCGAAACGCTTCAACCCGCCTCCAATCTGATGCGGCCCTTCTCTCCCCCCCCCCGCCTGTTGATGGGCCCGGGCCCGATTACCGTGGACCCGCGGGTGCTGCGCGCCATGTCCGCGCAGTTGGTGGGCCAGTACGATCCGGCCATGACCCGGTGCATGAATGAGACCATGGCCCTGTACCGGGCGGTGTTCGAGACCGATAATGAATGGACCTTTCTGGTGGACGGCACCTCGCGGGCGGGCATCGAAGCGGTGCTGGTGTCGTTGCTCGAGCCCGGGGACAGAGTGTTGGTGCCCATCTTTGGCCGCTTCGGTCACCTGCTCACCGAGATTGCCGAGCGTTGTGGGGCCGAGGTGCACACCCTTGAGAAGGAGTGGGGCCAGGTTTTTACCCCGGAGGAGATTGAAACCGCCATCCGCGAAGTACGGCCCAAAGTGCTCGCCGTGGTGCAGGGCGATACCTCCACCACAATGCTGCAGCCGTTGGAAGCGCTGGGCGCGATTTGTCGCGAGCACGGAGTTCTGTTCTATTCCGACGCTACCGCCTCCATTGGCGGTAACCCCTTCCGCACCGATGACTGGGGCCTGGATGCGGTATCGGTAGGCCTGCAAAAATGCCTCTGCGGACCGTCGGGCAGCGCGCCCCTGACGCTGAGTCCAAGAGCCGTGGACATCATTCGCCGCCGCAAACATGTGGAGGCGGGGATTCGCAGCGAACACCACAGGGACGGTCAAGGTCCGCGCATTCCCTCCAACTATTTCGATCTGGGCATGATCATGGATTACTGGGGAGAAGAGCGACTCAACCACCACACCGAAGCCACCACCATGCTCTACGGCGCCCGGGAGTGCGCCCGCATTCTGCTGGAAGAGGGCGTCGAGGTGGCCATTGAGCGCCACCGCATTCACGGTCGCGCCATGGCCGAGGGGCTGGCTGCTATGAATCTCACACTGTTTGGCGATCAGGCGAACAAAATGCACAACGTCGTGGGTGTTTATATCCCCGGTGGTATTCCTGGAGAGTTGGTACGGCAGGCCATGCTGAACGACTTCGGTATTGAAATCGGTACCTCTTTTGGCCCTCTGCGCGGCAAAATCTGGCGCATTGGCACCATGGGCTATAACGCTCGTAAAGACGCCGTACTGCAGACTCTGGCTTCGCTGGAAGCGGTGCTTCGCCGGTGTAGGCACTCACTTACCGCTGGTGCCGGAACCGATTGTGCGCTGGAAATATACACCGAGGAGGGCTTATGAGCGTCGATCTGAATCTCTCGGAAGAGGCTCTGGCCGAGCCGGCCGCTCGCCTGATGACCCGCTGTGACGAATTGGCTGGCATCAGTTCGGATCCCGACTGCCTAAGCCGTTTTTATCTGACGCCTGAACACCGCAAGGCCAACGATCAGGTGGCGGGATGGATGAGAGCAGCGGGTCTGGAGACCTGGGAGGATGCCGCCGGCAATCTGTGGGGTCGCTACGCCGCCGCCGAGCCGGCTGCGACCCAAGCGTTGATTGTGGGTTCCCATCTGGACACCGTGCCCAATGCCGGTCGCTACGACGGTATGCTGGGAGTGCTGACTGCACTTTCCGCCGTCGAGCAGTTGCGAGCGGCCAAGGTACGGCTGCCTTTCCATATTGATATTGTCGGTTTTGGTGATGAGGAAGGGGCGCGTTTTGGCACCACCTTGTTGGGTAGCCGTGCCGTCGCCGGCACTTGGCAGGATTCTTGGTGGGAGTTGACTGACGCAGAAGGCGTCTCTCTGCGCTCGGCCTTTGAACGGTTCGGTTTGAACCCGGCGAAAATTGGTGAGGCAACCCGCTCGTCGCAGGGTTTACTGGGCTATCTGGAGCTCCACATCGAACAGGGGCCGGTGCTTGAACAACGGGACGAACCCTTGGGGGTGGTCACAGCCATCGCTGGTGCTCGCCGTTTTGATATTGAACTGATTGGTCATGCAGGTCACGCAGGCACCGTGCCAATGAATATGCGGCGTGATGCTTTGGTTGGTGCGGCAGAATTTATTCTTGTAGCCGAGAGAGTGGCCCGGGAGGTGGGGGTTGTTGCCACTGTGGGACGGTGTGAGGTGTTACCCGGTGGTGTCAATGTTATTCCTGGCGCAGTGAACCTGTCATTGGATATCCGCTCCGCAGATGATCGCCTTCGCGATCACGCGTTGACGATCATTCGCGACCAATTAAAGCATATTGAAACGCTCCGGGAGTTGAGCTCTCAGTGGCGGGAAATCCATAATGCTCCTTCAGTTGACTGTGCTGAGTGGTGGCAACAATTACAGTGCTCCGTGCTGTCAGACCTCAATCTTAAGGCGTTGCGTTTGATGAGTGGGGCGGGGCACGATGCAATGGCCATGGCGGAAATTACTGATTGCGCGATGTATTTTCTGCGCTGCAAAGGTGGTATCAGTCATCATCCAGACGAGTCCATTGCGCAAGCGGATCTGATTCCCGCAATAGCAACTCTGGTCCAAACACTACTTCGCTTGGGAAGATCGGGATGAAACCCGCGACCGCCTGTGCTTTAATGAGGCGAAGCACACAGTTCTTTGGCCCTCAGGAGTCAGCGGTGCCCTCTGCCAAGCCCACAGCCCCGGACTTGTTTGAAAGCCTCTATGACGGCGCGATGAACCCGGAGCGGTGGCCCCGGTTTCTCGGTCAATTGGCCGCCCGGTTCAATGGTGGGACCGCCTCCCTGCGTATCACCGATATCGAAAAGCCAATGGTGTACACCTCTTTCACCCAGGGGTTCGATCCCGAAGCCAATCGCCGCTACATGGAAGAATCCGTGGCGGTCGACCTGTTTCGGGACGCGCTGTCGGCGGCGCCGTTGGGCACCACGCTGGCCAGTCACGAGATTGTTTCCGATCGCGAGTTTGAGCGCAGCGCTCACTACCAGGCGGTGTTCCGTCCCAACGGTAACTTTTATGCCATGGGCGCCCAGTTCGAGCGTCAGGCGTCCCGGGCCGCGCATATCGGCGTTCATCGTCCCCGTAGTGCCGGACCTTTTTCCCGCTCGGAGCGGCGCGAGCTGGATGTTTTTTATCCCCACCTGAAACGCGCCGCCCGCATGATGCAATTATTGGGGGAGTTTGAAGTCGCGCTGGGGCAGGCGAGAGCCGCGCTGGATTGTCTGCCTTATGGTGTGTGGCTGGTAGATCGACAGCGACGCTGTCAGTGGCTCAATGCCGTGGCTGAAGAGGCCATCCAGACGAATGTCTATGGCCTTGGAATGGCGAATGAACGCCTGCAGTTGCGCAATGCCATGGAAGAGTCCCGGTGGCGATCCGTCTGTGATCGGGTGAGCCGTGGCGAAATCAGCGCCGATGTGCTCCCCATTGGGCAAACCGGCGCGACGTTGGTGGCCATGCAGTACCGCCGGCCTTGCGCCCGGGCCCTCATGGGTCCCGAGCAGGAGGCGCTGCTGGTGTTTCTGCTGGACCCGGAGCGGCCGGTCAAACCCAACGCGCAGCGGCTTCGCACACTCTATGGCCTGACCCAGGCGGAAATTCGTCTGCTGGGGGAACTGTTGCGAGGCTATGAACTGTCCGAAATCAGCACCAGCCTGAGTCTGTCCATTCATACCGTGCGGGCGCAGTTGAAATCGGTCATGCGCAAAGTCGGCGTCACCCGCCAGGTGCAATTGATCCGCAAGCTGTTGATGGTGTGCGCGGCCCTGCCATCGGATGGGGAGCCGCTTTGACGATCGAGAGCTTTATCGACCGACCGGATGGGCGACGGCTGCGTCTGCTGGAACAGGGGGAACCCGACGCGCCGGCATGGATGTACTTGCACGGGCTGCCGGGGGCCGCGGATGAGGCCTGGTTGCCCGAGCCCCTGGCGGGGCGGGTGCGTCTGTTGTCTTTTGATCGACCGGGCTTCGGGGGTTCCACGCCCTGTCCCGACTATACCCTGGCCATGCTGGCCGACGATATCAGCGCGATCGCCGATGCCCGATCCGTATCGACAATCCGCTTGTTGGGTTTTTCGGCGGGTGGTCTGTTTGCTCTTGCCTGCGCCGGGCGGATCGGAGCGCGGGTTGCCCGGGTGGTGTCGGTCGGTGCCCCGGCGCTTCACTGGCTGAACGATCCCGATCGGGAGGCGGCGGAACTGACCGCCGGTGCCTGGCAGGGCGCCCGGGACAATCCGGAGCAGCTCGCCGAGTCTCTCACCGCGCTGACCGGTAATGGGCCGACCTTGCAGGACGCGATGCGCAGCAGTCTGTCAGCGGAAGATCTTGCGGTCCTGGATCAGTCCGACACAAAGCACCGGTTCGCGCAGACCATGGCACAAGCCACCCGACACGGGGCCGTCACATCGGCGTCGGCCCTTGCCCGTGAGTTGCAGTTGATGGTGTCGCCCCGGGGCTACGAGCTCGGAACGCTGCCGGCCTCGGTGTGTTTTCTTCATGGCGACAGTGATCAGCTGTTGACGGTGCGTCATCTGGAGGCTTTCCATCGAAGCTTCCCGCAGAGCGAGGCTGTTGTCTTGCCGGGGCAGGGGCATTACTCCCCTTTGTTGGGGCCCGGCGCGCCGACTTTATGGGCCGACTGGATGCTCAACGAAGTCCGGGAATAAAGGCACCGAACGGGCGATGAAACCGCTTGTCAAAGGCGACACTTTGAGGGCAAAATTCGCGTCCTCCGCGGCTCGCCGTTTCTCTGAGTCTTTGCCATGCGTTTCGCCAGTTTCGATGTGTTTCGCACCCTGGGGTTTCCCGATACCCGCCATTTCAAACCCGATCACCTGTTCCGTCATCAGTCCGAGCTGAGCGCGGCCGAGTGGGTACTGTTTCCCGAGTACTGGCAGGTCAATGCGTTGATCTACGGCATGGGTTGCCGGGTATTTCCCAGCCAGGCCAGCTATCTGCTGGGGCACAACAAAATTGAAATGACCCGGGCGTTTCAGGCCGTGGCACCGGCTCATGCACCGGTGACCCACATTCGCGCGAATACGCCGGACAATGCCCATGAGTTGTGGCAGGAGATGACCCACCCGTTCGTCGCCAAGCTCCCCAAAAGCAGTATGGGGGAGGGCGTGTGGTTGATCGAGGAACGGGAGCAGTGGCGCGAGTACCTTGAGCGAACCGACACCCTCTATGTGCAGGAGTGGCTGCCCATCGATCGGGATGTGCGGGTGGTGGTTGTGGGGGATCAGGTGCTGGCGGCCTACTGGCGGCTGCAATCCGGGTTCAGCTTCCATAACAATGTGGCCCGTGGTGGAAGCGTGGATTACAGCCCCGTGCCGGCGGTGGTGACCGATCTGGCGTTGACGGTGGCCCGCAAGCTGGGGGTGGATCACGCCGGGTTTGATATCGCTCTGGTGGGCGATCATCCCTACCTGCTGGAATTCAACCGCCTGTTCGGCAACCAGGGCATTCCGGGCGGTGGCCAGCGTCTGCGCGAGGCAATACTGGGTTACCTGGATCGTCAATCCGTCCAGAATGATGATCCCAACCGTCCACCCGAGCCGGTAGCGGCCTGAAAACAGGCCGCCAGATTATACAATCTTCAAATAACGCCGCTTTCCTTCTATTTCATTTCATTGTTAAAACGCCGCATAAAGTGTGATGATTTCCGCAATCATCCCCATTCTGATGAATTATCCGTCATGGTCGCGCCTTGATAGTAAATAACAAATAATATTTATATATTTGTAAGAAACTATCTAATGTGCTTTTATCCCTTTTGCCTTCCGAATCAAAACCGACCGGTTGCGATCCGAAAGGCCTGCGTCTATTCAAATTCACACCACGAAAGGGGTAAATAACAATGAAGACTCAGTGGTTTAACCATCTCACCAAAGCATTCAGCGTCGGGTGCCTGACTCTCGCGGCGGCGGCCGCCCCCCAGTGGGCCAATGCCCACGGGACCATCACCGCTCCAGAAAGCCGGATCTGGAACTGTAAGGAGCAGGGCCAGAACCCGAGCTCCGCCGCCTGCGCGGCCGCCATTGCCGAAAGCGGCACCCAGCAGATTTATGACTGGAACGGGATTCGCCAGGGTGCGGCCGATGGCGACCATCAGTCGGTCGTGCCCGATGGGCAACTGTGCAGCGGCGGCGACCCCGGCACCTTCGGCGGCATGGATCTGGCGCGTGCCGACTGGGAGGCCACGCCCGTGTCCGGCTCCCAGACCTTCACCTGGTATAACTCGGCGCCGCACAAGTCGCTGTACTATCGCTACTACATCACCAAAGAGGGGTACGATCCCACCCAGCCGCTGGCCTGGAGTGACCTGGAATATCTGATGGAAACCGACCCCAAGCCGGGTGAGACGTACCCGAGCCACACCGTCAGCCTGCCCAACCGCACCGGCAAGCATGTGGTGTACGCCATCTGGCAGCGCTCCGACAGCCCGGAGGCCTTCTACGCCTGTGTGGATGTGGAGTTCAGTGGCGGCAGCTCGAGCAGCTCCAGTTCTTCGAGCTCATCGTCCAGCAGTTCCAGCTCTTCCGACAGCGGTAATACCTGTGTCGGTATTCCCAACTGGGATTCGGAAACCGTCTACCTGGCAAACGATCAGGTGCGTTACAACGACAACCGTTATGAAGCCAAGTGGTGGACCCAGGGACAAGTACCGGCGGACAACAGCTCTGAATGGGCGGTCTGGATCGACCAGGGGGGTTGTACCGAGTAAGAGAGACGTTTCAGTACGGAAACAGAAAAACCGCCGGGGTAGTCGACCGGCGGTTTTTTTGTGATCAGTCGTCCAGCGCGCGCGGCGGCTGATCGGGCTTGGCGTAGGCCAGCCGTTCCAGCCGTTCGGTGCGGTGGTAGCTGTCCAGCCCGGAAATGGTGACCGCGTCCAACGCTTCGATATCCACATAGCCGTCCGGTTGAATCACATTCGGCTCCACATGCACCGCGACGATTTCACCGACGATAAAATCGGTGTTATTGAAGGCCAGGTGTTTGCACTCCAGCAACTTCAGTCCGATTTTCAGGCGGCTTTCCTCCACATAGGGCGCGGGATGACCTTCGCGGAAGCCGGGCGTGAGGCCTGTGGCATCGAATTCGGATTGACCCCGTGCGTAGCGCGCCGAGGTCTGATGGGCCGGGCGGATCATGCCGCCGTGCACCTGATTCAGGGTGTAGTAACCGGTGGCCAGAATATTTTCAACGCTGTGCCGTTCCACCGTGCGCGGGCGCGTCACCATACCCATCAGCGGTGGGTTGGCCCCCAGGTGAATGACCGAGTTGACGATCGCCAGGTTGGTGTGGCCGTCCCGATCCACGGTGCCGACCAGATTGGCGCTCTTGAAGCCCGCCAGGGAGTTGATGAATTGCGCGCGGTAGCGCTGCTCCATCTGGTCGATGGTCGAACGGTCAAAGTACAGGGAAGAGGTCATAGTCGCTCCACAGTGGCTTGTGGAAACACTATACGACAAGGCAGGGGCAATGGGTCAAAAAAAAGGGGTGGTCGGGGCCACCCCAAAGGATCAACTTCATGAAGCAATGAAGAAGAAGGGGAAATGTGGTTTGGCAGGATCGGGCGTCAGATCTGAATACTGACTACGCCGTTTTCCACGCGAACCGGGTACACCGGCACCGAGTGCGCGTCGGACTCCAGACACTCACCGGTGCGCAGATCGTAGTGCTCCTTGTACAGCGGTGAGGCCACCACGGTGCGCTCGCCCAGAGAACCGATAATGCCCCGGCTCAGGACGTTGGCTTTGCCAATCGGGTCGTAGTTGCCGATGGCAAAGACTTCATCAAGGGTCTTGCTGTAGAAAATCGCGACCTGTTTCTGATGGATCAGGGCACACAGGCCGCTGTTGGGTTGCAGGTCGGATTTGGTGCACACCTCAACCCAGGTCTGTTCCACTTTCTTGGCGACGGCGGTATTCATGGTGATGTTCTCCTTAAAGGCAATCGGTCATTGAACACAAACTTCAGGAACGGATTTCCACCAACGGAATGCGGTTTTTGCGCTCCTCGTCGGTGGCGGGGCGACGCTGCCCGCGCTCGGCCACATAGGCGAGGTTGTCATCGATCTCGTCACTGTTGATGAAGTGGCGGAAGCGCTTGAGCTTTTCCGGATCTTCCAGCGTGGTCTTCCACTCGCACTGGTAGTTGGCCAGGTTGCGGGTCATGTCATCTTCCAGTTCCCGGCTGATGCTCAGCTTGTCTTCAATCACCACTTCTTTCAGGTAATCCAGCCCGCCTTCGAGGTTCTCCATCCACACCGAGGTGCGCTGCAAGCGGTCGGCGGTGCGGATGTAGAACATCAGAATCCGGTCGATGTACTGAATCAGCGTGTCGTCGTCCAGGTCGGTGGCGAACAGGTCCGCGTGGCGCGGACGCATGCCGCCGTTGCCGCAGACGTACAGGTTCCAGCCTTTTTCCGTGGCAATCACGCCGATGTCTTTCGACTGGGCTTCGGCGCATTCGCGGGTACAGCCGGACACGGCGAACTTGAGTTTGTGCGGCGCGCGCAGGCCCTTGTAGCGGTTCTCGATGGCGATGGCCATATCCACGCTGTCCTGCACCCCGTAGCGGCACCAGGTGCTGCCCACACAGGATTTCACCGTGCGCACGGATTTCCCGTAGGCGTGGCCGGTTTCAAAGCCGGCGTCGATCAGTTTCTTCCAGATGACCGGCAACTGGTGCAGTTGCGCACCGAACAGGTCCACCCGCTGACCACCGGTAATTTTGGTGTACAGGTTGAACTCTTTGGCGACTTCACCGAGCACGATCAGTTTTTCCGGGGTGATTTCGCCCCCGGCCACTCGGGGCACCACGGAGTAAGTGCCGTCCTTCTGCATGTTGCCCAGATAAATGTCGTTGGTGTCCTGCAGGCCCAGGTGTTCTTCCTTCAGAACGTAATCGTTCCAGAAGGAGGCGAGAATCGAGCCGACCGTGGGCTTACAGATATCGCAGCCCAGGCCTTTACCGTGACTCGCCAACAGCTCGTCGAAGGTTTTGATCTGCTTGACGCGGACAATATCGGCCAACTCCTGACGGCTGTACTCGAAGTGCTCGCACAGGTGATTGTTCACCTCCACGCCCAGGGCGCTCAGCTCGGCGTCCATCACCTGCTTGGTCAATGCCGCGCAGCCACCACAACCGGTGGCGGCGCCGGTGCAGGACTTGATGCCGCCCATGTCGGTACAGCCATTCTGCACCGCTTCGCGAATCGAGCCTTTGGTGACATCGTGGCAGGAGCAGATCTGGGCCGTGTCGGGCAGGGCATCCACACCCATGCCCACCGGTGCCTCGCCGTCGGTGGCGGGCAGAATCAACTGCTCCGGTGACGCAGGCAGGTCCATCCCGTTCACGCAGATCTGTTGCAGCGTACCGTAGGCGTCGGTGTCGCCCACCAATACCGCACCCAGCAGCTTTTTGCCATCTTCGGAGACGATCAGGCGTTTGTACACTTCGGCCACGCCGTCGCTGTAGGTATAGCTCTGGGCGCCGGGTGTCATCGCCAGAGCATCGCCCACACTGCCCACGTCCACGCCGAGCAGTTTCAGCTTGGTGCTCATGTCGGCGCCGGTGAAAGATTGCTCGGTGCGGCCCTGAATATGCTCAACGGCAATTTTGGCCATCTGGTAACCCGGGGCTACCAGACCGAAAATCTGGTTGTTCCACAGGGCGCATTCGCCAATGGCGTAGATGTTGTCCGCCGAGGTCTGGCAGTGGTTATTGATGGCGATGCCGCCGCGCTCACCCATCGCCAGGCCCGCCTGTTTGGCAAGTTCATCCCGCGGGCGAATACCGGCGGAGAAAATCACCATATCGGTTTCCAGGTGCGAGCCATCGGCGAAGTTCATCCGGTAGCGGCACTCTTCACCTTCGATAATTTCCTTGGTGTTCTTGCCGGTGTGCACACTCACACCCAGTTTTTCGATTTTCCGACACAGCAGTTGGCCGCCGCCTTCATCCAGTTGGCGGGCCATCAGGCCATTGGAAAATTCCAGTACGTGGGTTTTCAGGCCCAGGTTCTTGAGCGCATTGGCCGCCTCCAGGCCGAGCAGGCCACCGCCGATGACCGCGCCCACCTGGCTGTTCTGGGCCGAGGCGGTAATGGCTTCCAGATCTTCAATGGTGCGGTACACCAGGCAATGATCCTGATCGCCGCCGGGAATGGGCGGCACAAACGGATAGGAACCCGTGGCCAACACCAGCTTGTCATAGGCCTCGGTGCGACCGTTCGCCGTAGTCACCGTTTGCTCGTCCGGCTGGATGCTCACCACCTTGTCGTTCAGGGTGTACACCACGCCGCGTTCACGGTAATCGTCCTCGGTGGTCAGCGCCAGGTCCTCGACTGTGGAGCCGTCAAAATAGCTGCTCAGCTTGACCCGGTCATAGGCCAGGCGCGGCTCTTCGGAGAAGGTGATGATCTCGTAGTCACCGGCGTTTTCCACACTCAATAAAGTGTCGATAAACTTATGCCCGACCATGCCGTTGCCGACCACAATAATGCGCTGTTTCATAAAACCACTCCTGACTAAACTCAAAATTCTGATTCCGGTTTTACCGGTATTGGTGGATGACGGCCTTCGGCCTTATCCACCCTACGCAATCGACCGCTGCTGCGCCTCACTCAAAAACTGCTCTGGTGCCAACTGGTCCGCCAACCGAACCACATCCCCCACCACAATCAACGCCGGGGATTGCACCGCGTCGCGCTCGGCGGTCTCGGCCAACGCTGCCAGCGTGGTGGTCAACACCCGCTGATTCGCCCGGCATCCGTTCTCAATAAACGCGGCTGGCGTATCGCCACTCAAACCGTGCGCCATCAGTTGCCCGGCAATTTCTTCCGAGCGACTTACGCCCATGTAAAACACCAGGGTGTGATTCAATTGCGCCAGCGCTTGCCAATTGGCGGTCACTTCGGTTTCGCCGTGGCCGGTCACCAGGGTGCAGCCCTGGGACACACCGCGATGGGTCAACGGCATATGGGCGCTGCTGCTGCAACCGGAGGCGGCGGTTATGCCCGGTACCACCTCGGCGTTCACACCGGCCTGGCGCAGGGTCATCAGCTCCTCACCGCCGCGACCGAACACAAAGGGGTCGCCGCCTTTAATGCGGCATACGGTTTTGCCCATCAGCGCCTGGTCCACCAGGCGCTGATTCAGATCGTCCTGCGCAATGCTGTGATGATTCTTCGATTTGCCGACATAAAGCGCGGGGGTGCCGTTCGGAAACAGCGCGCGAATATCCGCACTCACCAACTGGTCGTAGAAAATGATGTCCGCGCTTTCAATCGCGCGCAGTGCTTTCAGGGTCAGCAACTCGGCATCGCCGGGGCCGGCACCCACCAGCCATACTTTCCCGTTTGATACGGGAATCGAGCGGGTCGGCTTGGCCGAGGGGATCAAAGGTTCAATGTTCATCTGGTTCATAACGGCTGCCCTGAAAAATCGTTTTACGAATGCATGGTTGGGGTAGAGCAAAGACAGTGCCACTCACTGACAAACCTTATAAAAAAATTCATAACCCCTTATTTTTCATGCGTTTAGCGGGCACACATTCCGCGGCGCGGGATTTTTATGCGTTACAAGTTCACGCGAAACGAGCACCAAGGCCGTGCAAAGGTGCGCTGAAATAATGCAAAACGGTGCAGACGTGCGATGGACAGTTTGCGTTGAAAGTGTGCAAGTGGTGGTGCGTCGTGCGCCATCCCGGTGCTCATTCAGATATTCCGCTGGAATGAGTGCGTGAATCGCGGTCAATCCGGTCCGGCGGCGACCATTTAACAGAAAGAAAAGAAATTGGCGTGGCGATTGCAGTACTTGACGGCGTGATGACAACAGACACTTTCTATATTGCAGGTTGACCCATGACAGTCCATCGGTACGAACCCATTCCCATCGCCCAAGCCGAGTCCACGGTACAGACCACCTGTGCCTACTGTGGTGTTGGCTGTGGCATAAAAGCCACGGTGAATACCGAGGAACGGAAGGTGTTGATCGAAGGAGACGAGACACATCCGGCCAACTTTGGGCGACTCTGTTCCAAAGGCCTGGCGCTGGGGGAAACCCTGGTGGATGCCGGTCGACTGCTCCACCCGAAAGTGCACGGCGAACAGACCAGTTGGAATCGCGCGCTGCAGACCGTGGCTCAGGGATTTGTGGATACCATCGTCGAGCACGGCCCGGACTCGGTGGCCTTTTATGTGTCCGGGCAACTGCTGACCGAAGACTACTACCTGGCCAACAAACTGATGAAGGGCTTTATCGGCAGCGGCAATATCGACACCAATTCCCGCTTGTGTATGTCCTCCAGCGTGGCCGGGCACAAGCGCGCCTTTGGCAGCGATACGGTGCCGGGCTGCTACACCGATCTGGAACAGGCGGACATGATCGTACTCACCGGCTCCAATCTCGCGTGGTGCCACCCGGTATTGTTCCAGCGCATCAAGGCCGCCAAACAGCAGCGCCCTCATATGAAGGTGGTCGTGATCGATCCGCGCCGCACGGACACCTGCGACATCGCCGACCTGCATCTGCCCATTCATCCGGGCACCGATGTGGCGTTATTCAATGGTCTGCTCAGTTATCTGGCCCAACACAACGCCATTGACGAGGATTTTGTGCAGGCCCATACCGAGCATTTTACCGAAGCCCTGGTGGCTGCCATGGAAGACGCCGGACAGCGCCCGGCACTGGCCCAACAACTCGGCGTCGCCGACTATCAGTTGGAAACCTTTTTCCAGTGGTACGCCCAGACCGAGAAAACCGTCACCGTCTATTCCCAGGGGGTGAATCAGTCCACCGCCGGCACCGACAAGGTCAATGCCATCATCAATTGTCACCTGGCCACCGGCCGTATCGGGCGGCCGGGCGTGGGGCCGTTTTCCGTCACCGGCCAGCCCAATGCCATGGGTGGCCGTGAGGTCGGCGGTCTGGCGAACACGCTGGCGGCCCATATGGAGTTTGACAACCCGGAGCACTGGCAATTGGTGCGGGACTTCTGGGAAGCGGACAACCTCGCCACTCGTCCCGGCCTGAAAGCGGTGGACATGTTCGACGCCGTCGCCTCCGGCAAAATCAAGGCCATCTGGATCATGGCCACCAACCCGGTCATGAGCCTGCCCAACGCCGATAAAGTCAAACAGGCCCTGAAGGACTGTCCGCTGGTGGTGGTGTCCGACTGCATTGAAGACACCGACACCACGCGCCTCGCCGACGTGCTACTGCCCGCCGCCGGCTGGGCCGAAAAGTCCGGCACCGTCACCAACTCCGAGCGGCGCATCTCCCGCCAACGGGCCTTGCTGCCGCCTCTGGGGGAAGCAAGGCCGGACTGGTGGATCATCGCCGCCGTGGCCAAACAGATGGGCTACGGGCGCGCCTTCGACTACGCCAGCGAAGCCGAAGTGTTCAGCGAATACGCCCGCCTGACCGCCACCGACAATAACGGCACCCGGGATCTCGATCTGGGTCACTACAGTCACTTGACCCTGAATGATTACGACAGCCTGCTGCCGCGGCAATGGCCGCTGCCGACGAAAGCCCCGTTGCCCGACGGTGACCAGCGTCTGTTTGGTGATGGCGTGTTCTTTACCCCGTCCGGCCGGGGGCGGTTCGTGTCGGTACGCTATCGCGCACCGGCCACCGGGGTGGATAGCCACTATCCCCTGACCCTGAACACCGGCCGAATCCGCGACCAGTGGCACAGCATGACCCGCACCGGCCTCGCTTCACGCCTGTGCGGCCACCTGCCGGAGCCGTTTATCAGCATTCACCCAAAGGATGCCGGGCGTTACCAACTGAAAGACGGCGCCCTGGCCGACGTCACCAGCCGACAGGGCCAGGCGCGGGTGCGCGTGCAGCTCACCGATCAGGTCAACCTGGGTGAAGTCTTCATGCCCATGCACTGGAACGACGTACACGCCAGCCGCGCGCGGGTGGCCGCCCTGGTGGGTGAATACGTCGACCCCACCTCCGGCCAGCCGGAAAACAAATACACCCCAGTTCAGGTCCAGCCCTGGTACGAACAGGCCGAAGCCCTACTGGTCAGCCGTACCCCACTGCCCGAACTGGAAGCCGACTACTGGGCCATGCGTCGGGTCAACGGCGGCTACCTCTATCGTATCGCCAGCGAACGGCTTGCCACCGACCTGGATAAACAGCTCCAGAGTCTGTGCCAGGACGGCGATCAACAGCTCGCCTTCGGCCATCCCGAGCACGGCGAATTCCGACGCGCCTTTGTACGCGAAGGCCAACTGCATACCGCATTCTCTGTCGCCAAACAGTTCGGTACCCGGGATTTCAACTGGCTTGGCGATCTGCTCGAAGGCGACTTCGCCGCTACCGCCATGCGCGCTCTGCTCAGCGGCAAGCCGGACCGGCAACACAGCCAGGGCAAACTGGTGTGCGCCTGCAAACAGGTGGGCTACAACACTCTGTGCAGCGCCATCCGCGAAAAAGGCATCGACACCGTCGACGCCCTCAGCGCCGAAACCACCGCCGGCACCGGCTGCGGCTCCTGCCTGCCGGAGCTGGAGCAGATCATTGCCAGGGAGAGTGCGCACGAGGCGGCCTGAACCTGAAACCAGGGAAGGTTAAATTCTGATCAATCCATACAGTATATTGGCAGCCGGGCCAAAATCGGGCACACTTTGTAAACCGAGCGCGCTCGTTTACACACCGTGGCTCATAAAAAAGACAATAAATTCAATGCATTACCAAACCGGGCGGCGAATTAACGCGCACCGCCCGTCAGAAAAACGCGCATGCACGCTTTTTCACCCTGACAACTTGGATGTTCAGCATGAAAGTACCCGAATATCAGATAGTTGCGAAAAGCTCTTCGAGTGAATGCTCGGAGGGATATTGCGCGTGCGCGATATACAAATGTTATGTGGACCGAGTTCCCCAAAAAAAGTAGACACCTAATCCCCACTTAACGGAGGGTGTCATTATGACCAAGGGAAAGAAGGCAATACTTTGGGTTGGTGTAATATCAGGGCTACCCGGACTCGTGTACTTTTTCACAGCGGCTATCTTCTATGCTTGGCTAAGTGCCGCAGAGCCAGAGCGCTGGCCTGCTGAAAAAGCTGCTGCCTGGGCAGGTGGTTCGCTCTTTTTAGGTGTCATCTTTACGGTCTATTTTGGCTATTCTGTATTCTCATTAATTAGAGAAAGCAACAGGAAATACCGTGAGAAAATCAAAGAAACGTAACCATGCGCAGCACTACACAGCCTTCGGCTGTCGGACGCTCGCAAGCTCGCGCCGGTGTGCGCGGCGTTATGCATAAGGTAGAAAAAGACATGAGATTTGAGTTTTTATCCTCTCTATATAAAAAGTTCCTGTGGGTGGTCGTGTGCGGAATACTGATATGGGATGCAATAAACTATCCATTCCTGTTTATGGATAAATACAGAATATCTACCGTAATGCTAGTAATTGTCTCGCTCGGTATAGCTCTAAAAGTATCTATATTGGTCACTTTAGTTAGAAAAAAGGGACCAATAAAGCCTTTGGTTGGTGTGTGGGGTGCTCTTATGATTGCAGGCGGTTTATTTGGTTTCGTTTCTATTCTTGCGGCTACAGAACAGCAATCAACTACCCTCATTTTAGGGAAATCGCTTCTGCTAATGTTCGGCTTGGCACTTGTATTGCCTTTGGCCAAATGTATTCATACCCCGGCCAATGCATAACAAAGCCATTAAGTTCGCGCACTACGTGCGC
Source organism: Marinimicrobium sp. C6131 (assembly GCF_026153455.1). NCBI lineage: Bacteria > Pseudomonadati > Pseudomonadota > Gammaproteobacteria > Cellvibrionales > Cellvibrionaceae > Marinimicrobium > Marinimicrobium sp. C6131. The sequence goes on from NZ_CP110629.1 coordinate 3,657,018, forward strand.
CGGACCTCGTTTCACTCGGCCTGATCTTATATCACTTTAGTGGACAGTATTTTCTGTCAACTAAAGAGGTCCAACATGGGGCAAACAAAGAAGCAAAACTACGACCGATACACCTTGGCTTACAAGCTGCAAGCCGTTAAATTGGCGAGCCACCCTGACGTTAAGGCCAAAGATGTCGCCGAGTCTCTAGGGATCCATCCCGTGATGCTCTACCGCTGGCAAATGGAGTTCAGGAATGGCGAACTTCGTGAGAATAAAAACATGAAACCCAGGAAGCCGTCGCCTAAGAGGCGGCCTGACAGAGCCGATCCGGCTCAAGAGCTAAAAGATAAGCTGACCAGCGCAGAAAAGCGGATCAAACAGCTGGAGCGAGAACTGGAAAACCGGAATGATGAGCTCGATCTGCTAAAAAAGGCCGAACGGTTCTTCGAAAAGAGAAAGTGAAGATCTTCGAATTGATTGAGAAGAACCGTGATTGCAGGAACGTGCGAAAGTTGTGTGATCTGTATGGCGTTTCCGCAAGCGGCTACTACGCCTGGAAATGCCGACCTGAGAGCGTCAGAGACCAGCATGATCAAGTATTGAAGGCGGCCATCCGGACGGCACACCAAGGGCTGAGAAGGGCCTACGGCACGCCTAGGCTGCATAGCTACCTGAGGCAGCAAGGGCTGGCGTGCAGTGTTCGGCGGGTCAATCGGTTGATGCGGGAAATGGGCATCAAGGCTTCCACCACTGGCTTGTATGCCTGGCGCCCCGGCCAGCACGACTTCTACAATCGTGAGCGGCTGCATTCCGCTCTGGGGTACCAATCACCAGCTGAGTATGAAAAACTGTGTGCTTAGAAGTGTCCACTAAAGTGGTACAAGATCATTCCGAGGAGCACGGCGTTACACTAAGTGTTTTCTGAAAATCATTTGGCTAGGAGAGATTCATGAAAAGAGTTCTATTGATAGCGGCTATATCATCTATATTATGTGCTTGCGGTACAGCGCACGTAGCCATCCAAATTGATGATGAGTATCGGACAAATGATGAGACAAAAGTTGTACTTGGGGAAACTAAGAATGAAACTGGAAATGAGTACGATGTAGATATTACTGGGATGCTTGAAAGTGCTCTAGAAAAACAATTACGAGAGAATAAGATTCTAAGCTCGCTAAGCGAGAAAGGAAACATTGTCATTGTAAGTAGAATAATGGAATATGAAAAAGGAGATGCATTTAAGCGCTGGCTGATGCCCGGATACGGTTCAACTAAATTGGCAGTGAACAGTGATATAAAAGATTCTCAAGGAAATATTATCGGTTCAATTACATCTAAGCATACAGTGGATTCAGGTGGTGCTTATTCGGTAGGCGCGTGGGAAAAAATATTTGGAAATGTCTCGGAAGATATCGTTAAAGAACTTATTATAGAGTTCAGGGAAAATCAAGAATCCTGATATGGATTCGGGGTTGTACGCATCCGAGCTCTGGATGTTACATTCTTTTTAGTAAACAGACTGCTACCGCCTTGATCGATGAGTCGATGGCGACTGCGAAACGTCGTGGTGCCTAGGTGATTTTCGTTCAGGCGGATACCGCAGAGGAAGACAAGCCGGCTATTGCGCTATACAGCAAGCTGGGTACCCGTGAAGACGTTTTACACTTTGATATTCCGGTTGATCAGGGCTAGCCCGATACCGTTTCCCGGTCATCTGGATTGGTACTCCAGTAAATCTCCAACCTCACATTCGAATAACTGGCAGAGTTTATCGATAGCGTCCAAGTCCACTTTCTGTGCCGTCTCTTTATAGAGCAGTGTGATAGTGTTCCGATTAAGGCCAGTCTGCCTGGCGACATCGGCGATCTTGAGCTTGTGCTCACCCATAAGTCGGGCTAAATGACATTTAATCAAGAAAACCTCCAAAATGAAAAAAATGTCATTTGAAATAGCGTTTTGCCTTCCAAATGGTTTTTGGTGTGATAAATTGCAATTCCAAATGGCGATATGGCGTTCTGAATATAAAATAACCGGCGAGGATAGCACTGGCGGGGCTGGTGTGCCTAGCGTTTCGGCGTCGGGGTGGCGAGTTAATACTGTCTTTTTGACTGATCACAGATGCATGGAAGAGGTGATTATGGCGAGTTTTACTCAGAAGTTGGTTGGCGCTACGGTCGCGCTGGAGCTAATGGATATTTACGACGACCTGGTGGATCACGAAGCGGGCTTGGAGTTTCTCTGTGCCGCACTGGGTGCTATAGCTGCGTCTGGCGATTCTCCGATGTTCAGCGGCCCCGAAAGTGATGCGCTGATTCTTTACGTTCAGCAGGCACGAAACCAGGCGACGACGTTAAGTGAACGGATGGACAAACTCAGGCGCTTGATTCATCCGGTAGATTCGAGCGGTAGTACGAATGCCTGATGTCAGGCTTGTAAATTGAGGCTCGGGTGATATTCTCCATGATTCGGTTAAAAGGGACGAAAAGGAGCTTATATGCTTACGGAACAGGATAGGAAACAACTTAAACAGCTGATCTCAGGGAACCGACACGAAGTGTTTGTGAATTCGGTCGAAGAAATGGATGCCATAGTTCGTTCTTCTCCCCGATGTAATCGTCCGGGTATAAAGGACAGTTGGAGAATGATAAAGGATAAGGCGGCGCTTGGCTTTTAATTGACTATGCGCTCGATTCCGCGAAAACCATCGTGATTGACGCAGGCAAAAACACCATGGATGAGTTTCTTTCCGGGAGGCCCCGACTGCAGTGAGTATCGGCCCGGCTCCGTTCTTGACTACGAAACTTCTGAGTGTAGGTTTTTTCCTGCTGTTGGCGATCGGCTCGTTGCTGTGGTTTCTTATCAGTCTGATGGAGTTGATGTCTAGGGCTTTGTCCGGCGCTGATACATTTTCGTTCGACAAGGGCGCCATGTATATGCTCGGCGTGGGGATTGGGCTTCTGACCTTGTCTCTCGGCGGTCTGGTGCAAGGCGTTTTGGATAGACCGCAGACAGCGCGATCCGAGAAGCGATTCAAGCAAGTTATGCTCGGGTCCTTCTTGGCCCTGATCATTGTTCCCCAACTGGCACACCTTGTCGTTTTTGAGTGGTCAGAAAGTCGGTTCTACAAGGTATGCGAAAAGAGTACTTACCGGTGGTTATTGTACGGTAAGTACTACTTCGCCAAGTTTGAAGAGGGATGCGATAGCATCGGACGGTAATGATTCCTTACCCCACACTCCATTGATACTGGCAGCCTATGCAGCACTTTGCGGAACTCGGCTGCCTCGCCCTCTACCCGTCCGTATTCCCCGCTGCGACGATATTACCCCTCAGGCTCCGAGGTAGTGCCAAGCGGCTTATTGCTGATCAGCCTGTTGCCGGCGGCTCTGGTCACCGCCTCTACCGTAGGGAATGTCTAATTCCCCCATCTGGCAGATACGGGGTCGGGGTATGAATTTTAGTGTAGTGGCGGATGAGAATGGTTTAATACAGCATAGCGCTTGGTTTGCTAGGTTTCCGGACGGTGGTGGTATACTCCTGTCTCGTGCTCAATAGCAGCCAATTCAGTACCTGAACCTACACCGAATCGACGGAGATGCAAGTCAATGACGTATGGTTTTGTCAACCAGCTCTTTAACCAGATCAACCTCAAAAACCTGCGGGGCGATGTTTTTGGTGGTCTGACCGCGGCCATTGTCTCACTGCCGATGGCCCTTGCATTCGGGGTTGCCTCAGGTGCAGGTGCGGAGGCTGGCCTATATGGGGCAATTTGTGTTGGGCTCTTCGCGTCGCTATTCGGTGGTACCCCTACGCTAATCTCCGAGCCGACCGGCCCGATGACGGTTGTCATGACCGCCGTTTTAACCTCTCTCGTGGCGAGTCATCCGGAAAACGGTCTGGCAATGGCATTTACGGTGGTGATGATCGCCGGCCTTTTCCAGATTTTGCTCGGTCTATTGAAGCTGGGGCGGTATATCACCATGATGCCCTACAGTGTGATATCCGGGTTTATGTCCGGTATCGGGATCATCCTCATTATCCTGCAGTTCGGCCCCATGCTGGGTCAACCCTCGGTCAGCGGCGGTGTGCTCAATAACCTGTTGGCCATACCCCAGTTTATTAAGAATCTGAGCGTGGCTGAGCTTTCCATTTCGTTAACGGCCCTCCTGGCGCTCTTCTTTATCCCAAAACGCATCGCAAAAGTTGTGCCCCCGCAGCTCATTGTGTTGGTGTTGGGTACCACTATTGCACTGCTGCTGTTCGGCGATAATCTGCGTTTGGTAGGCCCTATTTCGTTGGGCATACCCGACTTTTATCTCCCGTACTTTACCGCTGATCAGGTGACCACCATGCTAATCGATGGCATGGTTCTGGGGACGTTGGGCTGCATCGATGCCCTGTTGACGGCGGTCATCGCAGACAGCCTGACCCGCAATGAGCACAATTCCAATAAGGAGTTGATCGGTCAGGGTATCGGGAATCTGGCCTCAGGCTTTATTGGCGGGTTACCCGGCGCTGGCGCTACCATGGGAACGGTGGTGAATATCCAGACGGGCGCCCGGACGGCCCTTTCTGGGATCGTGCGCGCCGCTGTTCTATTGGTGGTCGTTGTGTTTGCCTCGGGGTTGGCCTCCAGTATCCCCCTCGCCATACTGGCAGCAATCGCTGTGAAGGTTGGTCTCAGTATATTGGATTGGAGCTTTTTAAAACGGGCTCACCGCGTTTCGACCAGCGCTACCCTCATCATGTACCTGGTCATTGCGCTGACGGTGCTGGTGGATCTGATGGTGGCTGTCGGCCTTGGTGTCTTCATCGCAAACATCATTACCATCGATAAGCTGAGCCGATTACAAGCGCAACGGAATATGCAGGTTATCAGCGATGTCGACGATAACATCTCGCTCGAAAGCGAAGAAAAGAAAATCCTTGAAAAGAATCGCGGCGACATTGCCTTGTTGTACTTCAGTGGTCCTTTGATTTTCGGTATGTCGAGAGCGTTGGCACGCGAGAGAAACAGCCTGAATGCGTTCAGGAAAATTCTCATCGACCTCACCGATGTGCCGACACTGGATACCACCATGGTGCTTGCGTTGGAAAACACCATTCAAGACGCTGTGCAAAGCGGCAAGTTGGTCACAACGGTTTGCTCAAATACCAATCGACACACGTCGCTGCACGAGTTTTTGGAATCAAATCAGATCCCAAAGTTTACCTCCCGGATCGAGGCGTTGACCTGGTTGGCTGATAAGGAAGTTTAGGTCAATGCGTTGAGTCCACCCCTTCGGTGAGATGATTGATGCAGCACTTGGCGGAACTCGGCTACTTGGGCCTCTTCCTGTCCGCATTCCTGGCGGCGACGATATTGCCCCTCAGCTCCGAGGTGGTGCTCAGCGCCTTGTTGCTGAGCGGCCTGTCGCCGGTGGTTCTGGTTTCGGTCGCCACCGTCGGCAATGTGCTCGGCTCACTGACCAACTATGCCTTGGGCTATTGGGGGAGTCTGGTGGTGGTCAAGAAGTGGCTGCGGATGTCGGAAGACGACTTTGTCCGGGCCGAGGCGCGGTTCCGCAAGTATGGGATGGTGTCGCTGTGCTTTGCGTGGGTCCCCATTATCGGGGACCCCTTGACCGTGATCGCCGGCGTATTGCGGATTCGCCTGCGCTGGTTTCTGCTGCTGGTGACGGCGGGTAAACTGGCTCGCTATGTTGTCATCAGCTACATGACGCTCGCGTTTCAGTGAGCCATTGTTTCCATATTGCCTGACACTTTGCTAAGGCAAATTCTTCTTGTCGACGGTCCATTCAGGGTGCTCGGCCAGCCCCGGTGGATTGCCGGTAAACAACATCCCTGCCGTTTGGTCATCCTTCAATTGCCACTTAAACCAGGCGGTCGCCACTCGGGCAAATTCCCCGCCGTGGGGCTGGCCGTAGGTGCCGCCGTGGCCCACATCCATATTGCCGACAAACACCGGCACATGGTCAATGCGTTCCACGTCGTTCATGCCGTTGCCGTAGGCAATGTCGGATTCTCCGCCCAGTAGGTACAACGTCGGGGTATGGATGCTTTCCAATTGTTTTTTGGTCAAGTTGGGAATGCCGGGCAGCGGGTCTTTGGGTGGTTCATTGAAGATGCCGCTGTTGAAGACCCCCAGGGTGGTGACCCGAGGGTCGTCCGCGACGTCCAGCGCCTGCAGTCCGCCGCAGGACATGCCCGCAACGCCAATCTCGGTGGTGTCCAGCGTCTGGTGGTAGGGGCTGCTCTCGTTGTCATTCTGTGCGATGGCCCAGTCGATGGCGTCGGTCAGCTTGGAGGAGGTGGAGCGCTCTGTCTTCTGCTCACCGTCTTCTGTGGGCATGGTGCCGATAGCGACGACCATAAAACCGTGGGAGGCGATTTCGTTCAGGAAGTTCACGTGTTCCCAGGGGGAGTCGAAGCAGGCGCCGTTGCCCCAGACCACAATTGGCAACTTCTCGTCGCCCAGTTCGTCAATGTTGTCGGGCCGGAACAGGGTATGGGTGGGCAGCGAGGCATCTGTTGCCATAATGGCGCGGTAGGGGCCGGTGCCGCCGTCTTCGACGACACGTGATGCGATGGTTTCGCCAAAACCGGAATTTGCTACGATGCACGACAGAATAACAATGAGGACTTTAACCTTTCTCATGGGCTTGATCTTGTTGTTGAGGGTTGGGAGCGGTCATTATGGAGGTGAACGAATTGTGCGTCCACTTTACGGGCATAGATCCGTTCCGTTGTGGTGGGCGTATGCTGATTTCAACGAGGTATTTCCCGGTCCATGAGTACTCTTATGTCCAAAGCGTTCGTTCTTTTACTGCTGCTCGCCACCAGTGCCGCCCTCGGCAGCGGTGAGGATTGGCGTGCCGACCTGAAACGGGACGCAGAGCGCCTGCCTCGCTTGCACTCGCTGTTGGTGTTGCACCAGGGCGAAGAGGTGGTCGCGCTGGCTATCCGGGGGCCGGGGCTGGATAGGCCGGTCAATATCAAATCCCTGTCGAAAACGGTGTTGGCGGCGCTGGTGGGCGTTGCGATTGAGCGCGGTGTGTTGGAGGGGGTGGACCAGCCCGTTGTGGCGGCGCTGGGAGATCAGGTGCCCGACTCGGCCACGGAAGGGGTGGAGCGCATTACCTTGGGCAATCTTTTGTCTCTTCAGGCGGGGCTGCAGCGGACCTCGGGGCGCCATTACGGGGCCTGGGTCAACAGCGACAATTGGGTACACCATGTGCTCACCCGGCGGTTTGTGGACAAGCCGGGTGGGCGGATGCTCTATTCCTCCGGCAGTACACATTTATTGTCTGCTGCACTGACCGAGAGCGCGGGGCGCAGCACGCTCGCGCTGGCACGTGAGTGGCTGGGAGAGCCACTGGGCATCGCTTTCCCGGCTTGGGACCAGGACCCGCAGGGTATTTATTTTGGTGGCAATAATATGCTGATGTCGGCCCGGGAGCTGGCGACCATCGGCGAGCTGTACCGCAACGGCGGCCGGGTGGGCGAGCGGCGCCTGTTTTCCGAAGACTGGGTCGATACCTCCTGGACCGGCCGGGGCGAGTCCGCCTATACCGATGATCCCTATGGTTATGGCTGGTTCCTGCGCTCGTTGGGTGGCGAGCCGGGCTACTACGGGCGAGGCTTTGGGGGGCAGTTGTTGTATGTCGTTCCCTCTCTGGAACTGATAGTGGTCATGACCTCGGACCCGACGCCGCCGTCTCCCGGGTCACGTTACCTGCGTCAGCAGTTGCGCCTGCTGGAAAAGCATGTGATTCCCGCCGTTCGTCCGTAACCGCGATTAGGCGCCGGGTCGCCCGCTGTCGTGGCGGATCGGCGTCGGGTATGAGATTCTATCGGCTTATCGAGTGTTGGCCAGGAGAGCTAAAGTGCGTCGGGTTCCTTCCAAAGTGTATGTGGTTATCGCCGTGGTGACTCTGTTGGTCGTTTATGTCGGCTGGCGGACCTGGCAGGGACCGGAGGTACAGGGTTACGTTATCGAGCCGGTGCCCCTGGTGCAGACGGTGGTGGGGACCGGGCGGGTAACCACGGCATCGCGCGCTCAGGTGGGCAGCCAGATCACTGCTGTGGTGAAAGAGCGCCTTGTACAGGAGGGCGATACCGTCGCGCCCGGTGACCTTCTACTGGTGCTGCGCGCCGAGGACATTGCCGCCGAGGTGCGCCAGGCCGAGGCGGCACTGTCGGAGCTCGAATCGACCCGTCATCCGCAGGCATTGATCGCATTGGCGCGGGCCGAATCGGAGCTGGCTCAGGCGCGCCGGGAAACGGTGCGGCGGCGGGCTCTGGCGGAGCGCTCGCAACTCTCCGCCGAGGCACTGGAGCGAGCGGAGGAGGCGGAACGTCTGGCAGAGGCGGCGGTTGAGTCCGCGCGCCTGACCGCATCGTCCCTGGCGCCCGGTAACGAGGAGGCAACCCGGCTGCAGGAGCGCCTGGCCGCGCTGCGCGCCCAACTTGCCAAAACCGAAGTACGCTCCGAAGTTGCCGGTACCGTATTGACCCGCAACGTCGACCCGGGCGATCTGGCGCAGCCCGGTCGCGTGCTGTTTACTATTGCGCTGGCCGGCGGAACGGAAATCCGCGTACCCCTGGATGAGCGCAACCTGTCCCGACTGGCGTTGGGGCAAGACGCCATGGCCATCGCCGATGCCTACCCGAATGACCCGTTTCCCGCCCGCATCAAGTTTATTGCACCGAGCATTGACCCCCAGAGTGGCACCGTGGAAGTGCGTCTCGCGGTCGAGCCAGTGCCGGAGTTTGTGCGTCAGGACATGACCGTGTCGGTCACCATTGAAACCGGTCGGCGCGAGCGTGCGCTGGCGGTTCCCAACGACGCCTTGAGATCGGTGCAGGGCGACGAGGCTGAGCTGCTTCTGCTGCGGGATGGTCGCGTGCGGCGTCAAGCGGTAACCCTGGGGCTGCGAGGGTTGGCCATGTCCGAAGTGGTGAACGGTTTACGCGAGGGCGACCGGGTGGTGGCAGACACCGCGGAGGACCTGACCGAGGGCGCAAGAGTACGATTCACCGCCCGGCAGGCGCCGGTCTCAAGCGATCGCGATGATGCCGCCAGCCGCAATGAACTACCGGTGAATTTCGACTGATGGACCGGATGAAACGTCTGTGGACGGAGTGGACCCTCGCCATCGGCTTTTTGCGCGAGGGGCGAGTTCAGTCGCTGATGATTGCCATCGGTGTGGCGGTGGGTGTGGCGGTGATTGTGTTTATCACCGCGCTGATTCAGGGGCTGCAGAGCAATACCATTGAGCGCACCCTGGGTACCCAGGCGCATATCCGGTTGCTGGCGCCTGAGGAGGTCAACCATGTGCATCCGGCATCGCCGGGGACGCTGCAACTGGTGTTGGAAGACAAACGTCCGCAGCGCCTGCGCTCGATCAATAACTGGCAGGAAATCACCGCGACCCTCGACCAACTGCCCGACCTGAGTGCCGTGTCGCCGGTAGTGTCTGGCCCCGCTTTTGTGCGTCGGGGCGAAGCACTGGAGTCGGTGGCACTGGTGGGCATAGACGCGGAACGCTATCAACGGATCATTCCGTTGGACGATTATATGGTGGCAGGGGCCTTGCGCGTAGGAGCGGGCGATGTACTGATTGGTGCCCGCCTGGCCGAGGACCTCGGCGTGAGCCAGGGCCAAAAGCTGCGGCTGGAGTCCGGTGAACAGAACAGTGCGGTGGTCAACATTTCAGGCATTTTCGAGCTGGGTGTGCGGGAGTTGGATGAGCGGTACGTGTATCTGGATCTGAAGCAGGCGCAGTCGCTGCTGGATTTGCCGGGCGGTGTGACGGTCATTGATCTCACCGTACCTGACATTTTCACCGCCGACCGGGTTGCGGATCAGATTCAGCGTCTGATCGACCTGGACGCGCAGAGCTGGATCGAAACCAACGCACAACTGATGAATGCGCTCACCGCTCAGAGTCTGTCCACCAATATGATCATGGTGTTTGTGGCCATCTCGGTGGCCTTTGGTATTGCCAGTGTACTGTCGGTGAGCGTGGTACAGCGCACCCGGGAGATCGGGATATTGCGCGCCACCGGCGCGACCCGTGCCCAGATTCTGCGGGTGTTTCTGATCCAGGGCGCGCTGCTGGGCCTGCTGGGGTCGGTGATGGGTATCGCGGCCAGTTATGGATTGGTATGGGTGTTCAACACCTTTGGTCCCGGCCTGTTTTATATTCCGGTTCCCGTGAGCCTGGTGTTGGCCACGCTGGTGCTGGCCACCCTGACCGGGGTTCTGGCGGCGGCGGTGCCCTCGCGTCGCGCCGCACGACTCGACCCGGTGGAGGCGATTCGCTATGTCTGATACCGTCGATCAAGTGCTGCGTCTTGAGGGCTTGAGAAAGTCCTACAACCTCGGGTTACCCAACGAGGTGGAAGTATTGCACGGACTGGACCTGACCATTGGCCGCAACGATTTTGCCGCACTGATTGGTCCTTCGGGTTCGGGCAAAAGCACGCTGTTGAATGTGATTGGTTTGCTGGACCGTCCCACCAGCGGTGAGTTGTTTCTACTCGGACAGGCCACCAGTGGGATGGATGACACGGGCCGAACGGCCTTGCGCGGTTCCAGTATCGGTTTTGTGTTTCAGTTTCACCATCTGATAAATGCGTTCACGGCGATCGATAATGTGCTGATGCCCTGGATGCTGACCCAAGGCAAACCGGATCGCCGGGCTCGCGACAAAGCGCGAACGTTGTTGGCGGCGGTGGGGCTGGAAAAATACGCCGACACCAAACCCAACCAACTGTCCGGCGGCCAACAACAGCGGATCGCCATCGCCCGGGCACTGATCACCGAACCGGCCCTGTTACTGGCGGACGAACCGACCGGCAACCTGGATTCCCAAACGGCGGCTGAGGTGTTTGAGCTGTTTCGCCGGGTCCAGCAAGAACGCGGATGCGCGGTCCTTCTGGTCACCCACGACCCTCGGCTGTCCGCCACCTGCGACCGCACGATTAATCTGGTGGATGGCCGTATTGTCAGCGATACTGTGAACAACCGGGATGAGGCTGTCATCCCGCATTGAGATGCCATCAGACTGATTCCAACGCAGCGTAAGTGGCCACTGGGGAGCGCAACAATGGCAGAGACTGAAAAAACCGCCGAGTCCGATCAGGGCGCGGGCCGCAAGCATGAGCTTCACCAGGAGCTCCCGATGGATTTTCCGGACCCTTTTTTCCGGGGCTTGCACGGAATCATCCGCTTTGCGATTCGGGTGTTGGCGGTCCTGATGGTAATGGTCATCCTCTGGGGCGTGGGTGATGTCATTTACATCATTTACCAACGGTTGCTGACTCCGCCGTTTCTACTGCTCAACATCAACGATATTTTTTACACCTTCGGCGCCTTCATGGCCGTGTTGATTGCGGTCGAGATATTCATCAATATCCGGCTGTACCTGGGCACCAATGTCTTTCCGGTCCAACTGGTGGTCGCCACCGCGCTGATGGCGATCGCCCGGAAAGTCATTGTTCTGGATTTCGAGACGCTGACCCCGATGTACCTGATTGGCATCGCGGCCACGACCCTTGCCTTGGGTGTGACCTACTGGCTGTTAAGGCAGGGCAATCAATACCATGAATGGGATGATTGAGTGCGGTGAATAAACGGAGGGCCGATGGCCCGGCCCTCCGTTTCACTTTGCCTGCCTTTCAGAATCCGCCGTTAAAACTCGGGTGCAGGTTGGTTTCATCGTGATTGCTGCCGCTTTCCCAATCGACGCCACTCGAATCACTCGGGCCTTTGCGGACTTTCCATTCGAAGGTACCCGGGTCCTCAATGGTGACTTCCCACACATCGCCCGTGGTCCAGGTGCCCTCGATACCGCCACCCCAGTTACTCAGGCTGCCGGTACTGCCGGTAAAGTACAGCGAGTTGCCGTAGCCGACATCCTTGGTCATGCGCAAAGTGATGGTGTCGGTGCCGGTGGCTTCGCCCTGCGGCACCCACACGGACCAGCCCGACCCCTCGGTGACGTTGACCGGGAAGTCGCCGTAGCCGGTTGAGTCGGTAGTGACGGTACCGCTGGCATTGCCGGTGTAGTCGTAGAAGACGGTGTTCGGTTGATGCGAGTTGATATTGAAGCTTTGCTGAGTGCTCCAGTCTCGCCCCGCAATCAGCATGACCAGACCGGTGCCCGACGCTTCGCTGATACCCTCGCGTACATAGGCGTAGACGGCTTCAGTATTGCCGGCGTATTCATGGCCCGGGCCATAGGCAAAGTAACGGCGCGCTTCAATGAGCTTGTTCAGCGTCGGTGCCATACCAAACTCGTCGTAATCGCGAGCGAAGACGGTGGGTACGCCCTGCTCGCGCAGCATGATGTAGGCGTAGGCCTGGTTTTTGTAGTTGATGACCTGCGGCGTGCCGTAGGGGTTACCCTCGCGGCTGGTGTCGTGGTTGTCCACGAAAGTGACGGCGCGGTCGCCGGCATAGCTGTTCACCAATCCGCCCCACCAGCGCATGTCCTTGTTGCCGCTGCTCAGGCTTACGAAGTCTTCACGCAGGCCGAAATCGAAGGCGCGCATATGGGGTGTGTCAACGTGTTCGAGATAGCCGGCGATGTCGCCGACCCAGGCTTCGCCGACAAAAAAGATGTCGTTATTGGTCACCGCCTGAACATGATTGACCCACTCGCGGGTGAAATCACTGTCCACATGCGCAATGGCGTCCATCCGAAAACCGGCGAAGCCAATGTCTTCGATGATCCACTCGCCCCAGGCTTTGAGTTCGTCTTTGACTTCGAGGCGTTTGACGTCGACGTCATTCCCCATCAGGTAGGGGAAGTGGTAGGTATTGCCCCAGGATTTGCCGGGGAACAGACTGTTGTCGACGCCGTTGAACGCCGTCCAGTCCCACTCGAAATCGTGCCACAGGCCGCCCCAGTTTTGTTGCGTGTAGTGCGCATCGCGACCGGCCGGATCGAAGAAGGTCCAGGCGGTGCCCCAGCCGTCAATGTTCTCCTGCGCATCGGCCCCCATGCGATGGTTGAACACCACATCGAAATAGGCGTCGATGCCCAGGGTGTCCAGCGCTCCGATGGCCGTTGCCAGCTCCTGACGGGTGCCATAGCGGGTGGCCACCGCGCCCTTCTGGTCGAATTCCCCGAGATCCCAGAAGTCGTAGGGATCATAACCGACGCTGTAGGTACCGGAGTTCCCTTTGGTCGCCGGTGGTAACCACATGGAGGTGATGCCGGCATCGGCGAGTGGTTCGGCCATGTCGGCCAGGTCGTTCCACAGGCCGGGGTAGGCGTCCCAGTAGAAGGCTTGATAAATGGTGTTGTTGACCTGATTCTCGGGAATGTCGGGCAATGCCTGTTGGGCGCTTGCGCCCAGGCTGAGCAATGCACCAAATATACCCAGGGTGAAGTGCGAGAGAGCTCTGGTGAGCCAATGACGATTCGTTGTTTTGATCATAAGAGGGTGCCTTTTAGCTTGTGCGTATTATTCGAACACGAGCATCGACGGGCCACGGACTGTGGCTCACAAACCGACATGGAAATGTGGGCCGAGTGAGGTGCGGCGATGTGTTCGATCGTTATTGTCGGACACTGAAGCGTGTCAGGCCTTCCGTATGCGGGTAACACTCCGGCGCCTGTACGCGAGGTACGGGCAGGGTGTCGGGAATGAATCGGCAGCGGTTATGTTTTAGTGTTTGCTGCACCTTCATCAAAACGCGAATGGGGACTTGGGGCAAGATGAATACGTATGCAACGTGAGTGAAGGGTGGCGGCGCGGGAGTCTGACGGCCGATTACCGGGTGACGCTGGGGATGGTGGTCAGAGGGCCGTCGGTCGGGTACCCGAGAGCGGTGGATAACTGTTCGAGGCGCTCCAGCCGTGCCCCGGTATCCGGGTGGGTGGACAGCCACTCGGGCAGGGCGCCGGCCTGCTGCTGTTCGGCCAGCCAGCGGAATAGTGAGTCCGCGCCGGCGACGTGGCCGTAGTGGTTGTACAGCGCTTGTAGCGCCCAGGCGTCGGCTTCACGCTCCATGTCCCGAGAGTAATCCAGCATGGCGAGTTGTCCGCCTGAGCCGGCGATCCAGTTTAGATCACTGCGCCCGAAAACCAGTGCGCTGATCAACCCGAGCCCCGCCTGGCGTGCGGCGTTCTGTAGTGGGTGACGATAGTGGATGTGGGCGATTTCGTGCGCGAGCACAAAGGCGAGGCCCTGCTCGCTCTCGACTTTCTCAAGCAACCCGTCCAGCACAATAATGTGACCGCCGAGAGTGGCGAAAGCGTTGACGGTATCCTGCGCCTGATGGTGAACCACCAGGCTCAGTTCCGGATTGAGCCCTCCGGCTCGGGCCAGGTCATCCGCCAATGTCTGCAGGTACCCGGTGCGTTCGGTCGGTTCGCGCTGTTCATTCAGGGAGGCGCTGAGCGATTGCTCCCAGGAGAAGGGAATCCAGCGGGCGCTCCAACCCAATACCAGAATGACCAACCAGGTCAGTAGCGCCAGGCCGGCGGCAAAGCCGAGGACCAGGAGTATGAAATCCCGTTGCCAACCCTGGGGTTCGTAGTTGATGCCCTCTGGAGGCTGTCGGTTCTGATAGCCCATCAATGTTGTGGAATCAGCACCGTGCCGTAAGCGAGTACTTCCAGAGAACCGACGCTGTTTTCCCGTCCGCGCCCGGCGATGGCGGCGGTTTCAAATTTGATGTTGAACACCCGGTCGGCGCCCAACGCGGCGGCTTCCTCGCGCAGTCGCAGTAGCGCTTCGCGACGGGCCCGATCAATGAGGGATTCGTAGCTGTTCAGGCGCCCACCCACCAGCAGTCGCAGGGCGGCGATAAAGCGTTTGAAGTAGTCCACCGACACGACGACGGAGCCCATGACCAGTTGCGTGTGCGGAGGCTTCAGTTCCGGAGGCGGCAGGCGCTCGGAAAATACCATGACCTGTCCGGGGCGCGTTTCGGCTTCAATGATGCGCTGATAGTGGCGACGTTCGAGTATGCGGCCGGAGACAAAACCGGTGGCCAGAAGCACAAGTCCGAACAGCAGTGGGCCGAGCAACTGCAGCGACATGAGTGTGTTCATGCAGTCAGTCCTCGAGCACCACGGCACTGCCATAGACAAACAATTCGGCGGCACCCTGGGCCACTGAGCTGGTGGAGAAGCGGACATTGAGTACGGCATTGGCACCAATGGCCTCCGCCTGGGCTTTCATCCGCTCGATGGCCTCCTGGCGGGAATCGTTGAGCAGTTCCGTGTAACCTTTGAGTTCACCGCCGAAGACGTTTTTGAAGGAGGCGGCGATGTCGCGGCCGACGTGCTTGGCGCGCACGGTGCTACCCTGAACCAGGCCCAGGTGATCTTTGACTTTGCGACCCGGTACGATCTCGAGATTGGTAATCAGCATCCATTGAATCCTTGTATGATTGGATTGTCAGGATGCCAGTATAGCGAAAACGACGCGGGTTGCAGACGCTGTGGCGATTAAAACGACGCCGGCAGTTGCGCCAGCATCTCCCGGCGGGAGTGAATCAACTCCTTGTAGGTCTGCATCATGCTGAAATCGACGGGTTCGTCGCTGGCTTTGAGTGCATCCAACTGACGTTCAAATCGGGTGATTTCTCCGACGAGTTTTTCACGGAGTTGCTCGGTCCCCTTGAGCGAGGCGCTGAAGGCGTGGTTGGGACGGGTCATAGTGGGTCTCCTTGCGTGTCCTTTGATGTCTAGGATAGTCCAGTTTGCCTGCGCCGTTCTGTGTTCCGATAGACTGTTTTGTTACCAAAACCGGCGTTTGGCGCGCGGCTCCTCCCGGTGGGTTATAAGGCCCGGAACCTGTGGTGTCAGCCGTGCCGGTCGAGCCAGGCTTTGGCGTAAAATAACGCGGCAATAGAGCGCCCTTCACACACCTCGTCCCGCATGGCGAGTTCCAGCAGGTCATCAAACACCATGGGGACCACCTCGATCGGTTCGGGCTCGTCTCCCTCGAGGGTTTCCGGATAGAGATCCCGGGCGAGAATCACGTTGATACCGTGCTCCATGTAGGCGGGCGATAGGTGCATCCGTTTGAGAAAGCGCAGGTCCCGGGCGCCGTAGCCGGTTTCTTCTTTGAGCTCGCGGTTGGCGGCATCCAGGATCTCCTCGCCCCGATCCACGGCACCCTTGGGCAGCGCCAGGTGGTAATCGTGGATGCCCGCGGCGTACTCCCGGATCATCACCACCCGGCCGTCGTCCAGTATGGGCACCATCAACACCGCTCCGGGGCCACCGGCACAGAGCTTCTCATACACGCGCTCTTCGCCATTACTGAAGCGCAGCAGCAGCTCGTCGGCGCGGAACAGGCGGCTGCGGGCTACGGTGTGGCGCTTTAATATCTCGGGTTTTCTGGGCATACTGGACATCAAACTCCGTTGTAATAGGCTGTTCCCGGCATGATCAATTGGCAAGAGATCGACACCGTGCTGCTCGATATGGATGGTACCCTGTTGGACCTCCATTTCGACAACTATTTTTGGCTGAATCACCTCCCCAAGCGCTACGCGGAAATCCACGGGCTGGATCAGGCGGTGGCGACCGAGTTCCTGATGGAGCGCATTGAAGCGCGCCAGGGCACCCTGGAGTGGTATTGCCTGGAGCACTGGTCCCGCTCACTGTCGCTGGATATCCGGGGCCTGAAGGAAGAGGTGCGCCACAAAATCCGGATTCGTCCCCATGTGGAAACCTTCCTGACCCGTCTGCAGGAGCACGGCAAACGCCGGATTCTGGTGACCAACGCGCACCCGCTGAGTCTGTCCCTCAAGCTGGAGGAGACCGCCATTGACCGCTGGTTGGATGGTATCATTTCGTCTCACGAGCTGAAGGAGTCCAAAGAATCCCGGGTGTTCTGGGATCGCCTGAAAGAGCGGGAGCCCTTTGACCCGGAGCGGACCCTGTTTGTGGACGATACCCCGCGGGTGCTGGCCTCGGCCCGTGACTACGGTATCCGCCACCTGCTGTGTATCCATCAGCCGGACAGCCAGAACGAGCGGTTGGTGGAGGATTACCCGGCCATTCACCATTTCGATGAAATTACACCCCCGGAACGACCGAAAAGCGCATGAGTGACCCTTTGGAGAAAGTCCGTATCGACAAATGGCTGTGGGCTGCCCGGTTTTTCAAAACCCGCAGCATCGCCAAGCAGGCTGTCGAGGGCGGCAAAGTCCAGTGTGACGGGCAACGGGTGAAGCCGAGTAAGGAGATCACCGTGGGGCTCACCCTGAAAATCCGTCAGGGGTTCGACGACAAGGTCGTGACGGTTCGCGCCCTGTCGGATCAGCGCCGGGGCGCCCCCGAGGCCCAGTTGCTCTATGAGGAAACCGCTGAGAGCCTTGCCCTGCGTGAGGAGCGGGCAGCGCAGCGCAAGGCCGGTGGGCTCGCCGGCCAGATCATCAGCGACCACCGGCCGAACAAGAAGGAGCGTCGCCAGATCCATCGCTTCCGGCGCCAGGAACTGGAACCGTAAAGCGTCCACCCGGCACCTACATGGTGTCAAAAACGATCTTAGTGCACCGTCACGGGTGCCATATCTACAAAGAGACCTCAAATCCCCATGTTCGATAACGACTTACTGCACCGTTTTCTGTTCGATGAATGCGACGTCCGGGGTGAAATTGTCACTCTGGGCGACAGCTACCGGGAGGTCATGAACAACAACCCCTATCCGGATGGCGTGCGTGAGCTGCTCGGAGAATTCCTGGCGGCGGTGGCGCTGCTGAGCAATACCCTGAAGTTCAACGGCATGATCAGCCTTCAGGCCCAGGGCGATGGTGCGGTCAGTATGGTGATGGCCGAATGCGACTACCACAAGAATCTGCGCGGTATTATTCGTCTGAAGGACGCCAACGACCGGCCTCAGGGGCATGGTGTGGGAGAGTTGCTGGGCAAAGGCATCATGGCCATCACCATCGAGCCGGAGCAGGGCGAGCGCTATCAGGGGGTGGTGCCCATGGACAGCGACAGCCTGGCGGAGTGTCTTGAGCATTACTTTTACCAGTCAGAGCAGCTCAAAACCCGGCTGTGGTTCGCCACCGGTGATCATGCCTGTACCGGACTGATGCTCCAGGCGCTACCGACCCAGAAGCAGGCGGAGCCGGACGAGAACCGGGATCACTGGGAGACCCTGGGAACCCTGGCCTCGACGGTCAAGTCCGAGGAGTTGCTGGGGCTGCCCCATGCCGATGTCCTGTATCGGCTGTTCAACGAGTATCAGTTGCGCCTGTTCGATCCCAGCGAGCTGCGTTTTCGCTGCAGTTGTTCCCGCGAGCGCAGTGCCAATGCACTGCTCTCACTGGGGCGCGAAGAGGTGGACCAGTTGCTGATTGAGCAGGGGGGCAAGATCAGCATCGATTGTCAGTTCTGCAATCAGCATTATTCATTCAATGCCGGCGATATCCGGGAACTGCTGGGCGATCAGACGCTGCACTGAAAAATCTTTATTGTCACCTTGACAATATCGCGAATCCGGTCTTATACTCATTATTACCATAAGCGATGTCCCTGGTGTGGCGTGGGCCCGTCCCCTTTCAGGGCTCCCGCCCGGGTTGCAGGCACCCCTTGCGACCGCCAGGCAGAGCTGTGTCTTGGTAGACGTTGTTTTGGTTGTATCTTTTGTTCTCTCCATGTTTTGCCGGGCTGCGTTGGTAGCCCGGCTTTTTTCGTTCTGGTTTCCTGACTTTCTGATTCGCTGACCGGGAATTTTCCGGAATGTGTTGAAACCGGTTACAAAAGTGCGCACAATACCACCCTGATGGGCACGAGACGTGGGTTATCCTGCGGTAAACCGATTTCATCCTGTGCCGATCAGTGCCGCTGTGGGCGTCGCCAGGATCGGCGGCTGTGCGCGGTGAGCTTTTTACCCAAGCTGTTGTACCCTTTCACCCCGGCTGTTCCCAGCCGGGGTGCTTTATTTCGGGGGTGCTCTGCAATGCCTTCATGGGTAAACTGTCGTCGGTGCGAAAGCACCCCTCATTCCTGATGAACCTGTATGGCTGGAAATACCGGATATGACTCACACCCTCAAGGACGCGGCCGAGCGTCTCGAGCGCTGGATCGCCCAAGAATCGCTGCCACTATGGCAGCAGGTTGGCCTGAACCCTGAGCAAGGGGGGCATTGGGAGGCTCTGAATGCCGATGGTTCCATCGACCGTGGCGCCAATATCCGGGTGCGTGTGCAGGCCCGACAGGCGTTTGCATTTGCGTTTTCCACCGCGCGCGGCTGGTGCGACGGCGAGGCCATGGCCCGCCAACTGATGCGCTTTGTGGTCGAGCGGGCGGCCCATCCCCACGCGGGGGGCGGCTTTACCCACCTGATGAGTCCGGACTTCCAGGTCATTGATCAGAAGCAGGATCTGTACGATCACGCGTTTTTCCTGCTCGCCTATGCCTGGTGTTACCGGGCGTTTGGGGACAAGGCTTATCTGGACGGCGCCGAGACGCTGATGAGCCATCTGGATCGGTGCTTCGCCTCGGTGCATGGCGGTTGGACGGAAGGCGACTACGAGTATGAGCAGCGTCGTCAGAACCCCCATATGCATTTGTTCGAGGCCATGATGGCGCTCCATGAAGCCAGTGGTGACGGGAAGTGGCTGGCCCGGGCCGGCGAGTTGTTTGCGCTGTTTCAAACGCGCTTCTTCGACCCGGAGCGGGCTGTGCTGTTCGAGTTTTTTGAAGAAGACTGGCGCCTGAAGCACGCTCCTGAGCAGGCACCGGTGGAGCCGGGGCACATGTTCGAATGGGTGTGGTTGCTGGACTGGTACCACCGCCTGAGTGGGCACCCGGTCGATGTCTATACCGAGGCGCTGTATCGCCGGGGGTTGGCCATTGGCCAGGTGGGCTCTGGCCTGGTGCTGGATGAGGTGCTGCCCGACGGTACGCCTCTCAAAAACACCAAGCGCTGCTGGGGGCTGACCGAGTTGATCAAGGGCAGTCTGGTGCGCGCCCGTGCCGGCGATCCGGAGGCGGAAGCCCGGGCCGTGCGAGCGATTGATGATCTGTTCACCTACTACCTGACCGCAACCACGCCCGGCGCCTATGTTGATCAGCGCGGTGCCGATGATGAGGTGGTGTTGGACAAGGCGCCCGCCAGCACCCTGTACCATCTGGTGGTGCTGGCCGCCGAGGTGGCGGACTACGTTAAAGGTCGGGTCGGCCTCTAGGCGGGCGCCCACCCTGATCAGGAGGCGGGGGTGACCTTTTTGGGGGTGTTGGGCAGTTCGGCGCCCGGTGCCGGGGCGGTACTTTTGCGGATAATGAACTCCGTCGGTAACACGCACTCGGTCTGGGTCAGAGGTTCGCCTTCAATGATTTTGAGCAGCATGTCCATGGCCATTTTGCCCATTTCCTCGGCGGGCTGGGACATGGTGGTCAGGCTCGGATCGGTGTACTTGGCGTAGGCGATATCGTCAAAACCGGTGACCGACATATCTTCCGGCACCCGGATGCCCTGGGACTTCAGCGTCTGAATGGCGCCAATGGCCATTTCGTCATTGGTGGAGAAGATGGCGGTGGGCCGGTTTTTCATGTGGCAGAACTGAAAGGCGCTGTTCAGGCCCGACCACATGGTGAAGTCGCCTTCGGCCACCAGGTCCGGGTCGAATGGAATGCCGTGTTCGGCCAGGCTTTCTTTATACCCTTTCATCCGATCGATGGCGTGCGGGTTGTCCTTCAGGCCCGAGATGGCGCCGATGCGTCGGTGCCCCAGAGAGATCAGGTAATCCACGATGGTTTTTGCCGCGCCCCGGTTGTCGATGCGCACCGACGGACCGGTGGTGTACTCACAGCCACAGGCGTTGACCGTGGCGATGTCCGGCGGAATCACATTGTGGGTTTTTTCCGAGTGGGGGCGCAGTTGCAGCAGGCCGTCCGCCAGCCGGGTTTCCACCCGGCGGATGTACTCCAGCTCACGCTCCGGCGTGCCCCGGGTATCCCCGAGCAGGACCGCGTAGCCCTTTTGTTGGGCGCGGTCCTCGATGGCGCGGATGACCAGAGAGTAAAAGGGGTTGGCGATGTCCGGGACCAGTACCACGATGGCGTAAGAGCGCGCCGAGCGGAAGTTGCGGGCCAGCATGTTGGGTCGGTAGCCGACCTTTTCGATGGCGCGGTGCACCTTGTTCATGGCCTCTTCGGAGACCTTTTCGGGCATGCTCAGGGCACGTGATACCGTGGCGACGGAGACACCCGCCTCGCGGGCGACATCTCGAATGCTGGACATAGCGTAACTCGTTTATTGGATTGGACGGCCGACAGGTCAGCCTTACAAGGTACCGTATTCCGCGGCTGGCGCCAATCCCTTCGCATCAGCTGTCGCTGACCCCCGCTTCGCGGCGGCGCAGGCGCAGTTCATATTCTATCTGATTCATGCGCTCGGCGTTTAACGGATACACCACCAGCAGCAAAATGGCCAGGAAGGCGAACAGGGCCGGAATCCAGCTCATCAGATGCACCATACCGGCGGTGGCCGCCTTGATGGTATCCGGGTCGGTGCCAACATAGCCGTAGCCGGCCAGTACGACCAACACCAGCGCCCCGGCGAAGCCGCCGCCGGTTTTCTGGATGAAGGTACCCGCCGAGTAGAACAGCCCCGTCGCCCGGCGCCCGTGTTTCCACTCGGAATAGTCCGCCGTGTCGCCGAGCATGCTGAAGGTGAGCACCGGCATGAAGGCGGCGAAAAATTCTGCAGCGCCACCAATCACAAATACCCAGAGGTATTGCTCGGGCGGCAGGAAAACAATGAGGCACGTCAACGCACCGCTGACGGCCAGGGAAATGATAAACAGGGTTTTCTTGCCCAGCAGTCGGCCCAGGTAACCGGCGGTCAGCGCCGCGACAATGGACACCGCCAGCAGCACCATGAAGTAGATCCCGGCCAGGGCCGCGTCGCCCACGTAGTGGGTGAAGTAATAGGCCACTACGCCGTACTTGATGCCGTTAAACAGCATGGTCAGAAAGCCCAGACCCAGAACCATCAGCCAGGGTTTGTTGGTGAGCAGGTCGATCAGGTCCCGCTGTGACGGGGTGGTGGCGCTCTCGGGCATGCGGATCAGGCGCCGTACAAAATAGCCGGTACCCGCCAGAACCAGCAGACACACCAGCCCGGTGATGGTCGGGTCGAGGGTATAGCGGGCATCCGGGCCCTGGGTCAGGCTGTAGAAAAAAGCCGATATGGCCATCAGTGGCACAATGATCAGGGGCAGGTTGAACGCCAGATCCTTCAGTTCCTGGCCGAGAGACGCCTGGTTGGCTGCCGACTCGACCCGTTCACGAGTGGTGACGAAGGTGATGATACAGAGTGTGACCAGCAGTGCCGCGAACACGTACATGGTCCGCTGGTACCCTTGGGCGGAATCGCCCTGGCCAAAATACTCCACCATCATGGGGGTGAAGCCCATCACCAGAATGCCGCCCAGAAAGGCGCCGGCAAAACGGTAGCCGGAGAGCACGCTGCGCTCATTGTGACTGGGGGTCATTACGCCCATCAGGGCGGAGTAGGGGACGTTGTTCACCGTGTAGGCCAGGGTCAGGCCGATGTAGGTGAAGTAGGCCCAGACCAGCTTCATCTCGGGGCTGAGGTCGGGGGCGGTAAAGGCCAGCACCATAAACAGGCCCAGCACCGGGGCGGACCAGAGAATCCAGGGGCGGAAGCGCCCGTGGCGGGACTGGGTACGGTCAGCCACCATGCCCATCACAATGTCGGTCATACCGTCCGACAGGCGTACCAACAATAGCAGTAGCGCCGCGGCCGCGGCGGAAATGCCGAGGGTGTCGGTATAGAAAATGGCGAGGTAGGGCAGTGCACCGCGCCATACCAGATTGGCGGCGGCATCACCCATGGCGTAGCCGGATTTCTCGAGAAGCGATAGTTTGTGCTGGGAAGGTTCGTTCACTGAACACCTCATTATTTATTATGTGGTTGTGTGGAAGCCGGAGCCTGTGCCGATTGCGGGAGGCGCCTGCAGGAGGCGGCATCCCTCAGGCCCACAGGGTTCTCTGATGTGGTCCCTGCGACTGTAAGCGGAGCTAGGATAATCGCCTCTCCCGAGGTTGTACAGCCGGATGAGAGGTTGGATGCCAGTGATCGGGGGTGTGCGGGCGGAGCGGCGCTTGCAATGCATTGTGGAACCGGTTACATTTGCGCCTCTTTCAGCGTTCACGGGGCGTTTTGCCGTGCCGTGAATGGCCATGACAACGGGATCGGCACTCAACACGGGTTGACCGCGACCCCGTCAATAATAATGGGACTCTTCACTATGCAGTTCAATCTCGCCCCGTTGGATCTCGCGATCATCCTGCTGTACGGCGTTGCCACCCTCGGGGTGGGTCTGTGGGTGTCGCGTCGGGCTTCGGACAATATCCGCAGTTATTTTCTGGGTGGCAACAAACTGCGCTGGTATTACCTGGGTATTTCCAACGCCTCCGGGCAATTCGATATCAGCGGTACCATGTGGCTGGTGTCGTTGCTGTTCATCTATGGGCTGACCAGCATCTACATTCCCTGGCTCTGGCCGGTGTTCAACCAGATTTTCCTGATGGTTTTCCTCTCGGTGTGGTTGCGCCGCTCCGGGGTGATGACTGGCGCGGAATGGATCACTTTCCGGTTTGGAGATGGTCTGGGCGCGCGCCTCTCACACCTGAGCGTGGTGGCCTTCGCACTGATTGGCGTGCTGAGCTTTCTGGCCTACGGTTTTATCGGGATCGGCAAGTTCGCCGCCGTGTTTCTGCCCTGGCAATTACATCCCGACACTTACTGGAATGAAATCTATTACGGTCTGATCATCACGGCGGTCACGACGGTGTATGTGGTCAAGGGCGGCATGTTCAGTGTGGTATTCACCGAGGTGCTGCAGTTCTTCATCATGACCATCGCCTGTGTGGCGGTGGGTATCATTGCCATGCAGCAGGTCTCCCCCGAGGTGTTGCAGGCGATCATCCCCGACGGGTGGACCAGTGTGGGCATTGGGTGGACGCTCGATCTGGACTGGGGCGGTACCCTGGAAGCGGCCAACGCACGCATCGCCGCCGACGGCTACGATCTGTTTGGTGTGTTCTTCATGCTCATGTTGCTCAAGGGCATTCTGGTGAGCATGGCGGGCCCGGCGCCCAACTACGATATGCAACGCATTCTCTCTGCCCAGTCACCCGTTGAAGCGGCCAAGGTCAGTTGGTTTGTCAATGTGGTGATGCTGTTTCCGCGCTATATGCTGATTACCGGCCTGACGGTTCTGGCGCTGGCCTTTTTCATGGACGATCTGCGGGCCATGGGCGATGCGGTGGATTTTGAGCAGATACTGCCGTTAGCCATGAAGCACTATGTTCCCACGGGTTTACTCGGGCTGCTGATTGCCGGCTTGCTGGCCGCGTTCATGTCCACTTTTGCCGCGACCACCAATGCGGCGCCGGCCTATGTGGTCAATGATATCTACAAGCGCTATATCAACGATGAGGCCGAGCCGAAGCGCTATGTCTATTTGAGCTATCTGGTCTCCATCGCATTTGTGGTGGTGGGCGTTGGCATTGGGCTGTTTATCCCCACGCTGCACGAAATCATTTCCTGGATTGTCAGTGGGCTCTACGGTGCCTACGCGGCCTCCAATGTGCTGAAGTGGTATTGGTGGCGCTTTAACGGTTACGGATACTTCTTTGGCATGGTGGTGGGGTTGATCATTGCCCTGGCGCTGCCGGCGATGACCGATCTGGACCCGCTGTACGCCTTCCCCTACATGTTGGTGGCCTGTCTGCTGGCCTGCGTGCTGGCATCGTTACTGACCGCGCCGGATGATATCGAGGTGCTCAAGCGTTTCTATGTGAAAGTGCGTCCCTGGGGGTTCTGGGGGCCGGTGCGAGAAGCGGTGCAGGCCGACCATCCCGGGGTGAAGGTCAACCCGCACTTTGCCCGCGATGCGCTCAATGTGGTGGTGGGGGTGGTGTGGCAAACCGCTCTGGTGGCGATGCCGATCTTCATGGTGATCCAGCACTGGCAGGAGTTCGCGCTGGCCACACTGGTGGTCGTGCTGACCAGCCTGTTTCTGTGGCGCAACTGGTGGTGCAAGCTGGAGGATTATCCGGACGATATGCCCGCCGAGATGGTCCGGGAAGCGGACGCCCATATTGTCTCCAGGCATTGATGGCAGATGGTCCGTGCGTCTGAGTGAAACAGAAGCGGTCGCAGGGACCATCGAGTGGCCCGAAACCTTGCAATCCGGGTTGTAACCGATTACATTAGGTGGCATCACGGGGTGTCGGCCGGCTTCATCCGGCCCGTGCTCCATACGTTACGCCGAATACGACTTTCGAATACTTGCCGGGCGGCTCGCCTTTGCCCGGTCAACTGTCAGGACCCCTTGTACATGAGCGATTTTCAACAAGCCGTGCGGTCGCTGCTGAGCGACCATGAAACTCTGATTACCCGCAAGAACCAGCCTGTCCCGGGTGGCAACGGTATTTACCAGCGTTGGCAATACCCGATTCTGACCGCTGCGCATACGCCGGTGTTCTGGCGTTATGACCTGAATCCGGCCAGCAATCCTCACCTGATGGAGCGGCTGGGGGTGAATGCCACGTTCAATTCCGGAGCGCTTTTCTGGGAGGGCAAATACCTTCTGGCGGTGCGTGTGGAAGGCGATGACCGGAAGTCCTTTTTTGCGATCGCCGAGAGTCCCAACGGGGTGGACAACTTCCGTTTTCGGGAATACCCCATCACGCTGCCGGAAACCGAACGGCCCGATACCAATGTCTACGACATGCGGCTGACTGCCCACGAAGACGGCTATATCTACGGCCTGTTCTGTACCGAACGCAAAGACGAACGCCGGCCCGATGACCTGTCGGCGGCGGAGGCTCAGTGCGGCATAGCGCGGACCAGGGATCTGGTGAGCTGGGAGCGGCTGCCGGACCTCATCACCTATTCCGGTCAACAGCGCAACGTCGTTCTGCATCCGGAGTTTGTGGACGGTCAATACGCGCTGTACACCCGCCCACAAGACGGTTTTATCAGCGTGGGTAAAGGCGGTGGCATCGGCTGGGGGCTGTGCCGCTCGATGGACAGCGCCGAGATCAAAAACGAAGTGATTGTCGACGGCAAGGAATACCACACCATCAAGGAAGTGAAAAACGGTCAGGGCCCGGCGCCCATCAAAACCGATCACGGCTGGCTGCATCTGGCCCACGGGGTGCGCAACACTGCCGCGGGGTTGCGTTACGTGCTGTACGTGTTCATGACCGAGCTGGAGCGACCCTGGGTGGTCACCCATCGCCCCGGCGGTCATTTTATTGCCCCCAAAGGGGATGAGCGGGTGGGGGATGTATCCAATGTGGCGTTTGCCAATGGCTGGATCGTCAACGACAACAACGAGGTGTTCATCTATTACGCCTCATCCGATACCCGCATGCATGTGGCGACATCGACCGTCGACAAACTGGTGGATTATGCGATCAATACGCCGGAGGATGGGCTGCGTTCTGCGGCGTCGGTGGCAACGCGAAAGCAACTGATTGAGGCCAACCTCAAGCTGCTGGAAGGAATGAAAAACTGATGGCGTTACACGAGCCCGCTGTACACACCCGACGGTCGGGGATGAGTCAGGAATTCTATTCGGAGCTGCTGTGTATCGCCGACTGGTGGCTGGCATATGCCCAGGATCCCGAGCGTGACGGATTCTACGGTGAGGTCGGTGTCGATAATGTGCCGGTGAGGGAAGCTGACAAGGGAATCGTGCTGAACACACGTATCCTGTGGTTTTTCAGCGAACTGGCTCAAGCGGTGGATGACCCCCGCTATCGCGCGGCCGCCGAGCGCGGTTACCGGTATCTTCTGACCCATTTTCTGGATGAGGCACAGGGCGGCTTTTTCTGGACGCTGGATGCGTCCGGTCGACCCAAGGATACAAAAAAGCAGGTGTACGCCCAGGCCTTTGCGATCTATGCATTGGTTGCTTACTACCAACTGACCGGGGAGCCTCGGGCTTTGCAGGAAGCCCGGAGCACCTTTGAGTTACTGGAGCGTCATACCGTCGATGGTACGAGGGGCGGTTACCTGGAAGCGTTCAACCGGGGGTGGGGCGTTCTGGATGATGTTCGCCTGAGTGACAAGGACCTGAACTTCCCGAAAACCATGAACACCCACCTGCATGTGGTGGAGGCGTACACCACCCTGTATCAGGTGGATGCCCGCGCTTCGGTCGCCGACGCGCTGCGTTACGCGATTGACTGTTTTGATCGACACATCATCAACAAAGACAATTTTCACCTGCGCATGTTCATGGATCACAACTGGGAAGATCACTCGCCCGGTTATACCTATGGACACGACATTGAGTGCAGTTGGCTGTTGGCAAAAGCCACCGAGTCGCTCAATGAGCGGGCCGTCAGTGAGCGTTTACAGTCGAGTATTCTGGGAATTGCCGAGGTATGCCTGCGCGAAGCCATGGGTGAGCACGGCGAAATGTACGACGGTTTTGAGTTTGCGACTCAGGCCTTCAATCACGAACGGGTCTGGTGGGTGCAGGCCGAAGCCATGGTGGGTTACTACAAAGCCTATACCCTGTCCGGCAACAAGCGTTTCGTCGCGGCGGCTGAGCGACTCTGGTCGTTTATCAAACGCCATCACCGCGCCGACAACGGCGAATGGCTGTGGTTGTCGACCCTGGATGATCAGAATCACGCGCCTTCGTACAAGCTCGGCCCCTGGAAGGGGCCTTACCATAATGGTCGGGCCATGTTGGAAATGCTGCGTCTGCTCAAATGAAGCACTCCGGTTTGTATTGTCGGATTACGCTTTGCCAATCCGACCTCTCATAACTCAGTCAAGTCCCTTTATTTAATCATTTTACCTGCCTGTTGGGCACACGAGTCTGCTGGCATTGCCTGAGTCGTTGACGCACATGCCGGTGGTACTCGTGTGTTTAGCCTGTGTGCCAGCTCGAAGGCCTCCCGGATGAACGTCCATGGGGTCAACCGAACCTCTCGCATCGGATGTCCGCCTGGCGGCATCAACTCAGTTACCTTGGGTATCGCGTTCCATGGATCATCCCGCGGGCTGCCTCTTGACTACTTAGGAGCCTCAAGACTGGGCTAGAGGTCGGATCGAAGGTCAGCCCGAAGGAAGACTCGTTGCCAGCGTGTTACGGCTGGATTAACTCATTGCTCGCTCCTGTTGCTCGTCTCTGTTCGTCCTCATCGGTCGACTCGGTGGTGCTTATGCCACTTCGGCCCGGGGTGGCTCGGCAAAGAGCTTGGCCGGATCGAACCGCTTGCCTTGAGCCACATGCCACAGCGCCTTGGCCAGCTTGCGCATCAGCGCGATGATCAGTTTGCCCTTGGGGCCTCGGTGTCGGGCCAGCTTGGCGTCATACCAGGCTCTGGCCGGGCCTGATTGACGTATCAGGCGAAGGGCGGCGAAGTACAGGTAGTGGCGCACCACCCCGGGCCCTCGCTTGGTCAGCTTCAGCTGCCCTTTGTGTTTGCCGCTGGAGCGCTCTTTGAGGTTCAGCCCCGCCGCTTTCAGATAGCTGGCCGCACGCGGGTAGTCATTGGCCGAACCCAGGGCACAGTAAAGCACCACCGCGCTGTTATGGCCCAGTGCCTCGGCCATCCAGGCCAGCTCCCGGGTGTGCTCGACGTGCTCGGACAGCGCTCGCTCCAGCTCGCGGGACTGCGCCCGTGTGTCCAGCATCTCCTGGGCCAGGGCCCGGATGAGTTCGTGTTCGGTCTCGACCACCGGCACGCCCAAGGTCGTGGCGGCACTGCGCAGCAGGCCTTCGCGCTTGGACGTCTTAAGCATGTGCCCACCGACTCGGCGCAGCAGTCGGTCCGCCTGCTCCGGCTGTGCCGTCACCCGAACCGGGTCGCCGTACTCGGCCAGCAGGTGCAGCAAGCTGGCGCTCTGCAATGTCAGCCAGCACAGCGCCTCCGGCCAGTGCCGGGCCAACAACGCTTCGAGCCGATTCAGTGCCCGCTGGTGGCGCTCCTGTACCTGCTCCAGCCGATTCAGTAAGGCTCGCAGAGCTCGACGCGCTTCACTCGGCTCGCGCCAGCGCTGACTGATGCCATCCAGGTGCAGCCGGCCGATCAGGTAAGCCGCCTTGGCGTCGTGCAGGCTCGGGACCCCGTCATACACTTCAGCGGCGTCGTGCACCCGCTTGGGGCTGACCCGGTAGATTTCGGCACCCAGAGCTCTCAACTGGTAGCGCAAGGCGTCGCCATAGGTACCGGTCGGCTCCATGACCGCCTCCAGGCGCTGAGCCTTGAGGTTCGCCAGTTCCCGCAGCAGGGCCGGGCTCTGTTGCGGATGCTCCCAGCGGATGGTCTTCAGAACCGTCCGGTCCGGCTTCATCAGCGCCACGTAGAAGTCCTTCTTGGCCACATCAATCGCCAGAATCAACCGCTCGCCCGCCGTCTGCTCACGCAGTTGATCCCAGTTCACCTTCTGGAAATTTTGGGCACGATAGTTATACTTGCGCATAAGGGGACACCTCCAATGCTCTCGGTTCTTCGCACCTTGCTGTTACAGCAAGTTACCGAGTTATGAGGGTCCCCTTTCTTTTTTCTACCTTATAACTGACTACGGCCGCCACAGCTGCCAGGCCAGGACCAGGGCGATGGCCCATCCGCTGATGGCCAACACCGGCCACACCCATTCGGGTCGACGTTGTAATAAGGGTAGCCCCGCGTCCTGCTCCCACTTCGGGTTGGGCCGCTGCAGATCCTGCCACCATTCAGACAGCGCGTCGTAGCGTTGCTGTGGGTGCAGGCTCAGGGCTTTCTCCAGTGCCTTGTCCAACCAGTAGGGCACCATCGGGTTGTGTCGGCGGGCGGGCAGATAATGTAACTTCTGCAGTTGGCGTTCGTTCAGGGCCTTGCCGTAAGCCTCTCCATAGGGCTTGTGACCCGTCAGCATTTCGTAGAGCAACACGGCCAGAGAGAACTGGTCGGAATGCGGCCCGGTCTGTCCGCCGTATCGGTATTCCGGAGCCGAGTAGTCCATTGTTCCCAGAATCTGGTCTCGGGTAAAGGGCGCGTCCAGTTCATCGACGCTGGCGACCCAACAGGAACCGAAGTCCACGATCACCGGCCCCTTTGGCCCCATCACAATATTGTCGGGCTTGATGTCCTGATGCAGGGTTTCCTTGCGATGAAAGGCGCGAATACCCTTGATCAACTGCCCGGTAATATCCACTGCGTCATTGATGGACAGGGGGCCGCGTTCGGTCATCAATTGCCCGAGCGTCGGCCCGGGTATGTACTCGGTCAGATAGTACAGGCACGAACGGGGCTGGGGACCGGCTATCACCTTGGCGACCTGAGGGCTCTGAATCCGTGCGCCTATCCAGGCTTCCATCACAAACCGTTCGAGGTACGCCGGGTCGTCGCTGTATAAAACCGAGGGGGTTTTCATGATCATCGTTCGTCCGGCGTCGTCCCGCACCCGGTAGACCTGACTCCGGTTGGACTCGTGCAGTGGTTTTTCCACTCGCAATCCATCCAGGGTCTGCCCTGCGTCGAGTAATGGCGGAAAAGGCAGTCGCGCCAGCACGTCCATGGCGTCGTCCTGATTGGCGTGCCCCAGTTGACGCACGACCGCCACCTGTATGCTCAGGTTGTCGTCACTGCCATTGTCCAGTGCGGCTTTGCAGGCTTTTTCGACCAGTTGTTGTGGGTGATCGCAGTGGGTTTTGATCAATACCCGCAGCCGGTCGTTGGGCAGGTGATCGTGAATGCCGTCGCTGGTCAGTATGAAGACATCACCGACGCGCACTTCCAGCGTGTGAAAGTCCACGTCGACACTGACATCGGCGCCCAGGGCACGGCTCAGGTAGGTGTCGTGCCGGTTGAGGGTCTGGCAGTGGTCCCGGGTGAGCTGTTCGAGCTGGCCGCTGCGCCAGAGGTAAATGCGTGTGTCGCCGACGTGGAAGAGGTAGGCGTTGGTGCCTTTGAGGATGACGGTGCTGAAGGTGGTGAGCAGCCCTTCGCCGCGCACGCTGTTGCGACTGAGGCCCCAGAGGCTGCGGTTGAGCGATTGCAGTACCCGCTGGCCGGATTGTCGGGTGCTCCAGGTGTCGGGGGTGGCGTAGTAGTCGGTGAGAAATCCGGTGATGGCGGTCTGGCTGGCTTCACGCGCGGCGGCGCTGGAGCTGACACCATCGGCGATGGCGATGGCGATGCCTTTGTGGGTAAGCGCTGCGCCATCGGGCAATTGCGCCCCAATGGTATCCTGATTTTCGCCTTTGCGCCCGCCGTCACTATATTGGGCAAAGTCGATGGTTATTTTCGATTTTATATGGTCCATAAATTCTAGGGTGGTAGCTGGAAAGTACGGACACTCGTGGGGTATACCGTTTGTAGACCCGCCGTGAACCCATCCATGGGGGCTTCTCGTCGGCTCCCTGTCTCGGCTTTGGCTCCTGCGTCGCTCTAACACCTACATCCATGTAGGCGTCCGAGAGTCTACAAACGGTATACCCCACGAGCGCCCTCCGTGCCATCTATTTGGCTTTTTTAGAGTGGATCATCGGTGCCTATTCGCTGGCATTGAGGGTCGGGACAGGGTGAGGCCTTTGGAGACTCTCGGAGGCAGGGAGCCGACGAGAAGCCTACAGGGATGTATTCACGGCGGGTCTCCAAAGGCCTCACCCTGTCCCGACCCGGACTTCCTACAACCTAATAAGCCCAAGCATCAAGTCAGCTCAATCTTCTGCAAAGTACCATCGGCCATCATCTCGCTCATATGGCCTTTGGGTTCGGCCAGCATCTGGACGAGGAAAAAGGTCGCTACGGCCGAGGCGCCGATCACCAGAAAGAATGTACTCGCATCCATGAAACTATAGGCCGTCAGATAAGTGACCGCACCCACGTTTCCGTAAGCGCCGGCCATGCCTGCAATCTGACCGGTCATGCGACGCTTCACCAGCGGCACCATGGCAAACACCGCGCCCTCACCCGCCTGGACGAAGAAAGAACAGCACATTACCGCCACGACCGCCAGCCACACCGGCCAGCCGCCGGTCACTTGCGAGAGAATGAAATAGCCCACCGCCAGACCGCCGATAAAAATCGACATGCTGCGCCGGCGCCCGAAGTTATCGCTGATCCAGCCGCCGCCCGGACGGGCCACCAGGTTCATGAAAGCGAAGGCGCCACCGAGCATGCCGGCTTCGGCCAGGCTCAGTTGAGTGAAGGTTTCCAGAAAGAAGGCCGGCAGCATGGAGACCACCGCCAGCTCGGAGCCGAAGGTCACGAAGTAGGCCCAGCTCAATACCGCCACCTGCTTGAATTCGTATTTGTCATGCTCCGGCACACCATGCTTGAGCATATCCTTGTTCACCCGATAAATCTGGCTGAACTGAAACGCGAACAGGCAGAGGAGCACCAGGTACATCAGGTAGACCGAGCTCTGGGTGAGCAGGCTGATGTTGGACGGGCCCAGGCGCCAGGCCAGTACGGCGAGGATCGCGTACATCGGCACGTTCATTGCGATGTACAGCCAGAAGTCCCGCTTGCAGGACACTTCCAGGCCGCCGGATTTTTTGGGTTTGAAATAGGTGGAGCCTTTCGGGGTGTTACGGGCTCGCCAGTAGAAAACCGCGGCGTAGGCAATGGCGATGAGACCGGTGCAGGCAATGGCGGCGCGCCAGCCGCCGACGCTGCCGAATACGACCACCGCCAGGGTGGGCAGGGTAAAGGCCGCGGCGGCGGAGCCGAAGTTGCCCCAGCCACCATAGATACCTTCCGCCAGGCCGACCTGCCGGGCGGGGAACCATTCACCGACCATTCGGATGCCGATGACGAAGCCGGCGCCCACAAAGCCCAGCAGAAATCGGGTCAGGGCAAGTTGCTCGAAGGATTGTGAGGCGGCGAAGGCCAGACACAGTAACCCTGAAAAGGCGAGCAGACCGGAGAACACATTCCGGGGACCGAACTTGTCCACCAGGATACCGATCACGATGCGTGCGGGAATGGTCAGTGCCACGTTGAGAATCAATAGCGCTTTCCACTGGGCGCCGCTCATGTTGAGCGTTTCGGTGATCAACGGTTTTAACGGGGCATGGCTGAACCACACCACGAACGAGAGGAAAAAGGCGAACCAGGTCAGGTGCAGGACCCGAATGGACGGCTGGGAAAAATCCAGCGGATTCAGTTTGTTCAGGCTCATAGGGCATCAATCCAGAATAGTGGGCCGGGAATTCTGTGCGGTGCTCCGATACGAATGAACCGCATTGGGGCACGCTTCGCGCTGCTCAGTGGTCCTCTGTTGTGCCCGGGACTCAAGGGCTGACAAAAAGCCGGCAGCGCGACTGGGTCTGGAATTGCAATGCCTGTGCCAAACAAAAAACTTTTTTAACATACTGTTTTTAAAGCCATTTTCAATTTGGCGTTCGATGGGCGAGTCGCCTTGTTCATGGATTGTCGCGCTTTTGGAGTGCGGGGCCGGCTCAGGATGGTGCACTTTCAGCCGGTATGGTCGGGGCGTCAGGGAGAGTGGACCAAAGGAAAGCGAGTTAAAGATGGCGCATAAATCTTCTGCACTGTGGAGTGACTCAAAAAGGGGCATTGCGGAAGGAGACGAGAGGGGATTTCCATTTTTGTAGTTATGTTATACCATAACAAAAGTAAATGAGATTCAGACCCCGGAGGTTGTTGTGCAGAAGAACTGGTTGCAATGGAGTGGTGTTGGGCTGTTGTGGGCCGGATTGGTCTCCCCAAATGTCCTGGCGGAAACCCTGAGCGGGGAAGTGCGAGACGTCGACGGTCAGCCGGTGGCCGGCGCGGTGGTCGAATGGGTGGGCAGTAACCGGAAAACCCTGACCGATGCGGCGGGCCGTTTCTCGCTGGAGGATCTGCGTGGCGATGAAGTTGAGCTGCACATCATGGCGCCCCGGTTTGTGCATCAGCAGTTGCATGTCGACCTTGATGAAGGGCCCGTGACCATTCGTCTGCGGCCCACCCGCATTGAAGTCATCGAAGTCGTGGCCCTGCCCTGGCACGCCTCGACCCTGGAATCAGCGCAGCCGGTGAACGTGATTGCCGGCGACACCCTCGCCCGTCAGCAGTCGTCAACCCTCGGGGAGACTCTGAAAAATGAGGTGGGGGTGCATACCAATTACTATGGTCCCGTGGCGAGCAGCCCGGTCATCCGGGGCCTGGACGGCCCCCGTGTCCTCATCACGCAGAACGGCCTGGATGCCGGTGATGTATCCCGGGTAGGCCCGGATCATCTGGTGACCACGGAGACCTCGACCGCCGAGCAGGTGGAAGTGCTGCGCGGCCCGGCCACCCTGTTTTATGGCAGCGGCGCTATTGGCGGGGTGGTCAATATCGTCGACGGCCGGGTGCCAACGGACAATGAACTGTCCGGCCAGTGGCACTTGAAGCACGACAATGTGGCGGATGAAAACCTGGTCAGCGCCAGCGTCACCGGAGGTGCGGGCTCCTGGGCCACGCATGCCGACGGTTTCTGGCGCGAGTCCAACGACTACCGGATTCCGGTGGCCGCCGAGCGTGAAGAGCACGAGGCTGGCCATGAACACGACCATGCCGACGAGGCGTTTGACGGACGCCTGGATAACTCCGCTTACCGCGCCAAGGGCGCCAATGTCGGGGCCAGTTATTTACTGGATAACGGCTTTGTGGGTGTCTCTGTCGGACGGCTGGAGAGAACCTACGGCATTCCCGGGCACAGCCATGAAAGCCATGACGGTGAGGGCGACGTGGATGTCTACGCCGACCTGGAGCAGGACCGGGTACAACTGATCAGCGAGCTGAGCCTGGACCACCCCTGGTTCAGTGCCCTGAATACGCGCCTCGGCTATACCGACTATACCCACTCGGAGATTGAAGAGGGGGTGCCTCTTACCACCTTCGCCAGCACCAGTCAGGAGTTGCGAGCGGAGCTGTTCCATCACCCGGTGGCCGAGTGGCGCGGTGCCTGGAGTCTGCAATACAAGCATCAGGACTTCTCTGCCGAGGGGGCTGAGGCCTTTACACCCCCGTCGGAAACCGAAAGTCTGGCGCTGGGCTGGATGGAGGAGCGGCACTTTGGTCCGGTGCAGGTTCAGTTGGGCGCGCGCGCTGAACGGGTCGAACTGTCCGCTGATCAGGTGACGCTTCCGATGGAAGATCAGCCGGGATTGCTGGCGGCCTATCAAGTGAAACAGACCTTTGAGCCGTTCAGCCTGTCCGCCGGTGCGGTGTGGGATTTCACCGAGGGTTACAACCTGGGGCTGGCACTGTCCCGCGCACAGCGTGCCCCATCGGCGGCGGAGCTCTATTCCTTTGGCCCTCACATTGGTACCAGCAGTTATGAAGTCGGAGCCCTGTATGAATTGCACGAAGAGGCGGATGGACACTTTCACGCCGAGGTCAGTCCGGCGGCGGTGGAGCTGGAAACTTCCAACAATATTGACCTGACCCTGCGCAAGTTTGAAGGCGATGTGGGCTTCACGTTGAACGCCTTCTACAACCAGATGGACGATTTCTATTACCTGTCGGCCACTGGCCTGGAGGCGGAGGACGACCACGCCGATGAACATGATCACGGTGAGGCAGAGCCTGGAGCGGAAGAGCATGAGGAGGAAGAGGCCTTGCCGGTGTATCACTACACCGCCCGGGATGCACGCCTGTATGGTCTGGAAGGCCAATTGGTGTGGCAACTGGCCAGTCCCTGGCGTCTGACCCTGATGAGTGACTACACCCGAGCGAGTCTCCATGGCGGCGAGCCCATACCGCGTATTCCGCCGCTGCGGGTGGGAGCAACGCTGGAATATCAACTCAATGGATGGCGAACAGAGCTGGGTGCGCAGCACTACTTCGATCAGGACCGCACCGCCAATCTGGAATCTGAAACCGACGGTTACACCCTGGTGGATGCCCAACTGAGTTACGAGTGGGAATGGGCCGCGCAGACCATGACCTTCTATATCCAGGGCAACAACCTCACGGACACCGAAGCGCGTCCGCACACGTCATTTTTGAAAGACAGGGCGCCCTTGCCCGCACGCTCGATAGCGGTGGGTTTGCGCTCGAAATTTTAAGCAACGAACAGGAGTTCCTGGCATGGCTTGGCAACACACTTTTTCATCGGCCTTGGGGCTGAGTGTTTTTCTGGTATTGAGCGGTTGCGGTGGCAGCAGCACCGAGATTGTGGAGCGCGACCCGGTGGAAGATCATTCCGACGATCCTGATCATCAGGATGAGCATGATTCGGCCCATGGTGACGCGCCGGAAACCAAAGGCCGGTTACTGGTCGCCGCCTACGATGAGGCCGAAGTGGTTCTCTACGATCTGGATGACGGTGACGAGTTGGCCCATTACGAAATGAATAACCCCGCCTCGGCGGTATATGCCAGCGCGAACCATCGGTTTGGCGTGGTGTTGCAGCGCGACGCGGATGAAGTGAACGCGGTGGACTCGGGTCTGATTCGCGAGTACCACGACGATCATTGGGACTACACGATCACCTCCCCGAGCTTTGCCGATTTCTCGGCGCCGGGTCCACGTCCGACCCATTTCACCACCGGTGGTGAGCGCTCGGTGATCTTCTACGATGGCAATGCCGATCTCGGTGAGGCGGCTCAGGTCGGCGTCTTCTCCGAAGCCGACCTGGCCGATAACAGCGGTGGCCAGTGGCTGACCCTGGATACCCATCAGCACGGCGCCGCGCGACAGTTCGGTGACTTTCTGTTCGCCACCGTCCGGGACGCCAATGATGAGAGTACGACGTTGCCCGACCAGGTGGCCCGCTATCATTGGCACGACGGCGAATACGAGCTCGAGCAGACTTTTGACACCCTTTGCCCGGGACTTCATGGCAGCGCTCAGTGGCATCATGGCGTCGCGTTTGGCTGCACGGATGGCGTGCTGGTGATCCATGAAGAAAACGGTGAGTTTGTCGGCGAGAAAATCGCTAACCCGGAAGGCTTTGAAGGTCGGATTGGCTCGCTGTACGGAATGTCCGAAGGTGACGTTCTGGTTGGCATCGCCTCGGGCGAACTTCACCTGATCGATCCGGAAGCGGGCACCATGGAGCCTCTGGATTGGCGTGGCGATGTTGAGCGCACGGCAATCAGTTACGGCTTCGATGCCGAAGGCGAACACTTTCTGGTGCTGGATAGCACCGGTGATCTGATCCGCCTCGAAATCGTCGATGGCTGGGCCGCTCGGGAGCCGATTGACGCAGTCACCAGTGACCTGAGCGGTTTGGCAGAAGATCTGCGCCCGGTAATGAGCGTGTCCCATGCCAGTCACCTGGTCTACATTACTGATCCGGTGGCCAACTCGGTAGTGGAAGTGGATCTGGAGTCCGGTGCGGTCGAGACCGTCCTCAATCTGGACGTGACGCCGGCCAAGGTAGCGTGGCTTGGATTTGAAGGGGCTTTCGAGCACGACCACGAGCATTGAGACAGGTTACGGCGGGTGCGCGGTGCTTACCCGCCCTACGCAACCCGCCGTGTTATCCGTAGGGGCTGAGCGCAGCGATTGGACCGCGCATCCGCCGTCACCTCACCCGGTCAAACACCTAAAACGTATAGGTCAACGACACAAACCCTTTCATCAACCGCTCCTCATCCACAATCGGGCTATCGGTCAACTCGTCGTCGAGTTGCTCCACGCCGATATTACCCACCAGTTGCCATCCCTGGGTGATTTCGTAAAAGAACGTCACCCCGGCCTCCGGGTTGACGGCTGAAGCCGGTTGATAGGCGGGCCGCTCGGCGGTGGCCGCCTCTGTCGGCACGCCAAACTCGTAGTCCGCCAAATCGGCGCTCAGCCAATTCAACCCTAAAAACGGTGACAGTCGCCAATTCCCCCACTGAAAACCGCGACTGAGCGACAGTTCCGCCTGCTGCCCGCCGGAGCGGTCGAACAGATCCTGACTGCCGCTGACAGTAAAATCGATGCCGGCGGGAAGCTCCCGGGTCCAGGCCAACCCCAGCATCAGGGTGGTGTCCCTATCGCCCAGTCCGGCGAGGAAGGGGCTGTCCTGCTCTTCGTAGGCGCCCAGGCGTAAATCCCCCTGAAGCGCCAGTCGCCAGTCCGTGCTGCCCGCCAGGGTGTAGCGGATACGCGGGCCCGTCCATTGCAGTTTCTCACCGATGTAGACGATGGCGGGAATCACCGTGCCGGGTTGTTCGGTGCTGCCACGGTAGGGCGAGGTCTGCCCGACTGCGCCGATGCCGACGCCCCACTGGCCCGTATCGCCCAGTATCTGGCTCAGGGAGAGGGTCTGTTGCGTGGGCGCGTCGTCGCTCAGGGTCAGCCGGGCCCGATTGAAGTTGGGCGGCCCCTTGGGGCGATAGTTGTTGGACAGGGCAATGGGCTCCCGGGGAATGCCGATAAAATTGCGATCCAACTCGCCGTTGCCGTTTTCATCCACAAACAGCAGAACGGCGTAGTCGCCTTCCGGGACGGACAGCCGAATCGGTTGTCCGGCGACAAAGCGCTCCCGGTACTGAGCGGTGCGCAGGCTGCCGAAGGTGTCGGCATCCTCAAACAGCAGGACGTAGAGGGGGCCGTCAGCCGGCGGGTTGGTCAGCTCGATATCCAGTTCGGCAGCCGTGCCGGGCAGGGTGATCAGGGCGCTCAACAGCACCAGCCCGCGAAGAGCGGCGGTGCGCATTGCACAGCGACGAGAAGCCATGAAAGTTTCCTTGTTCGGGTGGTTGTCCAGCCAGTACGAAGGGTCGGCAAACCTGGATGCGTATATGCTCCAGTGTTATAACCCTAGAGCCAATAACTATTTTCTCTTAGAACCCGCTTTGGTTATGCTCGCGGGCATTATTACCCTAATCTGGACGAGACTGTATGGAATGGCAAGGCTTGTTGTCCCTTCTGCTGACCCTGGGGGCACTGGGCACTCTTATCTTCACGCGCATTGGCCCGCACTTGGTCATGACTGGCGTGATGGTGATTCTGCTGGTCTCGGGTGTACTGACGCCGTCGGAAGCCTTTTCCGGTTTCAGTAACAGCGGCCTGATCACCGTGGCCGCCATGTTTGTGGTGGCCACCGGTATTCATGCCTCCGGTGGCATCGAGCTGATCGTGCATTATCTGCTCGGTGAGCCGAAGAGCGTGCGGCGCGCCCAGATACGGGTCGCCCTCCCGGTCGCGCTGTTCAGCGGCTTTCTGAACAATACCCCGGTGGTCGCCACCATGATTCCGGCCCTGCGGGCCTGGGCCAAGCGCATTGATGTCCCCGTCTCGAAGCTGATGATTCCCCTGAGTTACTCCGCCATTTTGGGGGGCACCCTGACGCTGGTGGGCACCAGTACCAACCTGGTGGTCAACGGTCAGTACCAGTCCATGACCGGAGAGGCCGGGTTCTCGCTGTTCTCGATTACCGCCGTGGCGTTGCCGGTGGCGATCATCGGCCTGGTTTTCATTATCGTGTTCTTCCCCCGCTGGTTGCCGGATCGGCGGGAAAAGGAAATTTTCGGCAACCTGCGGGAGTTCACCCTGGAGGTGGCCGTGGCCGCCGATGGGCCCCTGGTGGGCAAGACCGTCGTACAGGCGGGCCTGCGTAACCTGAAGCGGATTTACCTGGTGGAGATCGAGCGCGCCGGGGCCATCGTACCGGCGGTAGGCTCGGAAGAGCCTTTGCAGGCGGGCGACCGGTTGATTTTCGCGGGTAATACCGAAGCGATTTCCGATCTGCTGCGGATCAAGGGAATTGTGGCCTCCACCAATGGTGAGCCGACCTTGGGAAGGGAGCACAGCGAACGGCGCCTGGTGGAAGCGGTGATTTCCCCGCACAGTAACTGCATCAACCAGACCATCCGGGACTCCCAGTTCCGGGAGCGTTACGGGGCGGTGGTGCTCGCCGTGGCCCGCAACGGTGAACGAGTGCCGGGCAACCTGGGCACCATCAAGCTCAAGCCCGGTGACACCCTGCTGCTGGAAGCGCGGCCGGCGTTTGTCAGTCGCCAGCAATACAACAAGGATTTCCTGCTGATCAACGACCTGCAGACCGAGGCGCCGCGCCATCAGCGGGCCTACCTTGCCTGGGGTATTCTGCTCGCCGTGGTGCTGGTATCCGCCACGGGTCTGCTGCCGATTCTGCACGCGGGCCTGCTGGGCGCTGCGGCCATGTTGATTACCGGCTGCTGCTCCGCCCCCCAGGCCCAGAAAAGCCTGGACATCACGGTATTGCTGACCATCGCCGCGTCCTTTGCGCTGGGGGTGGCGCTGGACAAAACTGGCGTGGCCCGACTGCTCGGAGAGACGCTGGTCAGCCTCAGCGGTGGCCACCCCTGGCTGATACTGTTGATGGTCTATATCTCGGTGTCCCTGCTGACGGAGAGCATTACCAACAACGCGGCGGCCATCATCATGCTGCCGGTGGTGCTCGAGATCACCGAAAAAGCGAGCCTGAACCCGGAGCCCTATATTTTCGCCCTGATGATCGCCGCCTCCGCCAGCTTTGCCACGCCATTGGGGTACCAGACCAACCTGATGGTCTACGGTCCGGGGGGCTACCGCTTCACCGACTTCCTGAAGGTCGGGGCGCCGATGAATGCCGTGATCGGTATTTCGACCATTGTGGTACTGATTCTGGGTTGGCCGCTGACCGTCTAGCCTGGTGCTTCTGCCGGGTCAGCGCGTAGTCCTGCAAGGAGAAGACTTTACTTTAGGTGGTCTTACCAGTTGACCATCGGACCAATATCGCATTATCCTTCCGAAACGCTGTACCGCTGGAGGCGCACTGCTGGTGTGCCTTTTACCCCAATGATTACCAAATTCGGTAGGTCAGGCTATGAATAGAATCCAAGACTTCTTCACCGGCAACGGCTT
Organism: Marinimicrobium sp. C6131; assembly: GCF_026153455.1. NCBI lineage: Bacteria > Pseudomonadati > Pseudomonadota > Gammaproteobacteria > Cellvibrionales > Cellvibrionaceae > Marinimicrobium > Marinimicrobium sp. C6131. Next base: position 3,697,799 of record NZ_CP110629.1, read on the forward strand.
ACGCTCGGCTCGGTTCGCAGTCGTTGCGTTGGCGGTCGCACTTGCGGCTTGCGGTCAAACATCGTTAGTTGAAGAACCTCAGAAAAGCTACAGTCAACCTGAGCTGGAAGTCCGAACCAGTGAACTGCTAAGAGCGGACGGCTATCAATTCAAAGACCTGAATAAGAATGGGGCGCTGGACACCTATGAAGACTGGCGCCGACCTACCGCTGAGCGGGTCGAGGACCTGGTCGGCAAAATGACGCTGGAGGAGAAGGTTGGCTTTATGCTGATCAGCTCGGTGAGTATGGACGGCGGGAGTGCTTTCGGCTTAAGGGATGGGGGTGGAGAGGTAACGAGTGGTCTGTCCGAGGAGGACATCGTCATGGAGATGAATCTCTTCACTAAGCAGCCTCTACCTGAGCCGATGCTCATGTTTTCCGGTACCACAAAGGGAATAGAGGAGCGCCACCTCCGACACCTGATTTTGCGTACCAATGCCGATCCCCGGTTAATCGCGGAGTGGGCCAACAACGTTCAAGCGGTCGCGGAAGGTACCCGCTTGGGAATTCCCGTGATCGTTTCATCCAACCCGCGTAATCATGTCACTGTAGATAACGCTATGGGGGTTGGTTTGGGCGATACCACCTTCTCCACTTGGCCCGGTGAGCTGGGGCTCGCTGCCATGCGAGACCTTGAGTTGACCCGAGAGTTCGCTGAAATTGCCGGTCATGAGTGGGCGTCGGTCGGGCTGCGCAAAGGCTATATGTACATGGCGGATCTCGCGACGGAGCCGCGCTGGGAACGTGTCGAAGGCACCTTCGGCGAGAACGCCGACTTGGCAGCGGACATGATCCGTGAGGTGACTCTGGGCTTTCAGGGAGAGAGCTTGGGGAAAGGTTCGGTCGCCCTGACCACTAAACACTTTCCCGGTGGCGGCCCTCAGGTTGACGGGCAGGACCCCCACTTCTTCTGGGGCAAGGATCAGCATTATCCTGGCGACATGTTCGATTACCATCTGAAGCCGTTCAAAGCGGCCATTGAAGCTAAAACCGCATCCATCATGCCTTACTACGCTAAGCCGGTAGGCACAGATTTTGAAGAGGTGGCGTTTGCTTACAACAAGCGGGTCTTGACCGGACTGTTAAGGGAGCAAATGGGGTTTGAGGGGATTATCAATTCGGATACCGGACCTATCGAGATGATGCCTTGGGGAGTGGAGTCCCTGTCATTGCCGGAGCGCTACCGCAAGGCATTAGACGCCGGAGTTGACCTCTTCTCCGGAACGGCGGATCCGACCGTTCTTCTAGAAACCGTGAAGAGCGGGCTGGTTTCGGAAGACCGTCTGGATGACTCCGTCCGACGCTTGTTGGCGGAGAAGTTTGCCTTAGGATTGTTTGAGGATCCTTATGTAGATCCCGACTATGCCGAAAGGGTTGTGGGTAGTGAGGCACATCAGGAGCGGGCCGATCTCGCATTGCGTAAATCCGTGGTGCTTCTGCGCAATGACGAATCGCTCCTTCCGCTGAAATCCGGCTCCAAGGTATATGTGGAGCGTTATCGGGACGACTTGAAAGGTGGCAATCCCAGTGAAGTCTTCGCTCCGATATCCCATCCTTGGGACGTTGAGTTTGTGCGCACACGTGAAGAGGCGGATGTCGTGGTGCTTTGGTTGCTCCCCAATAACGGTGGCCTGTTTGGCTCCACGGGTGACTCAATTGACCTCAGGCTTAGCGAGAACGGCGTCGATGTAGAACGCGTGAATCAAGTGCTGCAAGACAAGCCCACGGTGGTAGCGATCAATTTCAGCAATCCCTGGGTGATCAATGAGATTAATCAGGGTTCATTGAACACAGTTGTGGCGACTTTTGGCACATCCATGGAGGCGCTGATGGATGTTGTGGAGGGACGGTTCGCGCCCACCGGGAAGCTGCCCTTTACCATTCCCATCTCACAGCAAGCGGTGGAGACCAATCGGTCAGATGTTCCCGGTTACCTTGAGCCAGAGGGTTATGCTCTGTTTGAGTTTGGTGCAGGTTTGACCTATTGATACACCGGGATAGCAACTCCGTGAAGCGCCATATGCTTTATGCAGGTCTCGCGACAAAGAACCTGGCTGAGGCGGTGGCGCTTCCGGGTATTATAGAAGCGTTGGGCTGTGAGATACCGGGGTGGATATACTCGTTGTTCAACGTTAGGAATTGCCGTGTTGGTTTATCAATTTTTCGGCTTGAATCAATAGATCTTCCAACGGCGCTTCAATGGCTAGCGAGAAAACGTCTTCTTCATCTGCCGGGACCTCCAAGGTTTCCAGTTGGCTATCCAACAGGCTGGGAGGCATAAAATGATCGTTACGTGCGAGCATACGTTGCGCCAAAGTCTCCCGCTCACCGGTCAAGTGAAGGAATATCACGGGTAAACCGCAATGACGCAAAGGCTCACGGTGGAACTTTTTAAGACCGGAGAAAGCAAGAATGGCTGGCTTGTTGTCTTCGGCGTGTTCTTTAAGTTCTTGACAGATAGCCGATATCCAGGGTTTTCGCATGTCATCGGTCAAGGGCTTTCCTGAGGCCATGTGCGCACGAGACTCAGCGCTGTGAAAATCGTCGGCGTCCAGGAAGCGCCAATTCAGGTGGCCCGCCAGCGCCTTTCCAAGAGTTGTCTTGCCAGATCCTGACACGCCCATTACCACGATCAAAACAGGAGTGCGTGACTCCTTCGGGAGGTTTGAAGAGGTTGTCATAGTCAAAAGCCTGTTTGCGTGTAATGCCACCTCTACAGCTCTTCTCATGTAGCCAAGACTCGCTGTAAAGGGATCGGAAGGCTGGCCTGGTAAGCCAGCCTTATCCAAAGTACCTACCAATTATAAAGCGTGCCGTCTTCAAGCCGATTTACCGGCAGGTAGGCGCGTTTGTATGGGTAGCGAGCGGCCAGTTCCTCATCAATGTCCACGCCATGCCCCGGAGCGGAGCCGGCGTGAAGGTAACCATCCTCAAAATGATAATCGTGCGGGAACACTTCGTTCGTTTGTTCTGTGTGCCGCATGTACTCCTGAATGCCAAAATTGGGAACCCAGGTATCAAAATGTAGAGCCGCTCCCATGCAAATGGGGGATAGATCTGTGGGGCCGTGACAACCGGTCCGCACATTGTACAGGTCGGCCAGGTTGGCAATGCGGCGGAAATGGGTGATGCCGCCAGCGTGAACGACGGTGGCCCGGATATAATCAATCAACTGCTCCGAGAACAGCTGTTGACAGTCATAGATAGAGTTGAAGACTTCCCCGACGGCAAGAGGGGTTGTCGTGTGTTGGCGGATCAACCGGAAGTTTTCCTGATTTTCCGCCGGTACGGCGTCTTCAAGCCAGAACAGGCGGTAGGGTTCCAGGTCTTTACCCAAGCGTGCCGCCTCAATGGGCGTCAGGCGGTGATGGGCGTCGTGCAACAAATGATGCTCAAAGCCAAACTTCTCCCGAAGCTTATCAAACAACTTGGGCACATGGTTCAGGTACTTTTCGGTTGACCAAACCTGCTCGTCAGGCAGGCCGACATCGGCAGGCTCATAAAACATCTTGTCCTCGGTCACCCCATAAATGGAAGGAATGCCGGGAACCCCACACTGAGCTCGGATCGCTTTATATCCCATGTCGATGAACTTGGCGACTTCGTCGACGGTTTCCTCAATATCGACGCCGTTGGCGTGTCCGTAAACCATAACGCCGTTGCGCGAACGGCCTCCCAGGAGTTGATAGAGTGGTAGTCCTGCCACTTTACCTTTGATATCCCAAAGGGCGATGTCTATACCCCCGATAGCTGCCATGGTAACGGGACCCCGGCGCCAGTAAGCGCCGCGATACATGTATTGCCAGATGTCCTCAATATCCTGGGGGTCCCGGCCGATGAGGCAGGGAAACAGATGATCCTCAAGGTATGAGGCAACGGCCAACTCCCGACCGTTAAGGGTCGCATCCCCTACACCGTAAACCCCTTCATCCGTTTCGATTTTGACGGTAACGAAGTTACGGCCAGGGCAGGTTACAATAACCTTGCAATTAACAATTTTCATATTGACTCCGAGTGACTAGGTATATCGAGACTGTCGAGCTCCGTGAATGCTCTCTCACGGGTCGTCTATAGACGTCGGCGTACGGGTCGGCGTCGCAGTGGTCTGATTTGTGGCCTTACCACTTGGCCATAATACCAGCAGGGAGGGTGTCGTCAACATGTTTATAGATAATATAAAACTATTTTTTTGTGGGGCGCACCTTTGAGCCATGCGGTTTGAGTTTGGTTTGGGCCTGATCTATTGATGCATCGGCACAGCTACTGGTCACCTATGGGGCGCCAGGAAGGCTGAGCGCCCCTCTCTATCCCTTTTATGTCTTCCATTCCTTCGGTCATTTTTCCTCAAAACCGGTTGACTTTTGGGATTCATTTGATCATCATGGTAAAGTGGTCAGGCCACCAGGCAGCGGGTGGTTTGGCCATCTTCGAAAATAACAGTTTCCGACCTGTAGGGCCGGAATCAACAGGTGAGGTTATAACCATGGGTGAGATACATAAACAGCTACTGCGAGCGGCCTTGTGCTGTTTGTGGGTGGTGGCGGCCTCAGTAGGGGCAGCTGAAGGCGGTGACGAAAACGACTCGGATAATGAGTTTTTCTCGGTTTTTCCTGATGCAGACGTTTACCCGCAACCCGCGCCATTGCTGACCAATATCTACGGTCGCGAGCGTCGCTCCCTCAACGGCATGTGGGACATTAAAGTGGATGAAGCGGGCATCGGCTGGAGAATCGGTGGATACATCAATGACCTGAACCGAGACCAGCTCACCGGCATGGAGCTCAAAGAAACCTCGTTTGATGATCGAAGCCAGCTTAAGGTTCCCGGTGACTGGAACAGCCAGCGTGTCGATCTGGATCGCTACCGCGGAAAAATGTTCTATCACAAAATTGTGCCGATTGATAAGGAAGAAGGAAAAAGGTACTTCGTTCATTTTGGTGGCGCCAACTATGTCACTGACCTGTTCGTCAATGACGAGCTGGTGGGTCGACATGAGGGCGGCTACACCGCATTCAATTTTGATGTGACAGACCACATCAAAGACGGAGAGAATACGATTATCGTTCGCGTCGATGCTTTTCTGGACGACAGTACCATCCCGACGATGCGCACCTCTGATTTCTGGAAATACGGTGGCATTACTCGCGATGTAAACCTGCTGACGCTGCCTGAAAAGCATGTCAGCCAGTATCACGTATACCTGGATGATCGGGAGAGTGGGGAGATCAGGGGCTGGATTCAGTTGTCCGATAACGTTCAACGTGGGGCTGTGACGGTAGAAATCCCCGAAGCGGGTGTCAAACAGACGGTGTCTGTGGGTAAGAACGGACGCGCTGAGTTCAGCACCCAGGCCGATCTTCAACTCTGGAGCCCGGAAAACCCGAAACTATATGAGGTGAAAATCAGCTATGACGGGCGTGAGATCAAGGACCAGATAGGATTTAGAACCATCGAAACCGAGGGTCAGAACATCGTACTTAATGGTAAACCTGTAAAGCTCTATGGCATCAGCATGCATGAAGAAACTCCCCTGCGTGCGGGGATGGCCAACTCACCTGAGGATGCCGAAGTACAGATGAAGCTGATTAAAGAGCTGGGTGGAAACTTCGTGCGTCTCGCTCATTACCCCCACAATGAGCACACTGTCAGAATGGCCGATAAGCTAGGGTTGATGGTTTGGAGTGAAATTCCCATTGTCTCCTTGATTGACTGGGATAACGAACACACGCAACAGGTTGCTCAAGCTCAAATTAGCGACAATGTTACCCGGGATTTGAATCGAGCCTCTATCGTCATGTGGTCTATCGCCAATGAGACCTTTCCTCAGTCCCAGGAGCGTTTGGATTTCCTCAAGGGGCTCGCTGAAACCGCGAGGTCGTTGGATGCCAGTGATCGCCTGATCGCCTCGGCTCTGATCGGTGACTTTTCGAAGGAGTTTGAAGAGGTGGGTAACCATCTTTTGTATTCGCTGATACATGATTCAGAGCTTCCCGAGGCAGAGAAGGATCGTCTGAGAGCAATGTTTGAAAAGACCGCGCCTGACGACTTCGACAAAAATGATGTGGTTACGGTCATGATCAAAGACCAGCTGGGTGAAGTGGTTGATATTGTTGGTTACAACGAGTATTTCGGCTGGTATTACTCCGCCTTTTTTGCCCCCGAGCTCGGGGTAGATGAGGGACTGATTCGAGATACTATGTTCAAGTTGATGCCAAAAATGCGATTCAATAACGTCTTTGGCAAGCCGATGATCATCTCTGAGTTTGGGGCGGGTGCAAAAGCCGGATTCCATTCCGAAGAGGGCGTCATCTGGTCGGAGGAGTATCAGGCCAGAGTGTACCGGGCTCAAGTGGACATGCTGGAACGAAGTGAAGCGGTTAAAGGCATGTCCCCGTGGATTCTGACGGATTTTCGTTCCCACCTTCGTGAGCTGAATGGAATCCATGAGACTTACAATCGCAAAGGTCTGATTTCTGAAACCGGTGAAAAGAAAATGGCGTTTGATGTGCTTAAAAACTTCTATCACGAGCAGCGTGATTTGTAGGTAACAGTTGATCTCCCTTGACGGGCGTACTCATATCTTCTGGTGCGCCCTTTTTTGGCCTATTTTTGAAAGTGTATCAACGTACATTTCCAAAAGCTGGCCCGGCTGATATTCGGTAATACCTGTTGAAGTGGTTATTTTTATGAAAATTGTAAACTGTAAAGTGATTGTGACCTGTCCGGGTCGAAACTTCGTGACCGTAAAGATCGAGACTGATGAGGGTGTATACGGGATTGGCGATGCGACACTTAACGGACGTGAACTGTCGGTCGTTTCTTATCTGGAGGATCATCTGTTTCCCTGTCTGATAGGGCGAGATCCTCAACAGATTGAAGATATCTGGCAGTACCTGTATCGAGGTGCATATTGGCGTCGTGGACCGGTTACCATGACCGCTATTGCGGGTATAGATACGGCTCTGTGGGATATTAAAGGAAAAATTGCCGGACTTCCGCTTTATGAGTTGCTTGGCGGACGGTCACGAGATGGCGTGATGGTTTATGGACATGCGAATGGCGTGGATATTGAGGAGACGGTGGATGAGGTGGCCAAGTATATTGATCTTGGTTACAAAGCCATTCGTGCCCAGTCCGGCATTCCCGGGATTCCCTCCACCTATGGGGTCGCCAAAGAGAAAATGTACTATGAGCCGGCGGACTCGGATTTACCCTCTGAAAACGTCTGGTCCACTGAGAAATATATGAACCATGTCCCTAAGCTTTTCGATAAGCTCAGGGAGAAATTCGGCTTCGAGCACCACTTGCTTCACGATGCCCATCACCGGCTGACACCGATTCAGGCCGCTCGCGTGGGCAAGGATCTTGAGCCCTATCGCCTGTTCTGGTTGGAGGACTCTGTTCCCGCGGAAAACCAGGAGAGTTTCCGCCTGATCCGTCAGCACACGACAACCCCCTTGGCCGTGGGGGAAATCTTCAACTCCATCTTTGACTGTCAACAACTGATCACCGAGCAACTGATTGACTATATTCGCACCACGGTGGTGCATGCCGGTGGTATCACCCACCTTCGGCGAATTGCGAATCTGGCGGACCTGTATCAGGTCCGTACGGGCAGTCATGGCGCGACAGACCTTTCTCCCGTCTGTATGGGTGCCGCGCTGCACTTTGATACCTGGGTACCAAACTTTGGCATCCAGGAGTATATGCGCCACACCGAGCAGACTGACGAGGTGTTTCCCCACGACTACCACTTCGATAAAGGCTATCTGTACGCAGGAAGCGCCCCGGGCCATGGTGTAGATATTGATGAAAAGCTGGCCGCAAAATATCCGTACAGTCCGGCGTACTTGCCGGTCAATCGTCTGGAAGACGGCACCATGTATAACTGGTAATGGGGTTGAAGGTATCCAGGGATGGATTGACTCGAGAGCAGACTGATGCGATTATTGTTGGCCTGACCACCAGATATGTTAACCAACACAATAGAGCAGCGCCAATGGAAATACAGGCAGTCAAAGTCCGTCGACTTTACCTCGAGGTCGCCGGTCAAATCGAGTCGCAGATCAAAGCCGGAAAAATCAAACCGGGCGGACGACTTCCCTCCGAGCGGGACCTGGCGGTTAAATTTGATGTCAGTCGGCCCACTATTCGTGAGGCCATGATTGCCCTGGAAATTGCCGGACTGGTGGAGATCCGAACCGGGCGTGGGATCTACGTGGTCAAGCAGCGCTCGCCGCAAGAGCTGGAGGTTAGGGATGAGGGGCCGGGACCGTTTGAGATCCTTGAGGCCCGCCGCTGCCTGGAAACCGAAACGGTGGCGCTGGCGGCGGCACGGATTACCCAGCAGCAATTAATGGATCTCGAGCTTGCCTTGCGGGAAATGGAAGACGAGGGGGCTGAAGGGAGTGTGACGGAGCGCGCCGATGAGCGTTTTCACTGCATTATCGCGGAAGCCTCCCAAAACAGTGCGCTGGCGGCCACCGTAAGGTGGTTGTGGCAGCTCAGGAATGAGTCCGAGATTAGCACTCTGTTTCACAAGAGGGTGCGAGAAGAGGGTGTGCACCCTTCTGTGAACGAGCATCGCCGAATCTTTAATGCGCTGAAAAACCGGGATCCAATTGCCGCAAAGAATGCGATGAGAGCCCATATTTCAAGGGCGTTGGAGCGGGACTGGGCGCTTTTGGATGACGGTGCTGGCAACATTGATTCTGTAGACGAAGACGACTGATCCCATAGGCCATTAATAAAGGTGTACTCCTCAACCTGGCGGTGCACCTGTGGCTCCTTCCCGTCCCCCCCCCCCTCTTCGGTCTATCTATACCCTGTAATTTGCACTACCGCTCATTTTTTGTTCAAAAAAAGTACAAGCAATTGCTTGACTCCTAAGGTTTACGGGGTTAAGGTGGCCTTACCACTTGGCCATATGGCCTTGGCGAGCATGCGCAAACACGCAGTCAGCATGAGGATCGGTAATCTGTCCTCGTCGCTCGACCACAAAAGGGGTAGGAGAGACTTCAATCAGCCAAGAGGCGTCTTTGGGGCGCCGTTAGGATGTTGCAGCGGGTAGTTTGTGGCGCTTTGGATAAAGCGGATGTCCACAAGAGCTGTAGCGGCGTTGGCATCAGCGAGGTTCCCACTGACGCTCTAATATTAAATAAATGAGGCGTTAGTTATGAGCGTAAACATCCTGTCAAAGAAGCGACTCAGCATCGTAGTTGGCCTGTTGAGTGCAGGTATTGGCTTTCCGGGCGCAGTCCAGGCCCAACCGCAGCTTGAAGAGGTGCTTGTCACCGCCCAGAAGCGGGAGGAGAGCGCCCAGGACATTCCTGTAGCGGTGTCGGCCATCGATAGCGAAAGCCTGGAGAATATGGGCGTGAACGATTTCAATGACCTGACCAAGGTGTCGCCGTCATTGACCATTACCCAGGGTGATCAAGCCAATAACAGTCCGATTGCACTGCGGGGTATTGGTACTTTTGCGTTCGGCATGAGTATTGAGCCTAGCGTTGCGGTGATTATCGACGATGTGCCCGTCGCCGCGAGCGCTCAGGCCTTTTCGAATCTGGTGGATGTTGAGCGAATAGAAGTGTTGCGTGGGCCGCAGAGCACTTTGTTCGGGAAGAGCGCGTCCGCTGGTGTGATCAATATCACCACCAAGGGCCCGTCCGAGTACCCCGAAGCCACGATCGAGTTGAGTGCGACCGATGATGAAGAGGTTCGCGTGCTGGGCTCGGCGTCAGGCATGTTGACCGATACCCTGGGTGTCCGGGTCAGTGGTTATCATTCAGATTACGAAGGTCATGTTGAAAACCTGCATACCGGCAACACCATTAACGGCAAGGAAAGTAAAGGCCTCCGTTCAAAATTCCGTTGGGATGCGAGCGCGGATCTGACACTGACGCTAATTGCGGATATCAATGAGTCGGAAGATAACTGCTGTGCGTCGCCCTTCAACTATGCATCTCCCGAAGCTCGCAATATCAACGGCGACCCTCCAGCGGTATGGCTGGAAGGTATTACACCTTCTAGAGAGAACGACCAGGTTCGAATAGATGCCGAGCCGCGAAATACTTCCGATGACTGGTCAACCACACTGAAGGCTGAGTACGACATGGGTGAACACACCCTGGCGTCCATCACCGGGCTTCGGAAATGGGAATATACGTTTTTCCAGGATATTGATGCGACCCAGACCTTTGAGTTGAATCAATCATCTGGTTATGAAACAGATCTTCTGACGCAAGAATTTCGATTGACATCGCCTGCATACGATAAGTTCGACTACGTGGCGGGCCTGTACTTTGAGAAAAAGGATAATTCCCGCTGGTTCCAGCGAGGCCCCGTGTTTGTCGCTGACTGGAGCGCCGAGGCGGACAATGAGATTGCTGCCGTGTTTGCTCAGGGTAAGTATTCGATCAACAACAGTCTGACCATGATTGGTGGACTGCGCTACCATGAAGAAGATATTGGTGTGAGTTTCCTGCGGCCGGGAGATGATCCTCTTACTGGCACATCTTCAGATGATGTGGTTTTGGGGAAATTGTCCCTCCAATATTTCACTGCGGGTGATCTGATGTTCTTTGCTAGCTACAGTCAGGGTCATAAAGGTGAGGGTTATGACATTACCAGCTCCTTCTCTGAGAGCTCTGCTGAATCTCCGGTAGGTGCAGAGACCTCTGACTCTTTCGAGCTTGGTATGAAAGGTACCTTCTTGAACCGTCGGCTTCAGCTGAACACCACTTTGTTCTCAACCTCCTATGAGGGTTTTCAGGCGCAAAGCACCGTGACTAATGCGGAGACCCAAACGCTTGAATTCAAGCTGAATAACGTGGGCGATCTGCAAACATCCGGTGTTGAAGTTGATGCAGTCGCACTTTTGACTGAAAATCTTCAGGTCGATATGGGATTGGCCTTGATCGACGCAGAAATCGACGAGTTTACCGGAGCTGATTGCTATGGCCTTCAGACGGAAGCTCAGGGCTGCGTGGATGGAAAGCAGGATTTGAGCGGCACTAAGCTGAATAACTCGCCGGATCTCAAAGTGACCCTGGGGGCAAACTATGATTGGCGCTTCGATGACATGCCTTTTGATGGCTTCATCAACGGTTCTTATCAGTGGCAGGATGAAGTTAGATTCAGTCTGCTGAATGACCCGACGACCTACCAGGATGCTTACGGCATATTCAATCTGAATGTCGGTATTCGCGATAAGGACGATGCCTATAAACTGACCCTGTTTGTCAACAATGTGACCGATGAGTCCTATGTGAGCGGGGCCGGACAGTCGCAAGGGCTATTTGGCGGGGAAAGCGTGCTGACCCACCAGGTGCCCCGTGCCGCACAGCGTTATGCGGGGGTGAAGCTCAAGCTCAATTTCTAGGAATCTGGCGGCTACCCGTGTTCTCTCTCTCACTTGGGGTAGCTGCCCAGTGTGGAAGCCAGTCGGATTAACAGGGATGTGCACACTTTATCCGGGGCTTGTCATTCAAGCCTCGGCTTTTTGCTTTGCGCTTCAGCGCCGCAGTAGTGCTTTGTGGGGAAACGTAAAGTTACTATATTGTGTATTGCAAGCAGTCAGGTAAAGCGATAAGGTGGCCTTACCGCTTTGCGGTGACCGAATTCGCTCGTTGGATATGTAAAGTTCTCCTAAATATGGACGGCTTAGTCATGAAAAAATTAATAATTATCTTTCTCGCAACAATCTCAATTGCTGGCTGTTCGACGCAAAAGAAAGCCGAGCCCGGTTCAACTAACCTTATCGATGACTCCCTGAGTCATTTTGAGAATATTTATAATTATGGTGAGGCTAGAGTCGAAAACGGTGAGTTGATACTTCGCTCAACCGGTAATTGGTTCTTGACGACCAAAAAACGCTACCAAGATTTTATTCTGACGGCGGAAGTGATCATGCCCGACGTCAACGAATACAGCAACTCGGGCATAATGTTCAGAGGCCAGGTTAAAACGACCGGAGATGATCGAGAGGCTATGGGCTATCAGGCCGAAATTGATCCGAGTGATCGTAAGTGGAGCGGCGGGCTTTATGATCAGGCTCGTCGTCAATGGCTGCACCCGGTGCACCCAACGCGCTCTGAACCTGATGAAGATTTTAAAGAAAACTATCTGTCTGGCTGGACCGATGAAATGGCCAACGCCTATCGCCATCTCGAGTGGAACAAGTACCGAATCGAGTGCCGAGGAAGTGATATTAAGATATATGTCAATGGCGTTCTGACCACCCATGTTCGAGACACCAAGGACAGTGAAGGTTTTATCGGCTTGCAACATCATGGCAGTCAATTATTGAAAGAGACCGGCCGTACCAACAATATTGTACGTTTTCGAAATGTCACTATTACTGAGTTGGAGTAGGTTGTGCGGACAGATAAAAATTTCAAGAAGAATAGTGTAGCCGTATTGGCTCATACCCTGGTTGGCCTCTCGATTGTAGGTTGTTCGTATGCGGTGTTAGAGGACGATTCTCAGTCTGGCTCCGGGACATCGGAAACCGAGGCGACGACAACAAACCTGGGTGATCGCGAAGGTCACGACATGACGCCGCCCATTGCCGCCGAGGATATTCCGCCCGCACCGGTTCTGACGGTTCCCGAGGCCTTGGCGTCCATGCAGATACAGTCGGGTTTTGAGTTGGAGAACGTCGCGGCCGAGCCCTATGTCTTCAATCCAGTGGCCTTGAGCTTTGACGGTGACGGGCGTATGTGGGTTGCGGAAATGACCACGTTCATGCCGGATCTGGATGGCAATAATGAAGAAATTCCCGTTGGAAGCATTGCCATTCTGGATGATACCGATGGCGACGGGAAGGTGGATAAGCGAACGGTATTTCTTGACGATATTATCCTGCCCCGCACCATAGCGCTGGTAAAAGGTGGCATTCTGTACTCCGACCAGACCCAACTGTACTTCGCCGAAGTCAAGGCGGGGGATGAGCTGGGTGTTCGCGAAGTGGTTGATCCGGATTACGCACGGGGCGGCAGTGTAGAGCATAAGCCCAATGGAATGCTCTACGCTCTGGACAACTGGTACTACAACGCGAAAAGTGATCGTCGCTACAAAGTCCTTCCTTTGGATGAAAAGCTACCTGAAGGATCCGAAGAGGTCTATCGTAATCAATACTGGAAGATGGCGCTCTCCAAAACGGAATCCCGTGGACAGTGGGGCATCAGCATGGACGATTATGGTCGACTTTTCCATAACTGGAATAGCGTACCTGTACAGGGGGAATTTTTACGTCCTAATTCGCTAAACCGTAACCCCGGCCTGGTTCAGGAGATAAAAGCCCATAGCATCGGCGACAAGCGGGTATACCCCGTGCGAATCAATCCCGGTGTGAATCGAGCCTATTTGCCGGAGACACTGGTTTCCGAAGGGCCCGACAAGGGCAAACTGGTCAACTTTACCGCCTCTAGCGGCAGTGTGGTTTATCGGGGCAATCAGTTTCCTGATGAGTATTACGGTGTGACTTTCGTTCCTGAGCCGGCAGCCAACCTGATTTCCGCCAGGCGTATCGTTGAGGGGCAGGGCGAGCTGAGCGGTGAGGAGCTCTATCCGCAAAGTGAGATGCTGGCATCTACTGACGAGCGTTTTCGGCCGGTCAATCTTTATACAGCACCTGACGGAACCTTATACATAGTCGATATGTACCATGGCGTAATTCAGCATAAGGAGTTTCTGACTACCTATTTGCGGGAACAGTCTGAAGCTCGTGACCTGGACGAAAATAACAACAATATGGGCAGGATATACCGGTTGCGTTGGGCTGAGAATGAGTTGCCGGAAAAGCCTCAGTTGCTCAATAAAACCAGTTCGCAGCTGGTGCCATACTTGGCTCATGCGAATGGTTGGCACCGGGATACCGCCAGACGCCTGATTGTCCAACGCAATGACAGAAGTGTCGCGGAAGAAATTACTCGGCTTGTGGTAACAAGCAACGACCATCGAGCTCAGATCAATGCGCTGTGGACCTTGGAAGGGCTGAAAGCTGTCAACCGGGAAAGCATCCGAGCCGGTTTGAATTCGCCGCACGCTAAAGTAAACGTTTCAGCGATTGAGTTGCTGACACGCCTTTCTGAGAATGAACAGCAGGAATTTGCGACGGATCTTGTCAGATTGTCGACCAGCGACTATGAGATTGCGCTGCAATTGGCATTGAGTGCCGGAGAGCTGAAAATTGACAGCACGATGGAGCTGTTGACGTCGGTGTTGAATGAGTATGGCGATCGGCCACTGATCAACGAGGCAGTGGTCAGCGGAATTGCGGGTCGAGAGCAAGAGTTGGAGTCCTACCTAGGTGATGACATTAATGAGAAGCTAAGTAGTCTCCTGAATCTGGTGGGAAACCAACAGATTGTTGAAAGTAACGTAGATTATCTCGTGACCAGGGAACAGATCCAGTATATGAGGGGCCAGGAGATGTATGAAGGCCGTGCTGCCTGTGCGGGTTGCCATGGCCAGCATGGGAAAGGTCAGGAGGGTATGGCGCCGCCGCTGGCCAATAGTGATTGGGTCACCGGTGAATCGGAAGTACTGATTAGAGTTCTTCTGCACGGCTTGCGTGGTCCGATCAAGGTCAATGATGTTGAATATGAATTTCCTCTCGTTATGCCCGGGCTGGCCGATAATGACAGCTTTAGTGATCAGGATCATGCTGATATCGCCACGTACATCCGAAATAATTGGGGTAATGCGGCAGGTGCTGTCAGTGCCGATGAGGTCAGAGAGATTCGAGAGCAAAGCGCAACACAGAATCAACCGTATACAGCCAGTGATTTAGGTCGATAGTCATGGAAAAACCTAACCAGGGGCCTTCTGACGGCTCAGTAGAGAATAACTTGCCTGCGGTTCGTGTCGGCATTGTGGGCCTGGGAAATATTGCCCGGCAACACATTCAGAATATCGTCGATGGAGCGGTTCAGGGTTGTGAAATTGGAGCCATTTGTTCGCGCAGTGGCTCCGAACTATCGGATGAGCTTGGGGTACAGCACTTCTCTGATTACCGCGCGTTGTGCGATTCGGGGCTGGTGGATGCGTTGATCATTGCCTCGCCCACCATGCAGCACTTCTCCATGGCCAAGTACGCCCTGGAGCGGAAGCTTCATGTGATGCTGGAGAAGCCGATCGGTCTGTCTTCGTTTGAAGGTGAAACGCTTCTTCAGTACGCCGACGAGAATACCGTGTTTGCGTTGATGCTGAATCAGCGGACCGATCCCACCTTCAGCAAAATGAAGGAAATTGTGGAGAGTGGCGTTTTGGGGCCGATCCAAAGAACCCATTGGACCATGACCAACTGGTTCAGGCCTGAGATCTATTTTGAGGTCAGTGACTGGCGCGCTACCTGGAGGGGAGAGGGCGGTGGTGTACTGCTCAACCAGTGCATTCACAATCTGGATGTATTTCAGTGGATCTGTGGTCTTCCCAACGAGATTCACGGGTTCTGTGAGTTCGGAAAGTATCATCAGATCGAAGTTGAAGATGAAGTGACGGCGTATCTGCGCTACCCCAATGGCGCCACGGGATTGTTTGTCGGCTCTACCGGTGAGGCTCCGGGCGTCAATCGTTTCGATGTGATCGGCGACAGGGGCAGCTTACACTTTGATTCGGGTCAGCTTACCTTGGTCCGAAACCAGCAGAGTACATCGGAGTTCAATCGACAGACCGACGATATGTTCGGTATGCCTGAGAGCCACTCCGAGATTGTCAGTACGGGTGGCAAAGTGAATCAGCACGCCCTGATCATGACCAACTTTGTGGATGCCATCCGAAAGGGCGAGACACTTCTAACTCCTGCGGAGCAGGGCCTGGCGTCCTTGGATATAGCCAACGCCATGTTGTTATCGACATGGCTTAAGAGACCGGTAAAGCTACCGCTTGATCGACAGACTTATCAAGCGGCGCTGGAGGACAGGATTGCTTCGTCATCGCTTCGTAAAAAGTCGAATAGAAAGGCCAAGGTCGATATGTCAGCCTCGTATCGCTGAGCGAACATCGATTGCCTTTTATCCTACAGACTATTCAATGAAATCCAGGATCCAGTATGAGTGACTCCGCTAATAATGAGCTGGCAACCTTAAGCCGCATTTCCGCTAAGCCCTGGTACGCCCGGGTTCCAACCTATCTGATACTGAGCGGTCCCGGATGGTTGCAGGGCGCCATGACTCTTGGCGGCGGGAGTGCCGTTACTTCCCTGACCATTGGTGCTTTGTTTGGGTACGAGTTTCTATGGGTGCAGCCGGTATCAATGATCATTGGCTGCGTGATGTTATTTGCGCTATCGCATCAAACCCTGCATACCCAGATCAAACCTTTTGAAGCAATGAAAAAGTATGTCAACGCCCCGTTGGCATGGCTTTGGGCGATCGCAGCATTTGCTTCCAGTATTATCTGGGGGTTCGCTCACTATCCGCTCAGTGCCGGAATGATTGAAGAAATTGTCGTGGTATCCACAGGGTGGTCCGTGGATGAGGGGAACACGGTTGGACGTGATATGTATCTGTTGGCTCTGGCGATTCTGGTCTGGGCGGGCTGCGCATACACCGCATGGAAATATGGTGAACAGGCCGGCGAGTCAGGCGGAAATAGGTCGGGTAAGGCCAATGCGATCAAGATATTCGAGACCGGTATTAAACTACTGAGTGGGTCGGTAATTTTTGCCTTTGCTTGGGTGGTTATCAGTGCGAGCTTGAATGGGAAGGTCGATTGGGGAGCTGTGATGGCTGGTTATATTCCCACTTCACTGCCTCAGGATGCAGAGGGCGTCACTATAATGATGGCGGCGCTGGGAAGCGCGGTGGGTATTAATATGACCTTTATCTATGGCTATACGCTTTTGTATAAAAAGTGGACGCCAGCGCACGTCGAGCTCTCACGGTACGATATCGGCTTTGGTTTGGTGTTGCCTTACGTTCTGGTCACCAGCTTGATCTCGATTGCGGCGGCAGGGGCTTTTTTCAATTCTGATATGGATATTCAAGGCAAACTGAGCCCTGCGGTTGCGGGCAAGATGTTTATGTCCGCAGGGTTGGATGAAGTGACCAGTCGCCTGATCTTTGCTTTTGGGATATTGGGCATGGCGGTCGGTTCCCTGGTTATGCACATGCTGTGTTGCGGCTCTGCCGCGGCAGCCATGTTCAATTGGCCGGAGGGGAGCTTGAAGTACAAGTTGGCTTTGCTATCACCGACCCCGGCGGTATTGGGTGTATTTGTCTGGTCAACCATGGGCCCCTACGTGGTTTTGCCCACGTCGGCAATATGTGGGTTGTTGCTACCCATTGCGTATATCGGCTGGGCAATTTTGCACAATAGACCCAGTTACCTGGGTGACGCCATGCCAACCGGATTAAACAGAGTGTTTTTTAATCTGGCAATGGTGTTATGTATTGTGACTGTAATGGCCAGTGTGGCTTATTCAACCTGGGTACAACTGGTGTAGAACATGGCAGAATCTTCTTCAATAGACATAAAAGACGGCGCCAATTACGCGCCGCTTGGTAAATCGGAAAAAGTCGTTGCACCTGAGGAATTCGGCTTTTCGGTCGCCTGGCTGGATCACGGCCATATTTATGGGCAGACCAATGGCCTGTTGCAGGCCGGCGGAACGCTTCGCTATGTGTACGATCCGGATCCCAAAAAGCTGGCGGCCTTCTGCGAAAAGTATCCCCAAGCCAAGGTGGCTGACAGCTTTGATCAGATACTGGCCGATGACAAAACGTTATTGGTGGCATCCGCAGCGATCCCCAATGTGCGGGCGGACATTGGCGTTCAGGTGATGCAGGCCGGAAAGGATTACTTTACCGACAAGGCGCCGTTCACCACCCTGGAGCAGCTCGATCGGGTCAAACAGGTGGTGGCGCAAACGGAGCGCAAGTATGCGGTGTACTACGCCGAGCGGTTACACAATGAAGCGGCCTGGGCGGCGGGAGAACTGATTGCCGAAGGGGCGATTGGTCGGGTACTTCAGGTCATCAATCTCGCACCCCATCGATTGTCCAAGGCGACCCGCCCCGACTGGTTTTTTGATAAGAATCAGTATGGCGGCATTCTGACGGATATCGGTTCACACCAGGTGGAGCAGTTTTTGACCTATGCAGGTGTCACAGAGGCAAGCATCAATTTTGCGCGGGCCTGTAATCTGAACAATGCCGACAAACCCGAGCTGGAAGATTTCGGTGAGATGTCCATGACGGGGGACAATGGTGCGTCCTTCTATACCCGGGTTGATTGGTTTACCAGCGATGGACAGGCGACCTGGGGTGATGGCCGCACCTTTATTCTCGGTACCGAAGGGAATATTGAGTGTCGTAAATACAACGACGTGGCAAGACAGGCGCCGGCATCAAAGGTGTTTTTGACCAATGCTCAGGGTGAGCGGGAAATTGACTGTCTGGGGCAGTCGAGTTTCCCGTATTTTGGTCAGCTGATTCTGGATTGTCTGCACCGGACCGAGACTGCCATGAGTCAGGCGCATGTGTTCAAGGCCGCCGAGTTGAGTCTGAAAGCGCAGGAGATGGCGGATGAAGGTCGTCGGGTTACGCTGCGCTAACCCGACCTACCAGAAGGTCCGGCACCGAGCGATCCCGTAGGTCGGGTTAGCGCAGCGTAACCCGACGACCAGCTCGGAAGTCCAGCGATCCTGTAGGTCGGGTTAGCGCAGCGTAACCCGACAGACCCCAGAGGGACTTTTCTGAAGCACAAAAAAACGGCGCCGAAGCGCCGTATCAAAACCGCAGAAAGGGTCTGCTGAAACTTACTCGTTGGCAGGCTTGCCAATGGTGGCGAGAATGCCGCCGTCCACGTAGACGATCTGACCGGTCACAAAGTTGCTCGCCTTGGAGGACAGGAATACCGCGGCGCCCTGCAGGTCATCCGGGTCGCCCCATTTGCCCGCCGGAGTGCGGCTGATGATGAATTCGTTGAGCGGGTTGCCTTCCACCCGGATCGGGGCGGTCTGGCTGGTGGCGAAGTAGCCGGGGCCAATGCCGTTGACCTGCACATTGTGGCGCGCCCATTCGGTGGCCATGTTACGGGTGAGCATTTTCAGGCCACCCTTGGCGGCGGCGTAGGCGCCGACAGAGTCGCGGCCCAGCTCGCTCATCATGGAGCAGATGTTGATGATCTTGCCCTGCTTGCGCTCGACCATTTTGCGGGCGACCGGACGGGTCATAGTGAACACGCCCACCAGGTCGGTATCGATCACCTGCTGGAACTCTTCCACGGGCATTTCGAGCATGGGAACACGCTTGATGATACCGGCGTTGTTCACCAGGATATCGATTGGGCCGACTTCTTTCTCGATCTTGTCGACCGCCGCAATCACCTGATCTTCTTTGGTGACGTCGAACTTGTACCCAAAAGCCTTGTAGCCCTCGGCTTCATACTCGGCCACGGCCTTGTCGATCTTCTCTTGGGAGGAGTGACCGTTGACCACAATGGTAGCACCGGCGCTGCCCAGGCCCTTGGCCATGGCCATGCCGATACCGTGAGTGGCGCCGGTAACCAGCGCCACTTTGCCTGTCAGATCAAACAGGGGATGATGACTCATAAAGAAGCTCCTTACTTCAGTTCGTGTGGCTGGTGGAAGTCCATGTCGGTGTAGTCGAGGTTTTCACCGGCCATGCCCCAGATGAACGTATAGTTTGCGGTGCCCACGCCGGAGTGCATGGACCAGGGCGGAGAGACCACCGCCTGTTCGTTGTGGATCCACATATGGCGTGTTTCTTCTTTCGGGCCCATGAAGTGGCACACGGCCTGATCTTCGGGCACATTGAAGTAGAAGTAGGCTTCCATACGGCGGCTGTGAGTGTGCACCGGCATGGTGTTCCAGATGCTGCCCGGCTGCAGTTCGGTCATGCCCATCTGTAACTGGCAAGTCTCGACCACGCCGTTGATCAGCAACTGGTTGATGCGTCGCTCATTGCAGGTCTCCGAGGAACCCAGCTCCAGCACTTTTGCGTCGTTCATGCCGACCTTTTTGGTGGGGTAGGCGTGGTGCGCCGGTGCGGAGTTCATATAGAACTTGGCCGGGTTCTTCGGGTCAGCACTGCGGAAAGTGACTTCCTTGACACCGCGACCGATGTAGATGGCGTTCTTGAACTCCATCTCATGCTCGGTGCCGTCGACAGTGATAAAGCCCTTGCCGCCGACATTGATGGCGCCCAGTTCACGCCGATCCAGGAAGTGGTCGGCTTTCTGCTGGTAAACCGGCTCCAGGCTCAGGGTCTGGTTCACCGGCTTGGCGCCGCCCACCATGATGCGCTCGTAGTGGGTATAGGTGAACAGCACTTCGTCATCGGCAAAAATCTTTTCGATCAGAAAGTGCTTGCGCAACTTCTCGGTGTCGTAGTGCTTGAAGTCGTCCTGATGGACGGCAAAGCGTTCTTCAATAATCTTCATAAAACCTCTCTCGCTATAGCGCTTTCTTTGCAGGGTACCAGTCTGTTACTGGTCCTTCAGCAGTCGGTGCATTTCGATGCCGGCAAGGATAAACGGTCCGGTGCCTTTCGGGTCGTTTTCCCACACCGGCTCGCTCATGTAGTAGTGATAGCTGCCATCCCGGCCAAAACCCAGTCCCGCGACCAGACAGATGTTGGTCATGCTGATCTTGCCATCCTCATGGACGGTGACAAACTCATTGATCAGACCATCGTAGGCTTTCCGGGCAACCGGAAGGAAGCTGTCATCCAGGTAGCCCATGCGTATGGCCTTGGCGTAGAAGTAGGCGAACATGGCGGTCGCACTGGACTCCCGGTAGTTACCCGGTGCCTCTGGCTGATCCATGATCTGCCACCAGGTGCCGGTGGGGTCCTGGTACTTCTGCAGATCCACGGCGATTTCCTGGATCATATCAATGATCGGTTGGCGCAGCTCGGTTTCTTCTTCCGGAATAAAGTCGAGCACATCGACGGTGGCCATGGTGAGCCAGCCAAAACCGCGTCCCCAGAAGTGCTCGGACAGGCCTGTTTCGGGATCGGCCCAGTCCTGCTGCTTCTTTTCGTCCCAGGCATGGTAGTACAGCCCGGTTTCGGGATCGCGCAGCTCTTCGCGGGTGATTTCAAACTCCTTGACCACCTCGGACCAGCTCTCGTGTTGCTGCTCACCCTCTTCAAAAAGCCGGGCGTAATGGGCCATGAACGGCATGGCCATGTAAACGCCGTCCAGCCATACCTGCCAAGGATAGCGCTCCTTGTGCCAGAAGGCACCACCGCTGGTGCGGGGGTGTTTATGCAGGTGCTCACGCAGCTGATCGGCGGCGAGTTTGAAGCGCTCTTCTCCGGTCTGTTCCCACAAGCGTAGGACGCCCACACCGGGCTTGACGTTATCCACACTGAAGTTGGTCATTTTATAGCGGGCAATCTCACCATCTTCGCCAATAAAGCTGCCGGTCACATGGGGCAGAACTTTGGCGTAACGCTCCGCCGGTGCCACTTCGTTGAGTTCGTCATAGGCCATCGGCAGCAGGCCGATGATGTCGTATTCAAACTTGGGCGGACGCTCGCGGTTGGTGTCCCAGCCGTCCACATGGTACTTCATGGTTTTGCGATCCAGCTCGGAGTCGGCCAGGCGCTTGCTCCAGTTCAGCGCCGCCTCGGCGTCCGCAGGTGCACTTTTCTGTTCCTGGCTGTGAGCGGTGGTGAGCCGCTCGCGCGGTGCCAGGGTCAGGCGTTCGGCCTCGCCTTCAAGGTATTCGACAAACGCCTCACGAGTGGTAATGCCGTCCAGCTCGTGCTGCCAGGCCGCCAGAAAGTAGTAGTCCACATCGTCGCCCGCCGCGTCGAGTACGGTCACGTAGTTGTGGTCGTCTTCGGTCTGCTCCTCGCGGTCGGATTTGCGGAACAGCAGGGCCATGCCCAAATAGTCGTCTTCACCGCTCAGGCTCTGTTTGCCCCAACTGGCCACATAGGTGTAGGCCTTGCCGGTAATGTCCACTTCACCTTCAATCAGCTCAGTGTCCGGGTGCTTGACGATACCGGTGGTCAGGTTGTCCAGCTCGTCGCTCAGTTCCAGGTCGACGTGCACCAGGCGGCTGCCAGCGGTCATGGACAGTTGGGCGGTCAGATCAACCCTGGTGTCGGCCACCTGCCAGCCTTTGTAGTGGATACTGAATGAAGAATAGAGGTCGCCGTTATCCAGAATCCTGGCATCCCACCCGTCCACTTCGGAAACGCGGTGTACTTGCTCGCCGTCCCAGTATCCGTAGCCGCCGACGCCCAGGGCATCGCCGACCTTGAGAATGTCCATGCCCCAGTCGGCCGGCTCGTGGTAGGAGTCGTAGCCGTCCTGACCGACATCCTGCAGAACCATGTCGTGGGTTTTCTTGCCGAAAATATCGAAGCCGTTGCGCCAGTCGAGGTAGACCCGATAACCCACCCGGTCCGACTCGATGCCGGGGCCCTCGTAGCGGATATAGTAGGAGTGATCAGAGTGCTCTTCCGGCGGCGTCAGGCGGTCGACATTTTCAAACTCGCCGCCGACATACTCGTACATGCCTTCACGGTTTTCATCGGAATGGGGCTGCCATTCGCCGCCGACCCTATGGGAAATTTCCGCCTGTGTGCGCTTGGCCACCGCCGGCGCCTGACTGGCGAGCCCGCGATCAATAATCAGTTCAATGTGGCCTGCCGCGGGGAGATTGACCAGCGTGAGCAGGCCGTCTTTCTGTCCATCGCCGTCACGATCAATGAGCTGCGTGGCGACAGGAGTCCCGTTTACGGTGGCACCGAGTTCGCTGCTCAGGGCGTCCTGATGCGTCAATCCGAGCTCGTCAAAGCTGACATAAAAGGGTTCATCGCTGAGGGCGCGGCTCAGGGCGTTGGACAACTGGACCTGGGCGACCGGGGCCGCCTGGGCCTGTGTTGGCTCGGGGCTCGGCGTTTTCGGTTCGGTGGTGGGGGACTCCTGGCTGCAGCCAGCCAGCGCGGCCGCCGCTACCAATAGCGTGCCGGAAAGCGGTGGGTATTTCAGCATAGTTATCACCTTTCTGGTCTCTCTTTTTGAATGTGCTTTTAGTTATTGGCCGGATTTCGCCCGTCTCTTGTCGGGAACTGAAGCTCGAGTCGGGGTGTTCCGTGGAAGGGGGTCTGTCCCTGATCCGGATGCCCGATAACCGGTTGATCCGGGCACGACCTCACCCGCCAGCGGTTGTACCGCTGGCGGGGTCTTGGCCTTATTGGTTGATGTCCCCAAAGATCGGCTCTGGTGGCCTTTGATTTCGGGGGTGCTCGAAACCGACACTGCTTGCAGGTTGGTTGCCGAGCGATTGGAGCGGTCTCTCTCACCGTGTATATACCGGTCGGTATATACATTTGCCCCACTTCTCTCCCTCTTGCCTCTTTACATCGTCGCACGAGAGGCTCGAGCACCCGGTCATTGGATGTTTTTGGGTTGCTCGATACCGCTGGCATTCAGACTCTTCCGGATTGGCCGCACGCAGAACGGAAAATACGAACGGTTCGTGATAACGGTCTGTCGTTAGAGTCTTGCAATTTCCTCTGCGGAAATGCGTATGCCGTTATGCAGTGGATTCATTCTGGTACGGCCCGACGGGAAAATCAAGGCCGCAGAACAATTTTTTTCCTTTAATCTGCATTATTTTAGTTTGACTATTTCGGTATTTCTTATGTAAACGGTTGCATATAATTTTATTTGTATCTGTAATCGTTTACATTTTGCGTGAACTTCGGAATGAGACGGTTTCATGGCTTTGATGGCGGGTCTTTCACAAAAAAATTAACGGATGAGCTTGCTCCTAACGCAATGTGTATGACAGCGATGTCAATTGGGATGAGCCGCCCCTTTTGAGCAAATGACAACGCTGTCAGATTGCGTTTTCCGAAATTTTTCCAGGCGGGACTTCTCCGTTGAGTGCGTCTGATGGTTGCGGTGTCCGCTTTGTCGGTGCTAAATTTGATCCCGGTATTGACCGAATACCATTGCCGATTTTTCAGGCGCCGCAAGGCGCCTGTTTTTTTCTGTATCTGAAAAAGAGTCCCGAACAACAAAAAGCCCTGGCCCAGCATGGTCCGCGGCGCGGGAAATTGGCAGGCCGGTCTGGCGGATTCAGGCGGGCTGTTTACCACCGAACGGTTTCTGTTCTGCCAGGTGAGAGTGGCGTCAGAGACTCCAATCTTTGGGTGATCATTATTTTGGCGAACATCATTCATCTGCACGAGCGCGATAATGTTGGCGTGTGTAAAGGGGCTA
Source organism: Marinimicrobium sp. C6131 (assembly GCF_026153455.1). Classification (NCBI taxonomy): domain Bacteria; kingdom Pseudomonadati; phylum Pseudomonadota; class Gammaproteobacteria; order Cellvibrionales; family Cellvibrionaceae; genus Marinimicrobium; species Marinimicrobium sp. C6131. Next base: position 3,722,059 of record NZ_CP110629.1, read on the forward strand.
TTCCGGCGGGTACGGCGCTGATTGAACCCGAGTTGACGCTGCTCGACGATATTCCGGCCATGCATAAAGTCGCGCTGGTGGATATCCCGGAAGGACAGCCTATATTGAAATACGGCCAGGTGATCGGCTTTGCCTCCGGGGCCATCAAGGCCGGTCAGCATGTACACAGCCATAACTGCAAAATGGGTGAGGCGGAAAAAGACTATGGTTTTTGCCGCAACGCCAGGCCAACGGATTTTGTGCCCGAGAGTGAGCGCGCCACGTTCCGGGGCTATCGGCGCGCCAATGGCAAGGTCGGGACTCGCAACTACATCGGTATCCTGACCACCGTGAATTGCTCTGCGACGGTCGCCAAGGCCATCGCCCAGCACTTTACCTTCTCCGGCGAGCTGGACGATTACCCGAATATTGATGGCGTCGTGGCCTTCACCCACGAAACCGGCTGCGGTATGCGCTCCGATGGTGAAGGGTATGAAACCCTGCGACGCACCTTTGACGGTTATGCTCGTCACCCCAACTTCGGCGGCATTCTCATGGTTGGACTCGGCTGCGAAACCATGCAGGTGCGCCGGGTAATGGAAGAAAGCGGCCTGGGGGATACCGATACCTTTCAGGCGTACACCATTCAGGATGTCGGCGGTACCCGCAAGGCGATTGAGCGCGGTATCGAGGTGCTGCGCGGCATGTTGACCGGGGTGAATCAGCACACCCGCGAAACTGTTCCGGCCAGCGAGTTGACTCTGGCGGTCCAGTGCGGCGGTTCAGATGCTTTTTCCGGTATTACCGCCAACCCCGCGCTGGGCGCGGCGGGGGATATTCTGATCCGTCACGGCGGCACCGTCATCTACTCGGAGACGCCGGAAATTTTCGGCGCCGAGCACTTGCTGACCCAGCGCGCCAGGACGCCCGAGCTCGCCCAAAAGTTGCTCGATCGCATTGAGTGGTGGCAGGATTATACGGCGCGCAACGATTTTGAACTGGACAACAACCCCTCTCCCGGCAACAAAGCCGGCGGTTTGACCACCATCATGGAAAAGTCTCTGGGGGCTCAGGCCAAGAGTGGCTCCACCGAAATGGTGGGTGTGTACCTGTACGGGGAAGAGGTGAAAGAAAAGGGGCTGGTGTTCATGGATAGCCCCGGGTTTGACCCTGTGTCGGTTACCGGGCAGGTTGCCTCGGGCGCCAACGTGGTATGCTTTACCACCGGTCGCGGTTCCGCATTTGGTTTCAAGCCCGCGCCGAGTCTGAAGCTGGCCAGCAATTCCGAGCTGTATCAGCGGATGCAGGAAGACATTGATATCAATTGCGGTGGTATTCTGGATGGTGAGAAAACCCTGCAGGAATGCGCCGAAGAAATCTTCCGGGTCGTACTCGCGACGGCCTCGGGAGAGCTGACCCAGAGCGAGAAACTCGGGTACGGTGATAATGAGTTCAACCCCTGGAAAATAGGGGCCGTGGTGTAGGAGATCAATCCGGGGGTCCAAAGGGCACCCACAGAACGCGGATCAACGGAGGAGAGCGCCCCGGGAGGTGAGAGACCCGGTGTGTTCTCCGCGCAGGACCAAGGCGATATAACGCCGGCTGACGCACTCCGTTGACTCCAGACAACAAAAAACGAGGCCCTGATACCCTCAGGCGCCCGTTGATTAGGACATCATTCCGTCTAATCCCCACCTTTTGCGGGAAAAGCGGCTATGTTTAATGGTGTCTATCACTTGAGGGAGACGTTTCATGAAAATAGCGATACCCAAAGAGCGTCGCGAGCACGAGCGGCGTGTGGCCGCAACACCCGAGACGGTCAAGAAACTGATTGCACTCGGTGCCGAGGTGGCGGTGGAGGCGGGCGCGGGCCTGTCCAGCCGCATCACCGATGCGGCCTACGAGGCGGCCGGTGCCACTCTGGTCAACGACTTGAGCACGCTGCTCGGCGATGCCGATGTGGTGTTCAAGGTCCAGCGCCCCCTGCTGGGCGAAGGCGATCAGCCCGATGAGCTGTCCCCCATGAAGAAAGGGGCACTCCTGATCGCAGGTCTGTCCCCCTATGCTGAACCCGACGCGATCAAACGTTATGCCGAGGCCGGTGTGACCGCCATCGCCATGGAGTTTGTGCCCCGTATCACCCGTGCCCAGAGCATGGATATCCTCAGTTCTCAAAGCAACCTCGCCGGTTACCGTGCGGTATTGGAGGCGGCTTACGTCTACGACCGTGCGATGCCCATGATGATGACCGCCGCCGGGACCATCGCCCCGGCCCGGGTGATGGTGCTCGGGGCCGGTGTGGCTGGTCTGCAGGCCATCGCCACCGCCAAGCGCCTGGGCGCCATCGTCTCGGCCACCGACGTTCGCCCCGTCGCCAAAGAGCAGGTGGAAAGCCTGGGCGGCAAGTTTGTGATGGTCGAGAGCGACGAGACCAAAGAGGCGGAAACCGCCGGTGGTTACGCCAAGGAAATGAGCGAAGACTACAAGCGCAAACAGGCGGAGTTGGTGGCGGAAACCCTGAAGAAGCAGGACATCGCCATCTGCACCGCGCTGATCCCCGGCCGCAAGGCCCCCATCCTGATCAACGACGAGATGGTGCACAGCATGCGCCCGGGGTCGGTGATTGTGGATCTGGCGGCAGAGCAGGGCGGCAACTGTACCCTGTCCAGGCCTGGAGAGGTGGTGGATGTGAACGGTGTGTCGATCATTGGCCACTACAACATCCCCAGTCGACTCTCCGCCGACGCCAGTTCGTTGTTCGCCAAGAACCTGCTCAACTACCTGACGCCCCTGATCGACGCCGAGAGCAAGACGCTCAACGTTGACTGGGACGATGAAATTGTCGCCGCCTCGGTACTGACGCGCGACGGTCAGGTGGTTCACTCCGCTTTCCAGTCCGAACAATAAGGGGGCCGTCATGGAAGCCAATTTCATTCAGCAGTTATCCATTTTCGTGCTGGCGATTTTCGTCGGCTACTACGTCGTCTGGAGTGTCACCCCGGCACTGCACACCCCGCTGATGGCTGTCACCAACGCCATCTCCAGTGTGATCATTGTGGGCGCGTTGATCGCCGCCGGCCCCGAGAGCATGAGCCTGTCCAAAGCCCTGGGCTTTGTGGCCATGACGCTGGCCGCGATCAATATCTTCGGTGGCTTTACCGTCACCCAACGCATGCTCGCCATGTACAAGAAGAAAAAGTAACCGGGGGAACTTATGACTGAACTACACGCGAATCTGACCTCGCTGGCCTATCTGGTCGCGGCGGTCCTGTTTATCATGGCCCTGCGCGGCCTGTCCTCGCCGGAAACCTCACGGACCGGCAACATCTGCGGCATGCTCGGTATGCTGATTGCGGTGGTGACCACCGTGTTCAGCCCGGAAGTGCAATCCTACGAATGGATTGTGGCGGCCCTGGTACTGGGCGCGGTGATCGGTATCACCATCGCCCGGCGCATCGCCATGACTGCGATGCCGCAACTGGTGGCGGCTTTTCACAGCCTGGTGGGTATGGCCGCCGTGTTGGTCGCCGGAGCGGCTTTTACCAATCCAGGCGCGTTTGATCTGGTGGGCTCCACCGGCGACATTTTTATCGCCAGTCGCGTTGAGATGGCCCTGGGCGTCGTGATCGGTGCCATCACCTTTTCCGGGTCCGTGATTGCCTTCACCAAACTGCAGGGCCTGGTCTCTGGCGCGCCGGTGTCTTTTGGTGGCCAGCATTTTCTGAACGCATTGCTGGGTCTGGTGATTCTCGGGTTGATCGTCTACTTCTGCATCGATCAGCAGCCCTGGATTTTCTGGACCATGACCGCCCTGGCGTTCATCATCGGCGTGCTGATCATCATCCCCATCGGTGGTGCCGACATGCCGGTGGTGGTCTCCATGCTCAACTCCTATTCCGGCTGGGCGGCGGCGGGTATCGGTTTTACCCTGAAGAACGATGCTCTGATCGTCACCGGCGCTCTGGTGGGGTCTTCGGGCGCGATTCTGTCCTACATCATGTGTAAAGGCATGAACCGTTCCTTCTTCAATGTGATTCTCGGTGGCTTTGGTGGCGATTCGTCCGCTGGTGGTCCCGCGGGCGCGGCGGATGATCGTCCGGTCAAGCAGGGCAGCGCGGAAGATGCGGCCTTCATCATGAAAAACGCCGGCTCGGTCATCATCGTGCCTGGCTACGGTATGGCGGTTGCCCAGGCTCAGCACGCGCTGCGTGAAATGTGCGATGAGCTGAAGGAGGCGGGTGTGACGATCAAGTATGCGATTCATCCGGTGGCGGGTCGTATGCCCGGTCACATGAACGTATTGCTGGCGGAAGCGAATGTACCTTATGACGAGGTGTTCGAGCTGGAGGATATCAACAGCGAGTTCCAGACTACAGACGTCGCCTTTGTGATCGGCGCCAACGATGTGACCAACCCGGCGGCGAAGACTGATCCGGCGAGCCCGATTTACGGTATGCCGATTCTGGATGTGGAGAAGGCGAAGACGGTACTGTTCGTCAAGCGCGGTATGTCGGCGGGTTATGCCGGAGTGCAGAATGAGTTGTTCTACAAGGACAACACCATGATGCTGTTCGGTGACGCCAAGAAAATGGTTGAGACGATTCTTCGTAACCTTGACTAAGTTGGGTGGTCTTTCGGTTTCGGGGGTGGGTGCGGGGCATACCGGTTCAAGACACGCCGTACATACATCCCTGTAGGCTCGGATCGCGGGTCCCCCGCTCTACGGTCTTGAACCGGTATGCCCCGCACCCGCGTACCGATTGGTAGAGGTAACGACTTAAGTGGCTGCGATAACCTCTCAGTGTTGTGACGTTAAAGAACATACAATGACGAAAGGTTTCTGCCCAAGTGAGGGCTGCCATGGGGTACACCGTTTCGGGACCGTAGAGCGGGGGACCCGCGATCCGAGCCCCCAGGGGCCGCTCCTTGGCATCCATGCCATCGCGGCATTAGTGAATCCGTTCACGTCATGGGTTTACGGCGTGTCCCGAAACGGTGTACCCCATGGCAGCCCGGATTCGAAGCTCCCAAGTTCAAAACACCGAAGTCAAGGACGGTCAGTATCCAAAATTGGCAAGCAAGGTTTAATTGAGAGAGGGTAGGCTGCCCTGTATCATGGTCAGCCCGACAATAAGAGAGAAGGTCATTATGCAATCAAACCAACCAAACACCTGGCGGCGGATGCTCGGTTGCATCGCCGTTGCCATCGGCCTGGCCGGTTGTGACGCCGTGGTGGACGACACCGTCTACATGAAAATGGGGCATGACCTCGATCGAAGCACGCCCGTGCACAAAGCCATGGTCCACATGGCCGACCGGTTGCATGAACTGTCGGACGGAAGCGTTCAGCTTGAAGTCTATTCCAATGGCCAGCTCGGTTCCGAACGGGAGCTGATTGAACTGCTCCAGATCGGCAGCCTGGCCATGACCAAAGTCTCCGCCAGTCCGATGGAAAGCTTCGTGCCGGAAATGAAAGTGTTCAGCCTGCCTTACGTATTCAGGGATCACGAACACTTCTGGGAGTTTCTCGACAGCGAGGCCGGTATCAGAATGCTCCAGTCCGGTGCCAGTGTCGGACTGCGGGGCCTGGGTTACTACGATGCGGGCAGTCGTAGCTTTTACACCGTTGGCAAACAAGTACATAGTCCGGAAGACCTGGCCGGTATGAAAATCCGTGTTCAGGAAAGCCAGACCTCAATGGCGATGGTCAGCGCCCTGGGTGGATCGCCCACGCCCGTCTCCTGGGGTGAACTGTACACCGCCCTGTCTCAGGGAGTGGTTGACGGGGCGGAGAACAACCCCCCCAGTTTCTTCCTCTCCAAACACTACGAAGTTGCCAAATTCTACTCGCTCAACGAGCACACCTATGTGCCGGATGTTGTGTTGATCAGTAACTACGTCTGGAACTCGCTGGATGAACAACAGCAGGCCTGGTTGCAGCAGGCAATGGATGAGTCGGTGATCTACCAGAAAAAACTTTGGGCCGAAGCGACCGAACACGCGCTGGAGGAAGTGCAGAAAGCCGGTGTGGAAGTGGTATACCCGGACAAGACGCCGTTTATGGAGCGTGTCGAACCCATGCATGAAGCGTTGCGCGGTGAACCCGTGTACGAGCTTCTGCAGCAGATCAAATCCATGTGAGCGCGGAGACGAGACCCATGAACAGAGTAATGAGAATGATTGATCGCGCCCTCGCCTGGGTGTTGATGGTACTGATGGCGGTGATGGTGATTGACGTCACCTGGCAGGTGGTCACCCGCTTTGTTCTGTCCGAGCCCAGCTCCGTGACTGAGGAGCTGGCTCGCTTTCTGTTGATCTGGATCGGGCTTTTGGGGGCCGCTTACGCTTTTCGCGTACGCGCGCATCTGGGGCTGGATATCATCACTTCCAGCCTGCCTCGCGAGGCTCAGGTAAAAACCGAAATATTGATCAACGTGCTGTGTTTTGCATTCGCCGCGAGCGTGATGGTGGTCGGCGGTTTCAAGCTGATGATGCTGACTCTGGATCTGAATCAGATTTCGCCAGCCCTGCAGATTCCGATGGGGTATATCTACAGCGTTGTCCCCATCAGTGGAATACTGATCTGTCTGTTCGCCATTGATCACATTCGATTGCGCGAAATTCCGGGTGCCAATGAAGACCTGCCCATCGATTAACGCTGCCAGAGAGAACGAATAAGAGAGGCGAACCCCTATGGAACTGTCAATTGTCGTGTTGGTGCTCAGCTTCGCTGTGTTGCTGTTTCTCAACGTCCCCATCGCGATCAGTATCGGCATATCAACCCTGCTGACGATGCTGTTCACCATTGATTTCACGCCCGCCGTCATGACGTTGGCGCAGCGAATGGCGGGAGGTATCAACAGCTTTGCCCTGTTAGCCATTCCCTTCTTTATCCTGTCGGGTATTCTGATGGGGCAGGGAGGCATTGCGCACCGCCTGATTGAGTTTGCCAAGGTGTTTTTCGGGATGCTGCCTGGCGGCCTGGCCTTTGTGAATGTGATCAGCTGTACGCTGTTTGGTGCCATTTCCGGCTCCGCTGTGGCGGCCACGTCGGCTGTGGGTGGTTTCATGGTCCCGGCCATGACCAAAGAGGGCTACGACCGGGGCTTTAGCGGTGCGGTGACGGTGACCGCTTCCACAACCGGTCTTCTGATTCCTCCGAGCAACGTGTTGATCGTTTACTCGCTCGCCAGTGGCGGTGTTTCCATTGCCGCCCTGTTTATTGCCGGTTATATTCCGGGCCTGCTGTTGATGGCCGGCTTGATGGCGGTGTGTGGTATCTGGGCCAAGATGAAAGGGTACCCGGTGGGCGAGCGTATTCCGTTTCGTGATGCGGTACGTAAAACTGTTGATGCGATACCGAGTCTCTTGCTGATCATTATCGTCATCGGCGGTATTGTGGCGGGCTTCTTCACCGCCACCGAGGCCAGCGTGATCGCGGTGCTCTACGCTCTGGCATTATCGGTGTTCATATACCGGGAGGTGAAGATCAACCAGCTTCCGTCCATTCTGGTCAAATCGGTGGAAACCACGGCCATCGTGATGTTATTGATCGGTACATCAACCGCCATGTCCTGGGTGATGTCCTATGAAAATATCCCGCAGACCATCAGCGATGCCCTGATTGCGCTGAGTGACAACCCTTATGTCATTCTACTGACCATCAATCTCATTCTGTTGATTGTCGGCATTTTCATGGACATGACACCGGCGGTCCTGATCTTCACGCCCATCTTCCTCCCGGTAGTCACCGAGCTGGGCATGTCGCCGCTGCACTTCGGTATCATGATTGTCCTGAACCTGTGTATCGGGTTGTGTACCCCGCCGGTGGGGAGTGTGCTCTTTGTGGGCTGCGGTATTGCCAAAACAACCATCGCCAAGATGTTCAAACCGCTGTTGCCCCTGTATGCCGCAATGTTTATTGTCCTGATGCTGGTGACCTATGTGCCGGCGTTCAGTGAAGCCCTGCCGCGCTTGTTCGGGCTGTACGAATAATCTGGAGCAGTAGAATACTATGAAGATTGAGCACTTTGCTTACAATGTGGCTGACCCGGAAGCGGTGGCGGAATGGTATACCGGGAATCTGGGGATGACCGTTGCCCGGAAAATGGACGGCGGGCCCCGGACTCATTTTCTGAAGGACTCCGGTGGCCAGGTCATGATTGAGATCTACAACAATCCGCCGGGCGAAGTGCCACCCTATGCGGATATGAACCCGCTGATTCTGCACCTGGCGTTTGTGTGTGACAATCCGGAAGCGAAGCGGGTGGAACTTGAAAAAGTGGGCGCGACGTTCGTCGAGGAAGTGAAACCTCAGGACGGCTCACATCTGGTGATGATGCGTGACCCGTTCGGGTTCAGCATCCAGTTGTGCAAACGCGGCGTGCCGATGCTGTAAGCAGTGGGGCCTTGCCTGAGTAGTGGAAAAAGGCGGCGCCGGCGCGCGCCGCCTGTTCGGTATCAGCCGTTGATACCAGCTTCAAACAGGGTTTTCTCGATCACACCGCCGCGGTGCTGAATGACGACCCGCGCACAGCGGGTGCCGTTGGCCGCGGCTTCCTCCGCCGAGGCGCCGCCCAGTCGCGCGGCCAGATAGCCGGCGTTGAAAGTGTCTCCCGCGCCGGTCGTGTCGATCACATTGTCGACCTTGGGAACCGGGACTCGCTGCTCTTCGCCATCGACAATCAGTACGGTGTCGTCAGCACCCCGTTTCAACACCAACTCGGACAGTGCTGTGTAGCGTTTCTTGCAGCCTTCAATGGAGTCATCGCCCCACAGAAGCTGCTCATCATCCAGTGTCAGCAGGGCGATGTCGGTGTGCTTGAGCATGGCCAACATGGCATTCTGGGCGTCTTTGGCCGCGTTCCACAGGCGTGGGCGATAGTTGCTGTCGAAGATGACCTTGGCTCCTTTGCCACGAAGTTTGGCGAGCGCATCAAACAGGCTTTGCCGCGCGGTATCGGTCATGATCGCCAGCGTAATGCCGCTCAGATATACGGCATCGAAACCCTGAAGTTGCTGGTACAGCCGCACGCTCTCGTTGGGGTCGGAAAACAGTTCGCGGGCCGGTGCTTCGCGGCGCCAGTAGAAGAATTCACGCTCACCGTCGGGCGTATTGCGAATGATGTACAGGCCGGGTGAGCGACCGGCAACCCGCTCAATCATGTCGGTGCCGACATTTTCGTCATGCATTCGCTGGATGATCTGCTCGCTGTAGGGATCATCCCCCAGGCGGGTGACGTAGTGGGTCTCCAGCCCCAGACGGGACATGTAGACGGAGGTGTTATACGTATCTCCGGCGTAAGAGAGGGCCATGATTTCACGGGTCTCCTCCTGCGCGGTAGGATAGGGCGATAGCTCCACCATAACTTCGCCAATTGCTGCTATACGTGCCATAAAGAGGGTGCCTGTTGGTTGATCGTTGATGTTGTAATGGTTGTGCCGCGCGCTCTGGGCATGAATGCCGGGGCGGCAATTGCAGGGCAGTGAACAGAAAATATACCATCGAGTGGGAGAGATTGCCAATGTGAGTACGATTGACAACGCTGCCATAGAGCAGTGATGCGCCCGACTCACAATTGCCTATCAACCAAAAGAAAGAGTGATGTTATGAAACGTTTAAACAATGAAACTTTGGGGCAGGTGCCCGCTTCCGTTCTTACTCCCGACTATGACCGGTCGGCCCTGAAAGCGGGTATTGTCCATCTGGGTATCGGTGCTTTCCATCGGGCTCATCAGGCGTTCTACACCGAAGCGGTACTGAATCAGCTTGGTGGGGACTGGGGTATCATCGGGTGCAGTCTGCGCTCTGCTTCCGTACGTGAGCAGCTCGCTCCCCAGGACGGTTTGTATACCCTGGTTGAACGCTCCAGCGACAGTGAAAAACTGCAGATCATCGGTGCTGTGAAAGCCGTCATGGTTGGTCCGGAGGACCCAAAGGAGCTGGTTTCGGTGATGGCAGATCCGGCCATCAGAATTGTGTCGATGACAGTGACGGAGAAAGGTTACTGTCACGACCCCGCTACCGGGAATCTCAACCTGAACAATCCGGATATTCAGCACGACCTCAAGAATCTGGACAAGCCGCGGTCCGCTATCGGTTATCTGGTCTCGGCGCTCAAAGCCCGAATGGAAGCCGGGGTTCCCAGCTTTACCGCGCTAAGCTGCGACAACCTGCCCAACAATGGTCAGGTGCTAGAAAAGGCGCTGCATCAGTTCGCTGAACAGGTGTCACCACAGCTGGCGCAGTGGATCCGTAGCAATACCACTTTCCCGTGCACGATGATCGACCGGATTGTACCGGCGACGACCGATGAAGACCGCCAGCACGTAGAGGCGCTTCTGGGGTTGCGCGATGAGGGCACCGTGTTTACCGAGCCGTTCACCCAGTGGGTCATTGAGGACAACTTTGCCAACGGCCGGCCCGCCTGGGAGAAGGTAGGCGCGCAACTGGTCGATGACGTGGAGATCTTCGAGAAGATCAAGCTGCGACTGCTTAATGGTGCCCATTCGACTCTGGCGTATTCCGGTTATCTTGCCGGTTTTGATTATGTCAGTGAAGTGATGGCCGAGCCCGCGTTCGTGAAGATGGTGGAGACCTATCATGCCCGGGAGGCCGGTGAAACAGTCAGTGCGCCGGACGGGTTTGACATTGAGTTCTATAAGGGTCAACTCCGCGATCGGTTTCGTAACAAGTCGCTAAAGCACCGTACCTGGCAGATCGCCATGGACGGTTCCCAGAAGTTGCCCCAGCGTTTGTTGCATACCTTGCGTGATCAACTTCAGGGGGCGGGACATATCGATATCATTACGCTGGGTGTGGCGGCGTGGATTCGCTACGTCTCCGGCGTCGATGAGAAAGGCGAGCCGATAGACGTTTCCGACCCGCTGGCGGATACGCTCCGTGCCGCCTGCGATTCGGCGAAGGGTGACCCGGCCGCCATGGTCAGAGCGGTGGTGTCCATCAAAGAAGTGTTTGGCTCGGATCTCATCAATGAGCCAGCCTTTGTGGCGTCCACGACGCGCTGGCTTACGTCCTTCTACGATAAAGGCGTACTGGCGACAGTGCGTGAGCATTTTGGCTAGATATCTGTCTGGCCGGGCGGATTTAGCCCGGCCTTTTTGCAGAATAACCGTTGAGATAATCACTATGAGATTCGTTTCCTGCGCCTTTGCGTTGCTGGTCGTGGTGTTGGTTGGTGGTTGTGGCGACGCTCGTCGTGATCTACACGCTGTAGTGGACCCGCAACAGCGCGCGTTCGATGATCTTCCGGTGTATGAGACCGTACAGGCGGCGCTGGATGCCGCCCCGGACTCGAGGGAGGCGCCCCATCGTATTCTGATTCGTGCGGGCGAGTACCGGGAAAAGCTTCGAATCGACAAACCGTATATTCACCTTCTGGGTGAGGGCATGGAACAGACCCGGATTCACTACGATGATTTCGCTGGCCGGAGTGACGGAGAGGGGGGAAACCTCGGCACTTTTCGCAGCTATACGGTCAGCGTGACCAGCACCGATGTCCAGTTTCATTCTTTGAGTATCGAGAATCGCTTCGACTTCGTCGCCAACGATGCCTTGCCCAAGGACCACCCGGACCGGGTAAACGGCACTCAGGCGGTTGCGTTGCACCTGGACAAGGGCAGTGACCGAGTGCTGGCACGGGACGTTCAACTGCTCGGTCATCAGGACACACTGTATATGAATGGCGAGCGCGCCTGGTTCGACAAGTCGCGGATCGCCGGTAACGTGGATTTTATCTTTGGTGCGGGAAATGCGTTGTTTACCGATTCGGATATTGTGACGAGGGCCCGCGGCAGACAACATGAGACTCACGGTTATGTGACGGCGCCCTCCACCGACATCCACTCCGAGTTTGGCTTCACCTTCCTCAACTCCCGTCTGATCCGGGAAGCGGGAGTGCCGGATAACTCCACGGCCCTGGGGCGCCCATGGCACCCCACGACCACTTTTGATGACGGTCGTTATGCAGACCCGGACGCGATTGGTAAGGCGGTATTCATAGGCTGCCATATGGAGGCACACATCAAGGAGTCCGGATGGGACAAAATGGGCGGTACGGCTCCGGATGGCGGCAAGATGTGGTTTTACCCGGAAGACTCCCGCTTCTTTGAATACGGCAGCGAAGGCCCCGGCGCGCAACAGCATGAACAGCGGCGTCATCTATCCGAGGCGGAGGTCAAGCGCTACCGGATTGATACGATTTTTGGGGACTGGGCTCCGGAGGAGTAACCGGTGATATAAAAACGGCAGGACATGCCTGCCGTTTTCGTTGGTCGCCGGTAGCGCCCGAGTTACGCGATCGTGATGCGCTTGTCCAGGTACACATCCTGAATGGCATTCAGCAGTTCCACCCCTTCGTTCATCGGTCGCTGAAATGCTTTGCGACCGGAAATCAGTCCCATGCCGCCGGCGCGTTTGTTGATCACCGAGGTGCGCACTGCCTGAGCGAGATCGCCCGCACCGGTGGAGGCGCCGCCGGAATTGATCAGACCGATTCGACCCATGTAGCAGTTCGCCACCTGATAGCGGACCAGATCGATCGGGTGGTCGCTGGACAAGTGACTGTAAACTTTCGGGTGGGTCTTTCCGACTTTCACCGCGTTAAAGCCACCGTTGTTCTCCGCCATTTTCTGCTTGATGATATCCGCCTTGATGGTCACGCCCAGGTGGTTGGCCTGTCCGGTCAGGTCGGCTGCCGTATGGTAGTCAACGCCATCCTGTTTGAAATCACCATTGCGCAAGTAGGTCCAGAGAATGGTCATCATGCCCAGCTCGTGCGCCTGTTCGAAGGCGGCACTGATTTCCTGCAGCTGACGGCGGGAATTCTCCGATCCGAAATAAATGGTGGCGCCGATGGCGACGGCCCCCATGTCGTAGGCCTGCTTGACCTGCCCGAACAGCGTCTGATCGTAAGAGGTCGGGTAGACCAGGGCGTCGTTGTGGTTCAACTTGACCACGAACGGAATACGGTGGGCGTACTGACGGGCGACAGAACCCAATGCCCCCAGAGTTGACGCCACCGCATTGCAGCCCCCCTCAATGGCGAGCTCGACAATGTTCTTGGGGTCAAAGTACAGTGGGTTGGGCGCGAAGGAAGCGCCCGCCGAGTGCTCAATACCCTGGTCAACCGGCAGAATCGACAGGTAGCCGGTGCCGGCCAGGCGGCCGTGATTGAGCAGTTGCTGATAGGCCCGAAGTACCGGAATCGGTCGATCGGTCTGGGAAAAGGTCTGGCTGACGTAATCGGCGCCGGGAAGCGTCAGCTGATCCTGAGTGATTTTTTCACAACGGTGAGTGAGCAGGCTGTCCGCCTCTTCACCCAACAGCTTGGTGATATCGTTCATGTCTTTCGTCTCTCAGTTGGTTGATACGCGCACTCGAGTGCGTCTCTATCGCGTTGGCCATCGGCGATGGCAGGTTGGGCTCCCCCCGGGATTGACAGAAACACCTTCTCCGGCCGAAAGCTCTCACCCCTTCCGCCGAAAATCACGGGTGTCCCTGTCTAAATCAATTCAGTTAAAGATCGTTAAATTCCGCACACTTTTTGGGAATCACGGACTTGTTCAGTACCCGGTAATCGGGCAGACCGTTCTGATAGGGAGGATAGGCCTCCCCTTCGATCAGTGGTGACAGGTAGCGGCGTGCCTTGTCGGTAATATGAAAACCGTCGTCGGTAATATAGTCGGCAGGCAGACACCGTTCGACATTGGCCACGGCGGACAGGGGCGCCTTGTCAATGTGCCATCGGTAGGGTTGGTCGGATTCTCGAACCACCACCGGCATGACGGCATTTTCGCCGTTGACCGCATAGCGCACGGCGGCACGACCGAGCTCATACGCCTGATCCACATCGGTTTGCGAAGCGATATGACGAGCGGCACGCTGCAGATAATCGCACACCGCCCAGTGGCATTTGTAACCCGCGTGCTGCTTGATTTTGTTCACAATGACCGGAGCAACCCCGCCGAGCTGGGCATGACCGAACGCATCGGTGGTGCCGGAGCTGGAGAGAAACTCGCCCGTTGCATCCTTCGCGCCCTCGGACACGACAATCATGCAGAAGCCGCGCTCGGCAACGACCCGGTCGATCTGCTCCAGAAAACGCGCTTCATCCAATGGCACTTCCGGGAACAGAATGATGTCCGGTCCCATGCCCCGCTCGTCTCGTGCCAACGCGGCACTGGCGGCAACCCAGCCAGCGTGCCGACCCATGACTTCCATGACGAACACCTTGGTGGAGGTACGTTGCATGGAGGCGACATCGAACGAGGCTTCCAATATGGACACCGCAGTGTATTTGGCGACAGAGCCAAAGCCCGGGCAGCAGTCGGTGATCGGCAGATCGTTGTCCATGGTTTTGGGCACGCCGATGCAGGTGATGGGAAAGCCCATCTTTTCAGACAATTGCGAGACTTTATGCGCGGTGTCCTGTGAATCGCCGCCACCATTGTAAAAGAAGTATCGGATATCGTGGGCCTTGAACACCTCAATCAGGCGCTCGTACTGGGTGCGATGTTCCTCTATCGACTTGAGCTTGTAGCGGCAGGAACCGAAGGCGCCGGACGGCGTGTGCAGCAGCGCTGCCAGATCGCTTTCGGACTCGGCGGTGATGTCGATCAACTCTTCGGTCAGTGCGCCAATGATGCCGTCTCGGCCAGCGTAAAGCGTACCGATGGTATCGGGGTGGGCTTTGGCTTCGGCGATCACGCCGGCAGCCGACGCATTGATCACGGCGGTCACACCGCCGGATTGCGCGTAAAATGCATTGTGTGGCACGGTCTGTTCCTTTGGCTGATAGCAATGACGTTCTTCTTCATTGCCGGTCTCTCGTCTCTCATCCGTGGGCGCTTTTTCTGGACGTCTGCCGACAGGGCAATAGCCCTTGTCAGTGAGTGCGTCGCGCCTCACGCTATTTCATCATGGTGTTGGTATCGCACTCCGTAATCGATTGAGGAGTGTGTAATCCAGTGCCGATTTGATCGTCTTCTTGGGAGACGTTCTGTTTGGTGAGTTTTTTATAGGGGGAACGAATTCTAGCACAGGCAAGATTGCTTGCAATGGTTGATTGGGTATAAATGGAATGTAACCGTCACGCCTGTTTCGCAAACGTTATCCACACACAGTGCGCACCGTTTACATAAGTATGACAAAGCAACAAGTGTGAATTAGGCGTCGGGTGTCATTCGCCACCCGACGATTCCGGTTATGGTGAGGACGACTGTTTCCCTGGTCACAGTTCGGCCGTATCATCTCCGCCCGCCATATCCAGTTCTTTCAGTTTACGGGTCAGTGTGTTCCGTCCCCATCCCAAAAGATTGGCCGCATCGCGTTTTCGACCAGCGGTGTACTTCAGGGCGGTTTCAATCAGTGCGCGTTCAAAAGTGGGTACCGCTTCACTCAGCAGTTGATGATGACCCCGTGCCAATGCCTGATCGGCCCAGTGACGCAGGGCTTTTTCCCAGTCATCGGCGGGTGCGTTGTCTTCCTTGTGATGAAGCAGTTCCGGGGGCAGATCTTCGATGTGCACTTCGCGCCCGGACGCCATGACGGTTATCCAGCGGCAGGTGTTCTCCAACTGGCGGACATTCCCCGGCCATGACAGGGCGCAGAAAAACTCCTCGGTTTCCGGCAGTAGAATTTTGGTATCCACATCCAGTTCGCCGGCGGCTTTCTGCAGGAAAAACTTGGCCAGCTTGGGAATGTCTTCCCGGCGGTCGGCGAGTTTCGGGATGTGAATGCGAATGACGTTGAGCCGATGGAACAGGTCTTCGCGAAAGCGACCGTCGGCGACCAGATTTTCGAGGTTCTGGTGCGTGGCGGCAATGATGCGCACGTCCACTTTGACCGGCGTGTGGCCGCCTACCCGGTAGAACTCTCCATCGGCCAGGACCCGCAGCAGGCGGGTCTGGGTTTCGGCGGGCATATCGCCAATTTCGTCCAGAAACAGCGTGCCGCCATTGGCCTGTTCGAAACGGCCCTGGCGCTGCGCCGCCGCGCCGGTAAAGGCACCTTTCTCATGACCGAACAGTTCCGATTCCATCAGGTCTTTGGGAATCGCGGCCATGTTCAGGGCAATGAAGGGTTCTTCGCGACGTGGGCTGTGACGGTGAAGGGCGTGTGCGACCAGCTCCTTGCCGGTACCGGACTGGCCGTTGATCAGTACTGTGATGTTGGACTGTGACAGGCGCCCGATGGCCCGGAAAACTTCCTGCATGGCCGGCGCTTCACCGATGATTTCGGTGTTGACTTCAACCGCTTCGCTGCCATCGCTGTCACTTTTCTGTTCCTGGGCATGGGCCAGTGCCCGCTGGGTTACCGCCACCGCCTCGTCGACATCAAAGGGTTTGGGCAGGTATTCGAAAGCGCCGCCCTGGTAAGCGGCCACCGCACTGTCCAGGTCGGAGTGGGCGGTCATGATGATGATCGGAATGTCCGGGTGCTGGGCGTGCAGGTCTTTGAGCAATGCCAGGCCATCAATACCGGGCATCCGGATGTCACTGATGATCGCATCGGGCACTTCCCGTCCCAACTGGCTGATGGCGCTGTCACCGGAGTCGAAGGCCCGCGCCTCGATACCGGCACCCTGCAGGGCTTTTTCGAGCACCCAGCGAATGGATCGGTCGTCGTCGATTATCCAGACTCGGTTAGACTTCTGCATGTTGAGCTTCCATAGGTAGGTAGAGCGAAAAGCGGGTTTGCCCCGGCTCACTGTGGCATTCGATCAGCCCCTGGTGCTGGTGAATCAAATGCTGCGAAATGGTCAGTCCCAGCCCGGTGCCATCGGCCCGGCCGGAAATCATGGGGTAAAAGATATTGTTGAGAATGTCCTGGGGAATGCCCGGGCCATTGTCGATAATGTCAATGCGGCACACCAGCGGATGGTGGTGTCGACCGATGGTATAGCGGCGCTGAATTCGGGTCACCAGACGAATGTCCGCTGAGGGGGTGCCATTTTCCAGCAGCGCCTGCATGGCATTGCGGGCAATATTGAGGAGCGCCTGAATCAGTTGCTCTTTGTCCGCATTGAGATCGGGAATGCTCGGGTCGTAATCCCGGGTCAGGGTGACAGAGCCGCTGCTCTCGGCCTTGATGATCGTCGCCACCCGCTCGAGCACCTCGTGGATGTTCAACCACTGGCGCTGGGGCAACTGGTTCGGCCCGAGCATCCGGTCCACCAGATTGCGCAAACGGTCGGCCTCATCAATGATGACACCGGTGTATTCCTGCAGCTCGCTGCCGGGCAGCTCCCGGGCCAGTAATTGCGCCGCGCCTCGAATACCGCCCAGGGGGTTCTTGATCTCGTGAGCCATCCCACGTACCAGATTACGGGTGGTTTCCTGTGAAGAGGTCAGCATTTCCTCACGACTGATGCGCAGAAGGCGGTCGATGGGTTGTACTTCGATGACCAGCCCGGAGGCGTCACCGAAGGGCGTGACCGTGTAGTCCACGGTAATCTGGCCCCCGGTCAGCAACTGCCACTCGGCGTGCCGCTTGGTGTAATGGTTGGCCTGTTCGGCGGCCGACTTGAGCTGCCCGGGCGTTTCACTGGACTCGAAGAAAAACTGGGTGAGAGGTTCGCCGAGCGTTCGTTCGCAACTGACCGCCAGCAGCGCCTCGGCCGCGGGGTTCATGTGGCGCAATCGCAGTTGGCCGTCCACCAGAATGATGGCGGTACTGAGGCTGTCCAGCAGCGGTTTGTGAAGATCTCCGGTACTCACTCTCGGATCGACTCCCGGTCTGATTGAAGAAAGGCGGCTGAAGTGCGTCTTTGTGCACTGAAATGGAGCCCGCCCTCAGGGCAGGTCTATGCAAAAAGCAATCCAACTGCGTATTGGCGGGAGGGCCCATTTTTGGGCGCTCCCAGACAGGAGTGTAGGCGAGTTCAGATGACTGTGCACCATAATGGTGCTTGTGGCGCGAAGCTCCGCCGTTCGCGCCATGAAACGGTGCGTCGGGGCCCGCCTAGGAGCCACCTCGGGGAATGACGCTGGGTCGGTGCACATGAACGGTGACAGGGGCTGTCGCTGCCAGGACCTGCCCCCGGGGGCCCAGGACTTCAACCCGGATGGTATGGGTTCCGCGGTAGATTTCCTTGACGATATGCTGTGTCGACTGGGTCTCGGCAACGGGGTCGCCGTCCAGGTAATAGGCCAGGGTGTGCCCGGGCTGCAAGGCTGGCTGAAGTTGCACCGATATGGGGAGGTCTCGCTGGCCGGGTGGAACGCTACTGTCCGGCGATGGTGCGATAATCTCAATCGAATAATTGACCGGCTCGGGGGCCTCGTCATCGGAGGGAGCGGGGCGCCTTGGGGGCGCGGCCTGCCCGGGAACGTTGTTGACGGGTGGCAACTCCGCAGACGCACCGTTCCGGTCGCCGCGGGGTGGTTTGTCCGAGTAAGTGACGCGACCCTCTTCATCCACGGTCTTGTAGATTGGCTGGGCCATTGTCAGCAGGCTGACCAGCATCAGGGTGACGAGCAGCAGAAAATGTCGCATAAAGGGGTCCCGTTTCGGCCTTTGCTAAAGCTTACTCCTTGGACCCTGAAAAGCAAAAGCCCGTTCAGTCGCCTGAACGGGCTTTTGGTCATCCACCGGCTCGAAAGCCGGCGCCTACAGCGTCTTAACAGCTATAGTACAGCTCGAACTCGACCGGGTGCGGAGTCATGTTCAGACGCTCGATTTCCTCGCGCTTCAGCTCAATGAAGGCGTCGATCACGTCGTCAGTGAACACACCGCCGGCTTTCAGGAAGTCGCGGTCCTGGTCCAGTGCGTCCAGAGCCTGTTCCAGGCTGGAGGCCACGGTGGGAATCGCCTTGCCTTCTTCCGGCGGCAGGTCGTACAGGTTCTTGTCGGCGGGGTCGCCCGGGTGAATCTTGTTCTGTACGCCGTCCAGGCCAGCCATCAGCAGCGCCGCAAACGCCAGGTAGGGGTTGGCGGTCGGGTCGGGGAAGCGGGTCTCGATACGACGGGCCTTGTCGCTGTTCACGTACGGGATACGGATCGACGCGGAGCGGTTGCGGGCCGAGTAGGCCAGCATGACCGGTGCTTCAAAGCCGGGTACCAGACGCTTGTACGAGTTGGTAGAGGCGTTACAGAAAGCGTTCAGCGCGCGAGCGTGCTTGATGATACCGCCGATGTAGTACAGGGCGGTTTCGCTCATGCCGGCATAGCCGTCGCCTGCGAACTGGTTCTTGCCGTCTTTGGAGAACGACTGGTGCACGTGCATGCCGGAACCGTTATCACCGATCAGCGGCTTCGGCATGAAGGTGGCGGTCTGGCCAAAAGCGTGCGCCACGTTGTGTACGCAGTACTTCAGGATCTGTACTTCGTCCGCTTTCTTCACCAGGGTGTTGGCGCCAACGCCAATCTCACACTGGCCGGCGGTGGCCACTTCGTGGTGGTGTACTTCGATTTCCAGGCCCATGGCTTCCATGGCGTCACACATGGCGCCACGCAGGTCGTTCAGAGAGTCGACCGGAGGCACCGGGAAGTAGCCGCCTTTCACGCCCGGACGGTGACCGGTGTTGCCGCCGTCGTAGCTTTCGCTGGAAGACCAGGCCGCTTCTTCGGAATTGATTTTGTAGAAAGCGCCGCCCATGGTGGCGTTCCACTGAACGCTGTCGAAAACGAAGAATTCGGGTTCCGGACCGAACAGGGCGATGTCACCCAGACCGGTAGACTTCAGGTACTCTTCAGCGCGCAGGCCGATGGAGCGCGGGTCGCGGTCGTAGCCCTGCATGGTCATCGGCTCAACGATGTTGCAGCGTACAATGACGGTGGGGCTGTCTGAGAAGGGGTCCATAACGGCCGTTTCGTCGTCCGGCATCAGGATCATGTCGGAGTCGTTGATGCCTTTCCAGCCATTGATGGAAGAGCCATCAAACATCTTGCCGTCTTCAAAGAAGTCATCGTCCACATCTTTTGCGGGAATGGTCACGTGCTGTTCTTTACCGCGGGTGTCGGTAAAGCGCATGTCGACCCAACGCGCTTCGTGTTCTTTGATCAGGTCCAGTGTTTTTTTAGACATTGAATGCCTCCAATTGAGAATAGCCCGGGGGCTACGGATAAGAAAACCTGTGCATTAAACCGTGTTTTCACGCTGGCGGCTACATCGGATTGTGGTGACCTTGCCAGCGCCAGTGACCGATAAAGGGGCAAGATGTGTGCCATCGTGCGCAAAAGCGGCAGATCGGGGCGTCCAGGGGTGCTGTTGCACCAAGATGGGCACTCTTGCGCTCCATTATGGTGCACAGAAACAGGGTGTTGCATCATTATGGTGCGCCCGATCTTTTTGTTTGGGGTGGCCGCATGATTTATAATGCGCGCCTTTCCCGCAAGACAAGTTCTTCAACAGTAGGCGTTCATGCATTTTATCGTCAAGGTTTTTCCTGAGATCATTATCAAGAGCCCGCCGGTGCGCAAGCGTTTCATCAAGCAGTTGCGCGACAACCTGCGCCGGCTGTTGCAGCCGCTGTCGGAGGACATTCAGGTCAAGCGGGACTGGGAGAAAGTGGAGGTGCAGGCCCCCGGTGCCGACGAACGGCTCACGCGCCAGGTGGCCGATGTGCTGGCTCGCACGCCGGGTATCGACTCCTTCGCATTGGTTCAGGCCTACCCTCTGGGGGATCTGGACGACATTCTGGCCAAGACCCGGGCACATTGGGCCCAGGCCCTGGCGGGAAAAACCTTCTGTGTGCGG
This sequence comes from Marinimicrobium sp. C6131, assembly GCF_026153455.1. Classification (NCBI taxonomy): domain Bacteria; kingdom Pseudomonadati; phylum Pseudomonadota; class Gammaproteobacteria; order Cellvibrionales; family Cellvibrionaceae; genus Marinimicrobium; species Marinimicrobium sp. C6131. The sequence goes on from NZ_CP110629.1 coordinate 3,742,758, forward strand.
GTCAAGCGCAGCGGTAAGCACGATTTCAGCTCCACTGACATTGAGCGCTACGTGGGTGGTGGTCTGCTACAGCAGACCCGGGCAGCGGGTGTAAAGCTGCGCGACCCGGACATTACCGTGCGGCTGGAGGTCAAGCGCCAGTGGCTGTTTGTGCTGGAAAACTTGCGCCGCGGGCTGGGTGGCTATCCCCTGGGCGCCCAAAACGATGGCGTGCTGTCTCTGGTGTCCGGTGGCTTCGACTCGATTGTGGCAAGCTACCTCACCATGAAGCGGGGCATGCGTACCCACTTCTGCTTCTTCAGTCTCGGTGGTCACGCCCATGAGATGGCAGTCAAGGAGGTGTCTTACTATCTGTGGCAGAAATACGGAGCCTCCCATAATGTTCAGTTTGTCACCGTGCCCTTTGAGGGGGTGGTCGCCGAGATCCTGGAGAAGGTCGACAACGCCTATATGGGAGTAATTCTCAAGCGTATGATGCTGCGCGCCGCCAACCGGGTCGCCGAAGAGCTGGATCTCAAGGCGCTGGTGACCGGTGAGAGTGTCGCCCAGGTGTCCAGTCAGACCATCCCCAATCTGAACGCCATTGATCGGGCCACGGATACCCTGGTGCTGCGGCCGCTGATCGCCATGGATAAGCGGGATATCATCCAGTTGTCCCGGGATATCGGCACCGAAACCTATTCGGCGAATGTGCCCGAGTACTGCGGGGTGATTTCGGTGCGTCCGACCACCAACGCCAAATTGCATCGGGTGGAGTCCGAAGAGGCCCGCTTTGATTTCGCCGTGCTGGAGCGGGCCCTTGAGGATCGCGCGCAAACGCCGATACATCATCTGGTGGATGCAGGTGAGACGGAGCTGGATGTGGCGGTTGAGCCGCAGGTGGGCGAGGGCGATGTGGTCATTGATATTCGCCATCCCGACGAAGCGGGGCTCAAGCCCCTCGCGTTGACCGGAGATCAGTTGCTGGAAATTCCGTTTTTCAGGCTTAATGGACAGTTCGGGAAGCTGGATCCGCAGCGCCGCTACCTGCTGTACTGCGAGAAAGGGGTGATGAGTCAGCTGCACGCGGCCCACCTGATGGATGCAGGCCATCGTAATATCGCTGTCTATCGGCCCGAGTAGGGCCGCCTCAGGAGAGTCAGAGTATGTCCCGACCCGGTGCGCGGTCCCGAAATGAGTCTACCGGCCAGAAATGGGCGCTGGTGGGCATCGCTTTTCTGTTGGTATTTCTCTCGGTCGGCTCGACGCTGTACGTCTCCGGCATTCCCGAGGGGCTTTGGGGGTCGCGGAACAGCGAGGAGGCCCGGTACCGGCACACGACATTGACCGATGCAGAGGCCGTCTGTAAGGCCCGCGCCCGGGAGGTGTTTGGTCGCCGGCTGACCAACCTGCGGGTGGACCGGTTCTCAAGCCGTCTGGACCGGTCGGACGGTCAGTATAAGGTGTTCATGGAGGCGGATATTTTTCCCAACCGTTCCCGGGAGGGCGTGGCGCTGGAAACCTTCATCAACTGCTTTACCGCCACTGACTCCGCGGACATCGAGCTGTTCCAGTACGCCAAAGACGGCACCCAGTTCATCGCGCCCGGCGAGGAAGAGAAGGGGATGTTCGGTCTGTGAGGCCCGTTCGGGCCGCTCCGGGCTGACTTTTTTGCCTTTTTGCGCACTTTTCCCGCGATTTTCATATCTGTGAAGCCTTCTGGCAGGTATAATGCCCGCCTTTTTCCAGAGTCCTCCCTCCTGAGAGTTTTCATGACAGACCAATCCGCTATTCAGAACTTGCGTAACATCGCCATTATTGCCCACGTTGACCACGGTAAAACCACCCTGGTCGACAAGCTGCTGTCTCAATCCGGTACCCTGGATCGACGCAGCGAAGGCGCCGAGCGGATCATGGACTCCAACGACCAGGAGCGTGAACGCGGCATTACCATTCTGGCCAAGAACACGGCCATTCGTTGGAATGACTACCGCATCAACATCGTGGACACCCCCGGACACGCCGACTTCGGCGGTGAGGTCGAGCGGGTGCTGTCCATGGTGGATTCGGTATTGCTGCTGGTGGATGCCGTCGATGGCCCCATGCCCCAGACCCGCTTCGTGACCAGCAAAGCCTTCGAAAAGGGGTTGCACCCGATTGTCGTGGTCAACAAGGTTGACCGTCCCGGCGCCCGTCCCGACTGGGCCGTGGATCAGGTGTTCGACCTGTTCGACCGCCTGGGCGCCACCGACGAGCAGCTCGACTTCCCGATCATTTACGCCTCTGCCCTCAATGGTGTGGCAGGCTTGGAGCCGGACGAGCTGGCCGATGACATGACTCCTCTGTTTCAGATGATTGTCGATAACGTCAAGGCGCCGGATGTCGACATCGAAGGTGATTTCCAGATGCAGATTTCCGCGCTGGACTACAACAGCTATGTGGGCGTTATCGGTGTGGGCCGCATTACCCGCGGTAGCCTGTCGCCCAACCAGCAGGTGATTGTGGCCCGTCCCGATGGCAAAACCCGTAAGGCGAAGGTGTTGCAGGTGATGGGCTATCACGGTCTGGAGCGGGTGGAAACCACTCGCGCCACCGCCGGCGATATCGTCTGTATTACCGGTATTGATGGTCTGGACATCTCCGACACTCTGTGCAGCCCTGAGAATGTCGATCCGCTGCCCGCGCTGAGTGTGGATGAGCCCACTGTCAGCATGACGTTCCAGGTCAACGACTCACCCTTCGCCGGTAAGGAAGGCAAGTTTGTCACCTCGCGCAATATCCGCGAGCGTCTGGATCAGGAACTGATTCACAATGTGGCTCTGCGGGTTCGTCAGGGCGACAGCCCGGACAAGTTCGTGGTCTCCGGTCGTGGTGAGCTGCACCTGTCGGTTCTGATTGAAAACATGCGCCGGGAAGGCTTTGAGCTGGGTGTCTCCCGCCCGGAGGTTATCCAGAAAGAAATCGACGGTCAGATTCAGGAGCCGTTCGAGCAGGTGGTGATCGATGTTGAAGATCAGCACCAGGGCGCGGTGATGGAAGAGCTGGGCCTGCGCAAGGCGGAAATGACCAATATGGAGCCGGACGGTAAGGGTCGGGTGAAGTTGGAGTTCATGGTCCCGTCGCGTGGTCTGATCGGTTTCCGTGGCCAGTTTCTGACGCTGACGTCGGGTTCGGGCATCATGACCAGTATTTTTGATCATTACGGCCCGGTCAAAGCGGGTGAGGATCACAAGCGTCAGAATGGCGTGTTGGTTTCCATGGTCAAGGGCAAGACGCTGGCTTACGGTCTGCACCCGCTGCAGGATCGCGGTCGTCTGTTTATCGACGCCGGGGTTGAGGTCTATGAAGGCCAGATCGTTGGTCTGCACTCGCGCAGCAATGATCTGGTGGTGAATCCGACCAAGGCGAAGCAGCTGACCAACGTGCGTGCGTCCGGCACCGATGAGAACCTGACTCTGTCACCACCGGTTCGTCATACCCTGGAGCAGGCGTTGGAGTTCATCGAAGACGATGAGCTGGTGGAAGTGACGCCCCAGAGCATTCGTCTGCGCAAGAAGCTGCTCACCGAAAACGAGCGTAAGCGCGCGAAGAAGTAAGACCCAAAGAAGTGGTTCTTAGACGGTGCGGTGGGGTGGAGGTATGTGGTTCATAGACCCGCCGTGAACCCATCCATGGGGGCTTCTCGTCGACATCCATGTCTCCGAGAGTCTATGAACCACATACCTCCACCCCACCTCTCTGCCAGCGAATTAACTGCGCCCTTTTTCCCGGGGTGCGGCACGGCCAAATCCGACACCTCCGACTAGAGATACAACGGGTAGTTAGTTGGCACTTAGGCATCTGCGGGGTACACCCGTCGGAGACTCTCTGAGGCATGGATGCCGATGAGAAGCCCCCATGGACGGGTTCACGGCGGGTCTCCGACGGGTGTACCCCGTAGATGCCGAACCTTCCAGAAACCCCCAATACCCAGCCCTTTGAATCTCCCCAAACACCCGCTATAGTCCCGGTACAAAAACCAAAACCGGGAGAGAGACAATGAATCATCAACCCTTATGGCGTTTGGCCGGCGTTGCACTGCTGTCCGTCGCCGCTCTGTACGCCTGCACTATCAACACCAATCCTTCCGCATCAACCACCGACCGACCGCTGTCCGTCTGGATGGCCGACTCCGACATCGAACGCAACCCCGAAGGCTGGATGATCGACTTTCGGAAAACCCCGAAATGGGAATACACCCACGGCCTGATGATGACCGCCCATGAACGCGTGTGGCGGGCCACCGGTGAGGAGCGGTTTTTCGATTACCTGAAGGACTTCGCCGATTTCATGATCAGCGAGGACGGCGAGATCAGAACCTACGACCCGAGTCTGTACAACATTGATCGGGTGAATCCGGGCAAGTTTCTGATTGGACTTCATCAGGAAACCGGCGAGGACAAGTACCGACTGGCGATCGAGCAATTGCGCCACCAGATGCGCGATCATCCGCGCACGACTGAGGGCGGCTTCTGGCACAAAAAGGTGTATCCGCATCAGATGTGGCTCGACGGCCTGTATATGGGCACGCCGTTTCTGTCCCGCTATGCGGCCACCTATGGTGAGCCCGAACTGTACGATGACATCATCCATCAATTCCGCCTGGTGGCGAAACATCACTGGAATGCCGAACAGCAGTTTTTCTACCACGGCTGGGATGAAAGCCGGGAGCAGCGTTGGGCCGATCCCCAAACGGGCTTGTCCGAGCTGCCCTGGGGGCGGGCCATGGGGTGGTTGGCCATGGCCATTGTCGATGTGCTCGACGACCTTCCGGAGCAACACCCCGACCGCGAGGTGATGCTGGATATCGCCGACAAAATGGCCCGCGCCATCGAAACCCATCGCGATCCGGAGTCGGGGGTCTGGTGGCAGGTGGTGAATATGGGGGGGCGCGAGGGGAATTACCTCGAGTCTTCGGCGTCAACCATGTTCACTTACTTCCTGCTCAAGGGCAGCGAACAGGGTTATATCGACGAGCGGTATCGAGCCTTGGGGCTGAGTGCTTATCAGAGTGTGGTGGAGGAATTTATTCGCCATAACGACGACGGAACGATCAGCATCACCAACGTCTGTGCGGTGGCCGGATTGGGCGGTGATCCTTACCGGGAGGGCACCTATGACTATTATATCAGCGAGCCGCGCCGGGCGGATGACCCCAAAGCGGTAGGGCCCTTTATCATGGCGTCGCTTCTGTACGAGGATATGACCGGAGCTTATTGATGCAGGAATGGTTGCTGGGCTTTATGGCGCTGGGGGTGGTCACCGGGTTGGTGGCCGGCCTGTTCGGCATTGGCGGTGGTGGCCTGATGGTGCCGGTGCTCACCCTGTTGTTTGCCGCTCAGGGGCTGCCCGAAACGCATCTGGTGCACCTGGCATTGGGTACGTCCATGGCCGCCATTGTGCCCACGGCGGTGGCCAGCCTGCGAGCCCATCACGGTCATAAAGCGGTGCTCTGGCCCGTGGTGGCACGCATGGCACCGGGGGTGTTGGTGGGGACCTTCGCGGCCACCTTTCTGGCGGCCTGGTTGACCCCGGAGCCGCTGGCGATCTTCTTTTCGGTTTTCATGGCGTATGTCGCCGTGCAGATGATCCTGAACCGTCGTCCCGAACCTTCCCGCCAGTTGCCCGGAACGCCGGGGCTGGTCGGTGTGGCGTCGGGTATTGGCGGAGTCTCGGCTCTGGTGGCCATCGGTGGCGGCACCCTGACCGTGCCGTTTCTGACCTGGTGTAATGTGCGCCTACCGGTGGCCATTGGCACCTCGGCGGCGGTGGGCCTGCCCATTGCCCTGGCGGGTGCCGTTGGGTATGCGGTGAATGGTTGGGACGTGGCGGGGCTACCGGCGCATACCTTGGGCTATGTTTACTGGCCCGCCGTGCTGGCGATTGCGTCCATGAGTTACCTGACCGCGCCCGTGGGTGCCAGGCTGGCGCACCGGTTGCCGGTGACCTGGCTCAAGCGGTTGTTTGCCCTGTTGCTGGTGGGGCTGGCAGTGGAGATGTTACGAACGGTTCTGTAGCGATCGCTCATCCCTTGGGGCTGCGATAGCGCTCGTCTTCGGGTGGGATGATGTCCCCATCCTCATCCATGTCCGGGAAGGGCAGTCGGTAGCGCTCGCAATAGCGCACCATCTGCGGGTGCATCCAGCGGAACAGAATCTCCCGCACCGCCGGATCCCACTCGTCCAGTTCGCGATCGTACATACCCTGCTGCTGCCGTTGATGCATGGCCTCCTGCAGAATGATCGCGGCGGCCACACTCACGTTGTAACTCTCCACCATTCCAATAATCGGAATGGTCAGGTGCTCGTCGGCCTGCTCGGCGGCGTAGTCACTCAGGCCTTCTTTTTCAGCCCCCATCACCAACGCGAAGGGTTGAGTGTAGTCGGCCTCCCGGTAGTGCATGGCGCGGTCGGACCAGTGCGCGGCGTAGAGTTTGAAGCCCTTGTCCCGAAGCACACCCATGCCGGTCTGAATGTCCGGGTGGACGACCGTTCCGGTAAAGCGCCCGCTGCCGCCGGCGGTGTGGTGATACACCAGCCGGCCCCGGCTGGGCTGAACCATGTGAATCTCCGGCATCCCCACCGCGTCCGCGGTGCGCAGCATCGCGGAAATATTCTGGGCTTTGTGGACCTGATCGGTCAGCAGCGTCATATCGTGCTGGCGCTGGCGCAGGACCTGTTTGAATTTCTCGAAACGGGCGCGGGACATAGGCGAAGGTGTGGTTCGGTTAAAAGCTGGCCATTATAGCACCCGGCGCTGTCCAGTAGCGTGGGCCCAGTCGACGGATCAGAGCCGCATCCATAAATCGTCATACGTGGGGGTTGGATTCCTTCCTGCCAGCCGTCTTATGGTCATGCCGAACTCAATAACAGCCAAAAGCACGGTGCCACAGTCGTCTCCTCCTGAATGGGCGGGGTCTGAGACTTGGTATAGAATGCCGGGCGCGGCTCCAGATGCCGCTGTCGTCCCATTCTCCTCCAGGCGGAGCCAGGTTGAATCAGTGAGTATCGGCACAGAAGAAAAAGACCAGCGCATCCGGGAGGTGTACAGCCGCTATCGTGACGAGCTGTGCCACTATCTCGCCCGGCACTACACGCTGGATCCAGCGGAGGCTGAAGATGTGGTGCAGGCGGTGTTTACCCGGGTGGCTGAGACGAACATCGTCCTGACCCTGGATAACCCCAGGGCGTTTTTATACAAGATGGCGGCCAACACCTGCATTGATCTCAAGCGTCGGGACAAGGTTAGGGCCAGCTACCAGACCCAGGTGGTGGAAAGCGACGAGGAGCGGGAATTCGATCATACCGATCCCGCCCGCGAGGTGGAGGCGGACCAGCAATTGCGCTGCGTGACCGACGCCCTTCGGACGATGCCGGAGAAGCGTCGGCGATTGCTGCTGATGAACCGGCTGGATGGCTTGTCTTACGCGGAAATCGCCCGGCGGGAGAAACTGTCGGAAACGGTGGTCCGCAAACATATTTTCAAGGCGCTGGCGGACTGCCAGAAAGCCTTGCAGAATCAACCCAAACACAACTGAAAGGGTGCAACGCGTGGAAAACCCAGAGGTTCAGGCTCGCGAATGGTTTATGCGGGTCCAGTCGGGAGAGCTCTCCGACCAGCAGCAGGAAGCGCTGGCGGACTGGCTGTGCGAGAGCCCCGAAAATGTGGCGGCCTATCAGCACTGCGAGGCGGTGTGGGAGCAGCTGGGCCGTCTGGACGCGGCTGAAATGCCGGTTGAGCGGGATGATCGGGCCGAGGGGGCGCTCTGGCAACGGCTTCTCTCGGCCGCCGGCGCCCGCTTCAATGGTGGCTTTTTTCCCGGCTGGAGAACATCCGGTTTCGCCCTGGCAAGCATTATTGCCTTGGTGTTCGGTGTGCTGCTTTGGAATGGTCAGCCAACAGGGCCCGACGCCCTGAAATTCGAGACCAGTATCGGGGAAGTGGCGACCTATCAACTGGACGACGGCAGTGAACTGACGTTGGGCGCTCGTTCCCGGGTGCGGGTGGTCATGAGTGAATCGGTTCGTCGCGTCGACGTTCAGGCGGGCCGGGGATACTTTGATGTGGTCAGCGACCCGGCACGGCCGTTTCACGTTTATGCACACGATGCGAGGGTCGAAGTTGTCGGCACCCAGTTTGACGTGCTGCGTACGGAACGGCGAGTCACCGTCAGCGTTCGTGAGGGTATTGTCGATGTGCTTGCCGCCGACCCTGATCAGGTGGCGGCAGAGCAGCCGTCGGTCACCTTGCGTGCGGGAAACCGGGTCACCAGGGTGCGTCACGAAACGTTTTCGGCGATCGATACCCTGCCGGAAGAAGATATCAGCGCCTGGCGTCAGGGCCGTCTCGTCTACCACCGAGCATCTCTGGATGATGTGGTGGACGAACTCAACCGCTATTCGAGTGATCGCTTCACATTGGCTTCTCCGGATCTGGGAGACATTGAGCTGACCGCTTCCTTTCAGATCGACCAGCTCGATGCCTTGCCGGAACTGCTCTCGAAAACCTTGCCGGTGCGTGTGCAGGAAGAGTCGGACGGGCACTACATTGTATTTCCTGCAAGCGTTCCTTATGGCTCGTGAGGAAACCGTGAGCGGGGGGTAGGAATCGGCCCCGTTGAGCGTCTTATTGAGGTGATCGGTACCGACCGTTGCCGATTGCATGGTTGAACCGGAGTTGTCCCGGAACTCTCCCCTTGGTTTTGCCCCTGATTCTCTGAGTCAGGGGCTTTTTTTGTTTCAGGGGATTGGAATTCAGCCGTTGGTGCGTCTTATCCACAGCAGACAGACTTTGACTAAAAAGATAACAGCATGAGGGTTACTGACGTGCACACACCATCCGATCAGACCGTACCGCGCAAATCATTGAAAACGCTGCTCTGGCCTATGCTGCTGGCCCTGCCTCTCGTCGCCTGCGGTGGAGCGGGTAGTGGCGGCGATGAAAATGATCAGGACAATGGAGGCGATCCGCCGCCGACGTTGGGTTCCGCGCCGGAAAACCGTTACGCGCCCCATGAGGTCGATCTTTACGCCTGGAGCCACAGCAATGCGGATGCCAACGAAGACGCCGCTGTTGCCGATGAACAAGTGCGGGCATCGACGCACTATCGGGCCCGGGTGGCGTTAACGTCTGAGACGGATCAGTACGCGGATTCGTTTGTGTATATGACCCTTCCCCGAAGCGGTCGTGCCAAAGAAGGGTACAACCACGAGGATGGCGCCGAGTTTGCCGACAGCGCAAACCTGACCATGAGTTGGACCAGCTTCCTGTACAACGACGACACCTGGCTTGAGCTGGAATTACTGAATGGCCAGACGATTGAATCGCTCGATCAGGTGACGATTCGACCGACCACTCTGGACTTCGAACTGGAGTGGGTGGCCGAGGATCGTGTCCGTATCAAGGTGCCCTACCATGCCGACGGACAACGTTTTTCCGTGGAATTTGAGCCGGATCTGGTGACCAGCTACAACGATCTGGAAGGCAACACCGGTACCCTGACCGAGGGGCCCGATGGCGCCCGGGTGCATACCGAGCCACGCAACGCCATGTTGGTGTTTGCCGAGCCTACCTTGTCTGAAACGCTGCAGCGCGACTGGATTCCCGGTGATGAGGATGGGGAAATCTATTACCCCGAGGCCGGAGAGGTTGATAATCTGGATGTCGTCGACGCTGACATCATCTATTTTAAACCCGGTACTTACTATTTCCCCTGGAACTATCACGCCCGGTTGCCCGGTCGGGTTCGCTGGGTATATCTCGCGCCCGGCGCCTATGTGAAAGGGGCGCTGGAGTTTGCCGGGTCTCGTGCGGAGTACAAGGTGACCGGCTACGGGGTCCTGTCGGGGGAAAAGTATGTGTATGAAGCCGACACCAACACGGCCGGAGGTCACGAGGCCTACACGCATCGCTCAGACTCTCAGAGTGACTGCCACGGAAGCTGCGTAAAAATGTTGCGGTTTTCTTCGGGCTCCAGTAATCAGACCCTGACCATTCAGGGCGTCACCATCAATGAACCGCCGTATCACTCCTTTGTGATTTACGGGGACGCGGGCAGTTTCCAGACACAGGTGTCCGGTTACAAGCAAATGGGTGCCTGGTATTGGCAGACCGACGGCATTGAGCTGTACGACAACGGTCGGCTAAGCCACAGCTTCTTCCACGCCAATGACGATGTGTTCAAGCTGTATCACAGTAACCTGTTGATTGATGATGTGGTGGTCTGGAAATCCGAAAACGGACCTGTCTTTCAGTGGGGATGGGAATCCAGACACATTGAGAATATCCATGTTCAGAATATCGATATCATTCACAATCGCCTCTACTGGAAGGACCAGAAGCACAACACCTGTCTGATCAACTCCGCTCGGGCCTGGTGGGATGTGAATGCCGATAATACCGCTGACCCCGACGCGACCGTGGCCAATATCCACCTTGAAAATATTCGTTCTGAGGGGATGAACCTCTGCGCCATGCGCCTCTATGCCCAGTCCAACTGGGACAACATCCATATTGACGGGTTGGAAATCGAGGCCTGGAACGACCTGCCACTCAGTGCTCAGGAGAGTCAATTCGAGGTGCTCTGGAATGAGGCTCGCTCCGAAGCCGTTACCGTAGGTGAGGGCGATAGCGGTCTGCGTTTGACCGACTACATTGTAGATCGTCAGCCCGTCACCCGAGCGGCGGACAACTGGCGTGCCGATCAGTTGGGTCGACTGAATTTCAGTGTCGATTTGTGGGATTCCTGGAGTGCCACGTCCGATCGCGAGACCCAATGTACTGCACAGACCATTGACATGACGGTGGCTGAAACACTGGAGGCGGGCCAGAGCACCGAACTCATGGCCAGCGCCAGTTCCGGTTTGCCGGTCCGCTTTTACCTGCTCAATGGGGATGGTTCTGTCGACGGGACAACCCTGACCGCAGGACATCAATCCAATGCCCTGACCCTGGCCGCCGTGCAGGATGGCGATACGACCTTCTGCTCGAGTCGGACCACGGCGGAGCTTTCCGTCACCGGCGCCGAGGGCGTCGCGCCGGGCCCACGCTGGATAGGGGCTTCCTGGGAAGGCTGGTCCCCCGGCAACCTGCCGATGGAGTGGGACGGAGACTCCGAGTTTGTGGTCACGGTGACGCTGGAGGCCGGAGATCACGCCTTCAAATTTACCGATACCGAAGACTGGTCGGGAGACGACTGGGCGGACAGCACCGGTCTGACCGGTACCGCCAAGCTGACCACCGGCGGGGGACCGAACATCGAGTTTACCCTGGAGGCCGGGGGCGATTACGAGATTCGGTTTGACCCCTACAGCCTGGATTACGCCATCACTCCGGTGGAGTGACCCAATCTGCATTTGGCCGCGCTCTGGATACGGGGCGCGGCTGCTTCCTGAACGCCCCATTTCACTGCTATGTCTTTTGGAGGACTCGTGTTAAAACCGCTTTTCGTTGTGGGCTGTGCCCTGTCCCTGTCAGCCTGCCTGACTCAGAAGTCCCAGGATGAGCTCGATGAAACCGGCTCACCGGAGCGCTCAGCCGAGATTCAATATCAACCCTATTCATTGGATCCGGAAGGGCGTGTTGAAAGCGTCACCATCCAGTCGTCGGAGACGTCTTCGGGTGAGCGTCGGTTTACCCTCAAGTCCAGTCAGTTCCAGCGCGACGATATGCCCCGTGAGCGTACCTTTGTAGAGTCCGCTGACGCCCTGCGTGTCGAGACCGGTAGTGTGCTGTTTGACGGTCTGTTTGCCATGGCGGTGGACGACCTGAAGCTGCTCAGTGTCGATGCCATTCGCGATGATCAGTACAACCAGGGTAACGAGATCGATTGCCAGTGCTTTCAGACCGGAGAAAAATGGCATTACGTCTGGACCCGGGATCTGGCGTATGCAGCGGATCTGTCCCTGGCCGTTGTCGACCCGCAACGGACGATCAATTCACTGCGCTTCAAAACCAGCGACTTCCGGCCGGAAGCCTCCGCACCGGATCACCTGCCAGAAGGCAGCCGGCAGATCATTCAGGATACCGGCTCCGGGGGCAGTTGGGCGGTCAGTACCGACCGGGTGTCCTGGGCGCTGGCGGCGGAGCGGGTCATGCATCAGCTGTCGGGTGAAGAGAGGGAATCGTTTGAGCGGGATACCTTTGCCAGCTTACGAGGCACTGTTGAAGCCGACCGTCGCGTCGCCTTCGACCCCCAGGACGGCCTCTATGGCGGCGAACAGTCCTATCTGGACTGGCGCGTACAGACCTATGCTCCCTGGATCACCAACAACCTGAGCCGAATGTCTGAAAGCAAGGCGCTGTCGACCAACGTGATGCATTACCGGGCGATTCTGCTGGCGGCATCCCTTTCGGAGCAGCGTGGGGAGCCTGCCCTGGCCGATCGTTATCAGCAGTGGGCGTCGGATCTGAAGCAGCGGATCAATGAGCGGTTCTGGCTGCAAGCCGAAGGGCTGTATGCGAGCTTGACCGGACCCAATGAGGTACCGGTGGTTACTCGTAAATACGACATGCTGGGCACCGCCTTGGCGATACTGTATGGCATCGCCGATGAGGAACGGGCGAGGGCTGCCATGAATCATTACCCGCACGCCCCTTTCGGGGTTCCGGTGTATTACCCCCAGCAACCCGAACAGCGGGTGTATCACAACCGGGGTATCTGGCCGTTTGTTACTGCCTATGCGCTCAAAGCCGGTGCATCGGTGAACAACTATAAAGTCGTCGACAATGCGGTGAATTCCCTGATGCGGGGAGCGGCGCTCAATCTTTCCAATATGGAGAATCTGGAATGGCTGACGGCGAAACCCTGGTATGACGATGGTCCTGTCATCAATTCCCGTCGCCAGCTGTGGTCGGTGGCCGGTTACCTCACGATGGTAATGGAAACCGTCTTTGGCTATCGGGTGAATTCCGACGGGATAGAGATCGCTCCATTTCTGACGGTGGACACCCGACGTCGCCTGGGGGATCAACCTTCCGCCTGGTTGCGCTCCGTGGACTACAAAGGCAAAGCAATTGCCATTGAGCTGGTATTGCCGGACAACGCCGATGGCGATGGCTATTATCCGGTCGACAGTGTCCGACTCAATGGGGACGTCGTTGAGGGGCGCATCACAGAGGAGATGCTCGCAGAGAGCAACCACATTCAGGTGCGCTTCGCGGCCCGGGTCAACAATGATAGCCGTCTGACCACTGTGCCGGCTGTGGATCCGCTCAGTCGCACAGAGCCCGCGGTGTTTTCACCCGCAGCGCCTACCATTGTTTCTCTCGAGTCTGATGGACAATCGCTGGTGGTGCGTTTCTCTGATGATGCCAATATCGGGACTGACGCATCGGTCCGTTACAACCTGTACCGCAATGATATACAAGTGGCGAGCGACCTGGACAAACTCCAGTGGACGGATCGTTCCGACGGGCTGGGGGATCACCGTCAGTGCTATGCCGTCGAAGCCGTATATCGTCAGAGCGGCCATCGCTCCCATCTGTCTGAACCGGTGTGTCACAACGGCGCTGGCGCTCAGGACATCGCGGTCAATGACGAGCGGATAACCTCCAACCTTCCCATCACACCGCCTTCGGCGATGCTGGATGCTCCGACGTTGAAAGAGTGGGGCCAGGAGGGGGACTCTCTGTCGCTTGACGGGTGGGCCGTCGAACGTGACGGACGCTACGTGGTGCGCCTGCGCTACAACAACCGGCAGCACACCATTGACTCCGGTGTCACCAATGCCATCAAGCAGCTCGTCATTCGCGACGCCAATGGAGTGGAAGTGGCGCGGCGCATTGTTCAGATGCCCAATGTGGAGGATCGCGACGGCCGTCACCCTCTGCGCCGTTCAACGGAGGTGGAGGTATCGCTGAACCGGGGCGAATACCAGCTGCAATTGGAGGATTATTTCAATATGAGTTACCTGTCTTCCAATCGTACCTATGGCGCCAGAGGTGGCCAGAATGGGCCAGTGAACCGTGCCAGCATTGCCGCCTTTGAACTGATCTACCTCGGTGAGGCACCAGAGTAAAAAATTGATGTGGGGGGAGTGGTTTTTACCGGGCTGTGCGTCTCAATGGCAGCATCGGGAAAATCACCTCCCGTGCCCACCCCAGCTGTCTGCACTCCCATTGGGAGTGACCATCAGACCCAATAATAAATCAGGAGAGGTAATTGTGACCGCAACCTACAATAACGCCCAGCGAGTGAATCCGGGCTTCAAATTGAAAGCACTCAGCGCCACACTCTTACTTGTCGCCGGCTCAACGGCCGTGCAGGCTCAGAGCACGAACGGCGCCGAGCCCATGCTTGAAGAAATCGTTGTCAAGGGCATTCGCGCGAGTATGGAGTCCGCCTCCGAACTCAAGCGCAACGCCGCTGTGGTGGTTGATGCCATCACCGCCGAGGATGTGGGCAAATTCCCCGATCCCAACGTGGCCGAGGCGCTGCAGCGTGTGACCGGCGTACAAATCAGCCGGGACCGCGGTGGTGAAGGCCGCTGGGTGTCCATCCGCGGCTTGAGTAGCCAGTACAATATGACGCTGTTGAACGGACGGACCCTGGCCACCGACAACGCGGGCCGTGATTTCAGTTTCGATGTGATGCCCTCGGAAGCCATTTCCGGTGCCGAAGTCTATAAAACCAGCATGGCCTCTCTGCCTGAGGGTAGCATTGGTGGCCTGGTCAATCTGACCACCGCCAAGCCCCTCGACAATCCTGGTTTGCACGCCTCCGGTTCAGCGGGTGCCTTTTACGATGGCGCTACCGAGGACTGGACCGGCCAATATTCCGGCGTTTTGAGTAACACCTTTCTGGATGACACCGTCGGTGCGTCTGTCGGTATCTCCTATTACAAACGCAACTGGCGGGCCAACACCTTCGACAGCTTCACCTCCAGCACCGAGCAGGTTGATGCCAATAATGATGGCGTCAAGGAAGAGGCGGTTGATGGTCGGGGGATCTTCCCGGGCATCATTTCCTACCAGACCAAATTCGGTGAGCGCGAACGCCTGGGCTTTACCGGTGCTTTGCAGTTCCGCCCGAACGACAATTTCGAAACGACGCTGGATGGCTTTTACTCCAATTACAAAACCCCGGAGTCTGCCTACTCGTTTAACGTCAACTTCTACAGTAATGACGGCTGGGATCGGTTCGAGAATTACGAGCTGGAACCTTACAATGGCGATGAGGTTGATCGCTGGTTGATCAGCTCGTTTGATCTGACCAATATCCCGCTGGAGATCGGCACCGACACCAAGGCCCGCGAGGCCGAGACCTACATGGTCGGCTGGAACTCCATCTGGAATGTCCGTGAGGATCTGGAGCTGACTTTCGATATTGCCTACTCCGAAGCCGATCGTCCCATTAACGGGACCGAATACTACACGGTGGCCGGTGTGAACGGTGGTAATTTCAGCTTCGAGGCAACGCCCGAAGTGCCGACCGTCACTTGTGTGCTGGACGATGGTCGTAACTGCCTGGATGTGACCAACGACGAAATCGGTCTGCACTTCATGGAGCCCAAGGGCGAAAGCGTCAATGACAAGGCACTGTCGGTTCGCTTTGACGGTGACTACCGTCTGGATAGCGTGGAGCTTATCGATTCCATCGAATTTGGTGTGACCTACTCCGGCCGGGAAAAAGATAAAGTGAACTGGCGTCCGGACAATGCCTGTGGTTACTGTGGCTTTGGCGACACACTGGGTGAAGTCGGTGTTCAGGCGGTTGTTCCCTTCCCGGGTGAGTACGAATACGACAGCGGCTTCGATTCCTGGCCCGCACTGGACCCGATCCAGCTGTTCCAGGCGGCGAGGTTGCATCGCGGTGACGAGTACTTCCGCTCCAACATTCTCGCCCAGCCGGAGCTGCGCTCCTCGGCCCTGATCGAAGAAGATGTCAGCGGTGGTTATATCCAGGCCAATTTCGCGGGTAACCGCTGGTCCGGTAATGTCGGTGGTCGCTGGGTGTATACCGAAACCCTCTCCATGGGGCACTCCCAGCAATTGCTGGAACTGCAGGAAATACCGAACAGCACCAACTGGAACGCCGAGTTCACCGAGGTGGTGCCGGTCAGTGAGTCGAACTCCTACGATAACTTCCTGCCTTCGGCCAACTTCACCTATGAGTTGAGCGAAGAGTATCTGATGCGGGCATCCGCATCCCGCTCCATTACCCGCCCGACCATTTCCCAGCTGGGACCGGACGTCAACTGGGAGGTGAACAGCCCACCGCCCCGGGTCAACCGCAACGGCAACCCCGAACTTGAGCCCTTTGTGGCCGACTCGCTCGACCTGTCCCTGGAGTGGTATGGCGGCGGTGGCAGCTCGGCGGCCATTGCACTGTTCTACAAGGATATCGGTGGTCTGATTACCAGCGAACAGTTTGGCGATGAATTTCAGGTGCGGGTGGTTGATGAGGACGGCAATGCCTCGGATGAAGCTCTGGACTTTGAAGTCACGGCACCGGTTAATGGTGATAGCGCCAAAGTGTTTGGCTCCGAACTGGCCTACCAGTACCTGTTTGATAACGGCTTCGGGGTCATGGCCAACTTTACCTGGGTAGACAGCGAAGCCGAGCTGACGGTGGACGGTGAGAAGATTGACACCGAGCTGAGCGGCGTGTCGGAGTACACCTACAACCTCGCCGGTATTTACGAGCGCGGTCCGGTCAGTAGCCGTCTGGCCTGGAGTTACCGGGATGAATTCACGGCCTGTAACACCTGTGCTCCGGGTGGGCGTCCTACCACGACCAAGGAATTCGGTTCGCTGGACTTCAGCGCCAGCTATGAGATTACCGATAACCTCTCGGTCTATCTGGAAGGGCAGAACCTGCTGGAGGAGGATAACCACACCTACAGCCAGGATGTCCGCATAACCCAGAACTACGAGGCGTACAGTCGTCGCTTCGAGCTCGGCGTTCGGGCGAGCTTCTAAAGTCGTTCGACCTGGTTGAACGACAATACCCGGCTTCCTGATTCAGGAGCCGGGTATTGTCGTTGCACCCTGTTCATGAACCGAGCGGTCGGTCAATCGATCTGGCCACTGAATTGCGTTATAGTGAAACCCGAAAGAAACAATAATGACAGTCAATAAGACTTCAACGGTTCGGTTTCATGTTGCTGAAAAAATCGCCCTTGCGCTGCGATGGATATTTCGCCGCCCTCCCGATGGTCCGGACGGGGCGCGGCATTCTATTGCTGTGGTGTTTTCTGCTGCATCCGCTCGCCTGGGCCGATGAGCCACACTATACCTTTTCAGTGTCTGCTCAGCCTCTGGATCAGGCGTTGCTGGAGCTGTCCAGTCAGGCCCGCGTGAACGTCCTGGGCTTGTCTCGAGCGCTGGAAGGGCTGCAATCCGCACCAGTTGAAGGGAGTATGAGCCTTGATCAGGCTCTCGGCCGAATGTTGGCGAACGTTCCGCTGTCCTACGAGCTGCTTGAATCGGGCTCGGTCATTATTCAGGCGCCCACCCCTGCACGCACGTCAGCCGAACCGGAAACACCGGTTATTGTGGAGGAGCGTCCGACCTACGATATTCTGGTAACCGGTATTCGACAGAGCCTTCGTACCTCTGCCGAGTTCAAGCGACTGGCGCCGGTGATTGTGGATACCATCACGGCGGAAGACGCCGGCAAATTTCCGGATCCCAATGTGGCCGAAGCCCTTCAGCGTGTGACCGGCGTTCAGATCAGCCGTGATCGCGGCGGAGAGGGACGCTGGGTGTCGGTTCGGGGCTTGAGCAGTCAGTACAATATGACCACGCTCAATGGCCGCACGCTGGCGACCGACAACGCGGGACGGGATTTCAGTTTCGATGTCATGCCATCGGAGAGCATCGCCAGTGCCCGCGTGTACAAAACCGCCATGGCGTCGCTGCCTGAAGGAAGCATTGGCGGGTTGGTGGATCTGCAGACGACGCAGCCCCTGGATGATCCGGGATTTCGCGGACATGGTTCGGTCGGCGGTTTCTTCGATGGAGCCACCCGCCAATGGACAGAACAGTACGCCGGTACCCTACAGAACAGTTTCCGGGACGGCACCTTGGGACTCTCTCTAGGCGGCTCCTACTACCAACGGGACTGGCAAGCGGATACCTACGACAGCTTTGTCTCTGGAACCGAACCGGTGGATGCCAATGGCGATGGTGTTCGCGATGAAATGTTGGACGGTCGCGGAGTCTATCCGGGCATTATTTCCTTCCAGAAAAAATTCGGACAGCGCGAACGTCTCGGGATTACCGGTGCTTTGCAGTACCAGCCGGATGATGATTTTGAAATCACACTGGATGCGTTTTACTCCCGTTACAAGACCCCCGAGTCGGCCTATTCGTACAACGTCAATTTCTACAGCAATGATGGCGCCCGTCGGTTTTCCGATGCCGTGCTCGAAGCCTTTGACGGGGATGGCCAGGATCGCTGGCTGATCAGGGACTTTGAACTGAACGATATTCCGGTGGAAATCGGCAACGATACCAAAGCCCGGGAGGCGACAACGGCCATGGTGGGTTGGAATACCCGTTGGCGCGCGAACGACGACCTGACGCTAACGCTTGATCTGGCGCTCTCTGAAGCGGACCGGCCGATCAATGGTACGGAGTACTATACCGTCGCTGGCGTCAATGGTGGCAACTTCCGGTTTGAGGCGCAGGATCCCGTGCCCCGTGTGCGCTGCACCTTTGATACTGGCGAGCCCTGTCTGGACGTCAACAACGACTCAATCGCGCTGCACTTTCTGGAGCCGAAGGGAGAGAATGTCAATGATCAGGCACTCTCCTCGCGATTGGAAGGGCGGTGGGTGACGAATGAGTTGAACTACCTGGACGATCTACAATTCGGTTTGATCCACACCCGGCGACGTAAAGAGAAAGTGGATTGGCGCCCCTCAAACCCCTGCGCGTTCTGCGGGTTTGAGGACACCCTGGGGGAGGTCGGGGTAACAGCAACGGTACCCTTTCCGGGGCATTATGATTATGCGTCCGGGTTTGATCGATGGCCGGCACTGGATCCCCTGGCTTTGTTTGAAGCGGCGAAAGCACACCGCGGCGATGCATTCTTTGAGCGCAACATTCTGGCGAAACCACGGCTTCGGGCCTCGTCGGTTATCAACGAGGATGTGAGCGGTGCCTTTGTTCAATTCAATCTGTCGGGCGCTCATTGGTTTGCCAATCTTGGAGGACGCTGGGTCATCACAGATACCCTGTCCCGAGGCCACAGCCAGCAACTGCTTGAGCTGCGGGAAATTCCAGGCAGCACCAACTGGAATCCGGTTTTCAGCGATATTGTGCCGGTGGCGGAAAGTCATCGGTACCGGAACTTTCTTCCTTCGTTCAATGCGAGCTACGAGTTTACCGAGTCGTTACTGGGGCGTGTGGGACTCTCCCGGAGTATGACGCGGCCCACGTTATCCCAATTGGGGCCGGACGTCATGTGGGAGGTCAATAGTCCGCCACCCCGGGTCGAGCGCAATGGTAATCCGGGGCTCGAGCCGTTTATTGCCGACTCCGCGGATCTGTCTTTGGAGTGGTACGGACGGGGCGGAAGTTCGATGGCCGCCGCGTTATTTTACAAAGACATCCGCGGTTTGATCACCAGTGATGTGTTTGAAAGCGACTTCTCCGTTCAGGTTGTGGGTGTCGATGGGTCGGAAACCGAGGAGATTCTGACGTTCGATGTGTTGGCACCGGTGAACGGAACCGACGCCAGGGTACAGGGCGTGGAGCTTGCCTATCAGTATCTGTTTGATAATGGGTTTGGTGTGATGGCCAATATGACCTGGGTCAACAGTGATGCGACCTTGACGAGCGAAGAGGCCCAAAGTCACACTGAACTGAGCGGTGTGTCCGAGTACACCTATAATTTGGTTGGACTTTATGAGCGACGGGCGTTCAGTGGCCGTCTCGCCTGGAATTATCGGGGTGAATTCATCGCCTGCAATACCTGCGGCCCTGGCGGCGTACCCACGACAACCGCCGCGTTCGGCTCGCTGGATTTCAGCCTCAGCTATGATTTAAGCGAGCGTCTGTCCCTCTATGCGGAAGGGCAAAACCTGCTCCGGGAGGACAATCACACCTACAGCGTTGATCGCCGTCTTACCAACAGCTACGAAGCCTACAGCCGTCGCTTCGAGCTGGGTATTCGCTTCTCTTTCTGATCGTTCACGCAACGTTGCCTTCCGTTCCCCAGTTTCTTTGATTGGGGGGAGTGGAATGCCTGCCCCCACCCGTCCTATTAATGCAGAAAAAGACGATCCGATGGCAAATGTCGTCCGTGGGTCGTGGTCACCCTGTACTCCCTCTAATAATGAAAGAGAGCGACTATGAATCTTTATCACTTCCTGACTGCAAATACCTTGCGTACCTGGCTGTTCGCACTGACCCTCGGCGGGCTTCCGATGATGATGACTGCTTGTGGTGGCGAAACGCAGACTGGCCCCGATTTGCCACCTTTACCGGAGCAGGAGCAAAATGATGATCAGACGCCCGGTAACGATGACTCGGATGATGGCTCGGCGAATACCGATGTCGACCCGCTCTACATGGTAGGCAGCGCAACGCCCGGCGGTTGGTCCCTGGACAACAAAGAAGCGTTGCAACCGCAAAGCGATAATGAAGCGGTGTACCAATGGCAGGGCGAGCTGGGGACCGGCGAAATCAAGTTCGCCCATTACGAGGCGACGGATTTCTGCGGTGGTGCCTGGCTGCTGGCGAGCAGTGAAGCTGAACCGGTCAGTCTCGATGGCAGTGGCAATGCCTATACCTGGACAGAAGACTGTCCTGATGAGACAGGCGTGTCCGACTGGAAATGGACGGTGGAAACCGCCGGCGTCTACGAGATTCGGGTCAACACCGACGAAGAGCGTGTGTACTTCGCGTTGGAGGAAGCCGATAACAATACTGAAGAGCCGGGGGAGAGCGGTGTTCACCTGTTTTTGGTGGGTGACGCCACGCCGGGTGGTTGGAGTCTGGACGATGCGACCATGATGGACCGGGGAGCCGACAATACACGCCAGTACACAGTGACCCTGGAGCTGACCAGCGGAAGCTTCAAAATTGCCATGGCGGAATCGGCCTCAGAACTGTCATTTGATCCGGGGCACGACTGGATCCACCCCAACACGGAGGGTCAGCCGCTGGCCGAAACGGCGTACTCCATTGTGACGGCGGGCGAGGGTGAAGATTACAAATGGCAGATTTCGGAAGATGCAGCGGGTACTTACGATATCGCGGTAGATCTGGAAGCGGAAACCATCCTGATCGACCCACAATAAACGTTTCGTCTCGTTTCGTTTCGGTGTGCGGCGGGTGCGCTTCGCTTACCCGCCCTACGTAAACTGCGGAGGTCGCGTAGGGCGGGTAAGCGAAGCGCACCCGTTACCGAAGGCGGATTAAAGCTCCCGACGCAACACATCCACAATCGCCGCAATATGGTCTTCCCGGTCATTCAGGGCGGGAATGTAATGATAGGTCTCGCCACCGGCTTCCATAAAATACTCGCGGTTCTCCTCTTCCAGCTCTTCCAGCGTCTCCAGACAGTCAGCACTGAACGCTGGCGACAGTATGGCAATGTGCTTGATGCCATCCTTTGGAAGCTGCTTGAGCGTTTCATCGGTGTAGGGCTTGAGCCACTCCTCCCGACCGAAGCGGGACTGAAAGGTGGTCAGGCACTGCGACTCCTCAAGTCCCAGCTTTTCCCGCACCAGACGGGTGGTCTTGTGG
This sequence comes from Marinimicrobium sp. C6131, assembly GCF_026153455.1. Classification (NCBI taxonomy): domain Bacteria; kingdom Pseudomonadati; phylum Pseudomonadota; class Gammaproteobacteria; order Cellvibrionales; family Cellvibrionaceae; genus Marinimicrobium; species Marinimicrobium sp. C6131. The sequence continues at coordinate 3,764,475 of NZ_CP110629.1, forward strand.
CACAGGCAATGGTAGGGGTCGCCGTTGTCGAGATAGCGCTTTGGCGTGCCGTGGTAGGAGAACAGAAATTTATCCGGCATGCCGTGCGTATTGATGTGGTCCTGCACACTCTGGGCCAGGGCGCTGATGTACAGCGGATTGTCCACGTAGCCGCTGATGAAACTGATCGAGGGCACCCAGCGCCAGGTTTTCAATTCATCGGCCAGGGCGTCGAACGTGGACGCTGTGGTGGGGGCCGCGTATTGCGGGTACAGCGGCAGTACCACAACGCGCCGGATACCCAGTTCCTGGAACTCCCGCATCCCCTTGGGAATGGAAGGGTTGCCATAGCGCATGGCGAGCTTGACGATCACCTCCTCGCCCAGGGCTTTCTGCACGGCGTCACGCTGGCGCTGGCTGATCACCATCAATGGTGAGCCCTCGTCGCTCCAGACCGAGGCGTAGGCTTCGGCGGACTTCTTTGGGCGAATCCGCAGAATGATGCCGTGGAGGATGACCTTCCACAGCAGACGGGGCACCTCGATGACACGGGGGTCAGACAGAAATTCTGCCAGGTAGCGGCGCAGCGCCGGAGGGGTGGGCGCATCGGGCGTGCCCAGGTTGGTGAGCAGCACCCCGGTTTTTTGCTGGGTGCGGCGGGTCTCATCCGAGGGTTTGTGAAAACGCTCTTCGATGCGGTCGTTGACCGCCCGGTATTGCTGGCTCATGAAGTCTCCTGTCTGTTGGCCCGAACCGCAAACATAGCGGGTTGGGAGGGATAATGCTACCGCCGGTGGTGCTTTGATCCAGTGGTCCGCGGCAAGCGTATTCCCCGATAATGGAAAAGAGGTTGTACCCGTGATGAATCGTTCTACTGCCAAGCGTTCAATCAAAGCAGATATTCCCACTCCGCAGCCCGGTCAAACCGTCACCACCCTGTATTACGACGGTTTATGCCCTTTGTGTCAGCGTGAGATGACTTTATTGAAGCGTCTCAAGTCAGCGCAGCTCCGTCTGCTGGATATCCACAAGCAGTGGCAGTTGCCGGCGGAGCAGCGCGAGGCCATGTTGCGCCAACTCCACCTGAAGCTGCCCGATGGTCAGTGGTTGCTGGGCGCCGATGCCAGTGTCGAGGCACGAGGGTGGGCTGGCTGCTCAAGCCGCTGCGTTGGCCCCTGGTAGGCCGGATCGTGGACCGGATTTATCGGCGTTGGGCCAAGCGACGTTTCAAACGGTTGTACGGCAGTGGCCGTTACCTGTGTACCTTGCCTGAGGAGGCGCAAAATGATCCCTGAAGCGAGTCGTCCGGAGCGTCGTGCGGTGGTGATGAGTTTTGCCGATTGCGCGCATTATCTGGTGGGTTATACCGAGACGCCGGTGGGCTGGGCGGACGAAATCGAGGTGGTGCGGGACGAGCGGGGACGGGCGCAGAAGTTCCCCAGCCTGTACGCGGCCAAGCGGTGGCTGGCACAGCGGGGAGCGGACAGAGCCTGGCTGGTGATGCAGACGCCCTATGATGAGATGGTGGGGCGGCCGACACCGGAAGAGTCGATGAGTGAGATTCCCTTGGTGCTGGTGGAACAGAATCACCGTTAGCGCCTTGCGTCGGGTTAGGCCAACGGCCGTAACCCGACAATTCCAACCATTCCTTCAGCCTGCTGTCTATTTGGCCGGCTCAACCTTCAGAATTTCCCCGTTGCGATCGTCGGTCAGCAGGTAGAGGTTGCCATCCGGCCCCTGAACGATATCGCGCAGACGCTTGCCGATGCTCTCATCGAACATCCGCTCCTCGTGAGTGACTTTCTCACCGTCCAACTCCAGGCGTGACACCAGTTGGAACTTGAGCGCGGTGACCAGCAGGTTGCCGCGCCATTCGGGAAACTGGTTGCCGGTGTAGAACGTCATGCCGGCATTGGCGATGGATGGCACCCAGTAGTGGACGGGTTGCTCCATGCCCTCTTTTTCAGTGCCCTCACCGATTTTTCCACCGCCGTACTGTTCGCCGTAGGTAATGATCGGCCAGCCGTAGTTTTTGCCCGCCCGGGTCACATTGATTTCGTCACCGCCCTGAGGGCCGTGCTCGCCGGTCCAGAGTTCGCGAGTGTCCGGGTGCAGGTCGGCGCCCTGGACGTTGCGATGGCCGTAGGACCAGATTTCCGGCTGGGCATCTTTGTCGCCGACAAACGGATTGTCATCGGGCACACTGCCATCGGGGTTGATGCGGGCCACGGTGCCGATGTGACTGTCCAGTTCCTGGGGATAGTTGTCCTCGAAATCCTGCTGGCGATCCCCCATGGTGATGAACAGTGTACCGTCGTCGCGGAACACGAGACGTGAGCCGAAGTGCCCATTGCTGCGCACCTTGGGCTGCTGGCTGAAGATGACTTCCACGCCCTGCAGCTCATCCTGGTGGTTGGGCATCAACTTGCCCCGGGCCACAGCGGTGCTGGTACCGCCCTCACCGGGCTCGGAAAAGCTGAAGTACACCCAGCGGTTATCGACAAAGTCGGGATCAATCGCCACATCCAGCAGACCGCCCTGACCGCGGCTGGCAATCTCGGGCAGGCCCTTGAGTGCGGGACCCTTGGTGCCGTCGGCCCCGACAATCCGCAGGTCGCCGGAGCGTTCGGTGACCAACATATCACCGCCGGGCAGGAACGCCAGACCCCAGGGATTGCGCAGCCCGTCGGTGACCTGGGTCACTTTCAGGGTGGCTTTCTCGGTTTCGATAATGGTGGCGTGATCGTCCGCCTGAGCGCCAGTGGCCAGAAGGCCCAGCGCCGCGCAGGCCAGCACGGGCGACAAACGTGTCAACAGTGAAGCCATGGTCAGTCTCCTCAAGTCAGTGAAAAAGGGTGTGACCTGATGATACGCAGCCCACGTGGGTTTGAATCAGTGGGCAAGGATGTCAGGCACTGTAAAGAATGGTGTATACAGCCTAGCACAGGCAGTGTGAAGAAGGGTTAAGCGCGGGGCTGACGCCGCCGCGCATCAGACGCTGCAGATCCCGGAGGTCAGCGCTTCAGATCGGCCACGGCGAAATAGGCTGGTTTGGGCTGCATGTCCCGGTCGAACAGCAATGGGTAGTTGGTGCGTCCGCCCACCGGGAAGTTGTTCTTCCAGGATTCGCCATCGTGGGTGCCCCAGAGGGTAATCCGGTCGATCTTGTCCCGGTGCTTGAGGAACAGCTTGAACATTTCCACGTAGCGTTCGGTCAGTCGCTCCTGCATGTCCTCGGGCAGGCCGTCCGGGTAGGGGTTCAGCTCGTCGGCATACTCGAAGTTGTCCGAAATGTTCGCCCCGGTGTGCTCCCAGGCGACCGGCAGTACGTCGATTTCCAACTCGGTGCAGTGAATGCGCATGCCTTCGGCGGCGTAGGCCTCGATACTGGCTTCGAATTCGCCCAGGTCCGGATAGTCCAGACCCACGTGGCTCTGCAGGCCAACGCCGTGAATCGGCACGCCGCGCTTTTTGTAGTCGCGGATCACATCGACCAGGAATTCCCGTTTGCCCGGGTTGTGCATGTTGTAGTCGTTGTAAATCAGGTGCGCGTCCGGATCCATTTCGTGGGCCAGTCGGAAGGCACGCTCGACATAGTCGGCTCCGCCCATGGTTTTGAACCAGGCGCTCTCTCTCCAGCCTTTGTCTTCATCAATCGCTTCGTTGACCACATCCCAGATCTTGATTTTGCCCTTGTAGCGCTCCATCAGGGTGCGAATGTGGGTGTCCATCCGCTTGATCAGCTCCGAACGGTCGATGGGGCGGCCGTTCGGGTAGACGAAGAAGTCTTCCGGAACCTGGGAGTGCCACACCAGGGCGTGCCCGACGATGTCCATATTGTGCTGTTGGCCGAACGCCACAAAGCGGTCCGCCAGCTCCCAGTCCCACTCGCCCTGGCGGGGCTGCACCAGCGCGGACTTCATGCAGTTCTCGGCGGTGATGGAGTTGAACTCCCTGGCGATCAGGGTTTTCAGGTGCTGGTCGTCATCGGCCAGGGTCTGATTGCTGATGGCGGTGCCCATCAGGAAGTCATCCCCGTAGAGATTTTTCAGTCCGGTCCGTTCGGCGGCGCCGTTGATGGCACAGGCCTTGAGGTTGGCCAGGGCGGCCAGTGAGGCGCTGCCCAGCAGGAATTTGCGTCGGGAGATGGGGTTCATAAGCATGACCTGTTACGTTTGGGCCCGGCCTGAACGGCGGGCGTCTATCTTATATTCAGGCTGACCATTAAAGCACGGATGGCGGCTCGCGAAAAGTGTTCAGCGCCACTCCCGGTCCGCGTGTGGGGGATGATTCTTCTGCCTTACGCTGCATGGGGGTTGCATCTTACCTACACTGGGTTATAAAGGCACATCGAGTTTATAAAAACCGTCTCTGGCACAGCAGCAAAGGGCCACTATGCTCACCTATTTCCCCGAAATCAAACCTTACGCGCGCCACCAGGTTCCTGTTGGTGGTGGTCATCAGTTGTACGTGGATGAGTCCGGTAACCCCGAGGGAATTCCGGTCCTGTTTGTCCACGGTGGTCCCGGCGCCGGCTGTGGGAAATACGATCGCCGCTACTTTGATCCGGAGTGTTACCGCATCATTCTGTTCGACCAGCGCGGTGCCGGTCGCTCTACGCCCCATGCGAGCCTGGAGGGCAACAATACCCGGGCGCTGGTGGCGGACATGGAAGAGATCCGCCGCTTTCTGGGGGTGGAGAAGTGGGTGCTGTTCGGTGGCTCCTGGGGTTCGACCCTGAGTCTGGTGTACGCCGAAACCCACCCGGAACGGGTGCTTGGACTGATCCTCCGGGGGATTTTCCTGTGCCGACCGCAGGACCTGCAGTGGTTCTATCAGGGGGGGGCCGCCCATGTCTTCCCGGATTACTGGCAGGAGTTCCTGCAGCCCGTGGCTGAAGAGGAGCGGGGCGATCTGATCCAGGCTTACTATCGATTGCTGACCGGCGACAATGATCTGCTCAAAATGGGCGCGGCCAAGGCCTGGTCCATATGGGAGGGGCGCTGCGCCACCCTGCGACCCAATCATGAGGTGGTCGAGTCGTTCTCCAAGCCCCATCGTGCCCTGGCCCTGGCCTGTATCGAGGCGCACTACTTTGTGAACCAGGCCTTTCTGGAACCGGACCAGATTGTGCGCAACGCGCACCGTTTATCCGGCATCCCGGGGGTGATCATTCACGGCCGTTACGACATGGTCTGCCCGCTGGATAATGCCTTTGAGCTGCAGAAAGCCTGGCCTGACGCCGAATTGCAGATCATCCGTGAGTCCGGGCATTCGGCGTCCGAACCCGGAACCGTGGATGCGCTGGTGCGGGCCACCGAAGATATGGTCCGTCGGCTACGCCATGAAGACGACAATCTGGCCTGAGTTGGGGGAGCGTCGTCATGTTGGGATTGATTCAGCGAGTCCGCCACGCCAGTGTGGCGGTGGACGATCAGGTCGTGGGCGAGATCGGTCCGGGGTTGCTTCTGTTCCTGGGGGTTGAAAAGGACGATGATGAAGGAACGGCCGATGCGTTACTGAAGAAGGTATTGGCCTACCGGGTATTTGCCGATACCGAGGGCAAGATGAACCTGAATGTGCAGCAGGCGGGTGGCGGGCTACTGGTGGTGTCCCAGTTCACCCTGGCCGCCGACACCCGCAAGGGGCTGCGGCCGAGTTTCTCACGTGCCGGCTCTCCGGCGCTCGCCGAATCTATTTACGATTATTTTGTCTCCCGTGCCCGGACCCTGCACGAGCCGGTCGCCACCGGCGTATTTGCGGCCGATATGCAGGTCAGCCTGCAGAACGATGGGCCGGTCACCTTCATGCTGTCCGCCTGAAAAGGTCAGTGAAGCGGTCGGGAGCACAGATGATCGGGCCAGGGGCGAATCCAGGTATTGCTTTGGCCGAGAAAAGCCGGATCGCTGTGCTGCGGATTGCATAGGTAGAGCAGGGTGCGCTGGTCGAGATTCAGCTGCTCAAAGACGGCCACGATCAGCGGGTGCGAATGGAAAAATGTGTCGAACGAACCGTCGGCTTTGGCGCGCCGCAGCCCCTCCTCCACCCGCTCGGCCAGCGCGGTGTGCTCCTTGTTCACGTAAAAGTACACTGGCCAAGGGTAGGCCAGTACCAGATTCGACTCAACGGCCAGTCCACTGATATCAAAGCTTTGCGCCTCACTCATGACTTCCTGGGCGCCCCGGGGAAAGAAGTCAAAGCGTCCCGCTCGAAGCATTCGGAACAGGGACTCGTACTTGCTCGTGGTGGTGACCGGAATGCCGTGCATTCGCAGTACTTGTACATCAAACCAGCCCTCACCTTGACCGGCCCGGAAGGCGCTCAGGTCCTTCAGGGTTTTCACCCGGTCGAAACGGGGTTGATCATCAGCGCGGATAAACGCTATCCGATACCCCATCAGGCCTTTCAATAACGGGACGGGAATGGCCCGGAAGCGCTCATTACGTTCAGGCATGACGGTGGCATCAATGATGTGAATATTTTCCTGCCGGGAGAGTTCCTGGTACAACCTGGCCTGAGGTTTGGGTTGCTGGGACAGGGTAACCTTGCAGGGACCAAAATCACGTTCGGTTTTATCCAGTGCCAACTGCAACAATTGGGCAAAGTAGTTGCGGTGGTCATGGCGGATTTCATCGCGTAGGGGCAGCACCAACCGGTCGGTGGTCGTGTCGCGATCCAGTTGGCACGCAGCGGCTGCGGTTTCACTGAGCATTACAAAAGGCAGACTCATTAGCAAAGTGACGATTGCCGCCGGGAGCGAACGGGCGCGCGGGGTTTTCAGATAGGCACAAAAGGTCTCTGCGCCCTGAAGAATCGAGTGGATGAAAGGCGGGTTCACAGTGCGCGATGACTCCAGTGGTATATCCGTCTGGTCCAGTGTAGGAAGAGTCGCGTTTTTACACAAGTGTGTTGGCCAGGGTTGAATCCAGATGTTGGCCCGCTGGAGCAGATCCGGGTCCCGGTGGTGGGGGTAAGCCAGCAGCAAAGCCGGCTCAATAATCAAACCTTCGGTATCAAAATTGGCCTGTTCGTCGAGAATTATCTGAGCGCCGCGTGGAAAAAAACCGAATCGTTCCGCTTGCAGCATACGAAACGGGGATTCGATGCGGGCAAACACCTGTTTATCTGATTTCCGGATAAAAAAGTCGGTAGCCGATCAATCCTTCCAACAGTGGCACCGGTATCGCCAGGAAGCGCTCACTGCGCCCAAGTGCGGCGGTTGCGCAATAACCATCTTTTATTTGCGCAGGATCAATACCGCCAAACCGAGGGTTAACAAGGCCCAGCTCTCCGGGGGAATCTGTCCCCAGTCAATGCGCTCAGCCCAAGCGGTGAGGGGGCCTCCCAAATGGGGCCAGGCAGTAATGCCGGCGCCGATCAATGCCAGGGTGGCAATCACGGTGCGGCGGCGTCCCCGGCGCCGGTTCTGTTGCTGGCGCTGCAGTTCCTGGGTCTGTGCTTCCAGGTGGTGGGATACTTTGCTGAGGCTCTGCAGTTGTTGCAGACCACCAAAAATCAGTTCCGGCACTTGGGGGAACTTCTCCATCCACTCCGGCGCATAACGTTGGAGCTGACCCCAGAGCGCCTTGGGGTGGAAGCGGTTTTTCAGCCAGCGTTCGAGGAAGGGGTGGGCGGTGACCCACAGATCCAGGTCCGGATAGAGTTGGCGACCCAGTCCTTCAATATTGAGCAGGGTTTTCTGCAACAACACCAGTTGCGGCTGAACTTCCATATCGAACCGGCGCGCGGTGCGGAACAGACTCATCAACAGATGCCCGAACGAAATGTCTTTCAGCGGTTTTTCAAAAATCGGTTCGCACACGGTGCGCACCGCGGCTTCGAGTTCCTCGACCCGGGTGCCCTCGGGGACCCAGCCACTTTGCACGTGCAGCTCGGCGACCTGCCGGTAGTCGCGCCGGAACATGGCGAGCAGGTTGCGCGCCAGGTAGTACTGATCTTCCCGGGTCAGGGAACCGACAATGGCCATATCCACAGCAATGTACTTGGGGTACTCCGGGTTTTCAGTGGCGACGAAAATATTGCCCGGGTGCATGTCCGCGTGAAAAAAGTTGTGCTCAAACACCTGCTTGAAAAAAATCTCCACGCCGCGTTCGGCCAACGCTTTCATGTCCGTGCCCTGGGCCTGAAGCTCGTCAATGTGCGTCACTGGGATGCCGTGAATGCGCTCCATCACCAGCACGTTATTGCGGGTGTAGTCCCAGTAGATTTCCGGAACATACAGTAGCGGAGAGCCATCGAAGTTGCGCCGGAGCTGGGAGGCGTTGGCCGCTTCGCGCTGCAGGTCCAGCTCATCGAAAATGGTATTGCGATAATCGCGAACCACATCCACCGGGTGCAGGCGTTTGCCATCGATGCTGTAGCGCTCCACCAGTCGGGCGATCATCATCAGCAGACGCACGTCCTGCTCAATGACCCGCTCGATGCCGGGGCGAACGATTTTGATCACGACGCGCTGACCGTTATGCAGCGTGGCGCCGTGCACCTGGGCCACCGACGCCGAAGCCAGCGGTTCCTGCTCGTAGCTGGCAAACACCGTGTCGACGCTTTCCCCCAGGCCCCGCTCGACCAGAGCACGAAATTCGGACTTGTCGAACGGCGGCACCTTGTCCTGCAGCCGGTTCAGATCGTCCATCATATCCGGTGGCACCAGGTCCGGACGGGTCGAGAGCAACTGACCAAACTTGATGAAAATCGGGCCCAGATCTTCCAGTGCCCGGCGCAGTCGCTCCCCCCGGGTCATATTACCGGCGGGTTTGAGTTTGCACGGCAGCAGGAACAGCCGCACGTACCAGGGCAACTGACCGGGCGGAATCAACAGATCCAGCCGGTAGCGCCAGATGACAAAACTGATGGTGAGCAGGCGACGGAGTACGACTAACACGCTTAGTCCTTAGTGGTTCGGTGCAAGAGAGTATGCAAGTGTTGGATTCTCGCTTCGGTGCGCTCCAGCGCCAATGCCAGTTCGTCCACTTCCCGATAGAAATTGTCCAGCTCGGCGCGACCCGGGACCAGTCCCGCCTCCTGGGTGATGAACTCGCCGAGCAGTCGACGGGCCTGGCTATCCCGTGCTTTCAACCAGCGTCCGCCCGAGCGCAGCAGTTCCGCGCCCTGATGCCCCAGTACATCACCGAGCACTTCACTCAGGGCTTCTTCCCAGTCAATATCCAGTTGCCCGAGGATACGTTGCAGTGACTGAACCAGATGGGTGCTGCCTTCCAATTGCACACCGGAGCCCGCCAGGCTGGTCTGTTCGCCGCGAGCCAGGCCGATAAAGTTTTTCAGTGGGCCGGTCAGCCGCGTCTGGATCTCTCCCTCCCAGTGACTGCTGAAGCTCAACCCCGCTTTGCCGGGAAGAACATAGACGGTCCATTCGGGCTGGGTAAACTGCAGTGCCAGTACCTGCCCATCGAGTTCGCTGAGTGCGAGTCGGCTGGCGGGGTCGTAGCGCAGGACGCGCTGGACGATGGCTTCGGCGGCCGAAAGGGCGGCGCTCGTCAGAGTCGCATCCATATCAGGGCTTGATGCCTTTGTGCAGAGCCACCACACCGCCGGTCATGTTGTGGTACTCGGTGTTCACAAAACCGGCGGCATCCATCATGCCCTTCAGGGTTTCCTGGTCCGGGTGCATGCGGATGGACTCGGCCAGGTAGCGATAGCTGTCGGCGTCGTTGGCGACCACTTTGCCCATGAAAGGCAGCAGCTTGAACGAGTAAGTGTCATAGGCTTTTTCCAGCAGCGGGTTCTGCGGTTTGGAGAACTCCAGTACCAACAGTCGTCCGCCGGGTTTGAGCACCCGCAACATGGAGCGCAACGCCAGGTCTTTGTCAGTGACATTGCGCAGGCCAAACGCAATGGTGATGCAATCGAAGGTGTTGTCCGGAAAGGGCAGGTACTGGGCGTCGGCCTGGGCGTATTGCAGGTTGCCGGCGATACCCCGGTCGGTCAGTCGGTCGCGACCCACATTGAGCATGGATTCGTTGATGTCGGCGAGCACCACCAGACCGTCCGGCCCGACTTTTTTGGCAAAGGCGTAGCTCAGGTCTCCGGTACCACCGGCAATATCGAGGATGGTCTGTCCGGGACGGACCGCCGCCAGCTCGATGGTAAACCGCTTCCACAATCGGTGTACGCCGCCGGACATGAGGTCGTTCATCAGGTCGTAGCGGGCGGCGACGGAGTGAAACACATTCGCCACACGGCCGGCCTTTTCCTCAACGGCCACCTGCTCGTAGCCAAAATCGGTGGTTCTCTTCTCACTCATGAGGTCGTCCATCATCGGAATTCACAGAGCCAGTATTGTACACGCGTAGGGTGGATAAGGGCGAAGCCCGTCATCCACCAATACCTTCTATTGCCGCGGCTGCAACAACAAAACCTCGTCGTCCTGATCCACCTCAAACCGAAACCGGCTCAACACATTCATGCCGAGCAGCCCGTCCACATGATCGGGCGTATTGAAATCCAACACCGCCACCGGCACATCGGTCAACCGATGATCACCAATCTGGATACTGTCCACCCGATACACCATCCCACGGGTGGTGCCGCTGGCGGTATTGAACATCTGAGGCCCTAACTCGGTAAAACGGACCGAAGCGCTGATTCGATCAAAACTGCGTTGCGTCAATGTCGTCAGACTGGCCCCGGTATCGATCACCAGTTGTACCTCTTCCCGGCTATCCAGTCCGAGTGGCAGCAGGTAATGGCTGCCGATGGTGTCCAGTTCAATGCTTCCCACTGGTGGGGGTGGGCGCCGCTCCGTCACCGGGGGTGGTGTGGTGTGGTTGAGCAGGGCGGTGGCGCGGGCGCCCAGAGTGGCGTGGGTGGTCAGCGCTTCCAGCAGGTTGCGGCCGTAGGTGGTGTCGCCGTGGTGCAGGTGCAGCTCGCCCAGACGCAGGCGCTGCTCGGCACCCCCCAGGTCCAACTGCTCAAGCGTCTCGTAAAAGCCCAGCAGGCTCTGCCAATGCTGCTCGCCCGCCAGTTGATCGTCCACCTGCCGGACAAATTGTTCAAAGGCCTGGCTGACCCGGCTGCGTTGACCGGGTTGAGTCGCGCTGTAGGCGAAGGTGAGCTGGAAGGTACGCGCCGCTTCGGCCCAGTAGTCGGACTGGAGCTGGTGGCGGGCGAGCAGGAGCAACACGTCAATATCATCGTAATGCACCGACAAAAAGGCGTCGGCCAACGCGGTCAGTGCGTAGTCATCGCCTGCGCGCAGGTAACCCTCCAGGTAGTCCAACACCAGCTCCCGCAAACGACCCGCCAGGGCCGAATCCTGCCGCTCCGCCTCCTGGTAGAGCCCCATGGCGGCATTGAAAGCCTGCTGGTCCAGAAGTGCGCGCATTTCCTCATCCCGGTTGACGGGCTGGGGAGGTGCGTCGTTGGCGGGCGCTGGGTCGTCCGACGTTGTCGTCGTCTCAAGCGCATTGCGGGAAGGCGGGCTAACGGAGGGGACTCGCGCTGCCGTTGAGGAAACGGACCCGCTGAGAGAGGCGTTTGATGGAGGCTTATCCGGTTCCACACGGACCGCCGGCTCGACCAAAACGGGCGCCAGCGCCCCGCGCAGCCACCAACCGCCCGCCAGCCCGGTGGCCAGAAGCAGGCTTGCCAGCAGCGGTCGGAATGGAGACGGAGCGCTCATAAGAGTACCGGGGTCGGGTAAAGGCTAAGGGTAACCAAATTTGTGACGGGCTTCTATTGCTCTTTATTTAATAATGAGTATGATTCGCATTATTGATAAAGAGCGATGGAGGCACAATGGAAACGTGGGCGAATCGACCATCCGAGATCAGGGTGCTGTGGGTAGGGCAAACCTCGACCTTACAAGCGCGAATCCATGCGGCCTTGCGCGCGCGGGGTTGGTCGCTGGTGGTCTGCCGTGCCGGTCGTGAGGCGCTGGACTGTGTGCTCAACACCGAGGCCGATCTGTTGCTGCTCGACGTCGATGCTGACGCACTGGACCCTTGGGGGCTCCTGGCCGAGTTGCGCCAATGGCAGGCGACGCCCGTCATTGCTCTGGCCGATGAGCCCGGACGCAGTATCGACGCCTTTCGGCGCGGCGCCGATGACTTCGTCGCCAAGTCGGCAGACCCGCTGGAGCTACTGCTGCGCGGCCGGGCGTTGTTGCGGCGCACGCGGCAGTTGATGCCCGCAGACCCGGGCGGGGAGCGTCTGGTGGTGGGACCCTTGTCCCTCAGTCGCGAGGATGCGTCGGTTCGCTACGACGACCGTCCCCTTCGGGTGACCGCCATCCAGTTCAAACTCCTGTGGTGCCTGGTGGAGCATCACAACACCCTGTTGAAAAAATCCGAACTGCACCGCTGGGTGCTGAATAAATCCTATTGCCGGGACGACCGCAGCATCGATATGCACCTGAGCCGCATCCGCCGGAAACTGATTGCGGCGGGTATGCCGCCCGATGCGGTTCAGACGGTGCGCGGGCAGGGTTACCGGCTGTCGCTATTGTCCAACCGCGTGCCAGTGGGTCTTGATAGGACGGTGCAAGGATGAGCCGGGGCGAAGCGGTTCTCGAGGCGCCGGCCCTGCCCACCTTCCTGCGCTATGTGGGCGCCTCCACCCTGGGCTTGCTGGCCCTGACCAGCGCGGCGGTAGTGGACGGGTTGATGGTGGGCAAATGGCTGGGCGCCGACGCTCTGGCGGCAGTGAATCTGCTGATTCCCCTCTGGATTCTGCTGTTCGGCAGCGTGCTGATGCTGGCCATCGGTGCCAGCGTAGTGGCCGGTCATTACCTGGGTGCCGGTCGACGGGACGCGGCCAGCGGAGTGTTCTCGGCCTGCGTGTGCCTGGCGCTGGTTTTTGGGGTTGCCGTGACGCTGCTCGGCCTGGTGTTTGGCGACTATCTGTTGCAGTGGCTTGCCGTGCCGGAGCGGCTGCAGCCGTTGGTAAAACCCTATTTCCAACTGGTGTTGCTGGGCCAGGTGCCGCAGTGCGCAGCGGTGGTGCTCTACTATTTTCTGCGGGTGGCAGGCGAACCCCGGCGCGCCAGCCGGGCCCTGGTGCTCGGCGCGTTGGTGAACATCCTGCTGGATGTGCTCGGGCTGGCGGTACTGGGCTGGGACTTGCGCGCCGCCGCCGGCGCCACAGTGGCGGCACAGCTGACCCAGTGTTTGGTGCTGTTACACCTGCTGCACAGTGGTCGAACGCCGCTGCGCCTGCGGCCGAGCTGGCTCTCCTGGCGGCGTCTGGTCTCATTCTGTGGTAACGGCTTTTCCGAGTTCCTGAACGAAGTGTCGGCGGGGGTGGTGCTGTTCGTGTTGCACTGGCTGCTGGCGCTGACCGGTGGTGTGGCGGCGGTGTCCGGTTTCGCCCTGATTCACTACGCCCTGTTACTCAATGTCATGCTCGCCTGCGCGGTGGCCGAAGTGGTGCATGTGCTGGCCAGCCAGAATCTGGGCGCGGGACAGCCGGTCCGGGCCCGGCGCTTCCGGGACTATGGTCTGGGATTGGCGGCCACTCAGGGGCTGCTGTTGTGGACGTTGGTCTTCCTGGGAGGGCCGGCCTTGAGCGACTGGTTCTTCGAGGGTTCCGCGGCGGACTATGCCGCCCGCTTCTGGCCGGTAATCGCCCCGGTGTTTCTGTTGACCGGGCTCAACCTTGTGTTGTCCGCCTGGTTCACCGGTTGTCGGCAGCCGCGCCGCTCGGCGTTGCTCGCCTTGGCGCGCAGCCTGGTCCTTCCCCTCCTGTTTCTCGCCGCGCTGTTTCCCTGGCGCGACCGGGTGTCGTTCTTGTGGGCTCTACCCCTGGCGGAGTTCCTGACGCTGGGGTTGGCGCTGGGAATGTTGACGGACAAAACCACGTTTCGGCGCGTTCTTCCACTGAGGGAATGATTGAGCTGTCAGGAAACGTAACAATCGTAAAACCCAATGACATTGAGAATTGTTCTCATATAATCGGTCCTAACTCCTCCCTCATCGGATTGGCAACGAGGACTCTGTTATGGCCGATTTTGCGCGACACCTGGCCGAGTACGCCAGCTTTCAGGCATTCGTCAATTGTTATCTGCGGGAAGTGGATGGCGGGCGCTGGCTGAGCCCGGACTCTCCCCAAGCCCGAAGCATACTGCCGCAGACGCTTCTGACCGGCAAATCCCTGCTGCAACTGACCCTGCCCCGGCAGGAGCTGACCCTGTGGCTACTGGTGAGTTATCGCTCCCGGGTCGGGCGCCAGCGCATCGAGGCCGTCTTCTGCCAGCAGGGCGCACAACTGCGACAGGAGGGCTTCTGGAGCACGCTCCTGCTGCTGGTCAAGGAGTTGTTCCACGAGCGCAACGCCCAGCCCGGCGCCGGGCTCAAGCGTCGGCAGTTGGAACTGACCCACCGGTTGACCGACAGTCTGCAAAACACGGTGCGCTACCTGGAGGCCCGTTGGCCCCAGCCCTACCGCACGCCGTTGAGCTTTTGCCGCGCGGAGCAGAGCCTGGTGCTGGGCCACTGGTTACACCCCACCCCGAAAAGCCGGCAGGGCATTCTTGACTGGCAGCATCCCCTGATCACGCCGGAGCTGGAGGGCCAGTTTCAATTACATTATGTGGCCGTGCACCGGGACTGGGTCGAGCAGCAGTCGCTGTTGCCCCAGTCCGCCGAGACCCTGGTACGTGAGGCGCTGATGCAGAGCGACCATTCGGTGTCGATCGGCCCGGACGAGGTGTTGATTCCCGTCCACCCGCTGCAGGCTCACTGGTTACTTGCCCAGCCCCGGGTTCAGGCTTGGCAGGAGGCCGGTCGGCTGCGCTACCTGGGCCCGCTCGGGCACACCTTCACGGCCACCTCCTCGGTGCGCACCGTCTATCACCGGGACGCGCCCTGGATGTACAAGCTCTCCCTGCCCGTGAAGATTACCAACTCCCTGCGGCAGAACCGGGTGCGGGAGCTGCGCGCGGGGGTGCTGATGGCCGGTCTGCTGCACAACCTGCAATTCTCCCGGCGCTTTCCCCGCTTCCAGGTGATTGCCGATCCCGCCTATCTGACAGTGCGTGACCCCGAAGGGGGCGACAGCGGGTTCGAGGCCATCGTGCGGGCAAACCCCTTTGGCGCCGAAAGCGATCAATCGGTGCTGTGTCTGGCGGCGTTGGTGCAGGAACCCTGGCATCCACGTCAGCGCCGCGCCGTGCTCACGGAGCTGATCGAGCGGCAGGCGCTGGAGGAAGGGCGGGCGCCGGGTGCGGTCGCCCGGGACTGGTTTGATGCCTACTGGCACTGCGCGGTCGAGCCCTGCCTGGTGTTGTTTGACCACCATGGCATCGCCCTGGAAGCCCATC
The DNA here is from genome assembly GCF_026153455.1 of Marinimicrobium sp. C6131. Lineage (NCBI taxonomy): Bacteria > Pseudomonadati > Pseudomonadota > Gammaproteobacteria > Cellvibrionales > Cellvibrionaceae > Marinimicrobium > Marinimicrobium sp. C6131. The sequence continues at coordinate 3,779,749 of NZ_CP110629.1, forward strand.
AGCAGAACAGCCTGCTGCGGCTGACTGATGGCTATCCGGAGACTTACTACTACCGGGACAACCAGGGCTTCTACCTGGACGAGCAACAAAAGCCCAGGCTCCTGCAGTGGCAGCCGACATTGGAGGCCGACAGCGATCTGTTCTACCCCACGGATGCCATTCTGGACCGCTTCGGTTATTACCTGCTGGTCAATCAGGTGTTCGCGGTGGTGGACCGGCTGGGCGCCGATGGCCTGCTGCCGGAGGCCGAGCTGATTGAGCGGGTGCGGGACAAGCTGGAGGCACTGCGTCTGACGCTGTCCGGCAATGGCCGGGTCCTGATTGAGCGCTGGTTGACCCAGACCCAGTTACCCGCCAAAGCCAACCTGTTGACCCGGGTGGAGGATATCGACGAGCTGGAGGCGGACATGGAGCTGGCCGCTTACACCACCATTGACAATCCGCTCTGCGCACCCGCGCGGATTGAGCGAGCGCTTGAGGAGGTGGCTCATGTCTGAAGCCCTGGCGCTCGGCGTTCCACAACAGGCATCGGCGGTGGCGGTTGACGCCCTGCCGAGAATCCTTCGACAGGCTCTGGAGGCGGCGCTGTTTGAAGGCCTGCTGGACTACATCGTTGTCCCCCGTCGGGAGCGACCCTCCCGCTGGTGCACCCTGTACTTCAGGCTCGGAAAGGTGGATTACGCCTGCCCGGCACGGGTGCGGGGCTTTGGGCGCATCCGCTTGCAGCTGTCGGGGTTGACCCGGGTCCAGCCCGTCGCCCGCCGGCCGGACCTGGAGGAGGTCCTGCGCCAACTGTTGGTCTGCCTGCCCGGCGACGCGGAGCGTAAACAGGCGCTGACCCGGGAATTGAATCAGACCCGGATCTGGTGTCAGTGGAATGCGCGCGAGTTGCCACCGCTGGCAGTGCGTCGGGAGCTGCCATTGGTTGCGCTGGAGGGCGCCCTTCGCGAGGGGCATCCCTACCATCCCTGTTTCAAAGCGCGCATCGGCCTGAGTGAAGCCGACTACCAACGCTACAGCCCCGAAGCCGCCGGCCCGGTGCGCCCGCACTGGATCGCCGTTCCCCGGAACCGGGTAGTCGGCTCCGGCGCGGCTCAGGACCCGGATGCTTTCGCTCTTCGTGAGCTTGGACCGGCGCTGCTGCAGGCGCTGCGGGCCCGCTGCCGGGCCCGGGGCGTGGATCCTGAACAGCGGGTGTTTGTACCGGTACATCCCTGGCAGTGGCAGCACCGGATACTGCCGCGCACGCAGGGTTCGAATCCGCGCTTGCTCGATCTGGGACAACCCGGAGACGACTACCGGGTCAGTCAATCCATGCGCACCCTGATGAATGATTCCCGGCCGGAACGGGGTGATCTCAAGCTGCCCCTGGATATTGTGCTCACCTCCTCGCGGCGTCACCTGCTGAGCCATGGTATCGAGTCCGGACCGGTTTTGTCTGACTGGCTGGCGGAGACGGTGGCGGGGGACGGATTCTTTCAGCAACAGCCTTTGGTGATTCTGCGAGAGTACGCCGGCTTGCGGGTGGAGGAAGCCGGCCTGTTAAGCCCGACCGAGCCGGATATCTGTCAGTTCGGTGCCCTCTGGCGCGAAAGCCTGCCGTCCCGGTTGGCCCCCGGCGAGCGGGCCGTGCCGGCCCAGGTCCTGGCCCTGATGGAGTCCGATGGCAAACCCTTTATCGACCCCTGGGTAAACGCCTATGGCCTGGAGCCCTGGCTGACCCGCCTTTTCGACACCCTGATCCTGCCGGTCTGGCACTTGCTGGCCCGTCACGGCATCGCGCTGGAAGCCCACGGCCAGAACCTGCTGCTGGTCCATCGGGACGGCTGGCCGCAATGGCTGGCGGCCCGGGACTTTCACGAGAGTGTGGAATACGTGGAGAGCTTTCTCGCCGCCCCGGACGCGGCGCCGGTGTTCCGCCACCAGGCGCGTTACGCCGGCGCCCGGCCCAGTGAATACTACTGGATGGACTCGGTGGAGGCCCTGCGCGAATTGGTGATGGATACCCTGTTCGTTTTCCAGCTCTCGGAGCTCGCCGCCCTGTGCGAAGACCATTACCGCTTACCCGAACCACGTTTCTGGGCCCTGGTGCGTGCCTGCCTGGCGCGTTACGCCGGCGGCGGCCACTGCGATCCGGCGCGCCTGGAGGCCTTGGGTTACCGGGCACCCATGGTTCAGGTGGAATCCCTGCTGCGCAAAAAGCTCAGCGCCGCCCAGCCGGAATACCACCACCGCGTGTTCAACCCGCTATCGGAAACCGTTCGGAAGGAGGCGTGAGCCATGCTTTTTTATCTCAATGATCGACCCTACGACCAGGCAATGCTGGAGTCGCGCTGGCGCCCGTTGACCAGGGCTCTCACGGCACTGTCCGGTCGGCGTCTGGCCGTTTGTACCCACGATTCAGTCGAATGGCTGGCCCTGGTGCTCTATGCCCGACAACAGGGATTGTCCATCGCGCCGTTACCGGCGGACACGCCCCGGGCCACGGCTCTGGAGAAAGCCCGGGCGCTGCACTGCGACGGTTTGATCTGGCAGAGCGCGGAACAGCTTGTCCCGCTTGAGCGCACGGCGTCGGCTCGGGAAAGCACCCTGATTCAGTTCAGCTCCGGCACCACCGGTGAAGCCAAACCCATTGAGCGCACCTGGTCGGAGATCGACACCGAAATCACCCATTACAATCGGGCGCTCGAACTGCCCCCCGAGGTGGTGCCGGTGGTGGCCTGTTCCATCAGCCATTCCTACGGTCTGATCTGCGGCGTGCTTGCGGCCCTGGACCGGGGGGTGGCGCCGCGCATCGTCACCGGCTGGAATCCCAAGTACCTGCTGAAAGTGTTGCGCGCGGAATCCCGGCCCCTGCTGTACAGCTCGCCCACCTTTATCCGCACCCTGATGATGCTCTGGCTACCGGGCGAGCCCCTATACGGGGTGATGACCTCGGGCAGCGTCATGCCCGAAGCCTGGTTCGATGAGGTGCGCGGCAAAACCGACAACCTCTGGCAGCAGTACGGCTGCTCCGAGGCCGGCTGCGTGGCGCTGGCCCGGCAACCGGAGCGGGCGGACATCATGGGTGCGCCACTGGGGCACGGCGAGCTGCGTGCGGGTAGCGGTCCGGAAGAACCCGAAGAGGTGGTGGTCATTCAGCAGGGCCGACACATCGCCACCGGCGATGCCGGCTATCTGGACAGCCAGGGGCGCCTGCGCTTCTGCGGACGCCTGGATGACACCATCATCGCCGCCGGTTTCAACGTCTATCCCCAGGAGGTGGAAAACATTCTGATGCGCCACGCCGGTATTCGCGAGGCGGTGGTGTTCAAGCAGCCCGACCCCATGGCGGGGGAGCGGGTGGCGGCGGTCTATACCGGGACCGCAGCCTTGAGTGATGCCGACCTGCGAGCGTTCTGCCGCCAGCACCTGGCGAGCCATCAATGGCCCAGCCGTTTTTATCACCGCGAGCGGATACCGCGCCTGCCCAACGGCAAGGTCAGTCGTCGGCAACTGGCCGAGCAGTTTGCCGCCGACGCCACACAGGGGGTGGCTTGAGATGGCCAGTGAAACCTTTGTTCGTCAACTGCGCGACCTGATGACCCGATACCTGCCTCGAATACCCTGCGAGGATCTCTCGCCGGACAGTCACCTGACGTACCAGCTCGGGCTCGATTCGGTGGAGCTGATGCAACTGCTGGTGCTGCTGGAAACCGAGTGCGGCTATGTGCTGCCGGAGGAAGCATTGAGCGCCGGCGATCTGGAACGGGTGAGCGATCTGGAGGCGCTGGTGCGACCGGTGGCGGCCAACGACACGGTCGGCGAGCCGGAACTGGATGTGAAAGTGCACTGCGTGGTCAGTTGCCTGTGTCACCCGATCAAGGCGCGAGGGATTGATCACCGGCCCCTGTATTTCGGTGTCTGGGACGCCGAGGTGTTTGTCGACGATCAGGCGCGACTGCGCTACCACGACGAGGCGGTGGACCACGGGTTTTTCCTAACCTGGTTCGAGCGTCTGTACGGGGCCGAGGTCTCCCCCTGGTATGACCCGGCACTGAGCAAGGCCCGCAATATCGCCACCTTGGAAACCCGCCTGGCGCAGCGCAAACCCCGGGAGCATCTGATGGTGATGCTGGACCTGTACCGGCTCCCCGAGCGGGAAAACCGCTTTCAGCTCAACCCTTTCCCGCACTACGTTCTGCTGGAAAACGACGCGGATCCGGATCGGCTCTGGATGTGGGACCCGGACTTTCGCTGGGAGGGCAGCCTGGATCGTCGGAGGGTGTTGCACGCGGTGGAGTCACCCGCCGTGGCGGGCGGTGTCCGGTTGGATACCCGCCACCTGCACGAGCCGGAACCAGAGGCGGTGATGGCGTACTTCGAAGTCTGCTTCCAGCCCACCGATAACACCCTGACTCAGGCGGTAGAGCAGGTGGTGCGCCGCCACCTGCCCGGCGGCGAGCAACCGCTCGAACGCTTGGGCGCGGCCTTGGCCGAATTGCCGGTGCTGGCGATCCGCAAATACGCCTATGAGCATGGTCTGGCCTACTTCTGGCGGGCGCTGGAGCGCCCGGCGGATGAGTTCGAGCACTGGTGCGATGAGATCGAGGCGTTGGTCAAAGGCTACGACGCCGTTCTGTATCGGGCCAATAAAGTCGCTCACACCCGGACGCGGGAAGATCTCGCCCGGCTTTCTCGCCGGATCGCGGAACAGCACCACCGGGAATACCGGGTCAAGCGCGCCCTGTTTCACGCCTTTAATGACTGGCGCAAACAGCGGTCGAATCGCGGCTCTGAGCCCCGGGAGGTGGCCGTCCTATGATGCATCTGTCGCTCTGTACCATCAGTTTTCGCCACCAGTTGGTTTCCCTGCCGGAGCTGGCCACCTTTGCCGTGGGGGCCGGGCTGGATGGCATCGAACTCTGGGCGGCGCACGCCCGGGGTCTGAGGCACCAGCCGGCGTTGAACGGCGATTGGCTCGAGGCCATGGGGTTGGGGGTGAGCATGCTCAGCGACTACCTGCCTTTTGCCGGCCCCTACCCCCAGGGACGGGAAAAGCTCCGGGAGCTGTGCGTCCTGGCCCGTCACTGGAATACCCGCAAGATCCGGGTATTCGCCGGGAAGAAAGCCAGTACCGAATGCACCGCCGCCGATTGGCACGCCCTGGTCTGTCGATTGCGGGATTATTGTTTACAGGCGGAGGAGGCGGGCATGACCCTGTTGCTGGAAACCCATCCGAATACCGGGGCCGATACCACCGAGGCCACCGGGGAACTGCTGGCGGCAGTGGACCATCCGGCCCTGAAAGTGAATCTGGATGTGCTGCATATCTGGGAGGCCGGGGAGGACCCGGTGCGCGCCTGGCGCCGGCTCGCTCCTCAGGTGCAGCACTTGCACCTGAAGAACATCCGTCACCGCCAGTACCTGCCGGAATTCGCCCCCGACAATGTCTATTCCGCCGCAGGTAGCCGGGCCGGCATGGTGCCGCTGTTCGAGGGCGCCTGTGACTTCGCTGACTTTCTGCACAGCCTGCCCGATGAGCGGGTGCACTCGGCCTCCCTGGAGTGGTTCGGGCCGGACCCCTTTGAGGTGATTGCCCGGGACAGCCAGCAGATTCGACGCCTGCAAACGGAGCGGCTGTGCCATGCGTGAGCGTCGAGCCAATCAGCGGGCATGGCGGCGATTGAGGAACTCCAGCCCAAGTGCCGCACTCAGCCCCGTGAGCGCAAACAGACCGAACCAGTAAGTGAGCCCCAGAGCGGGGCCCCAGTGAACCATGGCGAGCGCGGCCGATGCTGTCAGGAGTGGATAACCGATGCTGCGCAACGCCAATGCCAGGCGCCGGAATCGGGCCGGGTTCCGGGCCAGGACGGGGGTCAGGGTGCGCAAATGAGCGGGTAGGGACAGAGCCAGCAATAGCTGCGAGACAAACAGTGCGATTACGACGCCGGTCATTTCAAACCTCCTGAATGACGGTCGTGTGGCCAGTGCGTTGGCTGGCCAAAACCTGACGATAACCGTACCCCGCCATCAGGGCAAAGCTCGCCGCCAGAGCGAGGGCGGTCAGATCAAAACCAGCGAGCACCCAGTCGCCCACGGCCAGGCTGCTGCCCAGGTGACGGTCGCTGGTCAGAGCGTTGACGACAGGCAACAGACCCCAGCCCAGCGCATTCAGGACCAACAGTTCCCGCCAGATCGCGGCTCTGGGTCGAAGCCAGGTGAAGACACCACTGACCAGCCAGGCCAGAAACAGGCAGTGCATTTCCCAGTCGGCCCGCCCGGCAAGGTCGACGGGAATCAGTCGATTACTGAAAAAATACACCGCGATCGCCAGGGGCAAACCGAGAATGACCGCCGCGTAAAAACGCTCCACATTGGCGTACTCAGCGGGACGGCTGGCGGTGCGTTTCTTGACGAAGTACAGGGCGCCGGTGGCGATCATGAGGATGCCCATCAGGCTGCACAGGATATAGAGCCAGCGCAGCGGCCAGTCGGCAAACAGCCCCTCGTGCAACGCAATCAGGGTTTTCTCCACCGAGGCAGCACCACCGTACTGTTGTTCACCGCCGTCGAGCCGCTCACCGGTACTGGCCCGATACAACAGCTTGTGGGGTTTGCCTTGATAGTGTCCCGGTGAGGGCTCCGGTAGATAAAACGAAAGCCGGGCATTTTTATCGCCGGGGTGCAGCAGGTACATCTGTTCGATTCGTTGACCGGTTTCCGCCTGCGCCTGTGCCAGCAAGGGCGCAATGGCCACGCTGTCCGCTTTCTCTCCGGCTTTCGCGTCCGCCTCGGTCTCGGGAAAGGCTTCTTCATAGAAAGTCCGGGTGCCCTCGTCGCCATAGCGGGCCGTGACGATGGGCTCCATAAAGGTGACCGCAAAAAAGACCAGGCCGCTGTAGACGATCATGATCTGAAAGGGCAGGGCGAGAACGCTGCTCAGGTTGTGCAGATCCAGCCAGGAGCGGGCGCGGCGAAAAAGACGCAGGGTGAAAAATTCGCGGAAAATACGCCGGTGAATGATCACCCCGGAGACCAGGCCGACCAGCATCAACAGGGTGCACAGCCCGACGATCCAGTAGGCAAGCGTGTCCGGCAGATAGTGCAGGCGCCAGTGCAACCGGTACAGTGCCATGCCGCCGCCGGTGTTCCGGGGTTGAATCCAGTGTGGCTCGCCGTCGCGAAAATCCAGATACTCCGCTTCCCGTTCCGTCCGCTCCCCGTTGGCGTCTCGAGGCGGTTGCCACTCCACCCAGAAATTGCCGTTGCGCGCCGTGGGCAGAATTATCCCCCACCAGACCGACTCGGAGTGCGCTTTTTGCTGAAGGCGTTCGGTGCCGAGTTCAATCAAGGTTCGGGTGGACAGGTTTAGTTCGCCCCGGTCGGTATAGACGGTGTAACGATCGGTGTCGGCGGAGTGCCATTCGTCGTCAGACCATTGCATCGCCAGGGGACGTTCCGGCTCCATCCAGCGGTCCATTTCGAAATGGAAAAATCCGGTGGTGCCGGTGACGAAAATAAAGTACATCAGAGCACTGAAAATAATGCCCGCCCAACGGTGCAACCAGGCCATGGAGGCGCGAAACGTCGACTTCATAAGGCCAGATCACCCGCCAGTATCAGCCATCCCGTAGCGAGGCTACCGCTCACTAATGCGGGTAACAGCAACCCGCTCCAGGCGCGCCAGTGGCTGCGCACGCCAAACGCCCACAGGAAGGCCCCGGTGTACACGAGAAAACTGAGCAACAGGGCCGTCATCGTCGCCGGGCCCCGTTCCATCGGTAATAGCAAACCCACCAGCACGGGCAGGGCGATGCTCAGGGTGTAACCGCCGAGCAGGGCGGCCAGACTGCGGGAGAGCACATCCAACAGGAGGGGCGTGTGGGAAACGGATCGGGCCATGGCAATAATGCTCCCTGGAAAATCACAGCGCGGAGAGAAAACTCCGCGCTGGTAAGCGGACGTTCCTGATCGGATCAGAAACGCAGCGCCAGACTCAGGCGAATATCACGCCCGGGCGCCGGGTAGCCAACAATGCCTTCATAGTCGGGCACATGGGTAAAGTCCTCGATACTGCCGTGGTCCAGGTACTGTTTGTTGAAGGCGTTTTTCACCGTGAGCGTCATGCTCAGGTTTTCGGTGACGCGCGGTTCCCAGTGCAGATAAAAATCGTGCACGCCGTAGCCGGGTTTATCGACGCTTGCATCCGCCGCGACGACAAAAATGTCGTCCACGCCCTCGACCAGTGTGGCGATCCAGCCCGCATCCAGACCGTCGGTAATCTGGTAGGAAGTGTCGATCGACAGGGTGTCACCAGTGGTCGTGCCCAAGTAGCCGTAGGAGTAGCGGGTGACCTGCTCGCCGTCAATCTCGGCGGTGGTATCCAGAAAAGTCCATTTGGAGAACAGTCGCTGACCGCTGTAGGTCACGCCCAGGGTGTAGCCGTCGGACTCCAGATCCCCCAGATTCTCGTAATGACGGGACCAGGGCACGGCGTTGCCGATGGCATCTTCAATGGTGACATCGTGCACCCCGGCGGAGAACACAAAGCGTCCGAGTTCGTAGTCCGCACCGAACTCCAGGTTTTTGGCGCGCTCGGCTTTCAGGTCCGGGTCATTGGTGGTGCCGAACAGCTTGAAACCGTCATTGGTTTCCACGCCGCGCAGCGCTTCGGCATAGCCACCGCTGAAGGTCAGTCGACGGGTCGCCTTGTAGGAGAAACCCACATTGGGGCTGAAGCCCTCTTCGGTAAACTCGTTACCTTCCTTATCCACCGCCTCAAACTCGTCGTAGCGGGTGCCGAAGCTCAGCAACAACTTGTCGGTGGCCTGATAGCGATCCTGCACAAACAGGCCCAGTACCTCACTGGTTTCGGTAAAGGGGTTGGCATCGTCCGCCTCGCCGGCGGTCACTTCGTCGTCCCGATAGTCCACACCATACTCCACGTTGTGACGGGCCAGTTGGCTGGTGTTGCCGAAGGTGAAGCCCCGGGTATCCACCGCGCTGGTGTAGTTGTCCCAGGGCCGGTAGATGTCGAATTCGGTCTGGTAGACATTCGCCTCCAGAAGAACGGTGTCGTTACCCGGCGCATCCCACTGATAATTCAGGGTGCTGGTCTGGCGTTCAAACTGCAGCTCGCGCAGCGGGTTATTGGGGCCTTGGCCCCACTCCGGGCGGGTCAGCTTTTCGCCCTCTTCGGTCAGTTTTTCGTGACTCAGACGCAGGGTGTGGCCAGCGCCCAAGTCACCCACCAATTTGACAAAGCCCAGTTCCTGGTCCGAATTGGTGCCGGGCAGTTCGTTGCCCTCGGCGTCTTCCATATTGCCCTGATCGGCGTCTACGTAGCTGGCCATGGCACTGAAGGTATCGTTGAAGCGGCCATAGACCGTGGCGCTGTTTTTGGTGCCTTCGGTATTGGAGAAGTAGCCGGTTTTCAGCAGGGCGCCGAAATTGTTGGAACCCAGCAGGTCCTCGGGGTCTTTGGTCTCAAACCGGATGGCGCCCCCCAGGGCGCCGGGGCCATTGGTGGCATCGCCGGCGCCCACCTGTACCCTTACCTGCTTGAGCAGTTCAGGCTCGACGGAAATCCGGCCGGTGTGATGGTAGGTCACCCCGGACTGGGTGGCGCCATCCACCATGATGTTCAAAGTGTCTTCGCCGAGGTTGCGCACATAGATTTTCTGGGCAGCGCCTACGGAGCCGCCTACCAGTACAGAGGACACGCCGGAGAAAATATCGTCCAGGTCATTGGCCTGTTTGCGCTCGATATCGTCGCTGTCCATCAGGCTGTCCAGCGGTTGGCCGACCACCACCAGTTCTTCGCTGATCAGGGTGCGGTTGTGCTGCTGTGGGTCGGCGTCGGGAGTGGCGTTTTGTGCAATGGAGGCCATGGGCGCCAGGGCGATGGCCAGAGCGAGTGGACTCAGACGGGAGGCATTCGGTGCGGTCATGAGGGAGCTTCCTTTTCAATAAATCTAAAAAAGAAGCATTATCATTAACGTGTGTGGCGCTGTAAACGATTGTTACAGTTGTTACGTTAGAGGCTTAAAGCCCGAGTTTTGAGCGAAACATGAAAAACACGGCACCCAGCAGGCATAAGCCGGCCCAGAGGTAATCCAGTTTCAGCGGTTCCTTGAGATAAAAGAGGGCGAAAGGCACGAAGACACTCAGGGTGATGACTTCCTGCAGAATCTTGAGCTGGCCGACGCTCATTACGGTATAGCCGACCCGGTTGGCCGGTACCTGGAACAGGTATTCAAACAGGGCGATTCCCCAGCTCACCAGCGCAGCGATGATCCACGGCTTGTGGTTCAGTTCCTTCAGGTGGCTGTACCAGGCGAAGGTCATGAAGATATTACTGCACAGCAGCAGGCCGATGGTAATCAACGCGGGCGGCATGGTGAACTCTCGGGGGTGGTGGACGTCTGGGATTATAGCTTGGGTCTCGGCTAAACTGAACGCAGTTACCTTCCTGCTCACTGACAATCAAGGACTCTTATGGACAAGCTGTATTTACCGACAGACGTGATGGTCTGGAATTCGGTCTCATGGATACGTTGTGTGTTGATCGGTGCCGCCCTGTCGGCGCTGCTGGCCTGCAGCCCGGGCGAGGACCCGACGCCGGCCACGGCTTCCTCCTCTTCTGAAGCTTCCTCAACGTCTGCTCGGGGGGCTGCCCCACCCGTCAGTTTTGAACTGACGGTGGGTGGTTTGGCACCGTCGGAGAGGGCCGGCGAGTTATCACTGTCCGGCGAGCTCTATGTGCCGGACGGTGCGGATCGGAACGCTGTGGAATCGGTTCTGACGGCGGAGCTTGGAGGAGAACCGGTGTCGGTACAGTGGCAGGAGACCGCCAAGCCGGTGCGCTTCGGTTTCCATCTGGACGCCTTGCCTCAAACCGACCGGGACCAGACGCTGGTGCTCGCCTGGGACGGCTCGAGCATCGGGTCGTCACAGAAGGGCCAACGAACCCTGACGCTTCCCGCGCGTGACACCTTCGTGGTTACCGGCGCGCAAGTGGTGCGCGGTGGGCAAACCTATGTGGAGGTGAGCTTTTCCCAGCCGCTCGATCGCGAGCAGAACCTGAGTGGGCTGGTGGAGCTCGGCGGGGAGGCGGTTCGCGCTCGAGTAGACGGCAGTCGCCTGCGTCTGTACCCCCGGGAGCAAACTGACGAAGCCGTCACCCTGACCGTCACCGACCTGGTACGCAGCGCCCGAGGCCATCGCCTTGGCAAAGGCTTTGAACAGACGCTGCGCCTGAATCTGGTCACCCCCGGTGTGCGCTTTCTGGGCAACAGCAGTATTCTGCCGCCCGCCCGCCAATTGTCCGTTCCGTTTGAAGCGGCGAATATCGACTCGGTTCAGGTGACCGCCTTCAAGGTGTTCGAAGGCAATATGGGTCAGTATCTGCAGAATCATGGTTTGACCGATGCCGGGCCGGACGGTGCCACCGGTCGTTATTTGTGGCGCAAAACCTATCGCCTGCCCGAGCCCGCCAGCGATGGATGGCAACGCTACAACCTGGATCTGACCGAGCTGATGGCAGAGCACCCGGAGGGCATGATTCAACTGGCCCTGGGTGTGGACCGCAGCAACTCACTCTATCCCTGCGATGTGCCGCGCCCCGAGCAGGCGGAAGATCCGGAACCGGAAAGCCACGAGGGCGACTGGTCCTACCAGAATGAGTCCACGCCCGCCTGGTATCGGCAGTACTATGAATCCCGTGGTTACTGGGTCTACAGCGAACGCAACAACCCGTGCCACGAAAGTTACTACCGCTACAGCGATCAGGTGCAGGCCCAGCGCGCCTTTCAGGTATCCAGCATGGGCCTGATGGCCAAGCTCGGTGGCGATGACCGGCTGGAAGTGATTGCCACCGGCCTGCTTGATGCCGCACCGCTGCCGGACGCCCGCATCCGGGTGTACAACTTCCAGCAGCAGCCCATTGGCGAAGGCCGCACCGATGAATATGGCATGGCCTCAATCCGCACCGATGGCCAGCCGTTTTATCTGATGGCCGAGCGCGACGGTAAAACCGGCTATCTGCGCCTGGCGCGCAACGAAGCGTTACCCACCAACCAGTTTGATGTGGATGGTGAGCCGGTGCGCGATGGTTTGAAAGGCTTTCTCTATGGCGAGCGGGATGTCTGGCGGCCGGGGGATGATATCCACCTGACCTTTATTCTCGAAGATCGCGACGACCAGTGGCCCGAGGATCATCCGGTGACCCTGGATCTGTTTGATCCCCAAGGAAAGAAAGTCACCAGCGAAATCGCCCGCGACCCGGTGGACGGTTTTTACCGCTTTACCCTGAGCACCGAGGAGTCGGCGCCCACGGGCAACTGGCGCGCGGTAGTGCACCTGGGCAACCGCTACTTCGACAAGGTACTCAAGATCGAAACCATCATGCCCAACCGGCTGAAAATGGATTTGAGCTTTGCCGAGACCCCGTTGCGTCTGGATGCCATGCCGGCCGAGGCCGAGCTGTCCGCCCAGTGGCTGCACGGCGCCAGTGCCGCCGGGCTGAAAGCGGATACCGAGGTCCGGTTGATTCCCAAGACCACCCGCTTCGACGGCTACAGCCAGTTCACCTTTGACGACCCGGCCCGGGAATTTGCCGGGGCCACTCAGAAGGTGTTTGAAGGGGTATTAGATCAAACGGGTGAGGCGCGCTTTCCGGTGAACCTGCCGGTGGCCTCACCGCCGCCGGGTCAATTATCCGCCGTATTCATCAACCGCGTGTTCGAGCCGGGCGGGGCGTTCAGCACGGCGCTGCGTCGGTTCGATTACCTGCCTTTCGAACAGTGGGTGGGCATTCATGTACCCGATGGCAGCGGTTACAACGGGGCCATCGCCCGCAATCAGGATCATGAAGTCAGCTTCCAGAGCCTCTCCAGCGACGGCGAACCATTGGCCGGCCGCGACCTGAAACTCACCCTCTACAAAGTGGACTGGCGCTGGTGGTGGGATCGCGGCAGTGACGACCTGGCCAGCTTTGTGGCCAGTGAAAATCGCGCGCCCTTAAGCGAAGACTCGCTCACCACCGATGCCAATGGCCTGGCCCGCTGGACCCTGGAAAAGGACCGGTACGATTGGGGCCGCTACCTGCTGCGGGTCTGTGATGAGAACAGCGGTCATTGCGCCGGGGAGCTGTTGTATCTGGGTTGGAGTCGCAGCAACGCGGTCAATCCCGCCAGCGCCACCCAACTGATGCTGTCCACCGATCAGGATCAATACGAAGTGGGCGAGACCGCACGGGTCCGATTGCCGGAGGTTGAGCGTGGCCGTGTGCTGCTCAGTCTGGAAAACGGTCGGCGCGTATTGGAGCGGCGCTGGCTGGATCTGGAACCGGGGCAGACCGATATCGAGATTCCGGTCACCGCCGAAATGGCGCCCAATGTCTATGTCCACCTGAGCCTGTTGCTGCCCCACCAGGACCGGGCCAGTGATGCCCCCATGCGCCTGTATGGGTTGGTGCCCCTGGCGGTGGAAGATCCCGACACCCGCTTGGAGCCGGTTATTGAGGCGCCCGAGCAGGTGCGTCCGGAGTCCACCTTTGCGGTTGAGGTCAGCGAGACCAATGACCGCGCAATGACCTACACCCTGGCCCTGGTGGATGAGGGCTTGCTGGGCATTACCGGTTTCAAGGCGCCCGATCCTCACGACCATTTCTATCGTCGCGAAGCCCTGGGGGTATACACTTGGGACCTGTTTGATCAGGTGGTCGGGGCCTACGGTGCTTCCCTGCAGAGAGTGCTCGCCATCGGTGGTAGCGATGCCGACGACGAGGCTGATGCCAACCCCCGTGAGCGCCGGTTCCCGCCGGTAGTACAGTTCCTCGGCCCCTTTACGCTGGCCGCGGGCGAGACCCGGACCCACGAGATCTCCCTGCCGCCATACTTGGGCGAAGTCCGCGCCATGGTAGTGGCGGGCCAGCAGGGCGCCTATGGCAAGGCCGAACAGAGCGTCACCGTCACCCAACCGCTCAGCCTGCTGGCGACGCTGCCCCGGGTGGTCGGCCCGGGCGAGACCATCTCCCTGCCGGTGCAAGTGTTCACTAACGACGAAGCCATTGATCAGGTGAACATTGAGGCCAGCGCCAGTGACCTGTTCACCCTGGAGCAGAGTACAGCGGAACTCAGCCTGGACGGGCAACAGGACGCCATCACCGAGCTGACCCTCAAGGTCAACGATCAGGTCGGGCAAGGGCAGGTGACCGTCACCGCCCGCAGCGGTGAGGAGACGGCCAGCCAGACCATTCATATTGAATCCCGTGCGGCCAACCCCCCGTCGGTGCGCCGGGAGCAGGTTGTCCTGGCGCCGGGCGAGGAGTGGCGCTCTTCCCTGGAGGCCCACGGCATGGCGGGCACCAATGAGGCCAGCATCGAGATCAGCCGGTTGCCGCCAATCAACCTGGAGCAGCACCTGGGCTACCTGCTCAACTACCCCCACGGCTGTCTGGAGCAGGTGACCTCCGCCGCGTTCCCGCAACTCTATCTGGATCGACTGGTATCCCTGTCCGATGACCAGGAGCGCGAGCGGGAAAGCAACCTGCAGGCCGCTATCGAGCGGCTGGCCCGCTTCCAGTTGGCCAACGGTGCCTTCAGCTACTGGCCCGGCGCGACCTATGCCAATGACTGGGCTTCACTCTACGCGGGGCACTTCCTGGTGGAAGCCCAGCGGCGCGGCTATGGTGTTGAGGCCGACGGCTTGCAGCGCTGGCTGGACCACGAGCGCCAACAGGCCCGCCGCTTCAGTCAGGGCGAAGACTACCGGACCCAGGTACAGGCCTATCGCCTTTACGTGCTGGCCCTGGCGGGCGCGGCGGAAACCCCGGCCATGAACCGGTTGCGGGAGCGATTGAACCAACTGAACGGCGATCAGCAGGTGACCGCACGGCGTCTGCTGGCGAGTGCTTACTATCAGCTCGGGCTCAAGGATGCCGGGCGGGAGCTGATGCCCGAGGTCGAGCGCGTGCCGGAGTACGATGAACCCGGCTATACCTACGGTTCCAGCCTGCGCGACCGGGCCATCGGCCTGAAATTGCTGGTTCAGGCCGGTGAGCAGGAAGCGGCCTGGCAACAGGCGGAACAGATCGCGGATCGGCTCTCCGAGTCCGACTGGTACAGCACTCAATCGGTGGCCTGGGCCCTCACCTCCCTGGCGAACTTCGCCGGAGACGTAGACGCCGAGGAACCCCTGCGCTTCGCGCTGGATACCGAGGGCGATTGGCAGCCTCTGGAAAGTCAGAGTCACTGGTATCGGCAGTCATTGATGAATATCCAGGCCGGGGTGCGCAACGACAGCGATCAGAACCTGCGGGTGCTGCTCAGCAATCGCGGCACGCCCGCCGCCACGGATGAGCAGCCGGAAGCGGAGGGACTGAATCTGGACGTGCGCTTCGCCACGCTGGAAGGCGAAACCCTGGACGTCACCGAACTGCCTCAGGGCACCGACTTTATGGCGGAAATCAGTGTGTCTGCCGACTTCGGTGAACTGGGCCGTGCGCGGCTGGAGGATATAGCCCTGAGTCTGGTGATGCCCAGCGGCTGGCAGATCCGCAACGAGCGACTGGAGGGCGGCGATGCGCCCGACGGGTTTGATTATCTGGACATTCGCGACGACCGGGTATTGGGCTACTTCAGCCTCTGGAGGGACTACCGGTGGCGCTGGCGCTATCAGGACCACCGTCAGGAGCGGGTCACACTGAAAATCCTGCTCAACGCTTCCTACGCCGGGGATTTCTATCTCCCGGGCTGGCGTACCGAAGCCATGTACAACGAACGGATTCGGGCGGGTACCGCCGGGCAGTGGGTCCGTGTGATCAAGTCGGACTGAGGCGGCGGTGAGTAAGACGTTCGGCAAGTGGATACGTCAGCCCTGGCTGGTGGGGGTGGCCGGGGGCATGCTGGTTGTCTTGCTGCTCCTGCAGTACTGGCCGCTGCCGTCGGGCTTACAAAACCGTGACTACGCCCGTCTGATACTCGCCGACAATGGCGAACTGCTCGGAGCCCGGATTGCCGGTGACCAGCAATGGCGCTTTGCCCCGGTTACCGGGTTGCCGAACAAATACGAGCAGGCCCTGTTGCGGTTCGAAGACCGACGCTTTCATCTCCACCCGGGCATCGACCCCCTGGCCATCGTCCGGGCCGGTTGGGGCAATATCAGAGCCGGCCGGGTCACCAGCGGCGGCAGTACCCTCACCATGCAATTGGCCCGAATGCTGCGCGACGACCCGCCCCGAACCCTGGGCAATAAAGCGCTGGAGGCGCTGAGTGCTCTGCACCTGGAGTGGCATTTCAGCAAGGATGAATTGCTGACCCTTTATGCCAGTCACGCCCCCTTCGGCGGCAACATCGTCGGTCTGAGAGCCGCCGCCTGGCGCTACTTCGGTCGCGAACCAGAGCAGCTTTCCTGGGCTGAAGCGGCCACTCTGGCGGTACTGCCCAACAGCCCGGCGCTGATCCACCCCGGGCGCGACCGCGAGCGCCTGCGTCAAAAGCGGGATCAGTTGCTGCGCCGTCTGACCGAGGCTGGTGCCCTGAGTGAGCTGGATCTGAGGTTGGCGCTACGCGAGCCACTCCCCGAACGACCCCGACCGTTACCTCATCTGGCGCCCCACCTGCTGACCACGTTGGCCGCCGAGGCCCCCTCGCAAGCGGTGTTCCACACCACCCTGAATGCCGACCTGCAACGGCGCATCCAACACATAGCCGAGCAGCAGGGGCGGCGACTGGCTCGGGACGGCGTCCACAACCTGTCGATTCTGGTGCTGGACCATGAGCGGATGCGCACCCTCGCTTACGTGGGCAATCAGGCCGCGGGGGATGACCACGCGCCAGCCGTGGATATCATCCAGCGGCCGCGTTCCACCGGCAGTATTCTCAAGCCTCTGCTCTACGGTCTGATGTTGGAAGATGGCGAGCTGCTGCCCACCACATTGGTACCGGACATTCCCGCCTATTTCGGTGGCTACCGACCGGAAAACTATGACCGTCAATACCGCGGCGCCGTGCCCGCTCACCGGGCGCTGGCCCGTTCGCTGAATGTGCCGGCGGTGCACATGCTTAAAGATTACGGCATTGAGCGGCTGCACCATCGTCTGCAGGAATTGGGGGTGAGCACCCTGCATCGCCCGGCCGAAGACTATGGCCTGAGTCTGATTCTGGGCGGTGCCGAAGGCACTCTGTGGGAACTGACCAACCTCTACGCCCGAATGACCTCCATGGCCCGTGCGGGCACCTGGCCCGCCGAAGCACAGCGGGTCCATGGCGAACATAATGTGGCAAAGGGCGATCCCGGTCTGGGACAGGGCGCCGCCTGGTTGACCCTGCAGGCGTTGCTCAATGTCGTCCGCCCCGGCACCGATGCGCTCTGGCGGGATTTCAGCGGCAGCCAGGCCATCGCCTGGAAAACCGGCACCAGTTACGGCCTGCGCGATGCCTGGGCGATTGGCAGCAACGGCCGCTACACCGTGGGCGTCTGGGCCGGCAATGCCGGCGGTGAACCGGCGCCAGCGCTGAGCGGCCAGAAAAGTGCCGCGCCGGTACTGTTCGAAGTGTTTGCCCAACTGGGCAATCATCGCTGGTTTGACCGCCCGACCCAGGCTCTGAAAACCGTCTCCGTGTGCATCACCGATGGCTATCTCGCCGGTGGCCAGTGCGAGTCGCGCGAAATTGATATTCCCCGGCACAGCCACTTTCAGCAGGTCACCCCGCACTACCAGCGGGTCCAACTCGATGCCACCGGCCAGTATCGGGTGCACGCCGGTTGTGAGCGGGTCAGCGCCATGGTCTCGGCCGACTTGTTCACCCTGCCGCCGCTCCAGGCGCACTTCTGGCGCCTGCATCACAGTGACTACCGTCCGGTTCCCCCCTGGCGCCCGGACTGCCTGGCCGCCGTTCATCACTACGCCGATGACCAACCCATGGACCTGCTCTATCCCCGTGAGGGTAGCCAGGTGTACATCCCGCTGGAATTGAGTGGGCGGCGCGGCCGCACCGTTCTTCAGGCTGTCCATCGTCATCCTGAGGGAGAACTGTTCTGGCATCTGGATGATCGCTACCTGGGCAAAACCCGCCTGTTTCACGAGCAGGCGGTTTCCCTCGACCCGGGTTGGCACAAATTACGTCTGGTGGATGGGGATGGCTACCAACTGGAGCGTTGGTTTCGGGTTCTGGGCGGCGAGGGCTAGAACTGAGTCACACATTGGCGATAGACGTTGTGGCATAATTCGCGCTGCAAATGACAGGGATTACAAGGAGTGGCTGAGTCATGCTGCCTGCAAGAGTGCCTTACCTGAACGACCTGCTTGGTCGATATTACCGCTTTTATCACCCCAGCCAGGGACCTCGCCCGACATCGCGACCGATGTGGTTTGGCGACAACTTCTATGCGCATCAATTTCTGATTGGCCTGGATTGTGACCCCGATTTCTGGCTGCAACTGTTGGTCAGTCTCGGCGAGGAGTATCCTCCTGTTGACCCCGACGACGCCCGCCGTCTGATAGCCGACTGGATCGCCCAAGGGCGCGTGCAGGTGTACCCAAGCGCCAATCCGGCACTGCTCAATAACCTCAGCGGATTGACCTGCTTCCGTCGCAACCGCGACACCGCCTTGTCAGTGATGCCCGCCGCCAACAGCGACCAGGGCCGCAAACCCGCACGCCGCTTCAGCAGCCTGAACGACGCCAAAGCCTTCGTACAAAGCCTCGATCCCAGCGCTGAGCAACTCAAAGCCACGGGTAAACTGTTGCCCCCCGGCCAGTGGCAGCCACAGACCCCGGTCCATTCCATCGCCCAGGCGTTGCACAACGGTGAGCTGGTCGTGGTCGAAGAACCGCTCCGCACCGGCGCAGGCAAACCAATGGACGGCAACAACCTGGTGGAAGAGCTGCTTGAGGCCACCGCCGCCGGTACCGCCCAGACCCTCGGCCCCCACGCCGATGAGGGCGGCGACGGTGCCCGGAACGACGAACCCGCCGAAGAAATTCCCGTGTGCGAACTGCAGAAGTTCATGCTCCGGTGCTCCCACTACGGCTCACGCGGCTACATGCTCGACGTGCTCAATGGCGAGCCCAATATGAACGGCACCCAGAAAGTGCTGCAGGTGATCACCCAGGACGATCAGCCCGACAAAATCACCGTCGACTTTGCCGGCGCCTGCGGCCATGGCAAAAACGCCTGCCCCTCCATCAACCTGAGTGGCCCCGACGGCGACAGCGCCATCAAGCAGAGCGGAAAGGAAATAGCGGTTCTGCCCCCGAGTAACGACCGACCGGTGGAAACCTTCAGCGACTTCCTGCGCCGCTATCTGTTACCGGGTGATATCGACTTCAACACCTACCGTTTCAGGTCCTCCGGCTGCTCAGAAATCGAGCAGGTAGAGGGAATCGTGCATGCGTTTCCCACGGTGAAGTGGGAGGGCGGCGTTAAGGCTGGATACTCTCAGAGTAGTACGTCTAAAAGCCTTGATAGTAATGAAGGCTCAACCGGAGACTGGGCACTCTCCGGGAAAGTGTCCGGTCAGGTGAATACTCACCATTGGGAGCTCGGATCGGAGAAAAACTTGACGGTGGACGACTGTTTCCCTGAAATCCGCTCAATGATGGACACCGTGACCGAAAGCATCGAAAAGTACACCCGCAGAGGGAAAAATCGGAATGAGTCCAATCGAAACAAGGTTGAACTGACTTGGCCGACCGTAGAGTTCAAAGGGGGTGTTGAACTTAAAGAGGTTGAACAGCGAAACGATATCGCGGTATCGGGAAGTATATCATTGTCCATGGCGCCGCTGCTTAAAGCTGATGTGTGTGTCGATATTCTCGATACCATAATCAGCCTGCAGGGGCCCCACTCCACGATTCTTAAGGAGATTCGAGCGCGCGCGCAACAAGGGATAGGAACAGAGCAGCTCAGCGCGGGCGCCGTGGTCGCGCTGGACTTGCTTATTTCCGGTGAGCTTTCGGGCAGCTTATCCTGGGAAAAGAACGCAGGAAAACGCTGGCTGGCCAAAGACGGAGTAACAACGACCAATAGAAGTGCTCTGAGTCTGTTGATTGGCGTAGAAGCCAGAATCGAGGCGAAAGCAAAAATCTTCTATGTCGAAGTCAGGGCGGGCATGGCCATGTCTCTCAAGAGCGCTGGCTCGGAGTCTAAGGGTATTGGTGCTGTCTTTGAACTTACATCAACGGTCAAAGGAGGTGAGCCCGCGATTGGTGGAAGTGTGTTGTTTACGGGTGCGGCGCTCTACTACACCTATTATGCGGAGGTAGCCAAAGGAACCGTGGATTCAAAGAATGCTGAGGATGAAGATGACCGGAGAAGGAGAAGTCGCTACAAGAAAGCAGAAAACGAAAAACTAAAAGAGAAAGAAATGAAAAAACTTAGGGAGATACTGCCAGAGGCCAGGTTTCCAAAAGAGAAAAAGGAGTATTCCCTTGATGAAGCTCCATTCTAAGCTGTTTCTAGTGTTATGTATCCTTTTATCTTCATCCTGTTCTAACGGTAAAGGTGATGGAATGAGTGTGCTTGAAAAAAAACCGCTGTTTTACTTGTTGGTAGAGAGTAATAATGTCGAATCTTTCGTAAATCTCAATGGTGTGAAGGTCCATCAGGTGAATAGTCTGATGGGTCAGTCGAAAGCAGAGGTTCCCGTCAACAATTATATGCATCCTGAAAAAAACACTTTGTCCCTTGGGCTTTTCGCGCCTGAAACGGGATCTGAGTATCCCAAGTCAGCGAGGCTCTCAGTGAGCTTGGTTGTTAAACCGGATGAAGATTTGAGCGTCAGCCATAAGATAACAGATATTGTATTCGATGGGAGCGAAACTGATCTCGTGGCCCTGAACGGCGGTTCTGGAAGTCGTCAGGTAGACCCAGAGAATGATTTCATCGAAAGTTCCCGCGGAAATGTTGTTATACATCCTTTAGATATAGAGCAACCAGAAGAGGAAATGGCCGGTCCTACACTTACAAGAAGGGTAGACATCCCTAACAGCTTACCTTTGTGGAAGTTCTTTGTAAGCGATGAGCTTCCTGATTACTTTGCCGTTTCAGACGAGACGTATTACAGGGACAGGGATGAGCTTTACAACGAATATGAGAAGATTGAGAAAGCCCTCATTGAGGGAGATATCGACGTTATAATGACAATGTTCGAGGAGAGGAACTCCGAAACTGACAGGGCTTTTTACTTGCAGGATGGAACAACGGCGGAAGAGCTGAGAGCGAGCCTTAAAAAGTCGCTAAGTAACCCGGACTTGAAACTCGTTAGATCAGGAAATGAGAAGTTTGGATTGATCCACGAACCAAATGGAAAGCTGGTTTCGTTAGTTCGGTCAGATGATGGCCCCGCAATCGCCTTCAACTTCGTTGATGAGCCGGGGTCTGTCAGGTACAGCCTTGTATTTCGACGCGAAAATGGAGAGTGGATTCTAGCCCGCTAGAACCAAATGCTTTCGGTATTTCCCGTAGCTTTTCTGTTGATCTTGAGGTGTTTTGCGCCAACTTTAACTGCATCACACAAAAATGGATAAAGGGCTGGCATAATGCCGCCCTTTGAAGTCTGACACGGAACACAAGGAGTGCACGTCATGCCCCTCGCTTTACTGCGCCAGCTTACTCTGGCTTCTCTGATGACCTTTGGTTTGACCGCCTGTGGCGGCAGTGGTGGGGGCGGCCCGGAGCCCGACTCATCCAGCAGCCAATCGTCCAATTCATCCTCGTCTTCCAGTGTGCCGCAGACAAGCTCAAGCTCGTCTGAGTCCTCTGTCAGTTCCAGCTCAAGTTCCAGTTCAGTATCAAGCTCCAGTAGCTCGAGCCAACCCGCCGACCTTGAGCCCGCCCCTTTCTCGTTTGAGCCTCAAGTTGATGTAGAGCCGGGTGCCACACTTGCCAGCAATACCGTCACCGTCAGCGGTATTGATGCCGCCACCACGATTTCGGTTACCGGCGGTCAATACAGTATCGGCGGTGGCGCTTATACCGACGCCGACGGCGAGGTGGATCTGAATGACGAGGTCAGGGTTCAAGTGACGGCCTCCGGGAGTTTCAGCACCGAGGCGTCTGCCACCCTGACTATCGGTGGCGTGAGCGGCACCTTTACCGTTACCACCGAAGCCGAAGATACCACACCGAATGCCTTTGGCTTTGCCCCCCAGGAAGGGTTGGCGCCCGAAACAGAGGTAACCAGTGACGAGGTCGAGATCAGCGGGATCAACACTCCTGTGGCCGTCAATATCACCGGTGGTGAGTACCGCGTCAACGGTGGCGATTTTACCGCTGAGGCGGGAGAACTTCAGTCGGGAGATACCATCTCTCTGCGTGCAGTAACGCTTAGCGGTCCCGACCAGACCCGGGAGGTTGCAATTACCATCGGAACCGAAACCGTCGAGTGGACGTTGACCACCGCCCCGGATGAAGAGCCTCCGGTCGGTGAAATCGCGTTCCCGCCCCCCATGAGCGCCAGCGGCGCTGAAACCCTTACCATCCGTGGCCGTGCCTCCGATAAGCTCAGTGAGGTCGCAGAAGTTACCCTGACCGTACACCACGAGGACAGCACCGTCCCCTATACCCTGGAACCTGACGAAGAAACCGGCTTCGCCGAATGGCAGCAGAGCATTACCCTGGCCCCAGGTGAAAACCGGGTATCGCTTCAGGTCAAAGACGAAGCGGGCAATGAGCTGGAAGAGCCGGTGGAAGTTACGGTGGTGGGACAGGACTATACGGCGCCGTTTCCGGATAATGAGCAGCGGCAATTTCAAATTAGAGAAATGGTTTATGACGAGGCCCAAAACCGTCTCCTTTTGCTTGGCGATGATAAGGACGAAGGTGTGGGCGTAGATCGCGCTATTTTGGCGGTGGACCTTATTACTGGCGTGCGATCAGTCTTCGCCACAAATGACGGAGAAAACGAGACCCTGAGTTTTGGAGTTCTCGATCTAGGATCCATCGATTCTGAGCACAACCGATTGATTGCAACTCGTATTAATGGAAGCGCTATATATGAGATAGATCTTGAGACTGGCAACGGTGCAGAGCTTATGCAATCGAAGTCCGGAGATCTTGCTTCGGCTTTTGATTGGCCTAGGGGTATTGTTATGTCCTCGTCAGATTCTGAAAGCGTTTATATCCTATCGGGAAGTAATGGCGGTGATTACAATCGCCTTTTGAAAGTCAACTTGAAGAGCGGTGAGCGTGAGGTTATCTCAGATCCTGAAGCGGGTGTTGGTTCAGGTCCTGACTTTTTGTCGGGGCGCGGACTTCTAATTTCGGGAGACGAGAGGTGGGGTTACATTGAAAGTGGGTCAGACGTATACAAAGTGGATTTGAACACTGGCAA
This sequence comes from Marinimicrobium sp. C6131, assembly GCF_026153455.1. Lineage (NCBI taxonomy): Bacteria > Pseudomonadati > Pseudomonadota > Gammaproteobacteria > Cellvibrionales > Cellvibrionaceae > Marinimicrobium > Marinimicrobium sp. C6131. The sequence goes on from NZ_CP110629.1 coordinate 3,803,071, forward strand.
CCGAGAAGAGATTTTTTTGGATTACCCTACAGACTTTATTATCAGAGCGTTTAACGATTTCTTTCTTTTAGGCGAAGATCTGACTATCTTCGAGATTTCTCGTGGGTTAATGAAGAAAGATAAACAGGCCGAGGAGTGGACTGTCATACACCCCTACGATGAGAATGATGAATTTGATTCCCGATTGTCCGAGGGTGTTCACTATGTGGAAGAAAATAATTATATTTTTGTCGCTCAAGACCACTACAAAGCAGTCCTTGCCTATGATCTGACCACAAACGAATTTGTGGTGATATCCCGCTATTCCGAATAACTCAAGTACGTTGTCGACCTGAAAACAGGCCCGAGCCGATCTCTCGGGCCTTACGTCTGATAAGGATTGTTACCGTGATGCTTGTACCGTCCCAAACCAATTTTAACTGCATCACACAAAAATGGATAAAGGGCTGGCATAATGCCGCCCTTTGAAGTCTGACACGGAACAAAAGGAGTGCACGTCATGCCCCTCGCTTTACTGCGCCAGCTTACCCTAGCTTCTCTGATGACTCTTGGATTGACCGCCTGTGGTGGCAGTAGTGGGGGCGGGCCGGAGCCTGGCTCATCCAGCAGCCAATCGTCCAGTTCATTCTCGTCTTCCAGCGTGTCGCAGACAAGCTCAAGCTCGTCTGAGTCCTCTATCAGTTCCAGCTCAAGTTCCAGTTCTGTATCAAGCTCCAGCAGCTCGAGCCAACCCGCGGACCTTGAGCCCGCCCCTTTCTCGTTCGAACCTCAAGTTGATGTCGAGCCGGGTGCCACGCTGACCAGCAATACCATCACTGTCGGCGGTATTGATGCCGCCACCACGATTTCGGTTGCCGGCGGTCAGTACAGTATCGACGGTGGTGCTTATACCGACGCTGACGGCGAGGTGGACCTGGGTGACGAGGTCAGGGTTCAAGTGACGGCCTCCGGGAATTTCAGCACCGAAGCGTCTGCCACGCTGACGATTGGTGGGATTAGCGGCACCTTTACCGTTACCACCGAAGCCGAAGATACAACGCCGAATGCCTTCGGCTTTGCCCCCCAGGAAGATCTGGATCCCGAAACAGAGGTAACCAGTGACGAAGTCGAGATCAGCGGGATCAACACTCCTGTGGCCGTCAATATCACCGGTGGTGAGTACCGCGTCAACGGTGGAGAGTTCACCACCGAAGCGGGAGAGCTTCAGCCGGGAGATGCTGTCTCACTGCGTGCAGTAACGCTTAGTGGTCCTGACCAAACCCGGGAGGTGACGATCACCATCGGAACCGAAACCGTCGAGTGGGCGTTGACCACCGCCCCGGATGAAGAGCCTCCGGTTGGTGAAATTGCGTTCCCGCCCCCCATGAGCGCCAGCGGCGCTGAAACCCTGACCATCCGTGGTCGTGCTTCCGATGAACTCAGTGAGGTCGCCGAAGTTACCCTGACCGTACACCACGAGGACAGCACCGTTCCCTATACCCTGGAACCTGATGAGGAAACCGGCTTTGCCGAATGGCAGCAGAGCATCACCCTGGCCCCAGGTGAAAACCGGGTATCGCTTCAGGTCAGAGACGAAGCGGGTAATGAGCTGGATGAGCCAGTGGAAGTGACGGTGGTGGGGCAGGACTATACGGCGCCGTTTCCGGATGATGAGGAGCGGCAGTTTGAGATTGGAGACATGGTTTATGACGAAGCTCATAACCGCCTGCTTTTACTGGGTCTCGACCAAGATGAAATGGAAGCTGAGGACCGCTCTGTGTTGGCGGTGGACCTGAGTACTGGTATACGCTCTGTATTCGTCACAAATGGTGGAGAGAACGAGTCTCTTGGTTTTTCGAGTTTGAATGTCGGTTCCATTGATACAAAGAATAATCGATTAATAGCCACCCGTGATATTGGAAGCGTTATCTATGAGATAGATCTTGAAACTGGCGTCGCTGATGAAGTTCTACGGTCAAAATCCGGGGATAGTGCTTCCGCTTTTGACTGGCCTTTGGGGGTCTCAGTAGCTTCTTCAGAGCCGGAGAGCATCTATATTTTCTCGGGAAGTAATGCGGGAAGTATTGATGGCAATTTCAATCGCCTTCTGAAAGTCAATTTGGAATCCCGTGAAAGTGAGGTCATTTCAGATCCGGAAGCGGGCGTGGGTGCGGGTCCTGACTTTGGAGCAGGTGACGGACTTATAGTCAGAAGTGACGAAGAGTTTGGGTATATATACGATCAATCCGCGCTCTACAAAGTTAATCTGACTAGCGGCGACAGGGAAAGTATTCCCCTGGACTTTCCAACCGATAACATCATATCCATTAAAAATATGTTCCTTTCGAATGACGATGACGATCTATATGTTATCGAGTTATACAAGGGGTTAATGAAGCTGGATGTTTCTACTGGGAAATGGGCCGTGTTGCACCCCTACACTGAGAACGATCAATTTGATTCAGGAATGGCGGAAGGCGTTCATTTTATGCCGAAGGACGACTACTTCTTTGTGGCCCAAGATCTTTATAAAGCGGTTTCTGCTTACGATCTGATTACAAATGAGTTTGTAGTCATTACCCGATATTCTGAATAAACGCCGTAAGCTATAGAAATGAAATCAGGCCCGAGCCGATCTCTCGGGCCTTACGTCTGATAAGGATTGTTACCATGACGCCTCTCTCGCCCCGCGCCAACACCCTGATGTCCTTTTCCAAACGAAAGCTTTATATGGCCATGCTGGCCTGTTCTCCTTTGGTTATGTCTCAGTCGGCCGTGGCTGGCCCGGAGGGGGGCCGCATTACCGGAGGCTCAGGGCAGATATCGGCGGAACAGAAGCAGACGTTGATCGAGCAGTATTCGGACCGGATCGCCATCGACTGGGACAGCTTTGATCTGGATGCCGATGAGGTGGTGAGCTTTCTGCAGCCAGGGGCGGATTCGGTGGCGCTTAACCGCATATTAAGTGAGTCGGACTCGGTTATTCGTGGGCGTATTGATGCCAATGGTCATGTGGTGTTGGTCAACCCCCGAGGCATAGTGTTCGGCGAGTCGGCTCAGGTCAATGTGGGCGGGCTGCTGGCCAGCGGTCTCGATATCGGCGTTGATGATTTTATGAATGGCGATTTTGCCTTTTCCGCGCTGGACGGAGCCGAAGGCGCGGTCATCAACCAGGGGACATTGCAGGCATCATTGGGTGGTTCGGTCGGTGAGGGCAAGAACTGAATCACACAATCGCCGTTGAGGTTATGGCATAATTCGCGCTGCAAATGACAGGGATTACAAGGAGTGGCTGAGTCATGCTACCTGCAAGTGTGCCTTACCTGAACGACCTGCTTGGTCGATATTACCGCTTTTATCACCCCAGCCAGGGATCTCGCCCGACATCGCGACTGATGTGGTTTGGCGACAACTTCTATGCGCATCAATTTCTGATCGGCCTGGATTGCGACCCCGATTTCTGGTTGCAACTGTTGGTCAGTCTCGGCGAGGAGTATCCTCCCGTTGACCCCGACGACGCCCGCCGTCTGATAGCCGACTGGATCGCCCAAGGACGCGTGCAGGTGTACCCAAGCGCCAATCCGGCACTGCTCAACAGCCTGAGTGGCCTGACCCGCTTCCGCAATAACCAGGACAGCGCCTGGGCACTGATGCCGGCCGCAAACGCTACCAAGAGCGACCATCCCGCCCGGTCTTTTGTCAGCCTGAGCGACGCTAAAGCCTTTGTGCAGAGCCTCAATCCCAGCGCCCAACAACTCAAAGCCACCGGAAAATTGCTCCCGGCTGGCCAATGGCAAGCACAGGCCCCGCTTCAGTCCATTGCCCAGGCGCTGCACGAAGGTGAGCTGGTGGTAGTGGAGGAGCCAATACAGACGGGCGCCGGTAAACCCGGAGGCGACACCAATCTGGTAGAAGAGCTGCTGGAAGCCACGGCCGGAAATGCTCCCGCCACATTGGGCCCCCACGCCGACGACAGTGGCGATGGCGCACACAATGATGACCCCGTTGAAGAAATTCCCGTGTGCGAGCTGCAAAAGTTCATGCTGCGCTGCGCCCACTACGGATCGCGCGGCTACATGCTCGACGTGCTCAATGGCGAGCCCAATATGAACGGCACCCAGAAAGTGCTGCAGGTGATCACCCAGGACGATCAGCCCGACAAAATCACCGTCGACTTCGCCGGCGCCTGCGGTCACGGCAAAAACGCCTGTCCCTCCATCAACCTGAGCGGCCCCGACGGCGACAGCGTCATCAAACAAAGTGGTAAAGAAGTAGCGGTGCTGCCGCCAAGCAACGACCAGCCGGTGGAAACCTTCCGGGACTTTCTGCGCCGTTATCTGTTACCGGGTGATATCGACTTCAACACCTACCGTTTCAGCTCCTCCGGCTGCTCAGAAATCGAGCAGGTGGAGGGAACTGTACATGCGTTTCCGACGGTTAAGTGGGAAGGTGGGGTTAAAGCGGGGTACAAGCAAATCAGCACCCCGGAAACCGTTATGAGCAACGATGCGCCCACGGGGGAATGGGGCATTTCCGGCAGCATTAGCGGACAAGTCAATACCCACCACTGGAATCTTGGTTCAGATAAAAAGCTGACGGTTAATGATTGCTTCCCCGAAATACGTTCAATGATGGACGGCGTTGTCGAGCGAATAGGCGATTACACCAATCATAAGGGAGAGCGACAAGAAGCAAACAGGACCAAGGTAGAACTCACATGGCCAACGGTGGAGCTAAAAGGCGGTGTTGAGCTCAAAGAGGTTGAGCAGAGCCACGACATAGGCATCGCCGGATCCGTCTCGTTAAATATGGCGCCGCTGCTGAAAGCGGACGTACGTGTTGACGTGTTGAACTATTTGATCAAGTTTGCGGGGCCTCATTCAGTAATCCTCGAAGAGATTCGGGAGCGAGCGCATAAGGGGCTAAAAACCGAGGATATCGAAGCAAGCGCGATTATTGGTTTGGACCTGCTCCTCAACGGCGAAATATCCGGCTCTTTGTCTTGGGAAAAAGAGGCTGGACGGTCTTGGCTTGCCAAAGATGGGGTTTCTGCAACTAACAGGGGAGCTGTTAGCCTGACCGTAGGACTTGATGCGAGAATTGAGGCGAAGGCAAAGATATTCTTTGTTGAGGTCAAGATCGGAATGGCTATGGCCCTGAAGAGTGCTGGCTCCGAGTCGCAAGGAATCGGTGCTGTGTTCGAGCTGGTGTCAACCGTAAAAGATGGTAAGCCGGCGATAGGCGGAAGCATATTGTTTACGGGAGCAGCGCTTTACTATACGTATTATGCGGAGGTCTCTAAGGAAACGGTGGACTCAGAGGGGGCAAGCGATGAAGATTTCTCCAGTATGGGAAATCCTTTTGATGTCGAGGAAAAGAAAATCTCAAAGTACGAAGAGAAAGAGATGAAGAAGTTCAGGGAGTTACTTCCTGAGGCTAGATTCCCAAAGGAGAAAAAAGAGTATGCTCTCGATAGTGCGCCGCTCTAGACTACATATAGTCAGTCTGATTTTTTCGTGTTTTCTAACATCGTGCTCAAAAAGTGAAGGTAAAGAAATGAGTATTCTAAACGGCAAGCCTCTATTTTCTCTATCAATCAAAGCTTCAGATGTGCGCGCATTTATTGAAGTTAATGGAATCTATGTGCACACTGTGAACAGCTCAAGCGGTTCTTCCTCTGTCGAAATTCCCGTCAATCACTACTTTCATCCTGAAACAAACTATTTGGGGGTCGTCGTTTTTCCTCTGGCTGAGGGAGAAAAACGATCAGCTAAGAGCACTGTTAATCTAACGCTATCTGTAAAGTCAGACGAAAATCCTAATAATAAGTATGACATTGCAGAAATAGAATATCGCGCGAGCCAAGATGATCCCTCAGGTTATAATGGCAGTAATAGTCCGGTGTTCTTGAGCTCAATTGATGCGTTCGCTGAGAAGGACGAGGGTGATGTGGTGGTCCACCCTGTGGTAGTGGATGATTCAGAAGGAATTAGTATTTCTAGAAAAATCGAAGTTCCGAATAGTCTTCCAGTTTGGGGGTTCTTTGAGAGTGATGACCTGCCGGACTATTTTCGTATAAGCAAAGACGATTACGCCAGGGATAAAGATGCGCTCTACGAAATCTACAAAGTGATTGAGCAGTCGTTGTCAGTCGGCGAGGTAGATGAAATTCTGGATCTTTTCGAGGAGCGAAATAGAGAAACAGATCAAGCATTTTATCTTGATCAAGGAGAGACAAGGGACTCTCTAAAGCAAAGCTTTCTGAGTAGTGTAAATAACGAAAATATCCAGCTTTTAGAGTCTGATAGTATAAAGTTCGGACTTCGTCCAGAGCCTGGTCGGAAATTGGTTAGATTTATCCGGGCAGACAGGCGCGGTGCCATCGCCTTCAATTTTATTGGCGAAGAAGGCTCAGTGCGGTATGACCTGGTGTTCCGAAAGCAAGATGGAGAATGGATAATATCTCGATGATCGTTGAGCAACCGTTTTCGATCGCTGGTTCTTTGAAAGGGTCTGGTAGACTACTAAAAACTTGTCAATGGATACGAGCAAGATGAATTATACGCCGAATGTGCGACCATGCCGTGGCATCGCACGCCAATTTTAACTGCATCACACAAAAATGGATAAAGGGCTGGCATAATGCCGCCCTTTGAAGACTGACACGGAACACAAGGAGTGCACGTCATGCCCCTCGCTTTACTGCGCCAGCTTACTCTGGCTTCTCTGATGACCTTTGGTTTGACCGCCTGTGGCGGCAGTGGTGGGGGTGGCCCGGAGCCCGGCTCGTCCAGCAGTCAATCGTCCAATTCATCCTCGTCTTCCAGCGTGTCGCAGACAAGCTCAAGCTCGTCTGAGTCCTCTGTCAGTTCCAGTTCCAGCTCAACTTCCAGTTCAGTATCAAGCTCCAGTAGCTCGAGCCAACCCGCTGACCTTGAGCCCGCCCCTTTCTCGTTCGAGCCTCAATTTGATGTAGAGCCTGGTGCCACACTGACCAGCAATACCGTCACCGTCAGCGGTATTGATGCCGTTACCACGATTTCGGTTACCGGCGGTCAATACAGTATCGGCGGTGGCGCTTATACCGACGCCGACGGCGAGGTGGACCTGGATGACGAAGTCAGGGTTCAAGTGACGGCCTCCGGGAATTTCAGCACCGAAGCGTCTGCCACACTGACGATTGGTGGGATTAGCGGCACCTTTACCGTTACCACCGAAGCCGAAGATACGACACCAAATGCCTTCGGCTTTGCCCCCCAGGAAGGGTTGGCGCCCGAAACAGAGGTAACCAGTGAAGAGGTCGAGATCAGCGGGATCAACACCCCCGTGGCCGTCAATATCACCGGTGGTGAGTACCGGGTCAACGGTGGAGAGTTCACCACCGAAGCGGGAGAGCTTCAGTCGGGAGATGCTGTCTCACTGCGTGCAGTAACGCTTAGTGGTCCTGACCAAACCCGGGAGGTGACGATCACCATCGGAACCGAAACCGTCGAGTGGGCGTTGACCACCGCCCCGGATGAAGAGCCTCCGGTTGGTGAAATCGCGTTCCCGCCCCCCATGAGCGCCAGCGGCGCTGAAACCCTGACTATCCGTGGTCGTGCTTCCGATGAACTCAGTGATGTCGCCGAAGTTACCTTGACCGTACACCACCAGGACAGCACCGTTCCCTATACCCTGGAACCTGATGAGGAAACCGGCTTTGCCGAATGGCAGCAGAGCATCACCCTGGCCCCAGGTGAAAACCGGGTATCGCTTCAGGTCATAGACGAAGCGGGCAATGAGCTGGAAGAGCCGGTGGAAGTGACGGTGGTGGGGCAGGACTATACGGCGCCGTTTCCGGATGATGAGCAAGCGCTGTTTTCGATTGAAGAAATGCTTTATGACGAGGTTCATAACCGTCTTCTTTTACTGGGTATCGACCAAGATGGTGGGGAGGCTGGATATCGCTCTGTGTTAGCGGTGGACCTGAGTACCGGTATGCGCTCTCCTTTCGCTGAAAATGACGGAGAGAACGAGTCTCTTGGTTTCTCGAATCTTGGTGTTGGTGCCATTGATCCTGAGCATAATCGTCTGATAGCCGCTAGTAGCCGCGGAGGGGACATTTACGAGATTGACCTCGATACTGGTATTGGCGCAGTGCTTCTGAAATCGAAGTCCGGAGACAGTGCTTCGGCTTTTGACTTTCCTGAAGACATTGTTCTGTCTCGTATAGAAGCTGAGGTTATATATATCCTTTCTGCAAGTAGTGCGGGAAGTATTGACGGGGATCACAACCGACTTTTGAAGGTAAATTTGGCCACCGGTGACCGTGAGGTCATTTCAGATCCAGAGGCGGGCGTCGGTTCAGGCCCTGACTTTGGGGTTTCGTTACGACTTGCAGTCAGTAAAGAAGAAGAGTGGGCGTACCTACAAAATCGTAATGAACTATTCAAAGTCAGTTTAACTAACGGTGACAGGGAAAGTATTCCCCTGGATTTCCCCACCGATAACAGCATATCCATTAAAAATATGTTCCTTTCGGATGAAGATGACGAGTTATATATCATCGAGTTATACAAGGGTTTAATGAAACTGGATAATTCCACAGGCGAATGGACTGTATTGCATCCCTACACTGAAGGTGATGATTTCGATTCAGGGTTGGCAGAAGGCGTCCATCTTGTGCCGAAGGACGATTACTTGTTTGTGGCCCAAGATATGTATAAAGCGGTTTCTGCGTACGATTTGATTACAAATGAATTCGTGGTCATTACCCGCTACTCCGAATAACTTCCGGAAGCTATTGAAATTAAAGCAGGCCCGATCTGATCTCTCGGGCCTTACGTCTGATAAGGATTGTTACCATGACGCCTCCCTCCTCTCGCGCGAATACCGCTCTGTCCTTCTCCAAGCGCAAGCTCTATTTGGCCATGCTGGCCTGTTCTCCATTGGTTATGTCTCAGCCGGCGGCAGCTGGCCCGGAAGGGGGGCGCATTACCGGAGGCTCAGCCCAGATATCGGCAGAGCAGAAGCAGACCCTGATTGAGCAATACTCGGATCGAATTGCAATCGACTGGGACAGCTTTGATCTGGATGCCGACGAGGTGGTCAGCTTTCTACAGCCAGGCGCGGATTCGGTGGCGCTTAACCGCATACTGAGCGAATCGGCCTCGGATATTCGTGGACGTATCAATGCCAACGGCCATGTGGTGCTGGTCAACCCCCGAGGCATAGTGTTCGGTGAGTCGGCTCAGGTCAATGTGGGCGGCCTGCTGGCCAGCGGTCTCGATATCGGCGTTGATGATTTTATGAATGGCGATTTTGCCTTTTCCGCGCTGGACGGAGCCGAAGGTGCGGTCATCAACCAGGGAACGCTGCAGGCGTCACTGGGTGGTTCGATAGGGCTGCTGGGTAAAGCCGTCACTAACGAAGGGCTGATCCGCGCTGAACTGGGGTCGGTAACGCTGGCCGCGGGTAAAGAGGCGGTGATGACGTTCGATAGCGACGGCCTGATGGGTATACGGGTAACCGAGTCCATTCTTCAGAATGAGTTGGGCGTCGATCCCGCGGTACTGAATGAAGGTTCCATTGAAGCCAAGGGTGGCCGAGTACTTCTGACTGCTTCAGCCAGCCGGGACGTATTCTCCCAGGCGGTCAATACTGGTTCGCTGGCGGAGGCGCGCAGCGTGGTTATGCATGATGATGGCAGCTTTACGCTGCGCGAAGGGGCGGATCTGGTCAATACGGGTGAGATTCGGGTCGGGCACTCGCAGCACGCCGGTAGCGCGGTCCTGTTGGGCGAGAACGTCACTCAGAGTGGCCTCGTTGAAGCCAATACCGAAGATGGTGGTGGCGGGCGAGTTGAGCTCAATGCTCGGGATACGACCTTACTGAAACGCGGCAGCGAAACTCAGGCGCAGTCCTCTGTTGACGGGCAGGGTGGTGAAGTCATGGTGCTGGGCCAATATGTAGGCGCTGAGGCCACTGCGTCTGTAGGCGCTTCAGGAGCGGAAGGCGGCGGGCGCATTTATCTTGGGGGCGACTATCGGGGTGAAAATCCCTGGTTGCCCAATGCAGAAAAAACGATTGTGCAGGCACAAGTCGAGCTAAAGGCCAGCGCCGCGGCTAGTGGCGACGGTGGTCGAATTATCGTCTGGGCTGACGAGAGTACAAGGTTTGATGGTCATATCGAAGCTACCGGCGCATCGGATGGCTTGGGTGGCTTTGCGGAGGTGTCCGGGAAGAGACAGTTGGCTTTCTCTGGAAAGGCTGACTTGTTCGGGGGAAACGGTGCGGGAACGCTTCTTCTGGATCCAGACGAAATTGTCATTGTCGAGAGAAGCGACGGGAGTCTGGAGTACGATGAAGACGGAAGTTACCAAATCGAATTTGATGGTGGGGATCCAGTATTTAGCATTTCTCCGGGAACAATAGTAAGTAACTTGCAGAGCAATGGCGGATCAAATGTCATTCTTCAAGCTACTAACAGCATTTCGGTAGATGACGCTATAAATGCCCGTACGAACACATCTGATTCATGGCTTAAATTCCAATCCGGTGGAAGTATATCGATAAAACAGAATATTTCCTTGGGAAGTAGTAGCTTCGAGGCAATCGCTGGGCATGAAACCTGTGGTGATGCGTTATGCCAAGGCGAAGTAGGGAGCAGGGCCATTACTCTTGCTCCCGGGAAATCGATACAGTCGTCCGGAGAGATCGTTCTAAACGCTACAGATAGTATTGAACTGGAGGGAGGTGACGATAGCCAAATTTCAGGTTCCTCCATCACACTAAAATCCCGCAATACCATCAATGTCGGCGCGAACCTTACATCGGAAGAAGGCAGTATCCGTATTCACGCAGGCGACAGCTCCCTTGAGGTCCAGGATCTAAACTATGACTCCGAAGGCGATCATGTCTTCACCGGAGACCTTACAATCTCCGGAGCACTGAACTCCAGCGGCTCTGATATCTTCCTGGACGCCGCAGGCTCGGTCCAACTCTTTGGTGAGGCTCAAACCGTCGGCGGTGACTTTAACGTTGGGAGCTATCATGCTCCAGGGGCATTCTATAGCTTGGAATACGCGGACTCGAATTCAGACGAACGTGTAGCGCTTGACGAAATCACCCGCGAGGGCTCTATAGATACCTCGTCTACTCTTGGCGGCGGGAAGGTTATCATCAAAACCGACGGTTCTGGGTCGGCTAGTGGCGATGTCCGGGTTGGTAGCCTGTTCTTTGGCTACCCCTACAGCGTTGACAGCGAGGACAATGAAAATCCCATTCATCAGCAGACCGGTGGGGTAGATATTACGGCCGCCGGGGATATTAATTTCTCCCGGGTGATCAACTTCAATGATACGGGTCCCAGAGATTCCGATGGGAATGTTGTTGGGGGGCACACTGGGGAGGAAGCGTATTTAACGGCTAAGGCGAACGGTAGTATTAGTTTTGACGCTGACGTCGACTCGCAGAACGCGACTTCGGAAAACGGGTGGTCCAGTACGGCCGGGAGCGCCGTCATTTTTGATCTTTACGGGGATGCTCGGGATGCCCTGAATATTTCGTTGACCGCGGATGCCGATGACGGCGGAGATGGATCAATTACCACATCCGGCGATATCTATACCTCAGGCGGTAATTTTAGCGCCTCGGGTCAGACCATAAACTTTGGTGGCGCCGTTATAACCCGGTACGCAAATGCGCTTGAGGATGGAGAGATTGAGGTCAACGATGAGAAGCGTTATGGAGTGGCTGACTGGTCCACGGGGGGTAACGTCGAACTGAGCGTTTCGGAAGAAGTGTCGCTGGGAACCATTGTGACGGCGGATAGTTGTACTAACGGTGGCTGCGAAGGAAATTTCACCCTGTCGATGGATGTGGAGGGTTCCCCCTCCGAAGAGCTCCTGGTGGATCAAACCTCCGAATCACGCCTGGATATTGTCGGCAATTTCGTATTTGAAAACCTCAATGAGAACGCCGTGGTGAATCTTGACTTGCGTGGGACAGGAAACCGCCTCCACGGAGGGGGCGCGGCGCATTCGGCGAAAATCACCACCACCGGCGATGTGAGTCTATTTAGCACTACGGATCTCGTTCTGACTGATTTTGATGCGGGAGGATCGCTCTCCGCTGCTGTCCTTGGCGCAATCAATATCGACAGTGACAACGATCTGACGCTGGGCTCCATCACCACTCAACAAGAGGGACAGAACGGATCCAATATTACCATCAATTCCGATGGCTCCCTGTCATTGGAGGACGGAGCGGAGATCAATGCATCGGCCGGGTCCCGTACCGATGGGGGCCCCGGGTTTAACGGTGGGTCCATTGTGGTCACGGCCGATGACAATATCGAACTTGGCGGGAATCTGATTTCCACGGGCGGAGCGGGCAATGATACCAGTACCTTTGGTGACGGAGAACATGGTGGGTCCGGTGGAAAGGTGGAAATCAGGTCTGAGGCTGGCCGCGTAACTCTGTCAGAAATAAACACTAGTGGTGGCAATGGACACTCAGAAAGCCACGCTTGGCGGGCCAATACAGCCAACGGAGGCAGCGGGGGTGACATCATAGTTACTGCCGCTAACGGGATTACCTTAACGGGTGACGTGAGATCCTCAGGCGGTGCGCTGTCGTCGAATGACGCTGAACCCGATGCCTCTCATGGTGAAGGTGGACGTATAGGCTTGAATGACGATGTACTCGTTGATTCTTCGGCACTGGTGATTCGCAATGACGCCGGTCCGATTGACGTCGAGGGGTTGGCGCATGATTCCGATATCCAAGCGGGTGACTTCACCATCACCGGGTCGTTGGGTGCGGTAAATTCGGATTCAGCCTTGACCTTGCATACAGGAAAGACCACGTTCGGTGGCACTGTCGGTGACTCCAATGCCGTTAATTTTACTGAATTGACGATCAATAGCTACGGCGATGTCCAGTTCGGTGGAAACTCGGCCCCGGTCGCGGACAGGATTCAAGTCAATGCGACTGGCACTGGCGGGCAATCGCTGGCGCTGACGAATACGGTCAATCATTGGGTTCTGAATGATGGTGTTGAGAGCGACAGCTCTATAACGTTCAAAGAGGAACAGAATCCCCACTTTCATTTCAATGGTTTCTCCGCGCTGATTGGCGGTAGCGGGACAGATCACTTCGCGGTGTCGCATAGTGATGCGGTTTACACCATCACGGACAATGGTGGTGAGGGAAATTCGGTCTCCTCTTATTCTGAAGACGCCCACCTGTGGACTTTGACCGGCGACGGTTCGGCGAACAGTCTGACGTCACGAACGGGCTCATCCACCAGTATCACGTTTTCCGGTATCCAGGTGCTGAAAGGCTCTGGCGACGACCACCTACAGGGACGCAACAGCAACACCGATTGGGTCTACAGCGTTGACGATCGGTGGACGCTCTTTGAGCCGGACACGAACACGAATCCATTGGTTGCCTTTGATGGTATGAGCACAGTGGTCGGTGGTGACGGCAATGACCGCTTCACCCTGTCGGTCGATGCGGTCTACACCGGCGCAATCGATGGCGGTGAGCAAGCGGCTGGTTCGGCCAGCACCAACAGCCTGACCATTAACGGCAATCCCAATCTTTGGTATCTGGATGGTCGTACTGAGAGTGCGGTGGTCGAGCGTGATGCAACAGCCAATTTACGACTCGGGAGTTTCAGCCGTATACAACGGCTGGAAGGTACGGGCCAAGACCAGGTCCAGGGCCGCAATGAGGCCACCGATTGGGTCTATGGCGCTGACAGTCAGTGGACCCTCTATGAACCGGATACCACCAATAACGCCCTGATATCGCTGATTGGCATGAGCAAGGTTACCGGTGGTGCGGGTGCGGATCGGTTCATGCTGGTCGAGAACGCCTATTTCGCGGGTGAGGTCGACGGTGGGTCTGAAGCGGGCAATACTCTCTCGGTCAATGGCGGGACCAATCACTGGTACCTGGACCACTCGGCGGCCGATAGGGCGGCCGTACAGGAAGGGGGTGATACCCGGGTCGAAGCCTTTCGTGGTATTCAAACACTGGAAGGCGCGGGAGCAGACACTTTTTACGGACGCGACCAGGGTACCGACTGGGAGCTTACCGCGGGTACGACCTTGTCGGATAACCAATGGACTCTGAACGAAGTCGACGCGGAGGGTCTTAAGAATCTGACACTGTCGGGTATGGCTTCGTTGGTGGGTGGGTCAGCCGAGGACAGCTTTACACTCACAGCCGGAACCGCGTTTGACGGCGCACTGGATGGAGGCCTCACGGCGAGTAACAGGCTCAGTCTGGCCAGTGATGATAATCACTGGACCGTCACGCACTTTGGCGATAATGGCGCGACCGGTTCTGTGGTCGATCGAATCAATCAGTTTGTATCATTCGGCACGCTGTCCGGTAGTGGTGGAGATGTATTTGCCGCACCTGATGTCGCCAATGTGTGGATGTTGGGCGGCGCTGGTTCGGGCACTCTGGCCCCCGTTTCTGATCCCGACGAAATGATTCAGTTTGATGGTATGGCAGCCCTGGTCGGCGGCGTTACTACCGATACCTTTACCGTCTCAGGTGATACGCTCTTTGCTGGCGTGATTGATGGTGGTGCTGGCGCTAACGACACGCTGAATCTTGAAGGCCTGACGCAAGCCGTCACCGTGGGGATGCTGGCGCCGGATAACCAGGCGTCAGGTTGGGTGGCCCGGACTGACGACGATATCACTATCCGCAATATCGAAACCCTGACCGCCGCCGAAGCTGGCAATGACGTTGCCGGCGGTACCGGCAATCAGCTTTTGGGGCCCCTGTCGGGCTATTACCTGTGGACTCTGACCGGCGAAAATACCGGCACTGTTCAACCCACCTCGGGCGAGTCCCAACCCAATAACAGCGCTGATCGCGTACTGGATTTTTCCGGCTTTGCTTATCTGGTGGGTGGCGAGGACAGCGATTTCCGCTTTGACGGCGGAGATGCCGTGGGCGGAATAACCGGTGGTAGCGGCAATACCTGGCTGGATTATTCACTGGCGATCGGAGACCTGTGCGTCAACCTGCTTGCGGGCAGTGAAGCCTGCGATGGTCCTCTGTTGGATAACATCGATGGGGTGATTGGCAACAGCAGTTCTGGCTTCAACAGTCAGTTGCGGGCCAATGGTAATGAGGATTACGTCTGGCGAATTCAAAATAATGGACACAGCCGTGCTGATGGGATCAATGACGGGGCCTTCGAATACGACGGGGACGACGTCGAATTTATTGACTTCAATCAGCTGGTGGGTGGTGCCAGTGTGGATACCTTCCTGTTTGAAAGTGGAGGAAGACTGACCGGTTACGTCGATGGCCGGGCCGGCAGTGACATCGTTGATACCCGGCAACTTGGTGCCGCCGTGGCGTTTCGGCTCAGGGAGCAGGCTCCAGACGGCACCAGTGGTTCACCCTTATGGCTCAAGGGTATGGAAACCATTCGGGCCCACACTGATCGTGAGAATCTGTTGATCGGCCCGGACCTCCAAAGTGACTGGATAATTGATCGGGCCAATGGTGGTCGTCTGGTAGCCGAGGGTCAGACGGTCAGCTTCACGGGCATCCAGACCCTTTGGGGTGGCTCGAATCAAGATGATTTCACCTTGGTACGAAATGGCGGGCAGACCGGCTCCTTAAGCGGCGGCGTTAATGGTGGCGAGGGCACAGATACTCTGACCATTGGCAGCGCCGATGGCGAGGCAATCGACTGGACGGTGGACGGTTTTGCCGCAGGCAGTGCCGATCGGGCTGGTACCTTCACGGGTATCGAGGTTTTGGCCGGAGGTCAGGGGGATGATCGCGTTACCTTGACCGGCGCTCAGGCCTGGGTGCAAAGCATCGCCGCCGGCGCCGGTACCAACACGCTCACCTACGATGTCGATCCTAACGACGTGAACGCAGCGACCTGGGCTTTGAGTGGGCCTCGCAACGGCTCGGTGACATTGGGTGATGCGGAAAACGGTATCAACTTTACCGCCACCAGTGCGCTGACGGGGTCGGGCAACGACACTCTGCGAGGTACCGATAACCCCAGCGAATGGACCATCTCCGGCGCGCATGAGGGCACGCTGGAAACATCGGCTTCGGGCGACGAGCAAGCCCTAAGCTTCGCCGGCATAAGCACCCTCTCTGGTGGCAGCGGTGACAATACCCTGACCGCCAGCGGCCCAAACACTTGGGTGCTGACCGACACAGGTACCGGCAGCCTCAATGAAGTGCTGAACTTCAATGGTATGGATGAATTGGTCGGTGATGGCGAGAACAACTCCCTGCAGGGTCCGAACCGAGATAACTATTGGCTCCTGACCGGTTCGGATCAGGGAGTAGTTTCTGCTGCGAGCGGAGATGCAGCCAGCCCCGCCGTGGAAGGAACCGCCACTGACTTTGTCGGCATGATGACATTGGTTGGTGGGCAAGAGGGCGACCAGTTTGTGGCGTCAGCCACGGGCGCTTTGTTCTCCGGTCTGCTCAACGGAGGTGAGCCCGTCGGTCAAGTGGATGATCGAGACAGTGTCGACCTGAGCCAACGTTCGTCAAACGAGCGGATCACCGTGGGAATGGGGGATGCCCTGGATGTCGATGTGAGCATCGTCAATATCGAAACCCTCACAGCCAACCCTGATGCCAATAGCGGGAATCAGGGACACATTCTGAAAGGTCCTCAAGAGGGTACCTACCAGTGGATTATTACCGACATTAACACCGGTAAGGTGTTCCCCGAGAACAATGAGCGGACCGACACCATCCTGGCCTTTCATGACTTTGCTTTTCTGGAAGGCAGTGAGAACAATGTGTTTGCCTTCGAAGGCGGAGACCTGACCGGCGGGGTAACCGGTGGCAGTGGCTCCAACTTCCTGGATTACTCCAATAGCGACGAGGATATCTGCATCGCCCTGCTGGGCGGAGTCTCCGGGTGCGATGGCATGGCCATGGAGGGGATCAACGGTATTATCGGCAATCACACCGATAACGCGTCACCCAACAGTACGTTGCGCGTGGTGGGTGACGGCGATTACACCTGGAGCGTGCAGAAACTTGACGAGCTGGCCTCCAGCGATGGCATCAACGACGGCATCTTCGACATCGGTGGCGATAATGAAATCCGTTTTATCGACTTCAATCATCTGGTGGGCAGTGACGGCAATAACCGGTTCGAGTTTGTCGGCTCCGGCGAGATCACCGGCTCAGTGGACGGCGGTGCCACTCGCGGGAATGGCCGCAATGTGATCGATACCACTGGCTCTGATTATGGTTTTGCCTTCTGGCAGTCAACGCCGTCGGGGTCAGGCGAGACGGACACCGCTTTGAGGGTACAGAACATTCAAACGCTGAGCGCACGCAACGACCGGCATAATGTGCTTCACGGTGTTGACAGCGAGGCTACCTGGACGGTCACCGGCACGGACTCGGGCTACCTGGGTAACGATTCGCTTCGCTTCGAGGGGGTTCAACATCTGAAGGGCGGTTCTGCAAGGGATACCTTTGTGGTGAACACCGGGGGACTAATCACCGGCGCCATCGACGGTGGCGGAAACGATGACACCCTTGAGGTAACGAGTGAAGGTGACGACTCGATTCACTGGAGGGTCAGCGGGAAAGATCAGGGCTCGGTCGAGGATCGTGTTGCGTCCTTTACGGGCCTGTCCGACCTTCTTGGCGGTGAAGGCGATGATCGCTTTACCCTGACATCGGCGGCACAGGTCTCCGGCATCGACGGTGGTAACGGCGACAATGGATTGGCGTATCAACTTTCCGATAGCGAAACTGCCGAGCAGGCGGCCCAGTGGCGGCTGACCGGTCAGTATGACGGCGAGATTGAAACGGCGAATGGCAGGATCAGTGGCTTTGAAAACATTCACTCACTGGCTGGTTCCGGTCACGATACTCTGACCGGCGACAATGTGGCGACGCGTTGGCTGATCAGTCATTCGGATGGCGGTTCGGTGGGGGCGGAATCCACGGTAAGCCAACACTATATGGCCTTTGAAGGCATGGCCACGCTTGTGGGCAATACCCAAGCGGATCACTTCTCGATTCTCGACAGCGGCAACGACTTCAGCGGTGTGTTGAAAGGCGGTGCCAGTGGCAATAATCGTCTCAGCGCAAATCAACACAATAACGCCTGGGCTCTGAGCGGTGCTGGCCGTGGAACGCTCAATGAATCAATTGTATTCGAGGCAATCCAGACGCTGGTCGGCGGTGGTGAGGGCAACACCTTGAGAGGGCCCAACCGGGATAACCGTTGGTTATTGACGGAGGCAAGGCGCGGCACGGTATCCGAACAGGGCATCAGTGGCACCAGCACTGAGTTTGTCGGGATGGAAACCCTGGAGGGCGGCGCTCGCAATGATCTGTTCGTAGCGGGCGGCGCACTGACGGTCGGCCAGTTGGCCAGCTTTGAACAGCTACGCGGCGGAACTCAATCTGAGGGAGGCGTCAATGCGTTGGACCTTACCGCGCTGTCTGACAATGGGCCGGTCTCGGTCGGACTCGATGGGCTCAACGACGTCGACATTCAGGTGGCCGGAATTGAACAGATTGATGCCCAGGGCGCTGGCAATCGCCTGTACGGTGCCTCCGACGCGGCCTACTCCTGGGTGGTTAATGCGCTCAATGCCGGGCAGGTTTCCCCAACCGCATCCGGCGCGAGTGACGCGGGTGTCACATTCACGGGTTTCACTGAGCTGACCGGCGGCACCCATAGCGATACCTTTGCATTGCTGGGCACCGGCAATGTGGACGGTACTATTGAAGGCGGCGATGGCGATGGTATCGATCTGGTGGACTATTCCAATCAGGCCGGCGATGTCGTGGTCACCGTGGGCGATATCGATTCGGATATTCTCGGCATTGAGGGCGTGGTCGGAAAAAGTGGCACCGGTGCCAGCGACACCACCAGTACCTTGAAAGTTGCAGACGGAGTGACGGATTCGGTTGCCTGGACCATCCAGCGATTGGCCGATCTGCCTAACAGCGATGGCGTAAACGACGGAGAGGTGGCCATCGACAATCACCAGCCGTTCTATTTTATCGACTTCAATGTGCTGGAAGGTGGTGACGGGCAGGATGCGTTTGTTCTTCGGAACGAAGGCCAGCTGGTCGGTCAGATCAATGGGCGGGGCGATTTCAATACGGTATCCACTCAGGAAGCGGAGCTGGCGCACCGGTTTACGGTGGGCGATCGCGAGAACAACGAAACCCGGTTGGTCAATATCGACTCGTTGACCGCCAGCCTGGATCGCGACCATCAACTGGTCGGTACCGGCGAGGGAAACACCTGGCGTTTACAGGAGCGCGGTGCGGGTGAACTCGAAGGACAATTGAGCTTTCGGGGTATCGATCATCTGGTGGGTGGAAACGGTACTGACAATTTCATTTTTTCGGGCGATGGTCTGGTCAGTCGCATTGAGGGGCGCGGCGCTCTGGCAGACAATATCCTCAATATCGAGAACACCGCCGAGCCGCTGCTGATCTCCCTGGACCTCAACAACCAGGGCGCTGATGTTCGTGTCAGCGGCGTTGGTAGCCTGGTTGGCAACCGCGACATCAATCACCGGCTTCAGGGCGAAGACCGATCCAACACCTGGGTGATCGATGGTCAGGACAGCGGTTCGCTCAATGGTGATATCCGTTTCGCCGGCTTTGTCGACCTGCTCGGCAATAGCAAGACGGATCGTTTCGAACTGCATGGTATCGGAGCCGTGAGCGGCGCAATTGACGGCGCGGGTGGTGAAGACACCCTCGATCTGTTTGAGCTGGCCGACGATCGAAAACTCAAGTTGGCGGTGGAATCTCCGTCCTCAGAGGACGCACCGACGGCTGATCTGCAGGTGTTCAATATCGATACCCTGGCGGCACCTACGGCCGCCGGTCATACCCTGATCGGGCGCGCGGACGAAAACCTCTGGGTGCTGGACGGCGAGAATCGGGGCACACTCGGTGACCTCAATTTCACGGGAGTGGCCAATCTGATCGGCGGTAATGGCACCGATGTCGTCGAGTTTCTGTCGGGCGGGTCGTTGCAGGGCTATATCGATGGTCGCGACGGCGACAACACCGTGGACATGTCCGAGGTCAACCGGCTCGTGGCTGTGACAGTGGGGGAAGCCCGCGGAGACCTGCGCAACATCACCCATTTCATCGGGAACAATACCAAAACCACCTTGACTTCTCTGCACGCCGACAACAGCTGGCGGCTTGATCGGGGCGAAAACGCCGGTACGCTCAACACCCGCCTGAGTTTCGAGGGCGTTACCGACCTGATTGGAGGCGAGGGCGTTGATACGTTCCGTCTCGACGGCGGTGGCGTGACCGGCCTGATTGACGGTGCTTCCGGCAATGACCAGTTTCTGATGAACCTGCCCACCGGTGTCGAAGGCAATCAGCGTCTGAGCGGCGGCGCAGGCGATGATGAGTTGCGGGTGTCTGGCGGTGATGCCGATTATCAGGTGACCTACAGCCCGCGCACTGGTGGTGAGGAACAGCTACGCTACACGGCCGGCAATGGCAATGTCTTCGGTGTTGAGTTCTCGCAGCTGGCACAGGTGCAGGATAATGTGCTGGCCAATGTGTTGACCATCAATACTCGCCTGAATCCGGATACGGTGGTGGCGAACAATAATCGGGTTCAAGTCAGTGATCTGGCGCAGCTCAATTACACCAACAAAACCAACCTCACTCTCGCCGCCAATACCGACGATGTGGTGGATCTGGTCGGTGCCCTGTCCGTGCCCGGGCGCCTGGAAATTCGCAACGCCCGGGTAACCCAGAGTGCGGACGAGGCCTTGTCCGCACGCGAGCTGCGTCTGGTCTCGGTCAGCGAGTTTGGCTCCGTCGAGAGCCCCATCGAGACCGGGATTGAAACCCTGATGGCGGATGTCGGCACCGGTGGCCTGGCGCTGCGTAATAGCGAAGCCCTGGTGTTGAAAGAACTGCGCAGCCTGGGGCGTGCGCAGGTGACGGCTCGAGGCAATCTTACCAGCGACGCGGATCTTTCCGTCGCGGGTGTCACTCACTTTGCGTCCGAGCAGGCGGGTATCTATCTGGATGGCGGCAACCGTTTCAGCAATACCGTTCATCTTGATGCCGCCCACGACATTGAGCTGCATCATCAACGCGAGTTGTTGTTGGGCGATGTGCAGGCTCAGACCTTCGCACTCAGTAATCGCGGCGATGTTACCCAGAGTGATGGCACTTGGACGATCGACATCCTGGATCTGTCCGTTGATGGAAACCTGCAGGCCATGAACGAGAACAACCGCATTCAGGGACTGCGTGCGGACCGGGTGGGTGATCTGACGTTGAACAGTCGTGAGGCATTGCGTCTGGATAGCATCGACAGCGACGGTCAGGTGCGGGTTGGTGGTCGGGGCCTGTCGATTGAAAACCGGATCAGCGCCGAAAGCCTGAATCTCGATGCACAAAACGGCAGCCTGGCCATCAATCGTTCAATAACCGCAAACGATATTCAGCTTGCCGGTGAGCGGATCGTGCAGGACGCCGAGGTGATCAGTGGTGGCGCCCTGAGCATTAACGCCCAGGACGCTATTGAACAGAATGCTCGACTGACGGCGGTGGCGGATATTCAGTTGGACGCCGGGGGTGAGCTGACCATGAGCCGCTCGGCGCGCACCGAAACCCGATCCGGCAACATTGAGTACGCCGCGGGCGACAGTCTGACCGTCAGTTACCTCGACAACCCTGAGGGCACCATTGCGCTGCGCAGTGGCCGGCGCATTGAATCCGCTCTGGAAGCGCAGACGACAGGCGTGATTGCCCAGCGAATCGAACTGGCGGCCATTGACGGCATCGGTGCTGGACAGACCATCGCGCTTGATACCCGTGAACTGCACGCCACCAATAACCGGGGCCGGATCGACCTGGGCAATACCGGGGACGTGCGGATCGATCGCCTGGCCAACAATGACGATATTGTGTTTTTCAACGAAGGCACGGTGACCCTGGATAACCGGGAAGGGCCGGTATTTGATCGTTCCGCCGAGGGTGCCATTGAGGCCGGCGGTGTGGTGAATGCCAACTACGATGTCGGTACCGTGCGTTTTACCGTCGCGGAGGGCAGCCTGCTGGGACTGGGTGCCATCAATGTGAACAAGCCGGACCTGGTCGGCCGGCGAGGCCTTTTTGTTGTGAGTGGCGATATCGGGTCGGTGGCCCGGCCGCTGGTCATGTACTTCAAGGACTCGCTGGTTCTGCAGGGCATTCGGAGCTGGCAGCCTGTCTGGGGCTTTGGCCAGATACCGGAAACATTCGAAAACAACTCGGCCATTCAGTTCAGCAATCAGGAGCTGACCAGTGCCGGTGAACAGATGGTGGAAGTGGAAAGCCTGGAAGACATTGACCCCGCCATTTTCACCGCAGTACGCAACTACAGTTTCGACGAAGTCTCGATTCTTATGCCACCGGATCAGCGCTACGGCAATGAGGAGGAAGACGAGGAACGGTATTCCGCGTACTGAGTGTGTTCAATCATAACGATCAAAAAACAGGGATTAAAGGACGTTTCATGAGTGCCGTATCAACAGCTCTGAAAGTGGTGGGTCTGGCCTGCCTGGGCTTCGCCACCACGCCATGCCTGGCGGGCAGTTTTCTGGAAATGCCGGATACCACCGAGGTGCCGGATCTGGAAGAGCAGAGTCTGCGTCTGGATCTGGATGTGCCCCCCGTGCGTGACCGCAGCCCCGACCCCCAGGCAGGCCCCCGGCTGAACGTGCGCGAATTTCGCGTGCAGGGTCTGGTGGAATACCCGGAACTGGGCATTACCCGGGCCGAAGTGATGGAGAAAGTCGAAGCGTTGCGCTTCGATATGATGGATGAGGATGCCATGCTGGAATCGGGCTATACGCTCGATGAGCTGGCATCGCTATCGGATCTGATTGCGGAAATCGAAGAGGACACCAAAGATCGCCACGTCGGTCCGCTGGAAGTGCAGCGCGTGGTGTTTCATGTGCGTGAGCAGCGGCGGCAACGGGGCATTACTCTGGGCATGATTGAAACCGTTGCCGATACCATCACCCGGTATTATCGCGAGCGGGGCTTCATTCTCGCCAAAGCCTATATTCCCGAACAGCGTGTGCGCGACGGCGTGGTCAACCTCACCGTGCTGATGGGCAACCTTGGCGAGGTGCGGGTGGAGAACAATGACCACTATCGGGACCGTACCCTGGCTCGGGTGTTCGATGGCGTGCTGGATAAACCGGTAAAAGCGGGCGTCATTGAAGAGCGCCTGTTTTTTGTCAACGATTTGCCCGGTGTGCGGGCGCGCGGTTTCTTTGAGCCCGGTCAACAGGTGGGCGATTCGCGCATGGTCCTGAATGTCACCGACGAGCGTCGGCTCGATGCCAACCTGCGCATCGATAACCACGGCTCGGAATCCTCCGGCGAGTATCGACTGTACGGCGATGTCTATTGGCACAACCCACTGGGTATTGGCGATCAACTGCAGGTCGGGGTGCTCAACTCCTACGAGCCGGACAACTCCCTGTATGGCATGTTCCGCTACCGGGTGCCCGTCTACTTTCCGCGCCTGAAGTTTTCGGTGGGCGCCTCCAGCAATGACTTCGTGGTCGGGCAGTCGAGTTCCGATGATATTGATGCATTGAATATTGAAGGTCGTTCAGAGGTGCTCGACGCGGCGCTGGACTATCAACTGCGTCGCACCCGTCTTAAGAACCGGTCGGTACACCTGCGCTGGGCGGAAATCGGCTCGGAAATGGACTTTGTCAACTCGGCGTTGGTGCGGCACAGCGTTGTTCGCAATCTGACGCTGGAGTACCGCTTCGATCGCCTGGATGAAGCGCGACGCTTGCTGCACCAAGGGGGGCTGAGCGTTACCCGAAGCGAGTTCAGCAAGGTGGACCCGATGGATGAGCAGTTACCTCAGACGCCGACCCTGGTGAATATGGACTATACCCTGCTCGGCTTCTGGCGGTTACCCTTCACCGAGTTGGGGACCCGGGTGATCAGTCGCACCTCACTGCAGTACTCGGGCGAAGCGCTTTCGTCGGTGAATCAGTTCTCTCTGTCCGGTCCGCGCAAGGCGCGCGCTTATGCCCTCAATGCCTATTTTGCGGACGACGGTGTACACACCGGTGTCGACTGGATTTTCCCCGGTTTCGGGCCACTGAAAGACGCGTTGCAGCCCATGCTGTTTGCTGACTATGGCTACGGGCAGCGTTACGCGATCCTGGAAGGGGATGAGGACACCGAGGGGGAGTTCAGCAATATTGGTCTGGGTTTTCGGGTCAGTGTGGCCGGGGTGCGTGGCTCGCTCACCCTGGCTAAGTCCCTCGCGGCCCGCAATACGGCGCTGGAGGATGATAGCGATATTGAGGACGACGTCCGGGCCTACTTCGATCTCCAGTATAGTTTTTAGATGTCGTAGACCACTTAACATTCGAAAAAAGGTGCCGGTTGGGGTATGGTTACCCTCAAGTAGATGGTCATATTGAATATAAGGGCCTTCTGCGATTCCACGATAACGAGGGGTAACCATGATAAAGAGAGTGAAGTCCTTATTCAGACCCGTGGCGGTCGGGCTATGCGCCGCCGCGCTGGTCACGGCCTGCGCGACCCAGCCCGGCAGCGACACCCTGACGCTCAACGAGCGTGACTACTTCGAGCGCCCCGGCGTCAACGTGTTGGCGTTCGCCAACCCGCCCGGCGGCCTGTTCTTCGACGCCAAAACCAGTGGTGTGGAAATCATCCACCACGGTGAACGCACCGCCACCAACGGCGATGTGCGCCTGCTGCCCACCCCCGAACAGTGGGACGGTATGGGCCAATTGGTCGAGCGCCGGGTCATTCGGGACGGCCAGCGGGTGGAAACCCAGTTGGCCTATCCGGAACACGACTTTGAATACACCGTAGTGACCGAGGCCCACGGCGACAAGGTGCGGATGCGCGTGGTGCTTGATGAGCCGCTGCCCGCGTCCCTGGAAGGCAAGGCTGGCCTGAACATGGAATTTGTCCCGGCGGCCTATTTCGGCAAGGGTTACCTGGCCGATGGCGTGGCCGGCACTTTCCCGCGCCACCCCGCCGGCCCGATGATCGTCAAAGATGGCCTCACCGAGTCCACCCCCTTTGCCCAGGGCCAGCACCTGGTACTGGCGCCGGAAGACCCCAAACGCACCGTGAGCATCCGCAACCTGCGCGATGAGCGCGAACTGATGCTCTACGACGGTCGCAACAAGGCCCAGAACGGCTGGTACGTGGTGCGCAGCCTGCTGCCCGCCGGGGAGTCCGGGGTGGTGGCCGAGTGGGAACTGGATATCAACGGCATCCCCGGCTGGACCCGGGATCCGGTCATCAGTTATTCCCAACTGGGCTATCATCCGGCGCAGAACAAGCGTGCCATCATTGAGCTGGACGCCAATGCCCAGCCCGAGGGGGCGGCGCGTCTGCTGCGGGTCAAGGACAGCGGCGCCACTGAGGTGGTCAAGCAGGGTACCCCGGAGACCTGGGGCGACTACCTGCGCTACCAGTATCTGACCTTCGATTTCTCCGATGTCACCGAGCCCGGCCTTTACCAGTTGGCCTATGGCGACCAGACCACGCTGCCCTTTCCGATTGACGATAAGGTGCATGAGAACACCTGGCAGCTGACCCTGGATGTGTTCTTCCCGGTGCAGATGGACCATATGAAAGTGCGTGAAGCCTATCGGGTCTGGCACGGTGCTTCGCATCTGGACGATGCCCTGCAGGCACCACCCAACTACGAGCACTTTGACCTCTTTGCCCACGATGAAAATACCGATACCGACTTCGAGCCCTTCGAGCATATTCCGGGCCTGAACTACGGCGGTTGGTACGACGCCGGTGACTACGATATCCGCACCCAGTCCCAGTACTTCACCGTGCAGCATCTGGTGCACACCTGGGAGCAGTTCGGTATCGATCGGGATAACACCACCGTGTTGCAGGATAAGCGCTACGCGGAAATCCATCGCCCCGACGGCAAGTCCGACATTCTCCAACAAATCGAACACGGTACCCTGGCGCTGATCGCCCAGCACCGGGCCATCGGGCACGCCATTCCGGGCATTGTCGCCTCGCACCTGTACCAGTACCCGCACCTGGGTGACGGTTCCACCAAAACCGACAACAAGGTCTACGACCCGGCGCTGGATCCTCACGCTGACGAACGCGGTGTGGGCGAGATGTACGAGCCATCCACCATTGATCCGACGCCCACCGAAGACGTGATGCCCTCGGACACTATGCGCAGTGGTCGATTTGACGACCGTTGGGCTTTCACCACCAACACCACCGCGCTCAACTACGGCTCCGCCGCCGCATTGGCCGCCGCCAGTCGGGCCCTGAGCGGCTACAACGACGAGCTGGCTGAAGAGAGCCTGCAGACCGCCCGGAACGTCTGGGAGTACGAGCAGGGGCGCGAGCCCAACACCTTCCGCAACGCCAACACCACCGGCGGACGGATTGAGGAAGAGCAACTGAAAGCGGCCGTGGAATTGTTGCTCAGCACTCAGGAGGAAAAATACGCGGACGCGGTGCGCGCGCTGTTGCCGCAGGTCTCCGAGCGCTTTGCCCAGAACGCCTTCATGCTGGCGGCGGCCCTGCCGCTGATGGATGAGGCCTACGAGCGCGACCTGCGCGAACTGACCCAGGCCTATCGGGACAGCATCGGCGAGTTCGAAGCCGAGAACCCCTTCGGCGTGCCCATCACTCGCGGCGGCTGGGCCGGTGCCGGTACCGTGATCAGCTTCGGTATTGCCAACTACTGGTTGAATCAGGCCTTCCCGGAGATCGTTGAGGCGGACCTGGTGCACCGCAGCCTGAACTTCGTGTTCGGTCAGCACCCGGCCTCCAATTACTCGTTTGTGTCGGGCCTGGGGCCGGACTCGGCCACTGTCGCGTACGGCAACAACCGGGCGGATTTCTCCTTCATCCCGGGCGGTATCATCCCGGGCATTCTGGTGCTGCCACCGGACTTCCCGGAAAACAAAAACAACTGGCCGTTCTTCTGGGGTCAGAATGAGTACGTGATTACCGTGGGCGGCAGCTATCTGTTTCTGTCCAACGCGGTGCGCTCGATGTTTGCTCAACCCTGATTGACGCATCAGCCACGCATCGAAAGCGGCGCCGGTATGGCGCCGTTTTTTCTGGAGCGGGAAAAGTAGCTCCGCACCGGACTAACAAAAAATAACGCGGATTTTCCGCAACCCGCTTTGAGTCCTGCAGTCAAACCGTTAAAGTACCCCTTCGATGGATGACCTGTGCCCGGACTGACGTTTTGCTGACTTTCTGCTCCCGCCCGATGTCCACTCTGGCCAGTGCCACTGTGGGCGCCTTGCTGATTTGCTTTGCCCCCCTGCTCTGGGCCGCATCGCCCGACATCCGAATAGAAGGCGGCAGCGATCGCCTGCGCGACAATGTGCGCAGTTTCATTACCATTGCCGATGAGCCATGCGACACACCCCTGTGGCGTATGCGCGCCCGGCTGCGGGAGTTGAACCGTCAGGTACAGTCGGCAGCCCAGGCTCTGGGTTACTATCACCTGAGCAGCGACCATGAACTCAGTCGGAGCGAGGACTGCTGGGCACTGACCCTGACCCTGGAGCCCGGTGAGCCGGTCCGGCTGGCGCAGGTGAAGGTGGTCATCAAGGGCGAGGGCGAAAACGACGGGGCGTTTCAGTCCATTCGCAATCAGCCGGGGCTGCGGGTGGGGGATATTCTGGACCACGGCCGGTACGAATCGCTCAAAAGCCGCTTCGGCGTGATCGCCTCGGCGCGGGGTTATTTCGAGGGACGCTTTGAGCGCTCTCGGGTCGTTGTCGATAAAGACGCGAATACGGCGGATCTGGAGCTGGTCTACCACACCGGCCCCCGGTATCAGTTTGGCGAGCTTCGCCTTGAACACGACATTCTCGATACCTCCTTCATCCAGCGTTATTACACCTTCCAGTCGGGCGCCCCCTATGACACTGAGCCCATGCTTGAGCTGAAAAGCCGGCTCAATGCCAGTGATTACTTTCGCTCGGTTCGGGTCAACCCTCTCCTTCAGGAACTCGACGGTCAGACGGTGCCGGTGTCGATCGAACTGGAAGGGCGCAAGCGTCACGGCTATTCGATCGGGGCCGGTTATGCCACCGACACCGGACCGCGCCTGCTGCTGGGGTACGAAAACCGCTATGTGAACAACCGGGGCCACGCGTTCAACGCCGATATCAAAGTGTCGGAAGTGGGCACTAATGTGGAAGCGGCCTACAGCATTCCGATGAGTCGGCCCGCCAATGAGCTGGTGCGCCTGTATACCGGTTACCAGAACGAGAAAACCGACGACACCCTCAGCGCCATCAACACTGTGGGTGCCAGCTATACCCGCTCCGAAGAGGACAGCGACTGGCTGCAGACCTACTCGCTCAATTATGAACGGGAATACTACGAGGTCGGCGGGCAGCCGGAACGACGCTCGGACCTGTTGATCCCGGCGTTCAGCCTGTCCCGCACCCGCAGTGACGGCAACAACTACCCGCTCTCGGGCTGGAGCTTTCTGGGGCGGATATCCGGTTCACCGTCCAGTCTGGGTTCCGACACGAGTTTTGTGCAGCTCTACGCTCGGGTCAAAGGGGTTTACGGCATTGGCCCCGGGCGGTTGCTATTGCGCGCCGAAGGGGGCATCACCGAAGTGGCCGAGTTCAACGACCTGCCCGTATCACAACGTTTCTTTGCCGGTGGTGATGCCAGCGTGCGGGGTTACGACTACAAGTCCATCGGGCCCGTGGAGTTGAGCGAAGAAGACAACGAGCCGGTCGTGGTCGGGGGCAATCACCTGTTGACCACCAGTGTGGAATACGACTACCGCATCATGAATAACTGGGCGATCGCCGCCTTTGTGGATCAGGGCAATGCGTTCAACAATTCGGATTTCGATTTCAAACGCAGCGTCGGGTTGGGCGTTCGCTGGATTTCCCCCATTGGCCCGGTGCGGGTGGATTTCGCCCGGGCGCTGGATGACCACGAAGGTTGGCGCCTGCATTTGAGTATGGGGCCGGATCTATGAAGCCCTGGTTCTGGAAGGCGTTCAAGTACCTGCGCTGGACGCTCTATAGCGTCCTGACGGTATTGATTCTGCTGTTGGCGCTGGTCAGCGCGATCGTGGCGACCGAGCCCGGCAGCCGCTGGGCGCTGAACCAGGTGGCCCAGCGGCTGCCCCTGACCTTTGAGCGTATGAGCGGCAACCTGATTACCGGGCTGGACCTCGGTTGGGTGGAATACCGCATGGAGGACCAGCACTACCGGGTGGAAGACCTCTCGTTCCGCTGGCAGCCCCTGGCATTGCTGTACAGCGCCGTGTCGGTGCAGTCCCTGCGGGCCAGTGCGGTGGAATTACACCTGCCACCCCCTGCGGAGGAGGCCGCCCCGGAACCCGACGGACCTCGGGAGTGGCCCACCCTGGCGCTGCCGGTGCGGATTGAATTGGGTGGAGTCGACTTGCGCAACATCCGCATCCGCCAGCAGGAACAGGTAACCGAGCTCTACGGCATCAGCGGCACGCTCAGTCTGGGAACCTTCAACCTGCGGGTGTGGGATCTTGCCGCCGTGGGGCCGGAGTTCGAGGTGAGACTTAACGGTCGCACCGCACTGCGCTACCCCTACGACTCGAATCTGGCGTTGGCCTGGCGCTACACCCTGCCGGAGTTGGGAGGACAGCCCATGACCTTCCGGGGGGAGGCGGATATCGAGGGTGATCTGACCAGCGTCACCGCCGAGCACCGTCTTACCGCACCGGCCACCATGACCAGTGATCTTCGCTTCTGGCCCAATCTGGATGACGAACAAACCCAGCCACAGTTGGTGCTGGATACGCTCTGGCCGGAGCAGCTGTTGCCGCCGGCATTGTTCCCCGCCGACTGGCCGGCGCTGGAAACCGGCGGACGGCTGCAGCTGTCCGGCTGGCTCAACGATTACCATCTGGAGGTCGCCTTCTCTGGCCAGGGGCCGGGCCTTCCGTCGGTGAGCGCGCGTGCCAAAGGGCTCGGCAGTCTCGAGCATGTAGCACTGGAAACGCTGGCCATTGACCTGCCCGACGGAGGGCTGAATGCCAGCGGCACACTGCGCTGGGCGCCGCAACTGGAATGGGATGTGGGCGTTGAGTTCCAGAAAATCAATCCCGCCGAACTGCCGGTGCCAGCCCTCGCCGGTTGGCCCGGAGAGATAGAGGGGCAGTTCAATAGCGAGGGGCAGCAGGTGGATGGCGACCTGCACGCCTCCGTAACCGACCTCAATGTCGCCGGCCAGTTGCGCGCCATGGCGTTGCTGTTGCGTGGCGATATCGATGTGGAACAGGGGCGACTGCTGACCCGGGAGCTCAGGCTGGCACTCGGAGCCAATCAGATGGTCCTGAACGGGGCCCTGGGGGAGCAGCTCGACCTTCAGGCGCAATTGCAGGCGCCCATTCTCTCGCAACTGGATCCCGCCCTTCAGGGAAGCCTGAATGCGGACCTGACATTGAGTGGGCCAATGAAAGATCCCCGAGGCGAGGTGACCTTGAGCGGTCAGTCCCTGGCCTGGACGGACTATCAGGTGGGCCAGTTGGACCTGAGCCTGGCGCGCACCGGTGGTGACTTCAACGCTCAGTTGAGCGCCTCGCACTTGACGCTGGCGGGGCAGTCGCTTGAAACGATATCGCTGGAGGGCCGGGGACGGGTGCAGGAGCACCAACTGGATCTGGCGCTGGTTTCCGAGAACTGGGGCAGCGCCGCCGCATCCCTGTCCGGCGGTTACAGTGAGGAGCGCTGGGAAGGGGCTTTGACCCGCATGGACCTGGAACCCCCCGACCCCCTACTGTGGGAGCTCGATCGCCCGGCCCCTCTGGTGCTGTCGGCCCGCGAGGTGGTCATTCAGTCGCTCTGTCTGAGCCCGGTACCGCGTTGGCAGCGTCGGGAAGGGGTTGCCGCCACCGAGGCGCCGGAAGGACGGATCTGCCTGGATGGACAGTGGCAACCGGATGGCGGCGCCAGTGCCCTGGCGCTGGTTGAGGGATTGCCGCTTCGACTGGCGCAGCGTTGGCTGGAGCCCGAAGTATCGCTTGAAGGCACCCTGGAGGGTCGGCTGGAGTTGCTGATGCCGGCCTCGGGGGCTGCCAATGCCCGGCTGAGACTGGAAACCCGAGAGGGGGCCTTGCGCTATCAGTTCGGCGAAGATGATGAGGAGGTCTACCCCTGGCAGACCACCCGTCTGGAGGCTGACTGGCAGAATCAGAAAGTCGAGGCATTGCTGGAGAGCGACTGGGGCGAGATTGGGCGCATTCAGGCGAAGGCCGACTGGGCCACGGATAGTGGCGCTCTCGAGGGAACCCTGCAGGCGGGTATCGACTCCCTGACTCCGCTTGAGGCTCTGGTGCCACAGTTGCAGGATGTCGCAGGCCGTCTGTCGGCGGATATGACGCTGGGCGGGCGTGTCAGTCAGCCGCTGTTGACCGGTGAGATCACTTTGCGCGAGGGCGCCGCCAAGGTGCCGGCGGTGGGTCTGAGCCTGCAGGGGTTGCAGCTCTCGGCGCGCGCCATGGAGCAGCAGTTGGCGCTGCAGGGGCAGGTGACCTCGGGCGACGGACAGTTGCAGCTCGAGGGCCGGGTCGAGAATCCCTGGAGTGCGGATCGGCGGGTGACCGGCCAACTGACCGGCGAGCGCTTTCAGGCGCTGAACACCCGGGAGCTGATGGTCCTGCTGAGCCCGGACTTGCAACTGACCATGACTGGCGAGCGCATCAATCTGAGCGGCAATGCGGTGATCCCCAAGGCATTGGTGCAACTCAAATCCCTGCCGGAGTCGGCGACCCGGGTGTCTGACGATGTGGTCCTGAAGGATCCGAACGGCAATGGCGAGGAGTCCAGTGGGCCCCAGTTGTTTGTGGATCTGAATCTGGCCCTGGGCGATGACGTGCGCTTTGAGGGGTTCGGCCTGACCGCCCGCCTGTCCGGTGAGCTGCAGGTACTGCAAAGCCCTGAGCGGGGGCTGCTCACGGTGGGCGAGGTCGGGGTGGCCGAGGGGCGCTATAAAGCCTACGGTCAGGACCTGGACATCGAAAGGGGCCGCCTGATCTTCCAGGGGCCTTACGACAATCCGGGGCTGGACATTCGCGCGACCCGCGAAACGGATGACGTGACCGCGGGGCTGGAAATTGGTGGCACCTTGCAGCGGCCCCGTAGCCGGGTATTTTCCACGCCATCACTGCCGGACAGCGAAGCCATGGCGATACTGCTGACCGGCAAGTCCCTCAACAACTCCTCCTCGGCGGATGCCTCCATGCTGGTTAACGCCATCGGCGGACTGGGGCTTGAACGCAGCGGCTTCATCACCGCCGAAATCGCCGAAACCTTTGGCCTCGACGAGTTTCGGATTCAGCCCGAGGATGACGTGACAGAGAGCTCCTTGCACATTGGCAAATACCTGACGCCGCGACTGTTTGTCCGCTACGTCGTGGGGCTGTTCGATCAGACCAACAGTCTGGGACTGCGCTATGAGATTACCGAAGAGTTACGGCTGGAAGCTGAGTCCGGGGTCACCCAGAGCGTGGATATGATCTACAAATTCGAACGCTAGAATTGCCCGCATGGGGCGCTAGCGCAGGGACGCCACCGTCTCGCGCAAAAACGCCTCCGCATCGGCGGCGTTGATCGGGCGGCTGAACAGGTAGCCCTGAATGTCGTGGCAGCCGAGACGACGCAGAAATTCCCGCTGTGCCTGGGTTTCCACCCCTTCGGCGATGACGCGCAAGCCCAGGCTCTGGGACAGAGTGATGATGGTACTGATGATCACCCGATCGTCGTTGTCATTGGTAATGTCGCGGACAAACGACTGATCGATTTTCAGCTTGCTGATCTTGAACCGCTTCAGATAGCTCAGCGATGAGTAGCCGGTACCGAAGTCATCAATGGACAGGCTGATACCGGCCCCATGGAGACGGTTGATCATGGTGATCGCCCGCTCGGGATCATCCATGGTGATGCTCTCGGTCAATTCCAGCTCCAGGTATTCCGGTGGCAGGGCCGCATCGTCCAGAATGCTCAAGACCATATCCGGCAGGTTGGGCTGGTGGAACTGGGCTGCCGAAAGATTGATGGCAATTTTCGGCGGCGCGATGCCGGCATCGATCCAGCGTCTCAACTGCTGGGTGGCCTCGCGTAGCACCCACTCACCAATGGGCACGATCAACCCACTGCTCTCGGCAATGGGAATGAATTCCGCCGGGGATACCCGTCCCAGGTCGGGGTGGTTCCAGCGCAGCAGCGCCTCAAAACCGATGACGGTGCCGGTGTGCAATTCCTGTTGCGGTTGGTAGTGCAGCTCGAACTGGTTGTGCTCCAAGGCCTGGCGCAAGGCATTCTCCACTCGCATCAGCCGGACGTAATGGGTCTGCAGTTCGGGCGTGAAAAAGCTGTAGGTGTTGCGGCCTTTCTGTTTGGCCCGGTACATGGCGATGTCGGCATTGGTGTACAGCTCACTCAGATGGGTGCCGTCTTCGGGGTAAAGGGCGATGCCCACGGAGCTGGTAACCGAAAGATCGTAGCCGTCAATACGGAAGGGGCGGTTCAGTAGCGATAACAGTTTCTGCGCCGCATGAGCGGCGCCGCTGGCATCGGTGGCGGGCAGCAGCAGAATGAACTCGTCGCCGCCGGGGCGGGCGAAGGTGTCTTCCTCGCGCACCATTCCCTGCAGACGATCGGCGAAGGCCTGGAGCAGGCGATCGCCGGCTTTGTGCCCCAGAGAGTCGTTGATGTTCTTGAAGTTGTCCAGGTCCAGAAACAGCAGCGCCAGGGTATCGTTGTTGCGCTGTGCGATTCTCAGGGCAAAAGCGGCGCGCTCTTCCAGTAAGGAGCGGTTGGGCAGGCTGGTCAACGGGTCGTAATAGGCCAGGCGGTGAATTTCTTCCTGGTCCTCTTTCAGCCGACTGATGTCGCTGACAATACCGATGTAATAGGTGGGCACACCATCGTCGGTGGTGATCTGGCTGATGCTCAACCACTCCGGGTAGATTTCGCCGTTCTTGCGCCGGTTCCACACCTCGCCCTGCCAGAATCCGCGGCGGGTGATATCATGCCACATCTCTTGATAGAACGCCTGGTCGTGACGCCCGGAGGCGAGCATTTTGGGAGTCTGACCCAAGGCTTCCTCCTCGGTGTAGCCGGTGATCCGGGTGAAGGCGTTATTGACCATGACGATTTTCTGCTCGGCATCTGTGATCAGTACCCCTTCACTGCCGCGCTCGAAGACCTTGGCTGCCAGCTCCAACTGCGCCTCGCTTTGTACTTGCTGGCTGATATCAATATGGGTACCCACGGTAATTCCCCGCAACTCTCCTTCCTCGTTACGCAGGGACTGCCCCCGGGACAGCACCCACACCCAGCGGCCATCGGCGTGGGTCATCCGGAAGCGGTTTTCGTAGGTGCCTTCGGCGCCCTGATCGATGTAGTCCTTGAACACCGCGACGGCGTTGGCGCGGTCCTCGGGGTGGATCAGCTCGGCCCAGACCTGGGTCAGGTTGGGGCGGCCGTCCATGGGGTAGTCGCTCAGGTAGCGGCCCAGCATGGAAAAGTACTCCGGACTGCACTCCAGGTAGTCATCGGCGTGGAAGTATTCCCAGGCGCCGGTATTGGACGCGGCGATCAACGAGCGGTAGCGGTCCAGACTGGTCAACAGCTCGTCGGTTCGGCTGGCTACCTCGCGCTCCAGATGGCGCTTGTGCCAGCGCAGCTCGAACAGTACCTTGGCGAGATAACCCAATAGCATGGGAAGTAGCAGAGCAATTCCCCAGGCCATGTAGTACCAGGAACCCTGAAGCCAACCGCCGGCGGGGGCAATGGAGAGTATCCAGGGGTTGTTGGGCACGTCAATGCGCTGCTCCACCGGCTGATTCAGAGGCTGAGGTGCATTGCCCGAGATGATGGCAGGTTCGCCGGGGGCTTGCTCCAGCCGTTTCAGCTCATAGTGGTACCCTTGGCGCTCCAGCTCGTCGAGCCGGGCGACCTCCAACAGGCGGTCCAGTCGCATAGTGACGTTGGCGAACCCCCAGAAGGCACCTTTTACCTCAACGGGGTAGCGCCCCACGATGCCGTCCATACCTTGTACCAGCCGCAAAGGGCCGGCGACTCGCAGCTCGTTGTCCTCCAAGGTCAATCGGCTTTCCCGTCCCTGTATCGGGTCGGCAAGTTGGTTGAATCCGATCGCCGCACGGTTTTGGTCCAGTGGGCTGGCATAGCGAATAATGCCTCCCGGTGACAAGGACAGGCTTTGCACGTCCGGGAAATAGCGCAGCATATCGTCGGTCACGGCCTGAAACCGCTCACCGACATTCTCGACGTTGCGCACGTAGGTGGCCAGGGTGTAGGCCGCCGAGAGCGAGTGGCGCAGGTTGGCTTCAATGATTCGGGCGTGGTTGGCCGCAAGGGTGCTGGCGAGCAGTCGCTGCTCGCGAATCAGGGAGTCGCGCTCCTTGCTCATCCAGGCGATGGTCAGCGCGCCGCTGGCAATCAGGGTCACGAGTGCCACAATCCAACTGAGGGTTTTGGGGTGGCGCTGTTCAAGGGAGCGAAAATTCATGGGTAGCCGTGGGTAACCCTGGTGGGGGATGCGTCGGTCATACTGGCGAGTATAGCGGCAACGGCGCCGGTTTGGCCAAGTATTCGAGTCGAGAGGCTGAGCGACGCTTTGTTATGATGGCCGCCGATTCTGCAAGTGGGAGCGTCATCATGATCGATATTGGAGTGAATCTGACCTCGGGCCGTTTCAACAAGGACCGCGAGCAGGTGCTGGAAAGCGCCTGGGCGCAGGGCATCAATGCGCTGATCATTACCGGCACCTCGGTGGAGGGCAGTCGGGACGCGGCGGCGCTGGCGGCGTCGGATAGCCGGCGATTGTTCGCGACCGCCGGGGTGCACCCACATGAGGCGAAAACCTGGGATGAGGCGGCCGCGCAGCAGCTCCGGACTCTGGTACAGCAGCCCCAGGTGGTGGCGATAGGGGAGTGTGGGTTGGATTTCAACCGCGATTTCTCCCCTCGCCCCGATCAGTTGGCCTGCTTTGAGGCGCAACTGGCATTGGCGGCGGACGTCGGCAAACCCGTATTTCTGCATCAGCGGGATGCTCACGCGGCGTTTATGCCCATTCTCCGTCGCTATCGGGATCAGCTGCCGGGTGCCGTGGTGCACTGCTTTACCGGTACGGGGGAAGAGCTGGAGGATTACCTGTCACTGGATTGCCATGTCGGCGTGACCGGTTGGGTGTGCGATGAAAAGCGCGGTGGCGAGTTGCGTGAGCTGGTGAGCCGGATTCCGGCCGATCGCCTGTTGGTGGAAACCGATGCTCCCTACCTGACGCCTCACAATCTGCCCAAAAAACCCAAAGGCAATCGCAACGAGCCGGCGTTTTTGACTTATGTAATCAGTAAAATTGCGGAGTGCCGCGACGAACCCTTTGCGATGGTGGCCGAAGCAACGGCTCACAACGCCGAACGATTTTTCCAATTGTCCCGGGGCCGAGAGGTTGCGTAGGGCGGGTAAGGCCAAAGGCCGCACCCGCCGTAACAAAAAGCTCACCTACGGCACCCAGCGGTGCGGTTTAACGACGCACTACCAGACCTGAGGCGGCGTATCCGGATTGATCACTTCTTCGGAAACACCGCTGCCGAGTTGGACCTCATCTTCCTCGATGTTGCCGCCGTCAATAAAAATGGCACCGGAGTACCGGCCCTCAACCCGCAGCGGCCCGCCGCTGACATTGTCGGTCAGGCTGACGTTATTGAGGTGCACCTCGTAGGCATCATCAATAGTCATGGCCAATGAGTCGGACTCAATGGAGACGTTTTCCAACGTCAGGTTTTTCATGCGCACGATACGCGCGCCCATCTCGGCATTTTTCACCGTGACATTGGTCAGGGTCACATCTTCCACCCATTTCTCGGGCAGGCCGATCAGGGAAATGGCCGTGGGCACGCCATCAATCGATACGTCGCTGATATGGATGTTACGGGCGGTCGGTGCCACGCCCATGGCCTCCGGTCCGGTGTAGAAGCTGTTGAAATTGATCGCCTCATAAGTGATGTTCTTCATCACCACATCGCGCACAAAAATATTCTCGATCACATTGCCCCGGCCGCGCTCAGTCTTGAAGCGAATGCCGCGATCCGCGCCATCGAAGTAGGCGTCGTGGACGTAGACATTGCGAATGCCGCCGGACGTCTCGCTACCGAATACCACGCCGCCACTGCCGGTACGCACATTTTTCGCTTCGAAATGACGAACGACGACGTTTTCGGTGGGGATGTTGATCTCCAGCGCCTCTTCATTGAAGCCGGATTTCAGCACCACCGCGTCATCACCGGTCTGGAAGTGGTTGTACTCGATCAGGACATTCTTCGAGGAGTCCACGACCACTCCGTCACCATTGGGCGCGCGCAGACTGTCAATGCGTACATCGCGAACAATGATGTTCTCGCTGTAAATCAGGTGCACGTTCCACATCGGCGAATCGAGCAGCTTCACGCCCTCGACCAGAATGTCCTCGGACTCCCAGAACACCATAAAACTCGGGCGCATGCCTTCTTTCTCGGCGCCCTTGCCCCAGTCACGGCGGGACAGGGGCACCTGGGTGGCGATACCGCGAGGCGGTGGGCCGTACTCTTCGAACCACTCCCACCAGTGATCGCCCTGGGCGTTCAGCAGGCCTTTACCGGTGATGGCCACATTTTTGACATTGGCCGCATAAATCATCGGTGCATAGTTGTAGGCTTCGACGCCCTCGTGGCGTTGGTGCACCACCGGCAGATAGTCGTCTTTATCGGTGCTGAACAGCACCTCGGCGCCTTCTTCCAGGTGCAGGTTGATATTGGATTTGAGGTGCAGTGAGCCGCTGAGCCATTTGCCCTTGGGGATAACCACCCGGCCGCCGCCGGCGCTGTGGGCCGCATCAATGGCCTGATGCACGGCATCGGTAATCTGGTTGCGGCGATCACCCGTCATTTCGCTCGCGCCGAAATCACGAATATTGAAAGTCCGGTCGGGGAAGGTCGGGCGCTTGAGCTGGGGCATTTCAAAGGGCGGGCTCAGGGGGGCGATCTCCTGCGGGACCGGTCCCATCTGGGCTGCCAGAGGCAGGCTGGTGGCAGCGAGTACGCCGGCGACCAGCCAGGCTCGCAGTCTCCCCAGGGACCCTCGCCGATGTTCAGGTGTTGATAAATGCATAGGTTACTCCCGGTTAAACAACACTGTTGTTGGTTGTTTTTGGTTATTGGCATAGCGCACGCCCGGTGCGGGCGAGCCCGGAGGCTCTCACTTCCTCCGGGAGAGGGAATATTAGCACTTTTGACCGGGGCTGTTGACTGATTGGGCCCGCTATGGAGGGGTTAAGTTTTGTCAAAAACGCCAAAGACGGGTGATCAGCAGCGCCGCGGCGCAGGACAGTCCGACAATCAGGGCCAGCCAGAAGCCATCCGCCCCCTGGGCGGGCACCAGCCAGTCGGTGAACGTCAGCACATAACCCAGCGGCAGACAGATGCCCCAGAACGACAGCAGCATGATCAGCAGGGGCAGACGGGTGTCCTTGTAGCCGCGCAGCGCACTGATTGCGGTCACCTGCAGAATATCCGCGAGCTGGAAAATGGCGGCAAATACCAGTAATTGTGCGGCCACCGTAATTACCGCTGAATCACTGGTGTAAAGAGACACCAGCAGGTGCCGGCCCAGCAGCAGGATGGGCATATGAATCAGGGCGATGGTCAGCCCCAACAGCAGCGTGCTGCGCGCCAGCAGACGGGCGGTGTCCGGAGTGCCGGCACCAACCAGAAAGCTCACGCGCAGGGTAAGGGCCATCCCCAGGCTGAGGGGCACCATAAAGAGCACGGAGGTGATGTTGAGCACGATCTGGTGCCCCGCCACCACAATGGCGCCCAACGGTGCCAGGAACAGGGCGATGACACCGAACATGCTCACTTCGACAAACATGCTGGCGCCGATGGGCAGCCCCAGTTTGAGCAGGGAGCGGATGCGGTGCCAACTGGGGGCCACCCAGTCGGCCAGCAGATGATAGGCACGGTAATAGCGGCTGAAATTCAGGTAGCCGAGCATGACCAGGGCAGCCGCCGTGTTGGAAATGGCCGTCGCCCAGCCACATCCCACGCCACCCAGCTCCGGGGCGCCCAACTTGCCGTAAATCAGAATGTAATTGAGCGGCAGGTTGATCAGGGTCGATATCAGCGAGATCACCATGATCACGCGGGTGTGGCCCAGACCATCGGTCAGGCCGCGCAGTGAGGTAATCAGCAGGAGCCCGGGTATCCCCCAGACAAAGGCCTGCAGGTAGCCTCGCGTGACGGCTGAGGTGACCTCGTCGAGCCCCAGTAGCGGCATCAGGGGGCCGGCGCTGAGGAGCAGCCCGGCCATCAGCACCATGGACACCAGAGCAATGTACAGTCCCTGCCAGGTGACCGGCATGATCTGCTCCTGCTGGCCCGCGCCCCGGTGCCCGGAGATGGTGGGCTGTTGGGCGCTCAGCACGCCGTAAAAGAACAGTAGCAGGGGCATCCAGAGGCTGCTGCCGATGCCGACCGCGGCGAGATCCTCGGCGCTGTAGTGGCCCGCCATGATGGTATCGATCACACCATTGGCCATTTGCGCGAGTTGGGCAACCAGAATCGGGCCGCCGAGCAGCGCCAGGGTTTTCCACTCGGTCAGTATCTGGGCGACGCGGCCACCACTGGGACGTGTAGGGAGTGGCTGGTGGTTTTCGTCCATCGGGACAGCATTCCTGGTTCAGAACAACGGACGCATCACTATACCCGAGTTGCGCACCGGTTTGGCAAAAGCCCTTGACCTTGGATGGGCAAGCGCCACAATAGGCCGGCATTCGGCGGCCGGTTCGGCATTAGAAGGGTGCTCCTGCATGTTTGGTTCTGGCTGCGGCGGATGCGGGCTTTGCCCTTATCCGTATATGGTCTCCTCCCCGTTTGCAAGGTCTCAGTGCTCGATGTCAGGGACAGGTTGGCTCCCGTATATCCGGCCTGTTGAACGAGGCGGCTTTGTCGCCTCTGGCCTTGATGGAAGATGCGCGCCTGCCGTCCTCATCGCCCTAACGGCCTTTGGGGCCCTCG
Source organism: Marinimicrobium sp. C6131 (assembly GCF_026153455.1). NCBI lineage: Bacteria > Pseudomonadati > Pseudomonadota > Gammaproteobacteria > Cellvibrionales > Cellvibrionaceae > Marinimicrobium > Marinimicrobium sp. C6131. The sequence goes on from NZ_CP110629.1 coordinate 3,843,176, forward strand.
GATAAGTCAGGTTTTCGGCAGGCCGGTCTGACCTGTTATGCCATCGATCGCTGTGACCCTCGCAACCTGAGGGAAGGTTTACCTCCGTAACTATCTACGTCGCCTCGTTTGTCTATTCCACTCGCTCCCTGATTAACTTATCCGGCCATTCGCTCCTCGATCGGCCGGTACCGCTCGCCTCGGGCGATGATCACCCAGGCCATGCGGACTAACTTGTTGGCCAGCGCTACGGTGGCTTTGTTGAACCCCCGCTCGGCCTTGATGCGCTGGATCCAGCGGCTGAGCGGGTCGCTTTTCTGGTCCGCTCGTGACACCACCGCCCGAGCTCCGTGGATCACCTGCGCCCGCACATAGGGATCACCCCGTTTGCTGATCCCCAGAAGGACCTCCTTGCCACCGGTGCTGTTCTGTCTCGGTATTACCCCCAGTGCCGCCGAGGCATCCCGCCCCCGGCCGAACTGCTGGCCATCGCCCATCCAGCCTTTGAGCTGGCTGGCTACCACCGGGCCAACACCCGGCAGCGCATCCAGGCGTTGGCAGACCTCATCGGCTTTGGCCTGTCGCTTCACCTCCTGGTCATACCAGGCCAACTCCTCTTCTACCTCCAGGAAGCGCTGATACTGACGGTGCAGCAACTGCCGAGCCCGTGGGCTCAACTCGTTCTCGGCATCCTCCAGCGCCAGGGGCAGTTCCCGGCGCAGGGCCGCTATCCCCTCAGGGATGATGACACCGTACTCGGCGAGCAAGCCTCGCAGCCGGTTGCCCATCCGGGTGCGCTCAGCGATCACGCTGCGGCGCAGCTTGTGCAGCATCTGCTCATCCTGCTGCTCGATACTCTTGATCGCCACCGGGCGGATTCGTCCGTGCTCACAGGCCTCGGCGATCGCCTGGGCATCGTTGTAGTCGTTCTTCTGGCCCCGCAGATACGCCTTCACATGCTGGGCCGGCAGCAGCTTCACTTCGTGCCCCAGTGCCTGTAGCTTGCGCCCCCAGTAATGGGCGCTGGCGCAGGCTTCCATGGCTACCTTGCAAGGGGCCAGCTTTGCCATCTGATTAAGCAGTTGCTTGCGGCGCAATTTGCGCCTCCACCCGCACTGGCCATTCGGGCCCAGTCCGTACACTGCAAACTCATTCTTTGCGAGGTCAATGCCAATCGTTGTAAGCTTTGCCATGGTCTCCTCCCACTCATCTCAGATAGGAACTTATTCCTCCCCTATCTTGGCGCATCGCGACGCCGATTAGGAGGGGAGGAGACCATCTCATCGCCCTACGCAACCCGCCGTGCTATCCGTAGGGCGGATAAGCGCCGATAGGCGCGCATCCGCCGTTCCCCAAACCGCGATAACCTATCAACCCGGAGCTCAATCTTGGCCAGCAAATCCAAAACCAAAACCGCCTACGTGTGCAACGAGTGCGGCGCCGACTTCACCAAATGGCAGGGCCAGTGCAGCGAATGCGGCACCTGGAACAGTCTGTCGGAAGTGCGCCTCGGGCCCACCCCGAGCAATCGCAGTGCCCGCTTTGAGGGCTATGCGGGGGCGCCGGCCAGCGAGGTGCAGACGCTGGCGGAGATCAGCCTGGAGGATCTGCCGCGCCTGAGTTCCGGGGCCGGGGAGTTCGATCGGGTGCTGGGCGGTGGTTTTGTGGCCGGCTCAGTGGTGCTGATCGGTGGCCATCCGGGCGCCGGCAAGAGTACCCTGCTGCTACAGACCCTGTGCCATCTGGCCGGGCAGATGCCGGCGCTGTATGTCACTGGCGAGGAGTCCCTGCAGCAGGTGGCCATGCGCGCCCAGCGCCTGGGGGTGCCCACGGACAAGCTGCAGATGCTGAGCGAGACCAACGTCGAGAGCATTTGCGCCACGGCCCAGAAGATTGCGCCCAAGGTGATGGTGGTGGACTCCATCCAGGTGGTGCACATGAGCGATATCCAGTCCGCGCCCGGGTCCGTCTCCCAGGTGCGGGAAAGTGCGGCTTACCTGACCCGGTTTGCCAAGCAGACCGGTACCGTGGTGATTCTGGTCGGGCACGTGACCAAGGACGGCTCCCTGGCCGGGCCCAAGGTGCTGGAGCATATGATTGACTGCTCCATTCTGCTGGAGGGCGACAATGACTCGCGCTTTCGCACCCTGCGGGGCAATAAAAACCGCTTTGGGGCGGTGAACGAGCTGGGGGTGTTCGCCATGACCGAACAGGGCATGAAAGCGGTGAACAACCCCTCGGCCATCTTTCTCCAGCGCGCCGATGAGATCGCCTCCGGCTCGGTGGTGATGGTGATGTGGGAGGGCACCCGTCCGCTGCTGGTGGAAATTCAGGCGCTGGTCGACGACAGCCATACCGGCAACCCTCGCCGGGTCGCGGTGGGGCTGGATCAGAACCGCCTGGCCATGCTGCTGGCGGTATTGCACCGTCACGGCGGCATCATGATGGCGGATCAGGATGTGTTTGTGAACGTGGTCGGCGGTGTGCGGGTAATGGAAACCAGCGCGGACCTGGCACTGTTGCTGGCGATTGTGTCCAGTTTCCGCGATCGCGCCCTGCCGGAGGACCTGATGGTTTTCGGTGAAGTGGGCTTGTCCGGGGAGATCCGCCCGGTGCCCAGCGGCCAGGAGCGGCTGCGCGAGGCCGCCAAGCATGGCTTCAGAAAGGCGATCGTGCCCAAGGGGAATGCGCCCCGCGAAAAAAAAGAAGGCCTGGAAGTGATCGCTGTGCGCTCTTTGGCCGAAGCACTGGATGCGATTGAATAGTGCCTGGGCGCGGGATGACGGCCTGCGGCCTTATGCCGCCCTACAATTGCGCGGCACCGAACCACGCGGTGCCGATTTATACACTATAGTTTCTAAAGCCGGTGTGACCTGACACCGAACACCTAAGATTCAAAGGCATACCGGTTCTCCCGCGCATCGACACCCGGTGTCGATTTTCACTTGCATAAGGAGGACGCGTGGCAAAGCGATCATCGCACTTCTTGGGGGCCACGGCGCTCACCGCGGCCAGTCTGATTCTGCCCGCGACCGCCCTGGCGGAAAACACCTTCTCAGCCGGCGTCTGGGGCACCTACGCCTACTTGCCGGACGACGATACCAGCCAAGACACTTGGGGCGCCTTCGAAGGTGAAGCCCTGATCCTGTACGCTGACGGTAATGCCGAGCCAAATGAAGGGCGCTGGCTCTATTCGGCGGAAATGCGCCTGGGCCCGGGCAGCTTCACCGATCCGGCCAACAACTCCACCGGCGATCAATTCACACTGCACAAGGCCTGGGTGGGCTGGCAGTTGGATGATGACCATGTGGTCAAGGTTGGTAAGAGTCAGGTGCCCTTCGGTTGGAAGACCGTCAACTTCTGGCCCGGCGACGTGCTGCTGGCCGGGTTTGGCGATCAGATGGACGTCGGGGTCAAACTCTCCGGCGAGCGCGATGCCTGGCACTACGATGCGGCGCTGTACCTGGCTGATGACTGGGGCGGCACCAGCACCGATACCGTGGATGACAACGGCCACTGGGGTAGCTCAACGACTTTCCGTAAGGTGCAGACCTGGGTCGGCAATGTTGAGTACGAGTGGGTGGAAAACCACTCCGTTGGTCTTTCACTGCAGAGCGGCAAGCTGCAGGATCTGACCGGGCTTGGCAACAACGGTGTGGATGGTAGCCATGACGCCGCGGTGTTGCATTATCAGGGGCGTTTCGACGCCTTCTACGCCAAGGCCTCCTACATCACCATGTCCCGGGATTTACCGTCGCTCTATCGGGACGATGCCGGCCTGCCGGGCACCATTGAAAACCAGCGCGTGGCGGTGGAGCTTGGCTACGATGTCGGCCCCTGGTCCTATTACATCGACCTGAGCAATGCCAACCCAGACACCGCGGGCAGCTCCGCCGGCCGGGTCAATGCCATTGCGCCCGGATTACGCTATGACTACGGCCCCGGTTGGGTGTATGTCGAATACCTGACGCAAGACGGTTTCGTTGACCGCAATGGCCAGGTCGGCGAGGGCGACTTCGATGCGCTGTATGTCTCGTTGGACTTCTATCTGTAAGTTCGTCCATTTGTAAATTCACATTCTCTAGCTAGGGGTTACTATGGCTGACGATAACACCAAACCTGAGCGTGCCTCCGCGACTCCGGAGGAGGCTCAAAACGCGTTACCGAGCTGGATCAAGATCAATCCGCCGGTCTTTTACGGTTCGGCCATTTTATGTCTGCTGTTTGTACTGGGAACCATCATCGCCCCTGAGCGGGCCGGTGAACTGTTCACCAGTGTGCAGGACTGGGTGGTTAACACGGCCGGCTGGTTCTACATTCTCGCCGTTGCCCTGTTTCTGATTTTTGTTGTAGTGCTGGCTATGTCCAGCTACGGAAAGATTAAGCTTGGACCGGATCACAGTGAACCGGATTACACGTACATGTCCTGGTTTGCCATGCTGTTTTCAGCCGGTATGGGGATCGGGCTGATGTTCTTCGGTGTAGCCGAACCGGTGATGCACCTGATGACGCCGCCGGGGGCCGATCCGGCGACGGCGGAAGCGGCACGCGAGGCCATGCGCATTACCTTCTTTCATTGGGGGATGCATGCCTGGGCCATTTACGCCGTGGTCGCGCTGTCGTTGGCGTACTTTGCGTTCCGTCAAAACCTGCCACTGACCATCCGCTCGGCGTTGTATCCCTTGATTGGCGAACGAATTTACGGGCCTATTGGTCACGCGGTGGATATTTTTGCGGTGTTGGGCACCCTGTTCGGGGTCGCGACGTCGCTGGGTCTCGGGGTCATGCAGATCAACTCCGGGCTCAATTACCTGTTCGATGTCCCCAGTAACGTCGCCGTGCAGATTTTGCTGATTGTCGGGGTAACCGGTTTGGCTACCATTTCGGTGGTGCTCGGTTTGGATGGCGGCATTCGTCGGATCTCGGAGTTGAACCTGATACTGGCGGTTGTTCTGGTGCTGTTTGTGTTGGCCGTCGGCCCCACGGTGTACCTGTTACAGACGTTCGTTCAGAACACGGGTTACTACCTGTCGCGCCTGGTGGACACCACCTTTAACCTCAACGCTTACGAGCCCAAGGGCTGGCTGGGCGGTTGGACACTGTTCTACTGGGGTTGGTGGATTGCCTGGTCGCCGTTCGTGGGCATGTTTATCGCGCGGGTGTCCCGTGGGCGCAGCATACGTGAGTTCGTCACCGGTGTGCTTTTGGTGCCGGTGGGTTTCACCTTTATGTGGATGACCTTTTTCGGTAACACCGGTATCCACATGATTCTGGAGCAGGGCATTACCCAGCTGTCAGATGCGGTTGCGGCGGATTCGTCGGTGGCGCTGTTTCAGTTCTTTGAGTATCTGCCGCTGACCACCATCGCCTCCCTGATTGCCACGGTGCTGGTGATCACGTTTTTTGTTACCTCCTCGGACTCCGGTTCCCTGGTGGTGGATATGCTCACCTCCGGCGGCACCGACGATGAGTCGCCGGTATGGCAGCGAATTTTCTGGTCAGTTACCGAGGGTGTCATCGCCGCGGCGCTGTTGTTGGCCGGTGGTTTGAGTGCCCTGCAGACGGCGACCATTGCCAGTGCCTTGCCATTTACGATCATCATGTTGCTGATGTGCTGGGGATTGTTGCGTGCTCTGCGGTTGGAAATCGCCAAGCGTACCAGCCTCAAAGAGGCCATGCTGGCCCCTCGGGTGTCCTCTCAGGCGGATTCCTGGCAGCGGCGTTTGGCGCGGGTCATTCGCCATCCCAAGCGCGATGATGTGCTGGCGTTTATCGAACAGACCGTTCGTCCGGCCCTGGAGCAGGTGTGCAAGGAATTTGAGAAGCAGTCCCTCACCGCACGGGTGGCGCAGGATGATCAGGACCGCTGTTGGATTGAGGTGTCCCACGGTGAGGAGATGGACTTTTTCTATTCGGTGCATGCCCGGCCCTATACACCGCCGACCTTTGTGATGAGCGATGTTCGTACCAAGCGCGGCGAGCAGCTTCGCTACTATCGGGCGGAGGTGTATTTGCGCGAAGGTGGACAGGATTACGATGTCATGGGCTGGACGCCGGAGCAGATCATTGCCGATGTGATTGATCAGTACGAAAAGCACATGCACTTCCTGCAAAGCGTTCGCTAGTGTTCGCTCCGGGCCTTTAAGAGCCCAAGGATTTTCACGCCGTTTCCGGATCGGGACGGCGTGAAAATTTTCCTTCCCTGTTAACCACCCCACATTGTCGATAATTCCTGGCATTGATTGTCACGACTGACTGGCGCTGCGGTGTTGAGCCGCTATCATGCGCCCGACAATTTTGGTCGTGATCGACAGGGTGGATTTCATGGCGACAATAACAATAATCCGCTGGTACCGCCTGGCGGCCAGTGCCGTCGGCGGTGGTTGTCTGGGTGTGTTTCCAGCGTTTTCTCATGCACATGTCAAATGGTTTTCGGAACCCGTGGCCGAGCCGGCGCCAGCGTTGCCGGACCGCACCACCTTGATAGTACTCTGTGCTCTGATTGTGGTGGGTACCTTAGCGGCAAAAGCGGTGGACCTGCTGAGCCGGGCCTATTCCCTGACTCCGCGCTGCCTGTGCAGTCGCTCCACGGGCCCGCTGCGGCTCGTGTATTACCTGATCGCTGGCTATTTTCTCGGCGCGGCCCTGACCGGAACGTTTCTGGTGCCTCACCTTCAGGTTGCCGAACCCTTGTTGACCTTGGGGGTGGCGGCGCAGTTGGTGATTTATAGCGCCTTGTTGCTCGAACGGGGTCGGGCGTTGTGTGCGTCGCTGATTGTGGTGCTGTTTGTCCTGGCGGGGCTGCACGATCCGCTTTTTGTCATGGAATACCCGGTGCTGTTGGGTCTGGCGTGGGTGGTATTGTTCGCCGATAAAACGCCCACGCCGCTGGGCATTTTTCTGGTCCGCTGTCTGCTCGGTGCCTCACTGATCAGTCTGGCCTTTACCGAAAAACTGCATGATCCCACGCGAGCCGTCGCGCTTCTGGATCACTACTCGCTCAATTTCATGAGTGAGTTGGGGCTGGCCTACAGTGACCGGTTGTTTGTCTACTCGGCCGGCGTGGTGGAGCTGCTTATTGGGGTGGTTTTTCTCAGCGGCTGGGTGACCCGGCTGACGGTTGGCGTTCTGTTCGCCTTTATGGTGGCCACCAACAGTTACTTTTTCTGGATCGGAGAGTACCGCATGGCGATGATCGAACTGGTCGGACACTTGCCGATCTTTGCCTGTGGAATACTGTTACTGTTTTATCATCCGGTCAGTGATAAAACCGGTTCTGTCATCAGTCATCCGGGCGTGCCAGCAACAGCGTCAGAAGCACCTGGTCGACCTCGCTGAGCGGGCGGTACTCCACTCCCGCGGCCAGCCCGCTATCGGTTTCCTGACAGTGCACCAGAGTTCCGCGCAGGCGGACGAGTTTACGCGACTGGTACGCGAGTACGTCGGATACGTCGGGTGAATCAAAGTCTTCCAGCTCGATGGTCAGTGTGATTTCATCCCCGTCGTCCAGGGGTAAGGTCTCCTGAAGGTAGAGGCGTGCCCCGTTGAATGACATATCCACCACTTCAACCGAGCAGCAACGGTTGGCTTGTGCCACCCGGGCTATGGCTCGAACCGGGTGACGAGCGTGCTCGCGACGTTCTGGGGGCGCCATAGCGGGCATGGTGGCATCCTCGAAGTACGACGGGTTCAGGGTTGTTGACTGGGGGCGATGAGCTCGCACAACTCCCGTTCCATGGCGTCCGAACTTCCGATGTTGAGCTCAATCAGACGACGCAAGTGCTGTATGCTCTCCAGATCAATGGATTGGCACTCCAGGCCCAATCGGCCCGATTCCTGATGGGCCACGCGGCCCTGCATGAAGATATCGATCTGGTCGCTCAGGTGGATATCGACGGAAATGGGGGTGTCGACGTTGACCGAGTGGCTGGCGGGCCACTCAAACAAGGCGCCTTTCAACGACAGGTCCAACACCTCGGCTTCAAAGGTGTCGGAGCCAATGGTCAGTTGTGCGGGAGCATTGAAATGAATGCGGCTGAACGGGCGTCGCTCCTGATGTTGCGGCATACCGGGCCTCACTGACGGGGTTATCTCCTAAGTGTAGTCGTTTTTTGATTGGCCACAAGGGGTGTTTGCTCTGGATGATACCGGTTACCTATAATCGGACCCCCGATAATGAACGACGAGCCCCTGTTATGACGCAGTTTCGAATCGGTATTGATCTCGGTGGTACCAAAACCGAGGTGATTCTTCTCAATGGCGACAGTGACACGCTGTTCCGCACCCGTATTCCCACGGTCAAGGGGGATTATCAGGCGACGCTGTCGGCCATTGCCGATCTGGTGGCGCAAGCGGAGGCAAAGGTCGACCTGCAGGGGTTGCCGGTCGGCGTGGGAATTCCCGGGTCGGTTTCCCGAAAGACCGGGAAAGTGAAAAATGCCAACTCGACCTGGTTGAATGGGCAACCGCTGCATACGGACCTGTCCCGCCGGCTCGAACGCGATGTCAAAGTGGTCAATGATGCCAACTGCCTGGCGGTGTCCGAGGCCACCGATGGTGCCGCCGCCGGATACGAGTGGACCTTCGCGGCGATTCTGGGCACTGGCTGTGGCGCCGGACTGGCCTGGCGCGGACAGGCAGTGGTAGGCCCCAATGGTGTTGCCGGGGAGTGGGGCCACAACCCGCTGCCCTGGACATCGGACACCGAGTTGCAGTCCCGCCGCTGTTACTGTGGCCGCTTTGGCTGTCAGGAAACCTTCCTCTCGGGCACGGGGCTGTGTCTGTCCTATGAACGGATGACCGGAGAGTCTCTCACGGGGCAGCTCATTGCGGAACGGGCCGGGTCGGGTGAGTGCGCAGCGGTGACGGTGGTGAATCACTATCTGGATGGATTGGCGCGCGGGCTGGCGGCGGTGATCAACGTGCTGGACCCGGACGTGATTGTGCTCGGCGGAGGTGTGTCCAACCTGTCGGTGATTTACGAGCGGGTGCCCGAGTTGCTGCCGCGCTATGTGTTTGGAGGGGAGTGCGACACGCCGGTGGTGCAGGCCGTGCACGGGGATTCCAGTGGTGTGAGAGGGGCCGCCTGGCTGAACCCCATCGTGTCATGAGGGGCAACCAGGCGGAAGCGTTTTACCCAAACAGGTTGAAGCTCTTTATCCAAATAAGCTGAAGCTCTCCACATTCAGCCACAGGTGGACAAAGATACTGGCGATGTAACCCAGGGCGATTACCGGGGTCCACTTCAGGTGGCCGAAGAAGGTGTAGGCACCGCGGGCCTGGCCCATCAGGGCCACGCCGGCGGCGGAACCGATCGACAGCATGCTGCCGCCGGTACCCGCGGTCAGGGTGATCAGCAACCACTGGCCGTGGGACATTTCCGGTTCCATGGTCAGTACCGCGAACATCACCGGAATGTTATCAATCAGCGCCGAGGCGACACCCAGCGTCACGTTGGCGAAGGTCGGGCCCCAGCCGTTGTAGAGAATGTCGGACATCATCGCCAGGTATCCCATAAAGCCCAGGCCGCCCACACACATCACCACGCCGTAGAAAAACAGCAGGGTATCCCATTCCGCGCGGGCCACCCGGTTGAACACATCGAAAGGCACCACACTCCCCAGTCGACGCAGGGCGGCCTCGTCACCCGCGCGTTCGGCGAGCGCCCGTTTGCGGGCGAGGGAGCCGGGCAGGGTGCGGCGCAGGAAGTAACCGAAGAACTGCAGATAGCCCAGGCCCATCATCATGCCGGCGACCGGGGGCAGATGCAGGAAGGTGTGGCAGGCCACGGCGGTGGCGACGGTAAACAGGAACAACGTCATGATACGCAGGGCGCCGCGTTTCAGTTCCACCTCTTCCACCACCGCGTGGGGTTTGCGGTTCTCGACGAAGAAACTCATCACCAACGCCGGGATACCGTAATTTACCAGGGCGGGAATAAACAACGAGAAGAACTCCTGGAATTGAACAATGCCGGCCTGCCAGACCATCAGGGTGGTGATGTCGCCGAAGGGGCTGAAGGCACCGCCGGCGTTGGCGGCGATGACGATATTGATACAGCACAGATTGATGAAACGGTTGTCGTCCGGGGCCATTTTGGTGACCACGGCACACATTAGCAGAGCCGTGGTCAGGTTGTCGGCAATGGGCGAGATCATGAATGACAGTATCCCGGTCATCCAGAACAGCGTTTTGTAGTTGAAGCCTTTGCGCACCATCCAGGCCCTGAGCACATCGAACAGGCGCCGCTCTTCCAGGGCGTTGATGTAGGTCATGGCCACCAGCAGGAACAGCATCAACTCGGCAAATTCCAGCAGGGTATGACGGAAAGCAGACTCGGATTCGGAGGACATGCCGCCCTGCACATACACCCAGCCAATCATCATCCAGATGATACCGGCCGCCACCAGTACCGGTTTGGATTTACGCAGGTGCAGTTTTTCTTCGCCCATGACCAGCAGATAGGCAATGACGAAGACGGTCAGGGCCACATAGCCGACACCGCTGTCGGTAAGATTCATGCTGCCGACGGCAGCGAATGTCTGGGGACTGAATAGCGCGAGCAAAACGCCCGCTAATACCGAAGTAAGCGCGAATGTTTGGGGCATTGTGAATTCCGTGTTGTGAGAGTCGGAAAAGAATAACCGAGGGCGGATTAACGCGGGCGCGATACTACCATAACGTCTTTCCAAAATCCCCTCTAAAGCCCGCCACTCTGGGGTTTGCTACCCATTGAGAAGTAGTCCGAATTACCATTTTTGTGCTGTGAGTGGCGATCAAAGTGTCTGCTCAGTCACAGCATTGCCCGGTCATGAGGTGTACGCTGACGTCCATCGATGTATTCAATGAGGCAATCCTCCCATGGCCCTTTTATCTCGTACCCAATCGGACGCTCCGGTCGAAGAAACCCGTGACTGGTTGGTCGCGGAAATTGCTCCGCATCAGTTCAGTGCCCACCGCTCCGCACTGGTTCAGGGGAGCTGGACGGGCTGGTTTGATATGGCGGTCTGGCTGAAAACGCCGGCGGGTGCCATGCAGCCGCTGCAACTGGAGTTGGTCTATCGCGATAGTACCGGGGAGCAGCGGGTGGCCATTGACCGGTGTCCGGTCGGGGGGCACCGCACGGTTCTGTTGAACGCCTCGCTACCACTGACCTTTTCCGGGCGTGTCCAGTGGGCGGCCTTTGTCCTCAAGCGGCTGGCGCCGGAAGCCAAGGTCAGCCTGGATATGTGCCACCTGGTTCCCCAAGAGCGTCGCCCGCGTTTCGCCTGATCCATTGCCCTGATGACCGCCTGCTATACTGAGGGCTCTGTTCGGAGTCCTCAGTATGTCTATTGTTTTTCTACGGTTGGGCGCGTTTGTGATTTGGATGGCCTCCCTGCCGGTTTTTGCCACCAATGTTCAGCTCGGCACCAATGTGTCGGACTTTGAGCAGTTCTACAATCGCGGTGGCGGCTCCGTCGAACACATTCAATGTATTTTCGACCACTTGGGATATACCCCCGAGGTTCAGCGTATGCCCTGGAGACGCGCCCGACAGGAGGTGTCCACGGGCAAGATCGATGGGTTTTTTACCGCGATTCACACCCCTGAAGTGGACAAGTACGCCACTCTGTCGTCTCCCCTGTTACTGGAAAACTGGTACTGGTATTGGCCCGCGGGCACGAAAGCGCCGGGCGAAGCGCGCCGTGGGGGACTCCGGATAGGCGCCATTCTGGGCAGTCACCAGGCGGTCTGGCTGGATCAGCAGGGCTACCCGATCCACATGCGGATCAACAGCTTGCCGCAGTTGCTCAAGCTGCTCTTGAGCGGCCGCATTGATGCGTTTATCGCCGACCGGGACCACATGAGGGCGGTGGTCGAGGCGCTGGGGGTCGACCAAAACCAGTATCAGGAGCGGTTTTTACGTTACATGCCGCTGGGCGTGTACTTTGGCGACGAGTTTCTGACCTCCCGTCCGGAATTTCTGAAGGCCTTCAACCGGTATATCATCGAGTGCACGGAGAGCGGGTTTGTCATGTCCGCCCTCGAGCAGGCTGAGCTGCACAGCTGGCTGTCGCCCCTGTTGAGTGAGTGGCAGCACACCCCAGGGTTGGTCACAGCACTGAGAGCACAGAATCGGCGGCACTCCGACCTGGTACAAGAGGCGTTGGTGCAAATGGATCAACTTTGGCAGGAGGCCTTCCGCCAAGGGGCTTATGAGGAGGTTCAATCCTGGCTGGATCGGGGACTGTCGGATCGACTGCGGGCCCTGGCCGTCGATGCCGATGGCCGCATCACCGAGGTGATTCTCGCCGACTTGAAGGGCCTCAATGTGGCCATCAGTGATATGACGTCAGACTATTGGCAGGGTGACGAGGCCAAATTTCAGCGGGCGCTCGCGCTGAGCGCCGGGCAGTTGAATTTCGAACCGGTGGAGTACGATGAGTCCACCCGGCGCTTTCAGGTGCATGTCAGTCAGCCGGTGATGGACCCGGACAGTGGCGAGCTGCTGGGGGTGCTGATTGTCGGAGTGGACATCGACAAGGCCATGTCCCGCCCCCACTGACCGGGGCGTCTTAGGCCTTGACCACCTCTGGTTCGGTGTCGCCCGCCTCGGCGGCCCGGCGCACTTCGTTTTTGCGCTGGGTTTCGGCCACCAGCACCGAGCCCCAGCTCCGCAACCGCTCAAACACCCACAGGCAGAAGCCCAGGGCGGCCACCGCCAGTGCGATTCCGACCAGCCCCAGGGCCTCCTGTTCGGCAAAACAGGTCCAGACAAACTGCCCGACACACAGGGTTGCCACCACCAGCAGGATCGGCTTGCGGCCGACTTTCTCAACGATGAACACGCCCAGAGGCGCGCCCAGAGCGACCACCGGTGCCGCGGCCAGCCAGTTCTCAAACACACCGGGTTGCCAGCTGTGGGTGACGCTCTTGATCAGGACCCCGTACACGGAGGCCAGGGCCATAATGACCACCGAGGTGGGAATCGCGATCTTCAGGTCCGCCCGGCACAGCAGTACCAGGGCGGCGTAGAGCACCATGTCGACGCCCACCCCGGTGACCGATACGGCCAGCAGACAGGCCACCAGGCCGAGGACAAAGCCCACGCGGTGATCCCAGTGCTCGTCGAACTCGGTCATGCCGACATGGCCCGCAATTTCACCAATCCGGTACAGGTGCAGCACGCCAAAGCTGCCCCAGAGCACCGCGAAGGTGACCTTGATCCACAGGTCCGGAATCAGGGGGGCGAAGAAAATGATGCCAATCGGGGTGCCAATCAGACCCCCCACCACGGCGCCCTTGAGCATGGACCAGGCCAGTGGCTGGCGGCGCGCCAGGATGAAAATGGTGGCGCTCACCATGCCGATGGACTGCACGGCGAAGCTGAAATCCCGGCCGAGCGTGGCGGGCATATCGAACAGCAACACCAGCACCGGAAAGCCGACAGTGCCCCCGCCCATGGGGGTGGAGCCCGCCGCATAGCTGCCGACCGCCATGGCCAGGGCCATGGGCCAGTGATCCTTCGCCGTCTGCCAGTGGCCGTCCATCTGCACCAGAAACAGCCAGGCGGTGTAAAACAACCCCAGCCAGAGAAACCAGACCCATAAGTGGCGCTTGGGCGGCGCTTTGATGTTCATCTTATTTCAACGGCTTGTACTTCACCCGCCGCGGCTGCGCATTCTCACCTTTACGCTTCACAAAGTCCTCGTGGTACTCGGTGTAATTGCCCTCAAAGAACACCACCTCCGAATCCCCCTCGTAGGCGAGAATGTGGGTGGCCACCCGGTCCAGGAACCAGCGGTCGTGCGAGATCACCATCACACAACCGGGGAACGCCAGAATGGCCTCCTCCAACGCGCGCAGGGTTTCAATGTCCAGATCGTTGGACGGTTCGTCCAACAGCAACACGTTGGCGCCCTGCTTGAGGGTGTTGGCCAGGTGCAGACGGCCGCGCTCACCACCGGAGAGTTCGCCCACACGTTTCTGCTGGTCCGAACCCTTGAAGTTGAAGCGGCCCACATAGGAGCGCGAGTTCACTTCGTAGTTGCCGATGCGCAGAATGTCCTGGCCACCGGAGATGGCTTCCCAGACGGTCTGGTCATCCTTCAGGTTTTCCCGGCTCTGTTCCACGTAGGCCACCTGCACGGTCTCGCCCAGCTCGATCTTGCCGCTGTCGGGCTGCTCGGTACCGGCGATCATCCGGAACAGGGTGGACTTACCGGCACCGTTACCACCGACAATACCGACCACGGCACCTTTGGGAACGCTCATGGTCAGGTTGTCGATCAGCAGGCGGTCGCCGTAGCCCTTGGAGACATTTTCCAGTTCGATCACTTTGTCCCCCAGGCGCTCGCCCGGCGGAATGTAGATTTCGTTGGTCTCGTTGCGGGCCTGGAATTCCTGGCTCTGCAGCTCATCGAAGCGGGACAGGCGGGCTTTGTTCTTGGCCTGACGGCCCTTGGGGTTCTGACGTACCCATTCCAATTCCGCCTTCACGGCCTTCTGATGCGCGGCTTCAGACTTGGCTTCCTGCTCCAGGCGCTTCTCTTTGGCCTCCAGCCAGTCACTGTAGTTGCCCTCATAGGGAATGCCGTGGCCGCGGTCCAGCTCCAGAATCCAGCCGGCGGCATTGTCCAGGAAGTAGCGGTCGTGGGTGATGGCCACCACGGTACCGGGGAACTGCTGCAGGAACTGCTCCAGCCAGTAGACACTCTCGGCGTCCAGGTGGTTGGTGGGCTCGTCCAGCAGCAGCATGTCCGGGCGGGACAGCAGCAGGCGGCACAGGGCCACCCGGCGGCGTTCACCCCCGGAGAGTTTGGTTACATCTGCATCCCAGGGCGGCAGGCGCAGGGCGTCGGCGGCCACTTCCAGCTTGTGGTCCAGGTTGTGGGCATCCCAGGCGGAGATGATGTCTTCCAGCTCGCCCTGACGCTTGGCCAACGCATCGAAATCCGCGTCCGGCTCGGCGTAGGCGGCGTAAATCTGGTCCAGCTCAGCCAAGGCGTCCACCGCCTCGCGCACGCCGTCTTCCACATTGCCGCGTACGTTTTTTTCCGGGTCCAGTTGAGGCTCCTGGGGCAGGTAGCCCACGGAGATACCCGGCATGGGCCGCGCCTCACCGTTATAGTCCTTGTCCACCCCGGCCATGATCCGCAACAGGGTGGATTTACCGGCGCCGTTCAGGCCCAGAACACCGATTTTCGCGCCAGGGAAGAAGGACAGGGAGATGTCTTTCAGGATCTCTTTCTTGGGCGGCACCACCTTGCCAACCCGATTCATGCTATAGACGTAAGAGCCTGTTTGTCCGTGTTTGTCACCTTTTGCCATCTTAAATAACACCTATAAGTCAGAGATTGCGTGGCTTTTGGGGGGTTTTTAAGCACACGACACAAGTTTAAAAAAGTACGCTTTTGATTGTGCGGAATCCAATTCGTTACTATACTGAAAAAAGTTACGTTTTGGAGAAGAATCGTGGGTCATCAAACCGCAGAGATAAGGATCAATGGTGCTAGAAGAAAGGTGTTAGTGCAAGAGCGCATGCCTGTCTACTACCCAAACCTTTATGTGACTCTCGAACAGTCAGGTCGGGCATTATACACACAGCAAAAGTATCTTGAGCACATCGGACGGTTTGAGGACTTTCTGGAATATGAGTCGATTGACTTGATCAACCGCCTGGAGGAGCGCCCCGAGTCGCGCTACTTAACTGATAGTGAGATTTCTCGCTTTGTCGTGAACGCGACATTAAATAAATCAACCCTGGACAGTAAGTATATAGGCGCACGCCTGCTTCCAGCGGCCTACAAAACAGTGGGTAGGGCCCATGCGCAGCAGCGACTCGAAGCCGTGCGTGACTACCTCAAGTTCCTGTACGACAAGCTGGGTGACGAGGCGACGCGAGATGCAGCCGTTGATGATGTCGAGCGGCGCTTCAACCGCAAGATAAAGGCGGCCAGGCCAGCCTGGAAGAAGAGCAAAAATGATGACATGAAAGGGCTGACCAATCAGGAGCGAGATCGCTTGTTGGAGGTTATGCACCCTGAGAGTGCCGAGAACCCCTTTACAAACGAAGCACTGAAGCTGCGTAATTACATAATCTTACTCTTGGGTCTTGATATGGGGCTGCGTCGCTCTGAAATGCTTCTGATTAAGCTCAGCGATATTCATTGGCACAACGGGCAGCTCTCTGTTGTCGATCTTGAGAGTGATGAAATAGATCCGCGCACCTTGGCTCCGCAATTCAAGACACACGAGCGCATGCTACAAATGAATGACGACCTTGTCTGGGTAATACGCGAGTATGTGGACACCTACCGAGTCTTGAAGAAGGGGCCTTCTAAGGCAACAAATCATCCTTTTTTGCTGGTGTCCCATCGACGTAATGAAGGCAGTCCGATGAGTGTTAAAGCGCTTGATGGCATTCTGCCTAGAGTTCGCAAAGTAGTACCTGAGTTGGCGCATGTTCATCCTCATATATTGCGTCATGATGCGGTCTACACACTATTAGAGAGCATGCGAGAGGAGCTGGAAGCACTTACCCCAGAGGACCGCACGACACAAGTTCAAAAAGTCCTCACATATGCCTTTGGGTGGAGTCCCGAATCTAATATGCCGAGCCTCTACGGAGCGAAATTCTGGAAGGAAGAAGCCGATAAGGCGATGAAAAAGCGCTCGGATAAATTCAAGGCAATCAGAGAGGGTGTAGAGACTGAAATTCGCAAGGGAGACGTTAAATGAATATCGAAGTTTCAGCACTTAAAGCACCGACGCAGGACTCTCTCGATGCGTGGCTGAGTAAACCTAGACCCGCGAAATGCGGTGAATTGTTCACTCCCACTGAACCGATGTGGTGGCCTGACAGGGCAGCTCGCAACTCGGTCAATTGGCAAGCCGCAATCGCTTGTGTTCCGTCGGATAGGCAAAGCTGGTTACACGCCGCCTTAGCCTACCGAATGGGGGAGGTCTCTCAGGCCACTATTGGACTAACTACTTCAATTCTGTCGCGCGCGGCGCAGGTGGGGTTAGATCCCCTCAATGAGGACCATCTAATCGATTTGCGCGTGCGCTTTAATATGGTCGAATTTTCTTTGCTTGTCGGTTTTATGGAGTTCTGGCAGGCGTGCGAATCACTTGAACAGCGACCTTCGCAAGCCCTGATTGATGCTTATTGCGCGCTGCCCAGAAAGAAGCGGCGCCGCAACGATGTCATTTTACGCTTAGATCCAAAGCAGGGTCCGTTCACGCAGGTGGAACAAGATGCCCTGCACCAGTGGGCGCACGAGCAGTTCTCTCACGGCAATTTAGATCCTGAGCGCTATCTCTATTTGCGTCTGGCGATGATTTACGGGCAGCGTGGTACACAGTTGCGCATGATGGTCTTTGATGACTTTATCAAAACCGAGCGGGGCTGTCAGATTCGAATCTTCTGGGCGAAGCAGAAAGGCGATGACGCGGGATGGCGAACAAAGTCCGAGACCTTCAGCTTGGATGAGGATCTTTACGATGCGGTTCAGGCCTACAAGGCGATTGTCCTCGCCCGGCTTGAGCAGGAGTATCCTGGTCGAGCCGATTGGAATAAAGCGATTAAGCATGTGCCACTCTTTCGTCGCAAGCTGGATCGCCCAAGAAGAGGTTCCGAATCACTCCCCGTGCTAGTTGACTTTCCTGATCAGAAAGCGTTGGAGCAGGCACCAAAAGTGCAGTTTCATGCTGCCGCTATAGCTATAAATCGTTGGCTACTCCAAATGGAGAGTATGCCTGGCTTTCCAATTTCCTCGCGTACACATCAACCTCTGAAAATCAGTAAAGGCCATCGCTTCAGGCATACGCTCGGCACCGATCTTTCAAATGCAGGGCTGGATGAGTGGTCAATCGCTAGCGCATTGATGCACTCTCGTACCACCACCGTCCGTAAATACCGAGCGGTATCGGCTGAGTTGATGAATTTGATTGACGAGAAGATGACTGATCATCTCGCACTGGTCGTGAGTGCTTTTACGGGCACCATCGTGAAGGATCGTGCGTTAGCCAAAAATGGGGATCGAATGGACCGTCAGATTGAGGATGTTGCTGTTTGCGGGGCCGATAAAGTCTGCCATCTGGATGCCCCATTTACCTGCTATGGATGCAGCAAATTTCAGCCGCTACTTTACGCAGATCACAGCGCTGCACTTGAGCGGATGGAACGTCGCCGTGCGCAAACCATCGCCAATGATAAAACCACGGGTGTGCTCTGGGATCGTGCTATCTTGGCGTGTCGCAAGGTAATTCTCGATTGCAACGCGCTGCGTGCATTAGGAGAAGCAGACGGAAGTGACAGATGAGTCACTTAATCGATTTTAAGCCTAAGGGCCACCTTAAGGCCTCAGCGCAACTGGACGCCTTTATCGCGTGGGCACAAGCCACTTTGCCCAAAGGCATTCCTAGTAAACGGGTCCATGCTGGGATTCGATGGGATATGAGCTCGTGGCACAGCTGGGGGTTGAGAGGTTGCACTTTCACTGCTTATGGATTAACTGGAAGTACTAGGGCGAAAGACAAAAAGTATATGCAGCCGCCATTCGTGGATTTTGCCAAGGCATTAATTGTGTATTATGGGGTTTTTCATGGAAAAAAATCTGCTGAGTCTTGGCTTCAGGCTTTAAGGATTCTTGAGGTTGCGCTTATCGAGGTTTCTGGAGCAGGGGACGTGACAAAAGTATCGGCTGCAATCTGCAATAGGGCCTGCGAGCACCTACAAGCCAATTATCCTGATGGCAATATTGCATACTGTCGGAGCCGTTCTCTCACAAAGATAGTCCAATTAATGAGGGAAAAGGGATTACTCGAGAAGCGCTTTCGATGGAGTTCACCACTGAAATGGAAGCGTTCAGGTACGCTGAAGGAGCAGAAGAAAAATCGCGAAAGAAAACTTCCGAGCCGTGATTCACTTCTTGCTTTGGGTGAGCTGTTCAATAGCGATCTGACCAGTCCGTTGGACATTATAACCACTTCAGCGTGTGCCCTCTTGCTCAGTCAGCCGAGTCGCATCGGTGAATTATCCGATGTTGAGCGTGATTGTGTGGTGTTAAAAGACGATGCTCATGGTAATCAGCGCATGTTCCTGCGATGGCACGCCGAGAAGGGTTTTGGAGCGACAACTAAGCCCGTAGTTAAAGGTATGGAACCTTCAGTGGAGCGCGTTATTAAACTTATGACACCGATCACGGATGAGGCGCGCACGTATGCTGCATGGCTCGAAGATCATCCCGATGAGTTTCCTCCGCATGAGCATGTACCCAGAAAAGGCCTAGATGATCCGCTGACGTATGATGAGGCTTGTGCAGCGCTCAAAACTCAGGTGAACGGTGGGAAGTCACCACGAATGGCGTTTAAGATTAGATGGCTCGATTACTGGGTAAAGCGCGAGGCGGTAAGCCCTAGCGCTCAAGCAGTACTTGATGAGATACAAGAAGGATGGGATGTCAGCCAGGGGAAGCGAATCTGTGAGAATGGGAGTCTCAAGCATCGTCTGTTTAACGACAGAGCCGTCATTACGTTGCGCAAACTCAATATTCTGATGCGTGAAAAGTACCTACCTAAAGATTTCCCTTACACCACGCCTGCGGAAGACGGGAAAAGTCGTGTGAAGTACCGAGATGCGTTGTTCACGGTGCGGACAGGTAGTCTACTTGATGATACAAAAATTGCTGTCGCAAAGAGCCTTGATTTTGGAGTTGAAATTGCTGCCAGTAGTTGTCGAATAAGGGGGCAACTAGGAGGGAGTCAGAGGTGGCAAAGTATCTTCGAGCGACACGGGTACAGGGGCCTGAAGGTAAACACACACGCTTTTCGGCACGAGCTGAATACTGAGATGCACCGTGCGGGTCTTTCACAGCTGCTGATCGATGCGTTTTCAGGACGCACTACTATGGGGTCGGTCTACAACCATGTAACCGTTGAAGAGCGCACCCAAGCGGTTGCGGCAGTACACCCTAAAACCAAGCAGAGTAATGCGGCGCAGCGCTTGGAGAAGATCAGAACCAATGATCCCTTGAGTCTAAGTGACGTGACTGATCTTGCAGAGGGTTCTCAGGATCGAGTTATTCACAAAACTCACCTTGGTATCTGTGTGCACTCGTTTGAGAGTGAGCCCTGCCCCAAAATGGGGGCGTGCCTGACCTGTGGCAACCTGGGCTGCGTTAAGGGCGATGATGTTAAACTAGCTAACCTCAAAGAAGAGCGTATTTACCTTAAGCAGCGCTATGATAAAGCCGTAAGTGCAGAGGCTCGAAAAACCTTTGGCGCCTCTGAGTGGCGTAAAAAGTCGGGGCTTGACCTTTTGAAATGCGATGCATTGATCAAAACCTTGGAAAACCCTGAAGTCAAGAACGGCGACATAGTGTGGAACTCTGATAATGGTTGGAATCTCACCAATAATGCCGCAGCAATGGCGGGGCTAATCGACGCCAAAATAGTCGAAGCACCGAGACAGGCGGCGTTGCCGTCGTTAGACGAGCTGTCGGCTATGCTAGATGAGATCGAGGTATAGCGATGGGCCATTTAACGAAGAAAGACGAAGTGCGTATTATCAAGTTGATTGAAGAGTGGTCTGAACCCAAGCTGACCTGGCCTCTTTTGGTCGAGGCTTGCAAAGCTAAGCTAGGCATCAGCCGAGCTCGTCAATCCTTAATGAAGCTGCCAGCGGTAAACATGGCCATGAAGGATCGTAAAGCTGCGCTCAAAGCACCAACCGAAAAGTCGGGCTGGATTAAAGACATACATGAAGCGAATAAACGCATCGAGAAGCTGGCTGAAGCCAATCAGAAGCTCAAAGCTGTTAATCAGAAACTCCTTGAACGTTTCCTCATCTGGCAGGCAAACGCAGATATGCATGGTGTTTCTCAAGCGATGTTGGACCAACCTCTGGTTAATTTCAGGAGGTAGTCTGAGAGAGCTGCTAGCTAGCAGCTCCTTTAAAAGTCGTTGCCTCTAAGCAGACAAGACAGAATTTCTCACCGTAGGTGAAAGCAATAGAGCTTATGTTTTGAAGCAGAAGTTCTTGTGCGAGACTGGGGCTTAAGCGGGAAGTTCGATGCAAAACTGAATCACTCGGAGAATGATAGAGTAACGTGTTTATAGTCTGCTTTAATTGATTTGTCGCAGCGTACATTAAAGATGCAGCTCCCTAGCGCAAACGAGGACCAACCATAAATCACCTCTATTTCTGACAAGTTTTCAACTTATGCTTGCATTCTAACCTAGAATGGCAGTAACCGTAAAATACCAGTTACACTCGTACCAGTAGCCCTCATTTGACAGCATTCCGGTAATTTTTCAAGTGCCACGGTGTACTCTAATTTTTATCAGTATTCAAAAGCCGATAAAGTGCTCACTACCGGGTTCTTCTGGGGTCGATAAAGTGCTCACTACCGGGTTCTTCTGGGGTCGATAAAGTGCTCACTACCGGGTTCTTCTGGGGTCGATAAAGTGCTCACTACCGGGTCCCTCTGAAGTCGATAAAGTGCTCACTACCGGGTTCCTCTGGGATCGATAAAGTGCTCACTACCGGCTTTCTCTGAAGTCGAAAGAGTGTTCGCTACCGGGTCCTTGCGGAGCCGATAAAGTGTTCACAATATTCCTTAAGGCCCGCTAGCCAGCTTCTTCTGGAGATCGGGATCACGGAGGAGTCCTCCAGCAGTTGATCCAGAGGCGCCATGTAAAAATCGCCTTTTTGGAGCACATGATTGCCTTACCTTTGGTCATTCTGCATAATCAGTAAAGTAAGTTGTTTTATGGGAGACCAATGAAGTCAAAAGGTAGCATAGGATCATAGTGCGATCCCAAACATCCAAGGAAAACTTGGGAGTCGCGCCCACTAATGACTCGGGCCTGCATGGAATCGCTGAGATAACTTCTTTTTCTAGAACCTCTACAATATATAAACAAACGTCACAATGAGCCTTACAGAGTGATCCATGACGTGAAGACCAACACTTCTAAAAATCGATTGTTGATCCTCGATGTAGACAACACCCTTATGCATGTACCTGTCTATGATCACTTAATGTACGCGCTATCAGGCCGAGGACCGTCGGAAGAGGAGTTCTACAATACTCTTCCAGAAGGTGGCCTTTCCTTTTACGACGACTCGCCGCTGAAAGTGTACCCACGGCCCCACTTGGATGAATTTCTAAACAGCGTGGAAGACCTGGGATACGACATTGCCTTGTGCACGACAGGAACACGAGAGTACATCGAAAAGGTGTTACCGGCTTGTGGAGTCAGTCTAGAGAGGTTTATTTCGGTGGTAACCAGAGAGCAGATCGAAAACACCGGGACACGCTTGATTAAAGACATTCGATACTTCGTGTCGTTGGGGTACAAGGAGGACCAAATTGTCGCCATTGATGACCGTGAAGATGTATACCGTGCCTTTCAACGACCTAAGGTTCTGAAAATATCTCCTTTTGATGTTAAGCACGACTCTTTTTCTGAGGATAATGAGTTGCTTTTGACGACTAAAAGGCTTGAGCACCTAGGAGACAGATCGCTAGCGGCTATTCGGGAAGCACAGGAAATCGAATGGAACAGAGAGAAGCGTTTCATGGAGCTGGCCTATGCGGCATTCGATAGTAACAAGTATAGAAAACTACCCTTCATACCAGATATTTTTTTAAGGGCCATCGACGATTTGGAGAAGTTTCCGGGGTGTGAAGAGCTTGTGGAGCTTTCATTGAGTCGATTCTTAATCTACAAAGAGTACGGCCTGGTAGGTGCGATGGAGCGAAAAGATGATCACTTTATGATCAACAACTTTTGTCCTGAAGTCTGGACCGAAGTGTCGGCGGGAGTGAGCCGTATCGATCAAGACGAAGAACAACTTTCCGAATGGTTTTGGCACACGGCAAGTTATTCTATGTCAGAGATGTGCAAAGCCATGGGCTACCAGGTCGATGTCAACGACCTGCTTACGCTGGCGGCGGTTACGCTTGAGCCCTCGAATTTTGGTGGTTTTCATGTTCTGGCGCTAAGCGAAGGAATGCGCACTAAGGACCCGATGTCATACGGATAGGGCCCAAATATCTACACCTGCCCGACTTTCCTATTGACCTAACCACTGCGTGGCGATCTAAGGTGTTCACCGTTCATGTATCGTGAACAGTGGCGGAAAGTACTCAAAGGAAGGTTAAGCTTATATACAAATCCCGATCCATTTTACCGGTTTAGATTGTCCGGTTTTTAACAGCTTTGGCATCAGCTGGTGGTGGCAGTTGGCTCCTTTGAGCTACCTGCCAGGGTGGGCATTTCTAAGGTCAACCGAACACGGCAGATGCTCAACTCGTTGACCTCAGAAAGAGGCGGGCGGACGCGCATTGCCCCATGGGCACAGGATATTCAATCTCAGAGGGCTACTTTATGGGTTTGCGGAGTATGCTGGGCTTAGGCCCAAGCGAAGAAGACAGGGCTCTCAAAGCACTTGTCGACAGCTCCTACTCCTCTGTTAGGGTGGTGGGTCGTGGTACCGTCAGGATTGATCCACGAGAAGTTCGTCAAAGCCAAGAGTTTAAAGCCGCCCAAGCAAAAGCCAGAGCTATTGTAGAGCCCTAACAGGTCCCCCCGATTCTTTAAGCCCGTCACAAAGGTATAAGGCTGATGGCGACTCCTGATCAAGACCAGACGAACAATGTGTACCGAGGAGTCTTCTTTGGTTGGTTTGAAACCGGCCTGGAGGGCATGGTTTGGGCCCTCCAGTCAGAGCACGATGACAGTCTTCTAGGTGTGGTGGGGCTTGAAGAATCGGACTATGTGCAGATCTGCGACGCGGATGGAGCGATTCTATTCGAGGGGCTGATCAAACCTGATTATGAGACCGGAAAAGCACCCAACCAATCGCCCACAGGACGCAACCAGCCAACGGCGTTGGGATGCTGGATACATTGGACACAAGAAGGGTTTGAGTCCGATGAATGGGCGCGACTCTTCATTCCTGGCAGGGAGTTCACTGGATATATAAGGAAGGCTTGCGATTCATAGCCCCATTGCCCCATTGGGGGAGCGGACGTTGGACCTACTCTTGAACCCTGGTAACAATGAGGATTTTTCCCAGCACTTCCATCAAATCCCTTACAGCAAGGTGCCTATCTCGCAACATATTGTATAGAGCTCTATGTATCTCAGTGGTTGGAGTAGCCGGCTACGATCCAGATTGTCCGGTATTTCTTGCGGATGCGACTGTGCCAATAAATGAACCCATGCTAGCCTTATGCTAGTGCGTCCCGAAGCACGGAGGGCCTCTACACGCAGTGTAACTCCTAAAGGACCGAATTAAGCCGTATTGGTCAAATGTTCAACAGTTTTTATAGTATATTTGCAATACTGTCGAAAGTTGGGCAATTTGCAGAGTGGAGGTGCGCGTTTTGTTGCTGTGCTATTCTGAAATACGATATTTTTCAGATGCGTAGCTGAAGAACCCTGTGAGATAACGCGCAACCCTTGGAGGAATGGCGCGCATGCGCGCTTATAGCCTATCTGGCTTGTGCAAAGTATTTTTGAAATATATTGAAAATCATAGAGTTATCTGCTTGATCTAAATTGAATTATAGAGTAGGTATCAAGCCCGCTCGGCATAAAGATGTTATGCAATCAAGCGATTCAACTAGAGGAAAGGTTCTAAATGAAAACTTGTACTGTTTACGGTGATATGGCTTCCGAAAAATCTAGCGAAGCGTATCCAACGGAAACGTTCTGTGATGAATGTTACGAGGAAATGAACCCTGGGACCGAAGACAGTCAGGTCGTATTAGAGCAAGGTTATGACCGGAGCTTAGGCGAGGTGTGCAGCTTATGCGGAAAGTCTGAAGAAGACGAAAAGAAAGAGCAACTCTAAACCTCATTATTCTAGGGAGCCTTCTCATGAGCGAAGAAGAGTACAGCAAGAAAATTGGAATACCTGAAGGACATAGGTTAGTGGCCACGAAAGCTAGTGATTGGAAGGTCCGCAAAGGCCAAGATACCGACACTTACTATTACGACCACGTCGACGAGAATGACAACGTAATAGGTCATTACGTCGTGAAAGATAGCACCTCAACATATCCGCCATTCGGACGAAGCATCACTTGGGAAAAGGTAAACTAAAATTGCATAACCATGCGTACCAGTACGCCGCCGCAAGCGGCGTCAGGTTCATGGTGAAGAATGCAAGAAACCCTGCAAAAGGCTAACAAGCCATGAAATACGTTCCCTTGGGTCACCGGAGCTCGTTTCACTCGGCCGTTTATGGCAGGCCTTGTTCGGACAAGGATTTAGACTATGGATCAAGTTAGAAGGGTGCTCCTTGAGAAAGAGGAGGACATCACGGCACTGTACTCAGCGCTTGAAGGGTGGCTATTCCGTGGGCATGCTTCGTCAGAATGGAGTCTCACTAGCACGATAGAGCGTACTTGCAATACCTATGGCGTCAAGAGTGACCGTATAGCCGAGCGAGAAAGAAATAGTCTATTTGAATTTCAACGAAGAGCGCACCACTACATTGAGGAACAGCCAGATAGCACTGATCTGCTGGAGTGGGCAGCGTTACTTCAACATTATGGCGGGCCAACTAGACTTGTGGATGTGACCCATTCATTATTTGTTGCAGCATTCTTCGCCGTTGAGAATGCTACTGAGGATGCAGTAGTATGGGCATTTAATGCTGGAAGAATAACCCCGCTCTCTGAGCCAGAGGGACCCAGGAAACTAGATAGTACGGGGATAAAAGAAGCCAATTCAATTTTATGGGGAGAAAAAACGGAGAGTGGTGTTCGACTAGTCAAACCATTTCGACTTAATCGCAGGCTTGCCAATCAGCAAGGAGCGTTTATGATGCCGTTATCGTTGAAGGAGCCCTTTGAGTCTCAGGTGGCCAGTCAGCTTGATATCAGCATCAATAACTTTAAGGATATTACTGTAAAGAACTCATTAGTAGAGACGTCGGCTTGCCAAGCGGTGAAGATCATTGTACCAAGAGATATACAGTCTAGGCTTCTTCGGCTGTTAAGTGCAGCTAATGTAAGCGCCACCACTCTTTTTGGTGGGCTGGATGGGTTTGCTCGCTCGCTAAAAATCGGATTTCGAGCGTTTGAATGAAAAACGCGAACAACAAGGCTCAGCACTACGCCACCACTAGCGGTGGTGGGAAGCTCGTAAACTCGCGCTCGTGTGCTTGAGCATTATAAAGGATATTGACCTATGGCCAATTACATATGTGAAATTACACCCGAGAGGCAAACTAAACTAAGAAAAGTAGTCTCTCCCGGAAAAGTCGAATCTTGGTCTGTTACCGTAGAAGCGCAAAGTGAAGAAGGGGCTACAAGTGAAGTTTGCGCGTGAGCTTATCCTCTTGATTCAAGAAATGGAAGATCCCGAAGAAGCCCCTCAAGTTTTCTGGTTCTCATGCTTGAAGATCGATGAGTAAACCACCAAAAAGTCCTTGTATCAAGCAATGCTTTCTACACCGACGCGAGTAGCGATAGAACGTTCGCAAAAGGTCCCCGAAGGCGCGCAGCATCCACAAGATAGGTTTATCCAAATGACTAACATGAAAACATTTTTCGCTCTAACAATTGCAGTCGCATTTGCTTGGAACAACAATGGGTATGCCTCAGATGCAATTAATACCCAAAGCCCTATACCTGTAACCGAAGTCTTAGAATACAACTTCGATTTCATAGTGACAAACTCAATTTCTAACTTTCACACATGCACTAAAGGTGACGAAGAATTCGCCGTAAACAACTGTAACAATTTTTCTCTAGACAATTTGGTCGGTAGTTTAGGTCGCTATCTAGATGACGAAACTTATATTGAAGCCGTCTCTTGGGGCCCGAATAAATATAGAAAAGCCAGCCTAAACAAAAAAGAGATATACACTAAGTTGGGGGCGGAAACATCGCTGTTCTACAGGACCGACCTGGAGAAAAATCTCAAAGAGTATAGCGCATTGTCCCGAGACTATAGTTTGAACAAGACTGATCTCGTGCTATTCAATACTGATTCAAAAGATCCTTTTTTGACTCTAGGGGTTAAAGTTGATAATACAGTTATACGCTACAAATCAATTAAGCCAGCGCTTAACTATCTGAATGCATTTGGCGTACAACCTGAAAACTTTAGGGAGCTAGTTAAAACAAGCGATGCACTAAATATTGTTTTCAGCTATGACGACTTCGATGAAGAGGGATATATCTCATACAACCCAAGGATCTCTCAGGATAACACATATGTACTTGGGCTTTGGATAAAATCAAAGAAGAATAAATCTCACGAACTTATTGTGGAGGCAGGATTTAAAGAACCGAATGGCATAGTCCCTAGGAATTTCACTGTGAAGGGACCTGAAGGTGTGTTTAGCTCACAAGAACGGCTGCCCTTTGATACAGATTACTGGGATTATTCAGATAGCTATGTTCATAGAGCCTCGTTTTTTGCAAGCAGAGAAATGATTAGTGAAATAATGGGTCTATCGAATCAGCATGTAATACGCTTTCGGGGCTTAAAAGGCCACCAAGATGTAGAAATTACAAAGAAAAACGTACAAATTATTGGAAAGATTGTCGAGATACACGACATGCTTACTAGCATGGAGTAGGTCGCTTCGAGAAAAATGATGGGATCTTTTCCAGGCTACAATTTCTGAATTAGATGAATTTTATGACAATCCAAGGAAGCGCGATATATTTTTCTTCTGCCAAAACGCAAAATCTGCCTTTGCTTAGCCGCGTTCTGAATCAGAAGAAATAGAGATAAATATATGTCTAGAATAACAACTCGGATATTTTTAGGCCTTGCACTTATATTGGCGGTCGGTATTGTTGGGGTTTTAATCTTCCGTACAGACTCAGATGTTACGTCAGTCGGCGCAGCTGTTGCAGGAGCTTTGGCGGTAATTACAGCTGTGGTATCCGCTTGGGGTGCTCAAAGGGTGGTCGAGCTAGAGGAGGATCGGCAAAAGCCTTATCCTTATCCAAGCTTCGATTTTTCTAGTAGGTATGGACTAGTTCTATTTCGAGTTGAAAACTCTGGAGGTGGCGTAGCACATGACATTTCATTTAAGTGGGACGGCGATCCAGTAACTAGGGGAGGGCAAGAAATCTGTTTCTCTTCTGATTGCAAGGGAGTTCAAATACCGGTACTTTTGCCCGGAAAATCTATATCAAAAACAATAAGTGACAGCGCTGCATTCTTTCAAGCGAAATCTTCACGCGAACACTCTGGAACTCTGTCATTCAAGGATTCTCTTGGTCGAAAACACTCCCATATTTTTAGAATGAACGCAGAAATGTACTTAGGAACTCCCACTCATTCTGACGAAGCTCTAAAGACCCATTACGAACTTCAAAAAATTCCGAATCAGCTAGAAAAGGTGGAGGGAGAGTTAAAGAAGATACGGGTCCAAGCGGAGAATGGCATCGAGCCCAATGGGTCATAAAAGTGCGGTTGTCGCCTCCTCGGTGCTGGGGCAACCCTTCCGCCGCTGCGTGGCTACAAGTCCGCCCCAAAGCTGGGCGTTAACCTCGATCGAGAAACGGATGAATATTGAGGAAATCACAAGAAATCCAAAATTTCGACTTATCGTATCGTCACTGCTTACGATAGCGGTTGGCGTTCTTTGCAGCTTATTTGCTTCCGAAATCTCTAAGTCCGGTGTGGTGGAGTGGTCCTCTTTTCACAAAACTAGATCATTTTGGCTGCTACTTGTTGTTGTGGTAGTTTGGATCTGGGCGCAAGTATTTTACCTTAAGCACGACGAGCGAGTTCATGCCTTTTCGGATGATGCGTTCTGCCTTGCGCACATACGTAAAACCAAACTAGAAGCGTTTGCCCGCTTAGTGAAAACAGATCCTGAAAAAGCAAATCTAGTGAAGGCGTCTACATTATTAGAGGACCTGGGGGTAAAGCAATGAGTCTTTTTGTTTCTACTGAGGCAGCAGAACAGTTGCGCGACCTGGATATAAGCCCCGGCCTTATTAATGTTGGGCTGCACGATGTGCTTAAACGAATCGACACAGAAGGAATTGATCTTTCTTCGAACGAAATACATAGGTTGGCGGGTTCAGAAGAAGAAATATATGTCTTGCGGTATCACTCGTTCAGACTATTTCTGACGAAAAGTGAAGACGGAATAGTCTTAATGAACATCCTGAAAAGGTGAGCTTAAAAAGGTTAATCACGGCGAAGCTTTTTCGTTGCGGCTTGGTCTCCATGGGAACGCCTCACGAGGTGCGGTCACCGAACGCTTCCAAAACGTTAGGTTTTGAGCCTAAACCTGGTCCAAAATCGGTAAAAAGTGACTAAAAAGGTGGTTTCGGGTGATTGTGAGAGTTGAAACACGTGCCTAGATGGGCTGAAAGCTAATAAATACGGGGAGTTTCACCCGCCTATAAAACGTAACTAAAACCTAATAAGACAGATGGACGTACTGCGCCATGGGGGCTACAACCTCATTGAGACGGGGAATTCGCTGGTTACTATAAAGAAACGCGCAAGGTACCGAAAGCGCGGGAAGAGTGCAATCAGCAAGAAGAGGGGGGAGGGGATTGTCGGATTACGGCCTTCGGCCTAATCCGACCTACGGGTGGCTATGGAATATCAAGCCATCCAGTAGGCTGTCGGATTACGGCCTCCGGCCTAATCCGACCTACTCAGACTATGGAATATCAAGCCATCCAGTAGTCAGTTATAAGGTAGAAAAAAGAAAGGGGACCCTCATAACTCGGTAACTTGCTGTAACAGCAAGGTGCGAAGAACCGAGAGCATTGGAGGTGTCCCCTTATGCGCAAGTATAACTATCGTGCCCAAAATTTCCAGAAGGTGAACTGGGATCAACTGCGTGAGCAGACGGCGGGCGAGCGGTTGATTCTGGCGATTGATGTGGCCAAGAAGGACTTCTACGTGGCGCTGATGAAGCCGGACCGGACGGTTCTGAAGACCATCCGCTGGGAGCATCCGCAACAGAGCCCGGCCCTGCTGCGGGAACTGGCGAACCTCAAGGCTCAGCGCCTGGAGGCGGTCATGGAGCCGACCGGTACCTATGGCGACGCCTTGCGCTACCAGTTGAGAGCTCTGGGTGCCGAAATCTACCGGGTCAGCCCCAAGCGGGTGCACGACGCCGCTGAAGTGTATGACGGGGTCCCGAGCCTGCACGACGCCAAGGCGGCTTACCTGATCGGCCGGCTGCACCTGGATGGCATCAGTCAGCGCTGGCGCGAGCCGAGTGAAGCGCGTCGAGCTCTGCGAGCCTTACTGAATCGGCTGGAGCAGGTACAGGAGCGCCACCAGCGGGCACTGAATCGGCTCGAAGCGTTGTTGGCCCGGCACTGGCCGGAGGCGCTGTGCTGGCTGACATTGCAGAGCGCCAGCTTGCTGCACCTGCTGGCCGAGTACGGCGACCCGGTTCGGGTGACGGCACAGCCGGAGCAGGCGGACCGACTGCTGCGCCGAGTCGGTGGGCACATGCTTAAGACGTCCAAGCGCGAAGGCCTGCTGCGCAGTGCCGCCACGACCTTGGGCGTGCCGGTGGTCGAGACCGAACACGAACTCATCCGGGCCCTGGCCCAGGAGATGCTGGACACACGGGCGCAGTCCCGCGAGCTGGAGCGAGCGCTGTCCGAGCACGTCGAGCACACCCGGGAGCTGGCCTGGATGGCCGAGGCACTGGGCCATAACAGCGCGGTGGTGCTTTACTGTGCCCTGGGTTCGGCCAATGACTACCCGCGTGCGGCCAGCTATCTGAAAGCGGCGGGGCTGAACCTCAAAGAGCGCTCCAGCGGCAAACACAAAGGGCAGCTGAAGCTGACCAAGCGAGGGCCCGGGGTGGTGCGCCACTACCTGTACTTCGCCGCCCTTCGCCTGATACGTCAATCAGGCCCGGCCAGAGCCTGGTATGACGCCAAGCTGGCCCGACACCGAGGCCCCAAGGGCAAACTGATCATCGCGCTGATGCGCAAGCTGGCCAAGGCGCTGTGGCATGTGGCTCAAGGCAAGCGGTTCGATCCGGCCAAGCTCTTTGCCGAGCCACCCCGGGCCGAAGTGGCATAAGCACCACCGAGTCGACCGATGAGGACGAACAGAGACGAGCAACAGGAGCGAGCAATGAGTTAATCCAGCCGTAACACGCTGGCAACGAGTCTTCCTTCGGGCTGACCTTCGATCCGACCTCTAGCCCAGTCTTGAGGCTCCTAAGTAGTCAAGAGGCAGCCCGCGGGATGATCCATGGAACGCGATACCCAAGGTAACTGAGTTGATGCCGCCAGGCGGACATCCGATGCGAGAGGTTCGGTTGACCCCATGGACGTTCATCCGGGAGGCCTTCGAGCTGGCACACAGGCTAAACACACGAGTACCACCGGCATGTGCGTCAACGACTCAGGCAATGCCAGCAGACTCGTGTGCCCAACAGGCAGGTAAAATGATTAAATAAAGGGACTTGACTGAGTTATGAGAGGTCGGATTAGGCCGAAGGCCGTAATCCGACAAGGTACTCACACAGGTTATTGACGAGTGCAGTAGGGCCCGATCAGGGTACCCACAAAACCACCGGCCACATTGGTGCTGAGGTTGGTGGCATCCACCCCTTCGGCCAGGGTATGACGCTCGCCATTCACCTCATAATGGGCACTCATCTGTCCGGCATCAAACGCCATCGACAGAACCACATTCTCGGTGCTCGACAGCGGGGCCGCATTCACCAGGGTGTCTTCGGTCGAACCCTGCCGACGGTACAGCGCCACCTGGTCTTCGCCGTTGTCCTGGGTGATGGCCAGGAAGATCAGATTCTCATCGTTCTGCACCGCCGCAAGACCGGCCCGGTCCTGATCGGCCTGGGGATCAAAGGTCACCGTGGTGGACAGGTCGGCAATGTGGTGCTGCTGGCGCCGACCCAGGAAGGCGGGTACCGAGTCCAGGTCGCCCAGGCCATTCTGGCAGTTCAGGCTGAGCGTGCCGTTGTTCACGTCATGGAAAACACCGCTGTCCGGGTCGCGAACGCCCATCCAGCCCAGCGCCAACTCGTTACCGTCAAATTCATCGGTATAGCCAAAGTCACCCGACTGGGGCGGATTCGGTGTGGGCTGCTCGGGCAGTTCCGGTTTTTCCAGGGCAAAGGGAATGCGCTCGCCCTGAGGCAGAATGTAAGGCCAATCGTTTTCCCAGCGGACCGGCAGCAGGAAGGTCTCCCGGCCGATGTTGAACATATCGTTGTTGTAGGAGCGGATCGCCAGGAACGTCGCCCACCAGTCGCCATTGGGAATCTGTACGAACTTGGCGTGGCCGGCGGCGATGATCGGGTTGTCCCGCTCGAAGTCCAGATCGCGTTGGGTCAGAATCGGGTTGTGCTCGGCGGGCGTGTAAGGGCCCCAGACGTCGTCGGAACGGAAGATGGTCTGGGAGTGATGCACGCTGGTGCCGCCCTCCGCCGCGGTAATGTAGTAGTAGCCGTTGCGCTGGATGATGTGCGGCCCTTCAATCCATACCGGCTGAGTGGAAATGTCGACCCCACCGTTGATCAACTGCTTGCGCTCACCGACCATGGTCAGGTTCTGCCAGTCAAACTCCTGAATCCAGATGGCGCGGTGGCCGTCGTAACGGGGCTCTTCATTGGGGGCGCCGTTGTTCAGGATGTAGGCCTTGCCGCTGTCGTCCCAGTGGATGGAGGGGTCGATGCCCTCAAAGCCCAGCCAGTGGGGGTCGGACCAGGGGCCGGTCGGACTCTCGGCGGTCATTACAAAGTTGCCGCCGCAGTCCACACAGGTGGAGGCCAGGTAATAGGTGCCTTCATGGAAGGAAATGTCCGGCGCGAAAATCCCCCGGGACACTTCCAGGCCCTTGAAGTCGAACTGCCCGGGCCGGTCGATGGCGTTACCGATCTGGGTCCAGTTGACCAGGTCTTTGGAGTGGTAAATGGGCAGGCCCGGGAAGTGGGTAAAAGAGGAGGTGACGACATAGTAGTCGTCGCCCACCCGCGCCACGGTGGGGTCGGGGGCATAGCCGGAAATGATCGGGTTGCGGAACTCGCCTTCACCCACGTCGACCTGCTCCTGGGACTGGCCATCATAGGTGAATCGGCTGAACCGGGCGGGTGTGGCTTGAGCCTTGTTGTCGGGCCCGGCGGCCTCCTGGGACGATGATGCCGCTTCGTGGCCGCCGTTACTGGTTGAGTCGCAGCCGACCAGGAGGGCAAACAGGCTCAACAGTGAGCCTTTTATCAATTTATTCATACTATAAGTCCTCGTTATCCTGATGAAGAGTCGGATTTCAGCGAGCTGAGCTCCGATCCCCGCCGCCGGTAATCTAGCGTTTTGACCTAAAAAATATGACAGAAATGCTAATAATTTCTGCAAAGTGCAAGTATTTCAGCCACTTGCGGCTGTGAAGGTTATCCATCTGACAATAATATAATAATCACATATGGTACGAATAACTATAACGCCTTTTGTCGCCCCACTCAATTCCTTCCATTCGGGTGTTCAGGGTGACGGGCTCCGGTTTCTACCGTATGTGCGGTGGCCTCAGGGCTAAACGATAACCATAAAACGCAAGGTAGGTACTAGCGATGGACGTTCCCTTTGAAAGACGACCCTTGTTCAGACTGATTGGTGCGAGTGTGCTGGCGTTGAGCCTTTCGGCCGTCGTACACCCGGGTTATGCGCAGGAATCAGACGAAGAGGCCGATGCGACGGCCGACACCGAACCGTCCCTGTCGGAGGCCGAACCGGCCCAGCCCTCCATGGAGGAATTGGTCGTGGTGGGCGCACGGCTTTCACTGGAGACCGCGCGGGATATCAAACGTGAGTCCGCCAATATTGTCGACTCGGTGACAGCGGTCGACGTCGGTGCCCTGCCGGACAAGTCGGTGGCTGAGGCACTGCAGCGGCTGCCCGGCATCACCGTGTCCCGCTTTGCCGCCAGCAACGACACCCAACACTTTTCCGCCGAGCCGTCCGGCGTGGTCATTCGCGGCCTGGACCATGTGCGCTCGGAATTCAACAGCCGGGATACCTTCTCCGCCGACAGCTCCCGGGGCCTGAGCTGGGAAGATGTATCGCCTGAGCTGATGAGCCGGGTCGATGTGTATAAAAACCAGAGCGCCAACCTGATTGAAGGTGGTATCGCCGGCGTGGTCGATCTGCACACGCGGGTACCGTTCGATTTTGACGGCGAAATGCTGGTCGGCTCCGCCGAAGTCAACTACAGCGAGGTGGCTGATTCCTTCGACCCCAATGTCTCTGGCCTCTACAGCAATCGGTGGGAGACGGCTCTGGGGGATTTCGGCCTGTTGGGGCAGATTGCCACCTCCCGCCTGGACACCCGCAGTGAGGGCATCTATCTAGGCCGGATGGGCATTCATGAACCGGGCTATTTCGAGGAAACCCTGCCCGACGGCACCGTCCGTCCCACTCAGGAAGAGACCTATGTGCCCACCTTTATCACCGCGCGGGACAATCTGTATCAGCGGGAGCGCACCGGCGGTGCCTTTGCGGCCCAGTGGCAGAGTCCCGATGAAGAAATCGTGACCACCTTCCAGTTCAACCGCTCGGAATACGAGCAGGTGAACACCGAGTACAGTGCACTGAACTTCCTGTTTGCCCTGTGGGGGCAGCCGGCGGACCACGTCATTCCCGCGGACTGGCCGGACGGTACCTACCCCATGCCGGGCGAGACCTTCATGTTTCGTGAGGACCGCAGCTTTCTCGCCGGTGAGCCCACCGCCGGACCGGGCTGGTGGGGCGGCAGTGAAGAGGAGGCGGCCGCCTTCGGGGTGAACGAAGAAGGCATCCCCCTGATGAACCCCACCGGCTGTGGCTGGGGCACCTCTCAGGAGTATCTCGAAGAATACTGTGAGGAACCCTATGACCAGCGGGCCGTGGGGATGGAAACCAATTCCCGGCAGATTCACAGCGAAAGCATGACCCAGGATGCGTCCATCAATATCAAGTGGGCACCCACTCATCAGTTCCGCGCCAACTTCGATCTGCAATACGTCGACGCCACGCGGGACAGCTACGGTACCGCCGGCGCATTGCAGAGCTACACCGGCATGTACGCGGACTTCAGGGGTGACCTGCCGTTTATCGAGTATCGGGATCCGTTGAATGTGAACTTCTCGGAGGGTGGTCTGCAGAATCCCAACTCCTGGAATTACGCCTGGGTTCAGGATCACAAGAGTGCCAGTGAAGGGGAGTCTCTGGCGTTCAAGGCGGACGGGGAGTACGACCTGAACGGCACCGACTGGGTGGAGTCGATCGCTTTCGGGGCGCGCACGGTCAACCGGGAGCAACTGGTGCGTGAAGCGTGGAATTTCCGTGGCATCACCAGTCGTTGGGAAAGCGCGGCCTATTTCAACGCCGACAAAACCGACCCCATTGATTCGGTGACCTACGCCGGGCAGGAAACCTTCTTTGGCGGCTACCCGGACCCTGAGGACTCGCTGACCTATCGGGCCTTTCCCAACGACTATATGGGCGGTGGTGTGATGGATTCCACAGAGTTTCTCTATATCGACCCGGAGGTCCTGGGCGACCCGAGTCAGGTGAATGAGTACTTTGATCGCCGCAACCTGGGGATCGGTCAGTTCTATCCGATCTGCTCCGCCGAAGGGCCCACCCGGGGTCAGGAAATTCTGGATGCCAACGGCAACTCCACCTGCTTTACCCCCGGCGAGACGCTGACGGTGGAAGAAGAAGTGCATGCCGCTTACTTCATGGTCAATTACGGTGGTCCGGCGGCAACGCTGTTCAATACCGATATCGGTGTGTCGGGCAACGTTGGCGTGCGCTATGTGGAAACCAACACCCGCAGCGAAGGCAGTGTCAATTACGGTTCCTTCACCGACAGTCAACTGGAGTGCTACGAGTTGACCGAGGGCAATCAGGATAATCCCGACGCGCCGAACTCAGCGCCGCCGTCCACACCGTACTCAAGTGGTTGCTACCTGATCGGTGCCGAAGCGCACAACGAACAGGTGCCGGATATGCCCGATACGGTGGATGACGGCAACGGCAACATCATTGACAACCCGGCCAAGGTGTATCTGCCCGAGCACATTGAAGGGTCCCGTGAGGATCTGGCGTTTCACGACGGCACCATCGCGCCCGTGGTGGGGGATAAAACCCACTACCACCTGTTGCCCAGTGCGAACCTGAAGCTGGATGTGACGGAGAATGTGATTGTCCGTTTTGCCTACTCCAAAGCCATGGCGAGACCGGATTTCAGCATGTTCCGTTACGCCGCCAACATCAACGAGCCGGGCATCGATGTGGGTTACTCCGCCCAGTGCAAAACCTACAATCAGGAAACTGACACGGTGGAATCGGTGCCCAACTGCACGCCCAGTCCGGAGCTCAGTTATGACGACCAGGGTCGTCTGACTGGTGCGCGGCCCCGTTACTCGGTCAATACCGGCAACCCCTATCTGGAACCGATTACGGCGGATAACTACGACGCGACCTTCGAGTATTACTTCGAAGGCGCCGGCATGTTTACCGTCAATCTGTTCCAGAAGGACTTTGACAACTACATCACCTACGGCACCACCGTGGTGCCGGTGACCAACAACGGCGTCACCCGGGATATGTACATCAACGGTCCGGTCAACGGCGAAGGTGCCAGTGTCTGGGGCTACGAGGCGAACGTTCAGCGCTTCCTGGACTTCCTGCCCTCGCCCTGGGACGGTATCGGGTTTCAGGCCAACTACACGAAAATCTACAACCAGGGTATCGAGAACACCAACTACGATGGCGCTGGCGGCGCGGTGGACGCCGATGCCGAACGCTACGTGAAAACCGATGCGCTGCAGGGTATGTCCGAGGATGCCTACAACCTGGTGCTGATGTACGAAAAAGGCGACTTCGCTTTCCGCACCGCGTACAACTGGCGCTCGGAATATCTGGTGACCGCGAACGATTGCTGCAACCTGCCGGTGTGGCAGAGCGATCAGGGTTTCCTGGATGCTTCCATTCGCTACCGCCTGACGGACGGGCTGGAGGTGAGCCTGCAGGCCAGCAACATCCTCGATACCACCACCAACCTGCTGCAACAGGTGCGCGGCTCCGATCACGAAGACTACCCGAACCACAAGGTACCCACCGCCTGGTTCAAGAGTGATCGCCGTCTCTCCCTGGGGTTGCGCATGCGGTATTGATGGGTTCGTAACTCTCCCCTGCGATGAGCCTTGCCCCGGACGCGGTGATTGACCCCGCCCCGGGGCCTTTTTGTTATAGTCGACGTAACCAACAAGAGGTCAATAACGTGAATTGGATAAAACCCTTGGGTATGAGCCTGGCCGCCCTGATGCTGTTGCCCGGCTGCAGTGGGCAGTCCGGTGCGCTCGATCAGACAGCGCGCGGTGCGGAGCAGGGTGCTCACGATGCGATTGCTTCATCGTCGTCGCCGGATCAGCGAGCGAGCAACCCGCTCATCTGGGCCGATGTGCCGGACCCCTCCGTCATTCGGGTGGGCGATACCTATTACATGAGCAGTACCACCATGCACATGAACCCCGGCCTGCCCATCATGAAATCCCACAACCTGGTGGATTGGGAACTGCTGGGTTATGCCTACGACACCCTGTCGGACGGAGACGAGTCCACGTTGAGTAACGGTGAGCAATCCTACGGCCAGGGCTCCTGGGCCAGCAGCCTTCGCTATCATCAGGGCCGTTTTTACGTCAGCACCTTCGCCAATCACACCGGCAAGACCTATATTTTCTCCACCGACGATATTGAAAGCGGTCAATGGCAGCGGGCCACACTGGACGAGCTGTTTCACGACGCCTCACTGGTGTTTGATCAGGGCCGGGTGTTCCTGATCTATGGCAACGATGACATCCATCTGGTCGAACTCAATGCCGACGCCACCGCGGTCAAGCCCGATGGCCTGCGCACCACACTCATCGAAAAGGCCTCAGCCATCGCCGGCGATGAATTCTGGGTGCCCTCCGAAGGGGCGCAGCTGACCCGCAAAGACGGCATGTACTACCTCAATCTGATCAGTTGGCCCGCCGGTGGCATGCGCACCCAGTTGGTGTATCGGGCCGAGCAGCTCACAGGACCTTATGAAGGGCGCATTGTGCTGGAAGACCGGGGCATTGCCCAGGGCGGATTGATCGATACCCCGGACGGCGACTGGTATGCGTTTCTGTTCCGCGACTTTGGCGCGGTGGGGCGCATTCCCTATCTGGTACCGGTGCAGTGGCGGGACGGCTGGCCCGAGTACGGCATTGACGGCCAGGTGCCCGAGCGGCTGCCGATCCTTGCCACGGGTGATGGTCTGAACAACCTGGTGGCCTCGGATGAATTTGAGTATGCATCCGATGCCGATCTGAAGCTCGCCTGGCAGTGGAACCACAACCCGAATGACAAGGGCTGGTCGGTCACCGAGCAACCCGGCCAACTGACCCTCACCAACCAGCGCGTGGATTCCGGGCTGCTCGATACCCGCAACACGCTCACCCAGCGGACCTTCGGCCCCGAATCCCGAGCCACGGTTGCTCTGGATGTCTCCGAACTGCGCTCCGGTGACCGGGCCGGTCTGGCCGCACTGCAGGCCAATTACGGGTTTGTCGGAGTAGAGCAGTCTGCCGCTGGCCGTGCGCTGGTGATGGTGAGCGGCAATGCCGAACAGGAACAGGTGCAGACGCGCATCCCCCTGACACAGTCCACTGTGTATCTCCAGATCCGGGCCGACTTCGAGGACCAGCGCGATCAGGCCAGCTTCTGGTACAGTCTGGATCAGGAACAGTGGACCCGAATCGGCGAGCCCCTGGCGATGGAATACACCTTGCCCCATTTCATGGGCTACCGCTTCGCCCTGTTCAGCTACGCCACCGAGCAGGCTGGTGGCCGGGCCGCTTTTGATTATTACCGGGTGGAATGAATCGTTAGCGCCGTCCGGCTTGAGTCGCCGGGCGGCCAAGGCCTTCCTGGTAGATTATAAGTAAAACTGAATTCTTATATGAAAAATAGTGCGATTTGCGGTAGTCTTCCCATACCCCCAATAACAAACCACCCTTGAGTCAATTGCCATGTTCAATCGTCTGTTGTCGTTATTGCATCGCCCGACCCTGCCCCGATGGTTGGGGTTCGCCTCACTGTCATTGCTGACGGCCTGTCAGCCCACCGATACCACCTCCCCGGATACGGCGGCGGTGGACGCCCAACCGCTGACCTTCTGGTACGACCGGCCGGCCGAGGTCTGGACCGAAGCGCTGCCGCTGGGTAACGGTCGCCTCGGCGCCATGGTTTTTGGCGGGGTGGATCAGGCCGTGTTGCAACTGAATGAGGACACCGTCTGGGCCGGCGGCCCGCAGAATAACGTCAAGCCCTCGCTCAAGCCCCATCTGGAAAAGGTCGCGGAACTGGTGCTCGCCAATCGCCACGAGGAGGCCCAGGTCTACGCGGACGAGCACATCAAGTCCCATCACGACGGCATGCCCTACCAGACTGTGGGCAATCTGGTCATCGACCCACAACATCCGGAGCAGGCCAATGACTACCGTCGCACGCTGGATATCGGTCAGGCGTTGGCGCAGGTCCGCTACGAGGTGGATGG
This sequence comes from Marinimicrobium sp. C6131, assembly GCF_026153455.1. Taxonomy (NCBI): domain Bacteria; kingdom Pseudomonadati; phylum Pseudomonadota; class Gammaproteobacteria; order Cellvibrionales; family Cellvibrionaceae; genus Marinimicrobium; species Marinimicrobium sp. C6131. The sequence continues at coordinate 3,882,707 of NZ_CP110629.1, forward strand.
CGTGACCTATCAGCGGGAGACCTTCGCCGCCTTGTCCGCCCCCGTCATTGTGACCCGATGGACCGCCAGTGAGGCCGGAAAACTGGACCTGGACTTGGGTTTCAACAGCCCCATGGAGCATAGCGTTTCCGTGGACAACCAGCGCCTGCGAGTGGAAGGCAAGGGCGGTGACCACGAGGGCGTGGAGGGAAGAATCCGCTTTACCGCACTGGTCAATCCGATTCTGGAGGGCGGCACGCTGGATAGCACCGATACCGGGTTACGAATTCGCGGCGCCGACAGCGTGACCGTCTACACCGTCATGGCCAGCAACTTTGTCCGCTATGACGATGTGTCGGCGGACCCCTCGGCCCGAGCCGAGCAACACCTGGCCGACGGCCTGCGCCGCTCCTACGAGGAACTCCGAACGGCCCACATCGCGGCCTATCGGGATCAGTTTGATCGCGTCTCACTGGACCTCGGACCGGCGCCGGCGGAGGACCAGCCCACGGACCAGCGCCTGGCGAACTTCCGTGAGCAGAATGATCCTCATCTGGCGGCGCTCTACTTCCAGTTCGGCCGTTACCTGCTGATCAGCAGTTCCCAGCCCGGCACTCAGCCGGCCAACCTGCAGGGCATCTGGAATGATCAACTGACGCCGCCCTGGGACAGCAAGTACACCCTCAACATCAATGCCGAAATGAACTACTGGCCGGCGGAGTCCACCAACCTGTCCGAACTGCACGAACCGCTGTTCGGCATGCTCAAAGACCTTTCGGTGACCGGGCGCGAGAGTGCACGGGAGTTGTACGACGCCGACGGCTGGATGGTGCACCATAACACCGATATCTGGCGCATGACCGGTCAGGTGGATGGGGCCTATATGTGGGGCCAGTGGCTGGGCGGCGCCGCCTGGCTCAGCCAGCACATCGGTTACCGTTACCACCATACCGGCAACCGGGACTTTCTCGCCGAGCATTACCCGATTCTGCGCGATGCCGCGCACTTCTACGCCAGCGTACTGACGGAAGATCCGGATACCGGCTGGCTGGTTCTGGTGCCCAGTAACTCCCCGGAGAACGATTATCTGCACCGGGATGATGGCGTACAGGCGGCCATCGACGCCGGCGTCACCATGGACAATCAGTTGGTCTTCGACCTCTTCTCTCTGGTTGTGGAAGCGGCCGAGGTGCTGGGGCAGGACGCGGAGTTCGCGGCGGAGCTGAGACAGCTGCGCGATCGGTTACCCCCCATGCAGATCGGCCAGCATGGGCAACTGCAGGAATGGTTGCAGGACTGGGACAGCCCCGAAGACAAGCACCGCCATGTCTCTCACCTGTACGGCCTGCACCCGAGCAACCAGATCTCGCCTTACCGCACGCCGGAACTGTTCAGTGCCGTGCGCACCAGCATGGAAATGCGCGGGGATGAGTCCACCGGTTGGTCCATGGGTTGGAAAGTGGGTATCTGGGCGCGCCTGCAGGATGGCAACCGCGCCTACAAACTGCTCACCGATCAGATCAAGCTGGTCACCGAGGACAGCGCCCAGTTTGAGGCCGGCGGCACTTACGCCAATATGTTTGCGGCCCACCCGCCGTACCAGATTGACGGCAACTTCGGCGTGACCGCCGGTATCGCGGAGATGCTGGTACAGAGCCACGACGGCGCCATTCACCTGTTGCCCGCGCTACCGGATGCCTGGCCGAACGGCGAAGTCCAGGGGTTGGTGACCCGGGGTGGCTTTATCATCGATATGAGCTGGCGTGAGGGCAAAGTCAGCGAACTGAGCGTCCATTCGACCCTGGGTGGCCCCCTGCGCTTGCGGGTGCACTCGGACCTGACGCCGGCCGGTGACTTCGCGCTGGAGCCGGTCCGGGAGGGCACGCCAAACGACAATCCGCTGCTGCAGGTCCCGGTCATCAAAACGCCCATCATTCACCAACCCGAGGCGGTGCAGCCGGTGGACGTGGCGCCCAGTCGGCTATTGGAAGCGGACACGACGCGGGGTGGAGTTTATCGATTCCGCGGTTGACCACCTTGTGTAAGCGGTGCCCACCTAACCTCTCGAGGTGGTTTCGAAACCACCTTGAGCAGGTAGCGGTAGATGTCCTTGTCCAACAAGTGGGCCTTGGTGGGTAAGGTTTCCAACTGCTCCCAATCCGGCTCGCCGCGCCCCTTCAGCGTTGCGAGAACACACCAGTTATCCAGCAGGAAAAGCGTGTGGGGCGATGCTTCATCGACCGGATTCCGATATTCAATCAGCGCCGCTGGTCCAGGGTAAGGCCAGGCCTTCAGCGCGAGGCTGCCGAGCGCGTCCATCAGACTCACATTGTGCTGCGCCGCTGACCAGTCCCCGGTGCACAGCCCCTTGCAGTGTTTCAGTTGACGTCCCATACAGGGGCTGTTCAGCGGTGCAGGCGTGATGATGACGTGATCGCATAAGCCGAATTGCTTTCCGGTATCAATCAGCGCATTGCGCGCTTTCTTTTTCGACGGGAACAGACCGTACATACGACGATCGCGGGAGGCGGAGGGTGCCTCCATGATCTCCGGTCGCAATACGCCCTGTGCGTCTTTATGCAACTGCAGGGTGTACAGCGTGCTGACTCTGCGCAGCCGACGGTTGAACAGCGGTTGCCGGGTTTTGATTTCCTCGGCTTCCAGCAATAAGGCGCTCAACTCCCCCGTGGTGGGCTGCACCTGAATGTCCCGAACCTGCTGACACATCGCCATACCACGGGCCGAGGCGCGATCGGCGGTGAAGTGGGACATCACCCGCTTGCGTACATCCACGCTTTTGCCGACATACAGCAGGCTGTTGTTCTCGCCGTAAAAATAATATACGCCGGGTCCGTTCGGTAATCGGTCCAGGCAGGCGGGGTCCAGTCCCGGTGGAATACTGGGTCGTCGCGTCTGAGCCTGAACGGCCTGCATAAACAATTCGGGTGAGCGCTCGGCTGCGGCTCGGCACAGGAACGTGTAGGTCGCCCGGGCATCCGCCAGGGCGCGGTGACGGGCATCGGTTTCAATCCCGAAGCGCTGGATGATCATCTCGAGGCTGTGACGTCGGTGTTCCGGATACAGGGCCCGGGACAGTTTGACGGTGCAGAGCAGCTCCAGTGAGAGCGGAAAACCCAGCGAGGCAAAGGCATTGTGCAGGAAGCCGTAATCAAAACGGACGTTGTGCGCCACAAACACCTTTCTTTCCAGGCGCTGAAAGATGGCCTTCGCCACCTGCTCAAAGCGCGGTGCGTCGGCCACCATCGCATCGGTGATCCCGGTAAAGCGTTGAATGGTCGGCGGGATGGCCATGCCCGGGTTGATGAGGGTGCTCCACTCTCGGACACCGTTCTCATCCACCTCGACAATGCCGATTTCGGTGATGCGGTCGCGGGTAACACTGCCGCCGGTGGTTTCGATGTCCACGATCGCCAGGGGGCGGTCCAGGCCGGGGAAGCGGGATGCAAATTGTGCGGTCGATACCAGATCTGACAAGCAGCCTCCAATCGAAAAGTGAACGAGTCACTGGCTACGCAAGGGAGGTGCCATTAGACCATAAAAAGTTGCTCCTATCGTCGCAGGCGGCACCCATGCGGTGCCGCCTGAACGTGGGACTGACTCTCAATCGAGCTCGAATACAAACCGGTTTCGAACGCCGTGCACTTCCACGGCCACACCATCCTGTACTCGGGGCTGATACTTGAACTGCTCGGCCGCTGCAATGGCCGCCCGATCAAATACCGATGTGGTTTTGCCCTCGGTGGTGACGGCTTCCACAATCACCACATCGGCTGTTCTGCCGGTGGTGGTGACCGTATACTCCACGGTCACAAATCCCTCGATGCCGCGATGTGCCGCCAGGCGTGGATACTGCGGGGCGACCTTGACGATGGCCATCAGGTCACCGCCGGTGGAAACCGTCAGTGCTTCAGTGCGAGACAGCGAGGGTAATGCCACACTGACCTCGGTGACCGAGGTTACCTGCGTCTCCACGACCGGCTCGACGATCGGCTCCGGCGCCAGGGCGGGAGGCTCGGGTCGGGTGGGTGCTTCGATGATGGTTTCAATGGGTTTCGGCTTGGCCATGACCACCGGTTCGATTTTCGGTGGATCGGTGACTACAGGCAGCTCAAAGTCGGTGTTGATCAGAGAATACATCAGTAACAGCAGGCCAAAGGTGGTCACCAGGGCCATGGGCGGGGCATAGACATGGGATGCGCGCATAGGCTTGATCTCCTTGATCCATAAGAAAGCGGAATCATTCCCACTTTCACTTTAAGCCTAGTTTGCGCCCATTGCACCGGCAAAGACGAAATGGAAATATTGCTGAGGTCTGAACCACTGATTTGCTATAAAAAACCGGTGTCTGTCCGGTGTATGTATTACAGTGCGGACACTCCGCTGTGATGCTTGCGATAAGCCAGCGGCGTGACGCCCAGCATCCGTTTGAAGTGGCGAATGAAACTGCTGTGGTCGTAAAACCCACAGTCCAGCGCGACATCGGAAATGGGAGCCTTGCTCGTGCGCAGGTGCTCGCAGGCAATCAGCGTACGCAGCCGAATAATATACTCGCGGGGACTCGCCCCGAACGTTTCCACGAACCGGCGTTCCAACTGGCGCTGGGAAAAACCGAACTGCTCGGCAATATCAGGAATGCTCAACCGCTCGGAGTAATGTGAGCGGATGTATTCCACCACTTTGAACACCGGTCTCTGAGGATGGTCATGCATCCTTTCATAGCTCTGCACGATGCCGCATAAGCCCACCACCTTGTTCTGACGGTCAAACAGCGGCACTTTATGGGTGACGCACCACTCCGGCAGACCCTCGCGGGTCGGGAAAAGCTCAATCAGGTCGTGCAGTGGCTCGGCGGTCTCAAATACGGTGGCATCATCCCGTCGGAACTTTTCCACCATATACAGCGGAAACAGGGTGTCATCCCGACGGCCATGCAGCTCATCGGCGGAGGCACAGCCGCAGCGCTCGGCAAAGGCCTGGTTGCCCGTCATGATGTGGCCCTGGCGGTCTTTGACGAAGTACAGCACGTTGGGCGTGAACTCGAAAATGCGCGCCGCCGAGTATCGGGGGTCGAGTTGAGCCAGCCATGCGTCGAGTTGTTTCATGTCGAAATAATACAATTTTTTTACGACAAGGTACAAGCCGTGGCTGTTCAATAGCGCTAGCATGAGTCCCAGTGATAAATCTAATGAATAGGGAGTACCAATATGCAATTTGGCGCCAGTACCTGGCTGTGGACGTCGCCCTTTACCAGTGACCAGGTGGAGCTGCTGCAAAAAATCGCCGAGCTGGGCTTCGATTTCGTGGAGTTCCCGGTGGAGGACCCCAAACACATCGAACCCGAAAAGCTTCGTCCAGTGCTGCATGACCTGGGGCTGGAAGCGGTGGTGTGTACCGCCGTGGTGGGCGATCGCGACTTGAGCTCTGAAGATCCTCAGGTGCGGCAACACGCGCTGAATTACTTCGCGTCCTGCCTGAAGCTGGCCCGGGGCCTGGGCTCACGCTGCCTGGTGGGTCCTCTGTATGCCCCTGTGGCCAAGCCCCGTCTGCCTACCGAAGAGCTGCGTCATGCGGAGTGGGCGCGATCGGTCGCCAGTCTGGAGCAACTATCCCGCACTGCCGGTGACTACGGCGTCCGCCTGGGCCTGGAGCCTCTCAACCGCTTCGAGACCGACATGGTCTGCACGGTAGAGGATGCTCGGCGCATGCTGGCGGATGTGGACAGCCCGCACCTGGGGATTGCCCTGGACAGTTTCCATATGAATATCGAAGAAACCGACTTCTGTGAAGCGGTCCGTCAGTGCGGTGACCAGTTGGTGCATGTGCAGGTGTCCGACAGTCACCGGGGTGTGCCCGGCGATGGCAACAGCGACTGGGACGGACTGCGCGAAGGGCTGCGCAGCGTGGGTTATGACGGCAAGCTGTCCATCGAGAGCTTTTCGCCGGACGCCTCCAGCCTCGCCGAAGCGGTATGCATCTGGCGCCGTTTCGCCCCGACCCAGGATGAATTTGCCCGCCGGGGGCTGGCTTTCCTGCGCGACTGGTGGGCACACACCTGATTCTAATGACCTGATACGACATCGACGATAACGAGGAGCAACATCATGGCGAACAACAAACTGCGAGTAGGACTGGTCGGACTGGGCTTCGGTGCCGAGTTCATCCCCATTTATCAGGCGCACCCGAATGCCGAGGTTGTGGCCCTGTGCCAGCGCAACGAAACGAGCCTGAACGAGCTGGCGGACAAGTTCGATGTGCCCGCCGGTGGGCGTTATACCTCCTACGAAGCCATGCTGGCCGACCCCAATGTGGACGCGGTGCACATTAATACCCCGATCGGTGATCACGCCAAGCACAGCCTTATGGCCCTGGAGGCGGGTAAGCATGTCGCCTGCACCGTGCCCATGGCCACCAGCGTGGAAGACTGCGAGCGCATCGTGAAAGCCACCAAAGCCAGCGGCAAGGTCTACATGATGATGGAAACCGTGGTTTATAGCCGCGAGTATCTGTTTGTGAAGGAAATGTACGACCGTGGCGATCTGGGTCGCATCCAGTTCCTGCAGGCGAGTCACCAGCAGGATATGGACGGCTGGCCCAGCTACTGGGAGGGCATGCCGCCCATGCACTACGCCACGCATTGCGTCGGTCCGGTGCTCGGCCTGCAGCGCAAGCTGGCCAGCCAGGTGCAGTGCATCGGCTCCGGTAAAATCCGCGACGAGTTTGCTAAAATTTACGGCTCGCCCTTCGCCATCGAGTCCTGTCATATTCAGATGCAGGACTCGGATGTGGGCGCGCGTATCTATCGCTCCCTTTACGACACTGCCCGTCAGTATCGCGAGAGTTTCGATGTGTACGGCTCGGAGAAATCCTATGAGTGGCCGCTGATTGAAGGTGAAGATCCGGTCATGCACACCCGCGGCAAACCCGAGCCGGAAGTCCCCGAGCGTGTCAAAGTACCGGATTACGCCCATCTGTTGCCGGAAGAAATTCAGTCCTTTACCGGTCACGGCGTGTACGATGAGGAGAACGAACATCTGAGCTTTACTCAGGGCGGCGGTCACGGCGGTTCCCATCCGCACCTGGTGCACAACTTCATCCGCGCTGTCCTGGAAGGCTATAACGCTTACCCGAACGTGGTGGAGTCGGCGAACATAACCTGTGTCGGTATTCTCGCCCACGAATCCGCGATGGCGGGAGGCGAAGTGAAAACCATGCCGGCGTTTGCCCTTGAGGTGGAATAACGCCTCACCGAGATGTTCAAAAAACAATAACCCAAAGAGACCGGCTCGCCCGGCGGCAGTCAAGCGCCGGGCAGCCTGATACCAACACTTGTGAAATAGCGGTAATAATATGAATAAATTAGAACGACAATGGGCCGCGTGGCGGCCCCGGCTAGGTACGGTAATACTGTCGGCGTTGTTGCTACCGATCATCGGCTGTTCCAGTGACGATCGTGAATCATCCGCCGTCGGCAGTGCTGCGCTTGAGCAAGACGGCGTGATCAATCTGCTGTTCATTGGTCATGGTCATCGCGAAGGGGATGGCATTCACATGTCCTACCGCAACGCGCCCCTGTTCAATCAGTCGCTGGGCCGTGAAAAGATCTTCATGGAGTATGTGGAAGATCTGGATCGGTTAAGCGATGAAGGGCTGGCCGACGTCGACGCCGTCATGCTGTACGCCAACTACAACGAACTGTCGCCCGAGCGGGAAGAGGCACTGCTGCGCTTCGTGGAAGAGGGCGGCGCCTTCCTGCCGGTACACAGTGCCAGCGCCTGCTTCGGCCACTCGGATGCCTTTGTCGATCTGGTCGGTGGACGCTTCGAAAGTCACGGTGCCGATGAATTCACCGCGACCATTGTTCCTGGGCAGGAAAACCATCCGATCATGAAAGGTTTCCAGACATTTGAAACCTGGGATGAAACCTACATTCACGCCGATCACAACGAAGAAAACCGCACGGTACTGATGCAGCGTGAAGAGGAACCCTGGACCTGGACCCGTGAGCAGGGCGAAGGCCGGGTGTTCTATACCGCCTATGGTCACGATGAGCGCACCTGGGGCCAGCCCGAATTTCATGACCTGCTGATTCGCGGCATCCTCTGGGCCGTTGGTGAAGAAAAACGTGACGCCAACCGGGCGCTGGTGGAGACGCTTCCCGAGGCGACCTACAAAGAAGCGGGCACCATTCCCAACTATCGTCGCATCGAACCGGCGCCCAAATTTCAGGATGCCTTCAGCGTGGAAGACTCCATGGCACTGACCATGGTGCCGGAAGGTTTTGAGTTGCAGTTGTTTGTCAGTGAGCCGGATATCGTCAATCCCATCGCGTTTACCTGGGATGAGCAGGGGCGCCTGTTCGTGCTGGAGTCCGTCGACTACCCCAACAACCAGGCGGAAGACGGCAGAGGCAACGACCGCATCAGTATGTGTGTCGATACCGACGGCGACGGCCGGGCCAATGGCTGTGAAGTGTTTGCCGACGAGCTGAGCGTGCCCACCAGTATTACCCCGCTCAACGGGGGTTTTGTGGTATCCCAGGCTCCGGACTTCCTGTTCCTGAAAGACACCGACGGCGATGGCAAGGCCGATGTGCGCGAAGTCCTCAATACCGGATGGGGCACCCGGGACACTCACGCCGGGCCATCGAATCTGAAATACGGCCACGACAATCGCCTCTGGGGCGCGGTCGGCTACTCTGAAGCGCCGGAAGATGAAAACGGTGAGTCGTTCCAGAATGGTGTCTACCGGATGAATCTTGATGGGACGAACATCGAGCCGATCGGCCAGTTCAATAACAACACCTGGGGCCTGTCGTTCAGTGAAGACTTCGAGGTGTTCGGCTCCACCGCCAACAATGCGCCGGTTTTCCACGTGCCTCTGTGGCGCAGCTACGTTTACGGCAAAGATGAAGACGTGGTTCCGGGGCTGGCAGCCCAGGCTTACGACTTCCCCAACATCTTCCCCTCTACCTATAACTTCCTCCAGGTGGACTTTCACGGCCGTTACACCGCCGGTTCCGGGCTGAGCCTCTACACGGCGCGAACCTTCCCGGAAAAATTCTGGAACCGCGGCGCCTTTATGGGCGAACCCACCGCGCACCTGCTCGGTCAGTTTTTTATCGACGCTCAACCCGATAGCGTCGGGTACAAAGCCAAAAACCGTGGTTCGATTCTGAGCAGTGCCGATGAGTGGCTCTCGCCGGTGCAGATGGACGTGGGCCCCGACGGACACTTGTGGGTCGCCGACTGGTACAACTTCATCATCCAGCACAACCCGATTCCCTCCAAAGAATCGGCCGGTTTTGATGCCGAAGAAGGCAAGGGCAATGCCCACGTCAACCCGCTGCGGGACCGGGAGCGGGGCCGGATTTACCGGCTGGTGGCCAAAGACGCCCCCGAGTATGAGCCGCTGGATCTGAGCGATGCCGACACTGAAACATTGGTGGACACCCTGTCCAACGACAATATGTTCTGGCGCATGACCGCCCAGCGCCTGTTGGTCACCGAACAGCGCACCGATGCCATTCCGGCACTGCGGGCCATACTGACCGGCAATCCGGATCGCGATTCGTTGGGACTGGACGTGGCTTCAATTCATGCCATCTGGACGCTACACGGCCTGGGTGCGTTTACCGTCACCGACGAGGCGTCGGACACGGCAGTACGTAACGCCTTGCGCCATCCCTCTGGCGCCACCCGCAAAAACGCGGTACAGGCATTGGTCGAAAGCGCCGCGCCTGCGGATCTGGCGCTGGCGGCCAAATCCCTTGACGATGAAGAACCGCGCGCACGGCTCTGGGCAATGCTGGCTCTGGCCGAACAGGCCCCGTCGGAGCAGGCGGGTGAGCAGTTGCTGCGTTTGCGCACCGAGTTGCCGGTCGATGAGTGGAGCGCCCAGGCATTCAGTCTCGCGGCGTTGAATAACGACGCCCATTACTGGCAGGCGTTGAATGATTCGGACATTACTGTCCAGGGTCGCTTTCTGGAAAACTTTGAAAGCCCCGAACGGACGCCCGAGTATTTGCTGGCCAAACGTTTTCTCGCTGAGGAAGCGGACGATCTGACCGACACCCTGAAGGGCTGGACCGGGCTGCCGGCCGAGCGCCTCGGGTTGATGAGTCTGGCGGTGCTGGATCTCTGGCGCGACCGCGGGGCCGAGCCCAGCAATGCCGAGTTGGCCGCTTTTCAGACCGTGGTTGACGAGCTGGACAGTGAGTCGCAAATGGCCCTCAAACTGCGCTCTCCGGGCTTGGACCTGAACTTCGGGCAGGTCGAGGAAGAAGCCTATGCCGAGTACCACAAAAAACACGGCTTTGAGCCGAGCTTCCGACAGTGGAGTAGCGCCTCCAAAGGGGAGACGCTTTACCAGCAGCATTGCGCAGGCTGCCACGGTGGCGACGCCGGCGGCGATCGCGCTCAGGCGGCGCCTCCCATTGCGGGCATCGAAAACTGGTACGCCCAGGCCCAGCTGCAGAAATTCCACGCCGGTGTGCGCGGCACTCACTTCCGGGACCCCAACGGCATGTCGATGCGTGCGGCGCTCGAGTTTCTGAAAAGCGAGTCAGAGCCCATTCGTCCCATCGCTGACCTGTCGCGTTACTTGAGCGAGCTGGAGCAGCGGGAAACCGCTGCCACCGTCGAAGGCAACGCGGGCGCCGGTGAGCAGCATTACGCCGTCTGTGCTTCATGCCACGGTGTCGAAGGGCAGGGCAATCGCGAGCTCGGCGCTCCAGCGCTCGCCGGCCAGGCGGACTGGTACCTGCTGAACCAACTGCAGAACTACCGCTCCGGCGCCCGTGGCAGCGATCCTCGCGACCCGCTCGGCCAGCAGATGGCCACCTTCGCCAACACCCTGCCGGATGAGCAGGCCCTCAAGGATGTCGTCACCTACATCCGAACCCTGGACGGCGAAGAGTAGTTCAATCTAACTCCGGCGGATGAGCCTACGGCTCCGAAGCGTCGGACCGATCCGCCCTACGGGTACTGCGGAGGTTGCGTAGGGCGGATAAGGCCAAAGGCCGCATCCGCCGTAACCCCACCCAAATTCAGTAACCCGTAGGTCGGATTAGCCCCGCAAGGGGCGTAATCCGACTCCACGGTTGAGCAACCAGAACGGGCTGTCCGGCAAAAACCCACCGCGCGGCGGTGGGGCGGTAATGCGGATCAGTCGGCGATCTGGCCGAAGTTCCCGCGTTGAAAGTCCTGCATGGCCTGGCGGATTTCCTCCTCCGTGTTCATCACAAAGGGGCCATAGCCGACGATGGGCTCCTCAATGGGCTCGCCACTCAAAAGCAACACGATCGCCTCATTGTTGGCCTCCAGACGAATATCCGTACCTTTTGTGTCCAGAACCACCAACTCGGCGTCCCGCGCAATGTCGGTGCCATTGACCTGCACCGTGCCGCGCAGCACCACCACACCGGCGGTCCAACCTTCCGGGACACTCAGGGACGCGCTCGCCCCCGCGTTCAGGCGGATATCCCAGACATTCATGGGAGAGAAGGTCTGCGCCGGCCCCGCCGTCCCGTTGTGCTCACCGGCAATGACCCGCACGTAACCGGCCTGGTCGGGCAGGGACACACTCGGGATCTGTGAGGCGGTAATGCCCTGGTAGCCCGGCTTGGCCATTTTGTCCTTCGCCGGCAGGTTGACCCACAGCTGCACCATCTCCAGCTCTCCTCCTGATTCTGTGAACTCAGGGCTGTGGAACTCCTCGTGCAGAATGCCGGCTCCAGCCGTCATCCACTGCACATCGCCGGGGCCAATGACGCCTCCATTGCCGACGCTGTCCCGGTGGGCCACTTCGCCTCCATACACAATGGTGACCGTCTCAAAGCCACGGTGCGGGTGCTGACCGACACCGCGCGGTTTGCGGGCGGGAGAGAAGGTGCGCGGCCCCGCATAGTCCAGCAGGAGAAACGGGCTCAACGTCTTCGGATGGCTGCTGTAGCTGAACAGCGAGCGCACGGGGAAGCCGTCGCCCACCCAGTGGCCGGAGCCTGAAGTGGTTTTCTCGATGACCTTTTTCATAGGTACCTCCGTTGCGTGAATGTGCTGACTGGGTTCAGGGTATAAATGAAACGGAAGTGGCGCTAGACTGAGAAAAAGCGACTCACCGTTCCAGATGTGGAACGACCAAGGCGGAGCCCATCACCATGCAGGACCTCAATGACCTTTACTACTTCGTGCAGGTGGTGGAACACGGCGGTTTCGCCCCCGCCGGGCGTGCGCTTGGCATTGCCAAATCAAAGCTGAGTCGCCGAATCGCCCAGTTGGAAGGGCGACTCAATGCCCGTTTGATTCATCGCTCCACCCGCCATTTTGCGGTCACCGACGTCGGGCTGCGCTACTACGAGCACTGCAAAGCGATGTTGGTGGAAGCGCAGGCAGCTCAGGAAGTCATCGACAGCGCGCAGGCCGAGCCGCGCGGGGTCGTGCGTATGAGCTGTCCAATCGGACTGTTAAACTTTCATGTGGGCGATATGCTGGCCAAGTTCATGACGCAGTGTCCCCATGTGTCGGTTCACCTTGAAGCGACCAACCGGCGGGTGGATGTCATCGGGGAAGGGATTGATCTGGCCCTGCGGGTGCGCCCGCTGCCGCTGGAAGACAGCGACCTGGTACTCAAAACCCTGTCTGACCGGGGGCAGTGTCTGGTCGCCAGTCCAGACCTTGTTTCCCGGTACGGAGTGCCGGCGGCCCCCGAGGACCTGGCCAGCTGGCCCACCCTGTACCGTGGTACGCCTGAAGAGGCGGCCATCTGGCATCTGGAAAACGATGAGGGGCAGTCGGTTCAGGTGCGCCATCAGCCGCGTTACCTCACCACCGATATGCTGGCGCTGAAGTCCGCCGCGCTGAAAGGCGTGGGGGTGGTGCAGTTACCCGTGCTGATGCTCACTGAAGAACTGGCGCAGGGCTCACTGGTGTCGGTACTGCCCGGCTGGCGCCCCGTCCGGGAAGTGATTCACATCGTGTTTCCCTCGCGCCGTGGCGTACTACCGGCGGTCCGGGCACTGATCGATTTCATCGCCGAACAATACGCCGCCATTGAGGAGGATTGACGTTCGATATCAGCATCCTCAAGGTTTTTGGCCTGGTTCCTGCTTGATCCTTGCTAGAGCGGGAGCGGTCTGAGTCGGGTGCTCAAAAGCGCTGGCGTTGATGACTCTGCGCGCTGTCGCAATGCGCCAAAACGGTACACTACTGTCACGGTTGCACGATTAAAGAGAGGAGCTAAATTATGCGATGGTGGTTAGCGGCGGGATGCGTGATGTTTTGTACTTCTTCGTTCGCAACAGAGCGACCTCAGAGGCCATTGGCTTTTCATCACCTTGAGGGCGACCGGGTCGCGGACTTTGGTGTCGGACATTACTGTCATATGGACGTGGTCTATGCGGTTTTATCCAAACGCGACGAAAGCCGCAGTATATCCTCCAGAGAGGCACTGACGACCACCGTTGTGTGGAACGCGCAGACGGGCCGGCCCTACACGTGTGATGAGTTTGAGCAGAAACGGGACGCACTGATGAGCGAGTACGACCGCAAAGTCGAGGCGTACTATCAAGAGCATCCTAGAACGAACCTTCGCCCCAAACCTCACACAGGGCCATGATGGGAGTCCATACCGGACCTCTCAGAGGCTATCCGGATCCGCCGCTCTTCGGCGCCGGGCGCTACTGGGCGTTGTGGTCCAGTTCTTGCGCCATGGTTCGAAAGGCTTCTACCAGGGTGTCGGCCTCCTGCGCCCCGGAAATCAGATAACGCTGATTGACCACAAACGCCGGCACCGCCGTCACCCCGGCGTTCTGGTAACTGCGCTCCTCCTCCATCACCGCCTGCCCAAATTCGTCGCTCTCCAGCACCCGCTGTGCCTCTTCCGCATCCAGCCCGGCGGCCTTGGCGCAACCGATCAGAACCCCGGTTTTGGACACATCCTCTGCCCGCCCGAAATAGGCTTCAAACAGGGCCTTCTTCAGCGGAGTGGCCTTTTCCTTGGTTGCCGCCCACTTGAGCAACCGGTGCGCATCAAAGGTATTGCAGGTATAGCGCTCCTGCATTTTCTCAAAGTTGAGACCCAACGACTTGGCGATGCCCTTCATGTCCGCCTGGGCGGCCTGTATCTCCGCCTCCGGCCGACCGTACTTGCGCGCCAGCGCCGACAGAATCGGCTCGGGAACGGCGTCGTCATCCGGGTTCAGCTCGAAGGCCCGCCACTGTTCGGTAAATTCGATTTCCCCGGCCAGCGCCCGCTTCGCCTGGTCCAGCCGGGCATAGCCAATGGCGCACCAGGGGCAGGCTATGTCGGATACGATATCGATATGTAGGTGCTTCATGGGGTACTCCGCGACACATTTGATGACTCAGTGTATCAGAGAAGGCGCATATTGCAGGGTGTCCAGTAGGAGGCCTCTGTGTGAGCAAGTGGTGACTGGCTTTCCGGCTAAATACCTACCATAATCCGTGCACAAACGTCAGCTTACAACATTATCGCCAAGGCAATTCTTATGAGTCGCTATGATGTTACGGGCCGTGAGGGGGAGTACCAGCCTGGCTCCAATAATAAAGTGCTGTTCAATCTTCTCGGTATAACGGCCGGATATCCCGGTTACTTCTGGATGTCATGGCCGCTAAAGCGGGTGCTCAGCCTTTGGACTACACCTTGTGGGACGAGCATAAAGATTTTTATTTCAAAGCTATACAGGCCGGCCGGGATGGCGACTATCGCCATATCCAGCGCTTGATCAGAGATGTACTAGAGGATCAGTAAATAATCTGACGCGAAGTTAGGGTGCCAACGTCAGCTTGGTGAAACGGCGGGTAGGTGACTTGAGACGCTTCTCGATAGCCTCTGTACCTTCACCGGTCTCGATAGCGCTCGAGCTGGCCACTGCTCTCTGAATACGAGAGCGGGATACGGTGATTTTGGTGGTAGAGGTGGACTTGCGGACCATATAGGTACTCCCAAGATGGCTCAACTAGGTTAATTATAGCATTCGGGGTGTTAAAGTGTCTCACCGCAGACTCCGAAACCGTTGAAAATTGTGCCATGCCCGTCTCGAGCTCAATGCAGGCAACACTTCTTGTACTTCTTACCGCTGCCGCAAGGGCAGGGGTCATTGCGCCCCACCTTTGGTTCTGCGCGCATCGGCTGTTGCGCGGGCGGCGGGGGATCATAGTGGCTGCGCAGATCCAGGCTGCATGCATGCAACTTGCGGGCGGCAACCGGTACGGTGTTCGCTAATGTCGGTAAGCTTTCGGGGCTTTCGTGCTGAATTTGCTCGAACATCTCCTCTGTTCCGAAGACGTTGATCAGGCCGAGATAGTAGTGGTACTCCTCGTGTAGGCTTTCCCAAGCGTCGCCGGATGCCATAATGGCTCGGGTGTATCCGGTGCACCAGTCTTTCACGCCATACTCGTCCCGCCCCTCTTGCGGCTCGGTGAACAGGGGATAGAAGTCATCGGGGTGGCTGATCAGCGTATCGATGATGCGGTTCATGTACTCGAACACCACACCGAAAAAACGCTCAACCTCCCACTGGGACGCCCAATTCGGCTCGTGCTCCTGCCCGCCCCAAAGCACCGGAAGCCATTGGCTGGGCATGACTGGCTCCGGGCACGAGGCAATGGATGTTAAAAACCCATCCAGTGCGCTGATGTTCGGCAGAGACTCCGGCGTACCGTAGTCGCGCAACACTTGGGTCAGAAACGCCATATCCTTCGCCGGAAGCCCGCGATCCACGGGCCTGTAGACGTCCCCCCTTGGCAGCTCGTCGAGCTCTGCGGCAAATTCGGCCGCCAGATCGCCGCCCAAATCGTAGTCCCATGCCTCGTCATAAGGGTTGGGGAATTCGCCCTCGGGCGTATCGACGAACGGGTGGGGCGCCAAGCCACTGCCAAAGCGATAGAGTCCATCGTCCATAAACCGTGGCACCGGATCGAAACGCTCTTTTTTGCCCTTCGGGCTCTTGGCGGTTTTGGGCAGGTCGCTGATGTAACGCCCCAACGCAAGCGCCTGCTCCGGGTCGAGCTGGGTCACCTGCTCGTGTGCCAGGGTCTCCCGAACCCATTGCTCGGCTTCCGTGACGTGGCCGTTCACACTGGGGTCCGTATTGCGGACATACACCATGCCGGCGGCGCGCTCGGTGAAATTCTGCACCACCTGTTCGAACTGGTCGTCATCCACAAAGCCGCCCTCGACCATCAACTCGAACAGGTTGCCCACCCAGGCTTCCACCAGGTCAACCCAAAACCGCTCCGGCGAAGGGCGTTGGCTATAAGGCAGCAACAGCGTGAACCGGCTGTGCGCCTCCACCGCTATGGCTGTGTAAAGACCACTGCCGGGCCGATTCTCGATCACATGGCACTGCCAGCTCACCAGATCGGCATTGGTGATCAACGGCTGAGTGCCCACCCGCTTGCCATCCGGGCTGGGCAGGCGGTCAAAGGTACCGCCCAGCCACTTTTCCAGCGCTTTGGTGGCGGCGACATGGACGAACATTCTGGAAGTCGGCATAACGAATCGGTCTGTTGGCGAGCAGGTGTGTAGCGTCAAACCGCAATGCTACCCCATCGCTAGGGCGCCTGCGACGTATAACGATGGTTGAAACTGGCCTTTGAGCCGAATACCCGCCATAACCGGCTCAAATTATGATCCAATAGAGAGTGGTAATCAGCTATAAGTGGGTGATTACCCTGCACCCCTTTGATGTTGGTAACGGGCGAGTCACTCGTGCGGTCACCGATTGGGCACTGGCTCAGGCCGAGCGGCAGTCCTTCAGGTTCTATTCGTTGAGCGAGGCCATCATGGCGCGCCGCAATGCCTATTACGCCCAGCTTGAACAGAGCCAGCGCGGTGAACTCGATATAACCCCCTGGTTGGCGTGGTTTCTGGATACGTTGGAAGAGGCCTTACAGCAGGCGCTTCTGCGCGTTGACCGGGTGCTGTCCAAAACGAAATTCTGGCAAAGCCATGCCACTACCGTGCTGAATGAACGGCAGATCAAAGTTCTGCATCGTCTATTGGATGCGGCGGAAGATGAGTTTGCACAGGGCATCAATGCCCGAAAATACCAGTCTTTGGCGAGGGTGAGTAAGGCCACCGCGACCCGCGATTTGACCGAGTTGCTGGAAAAAGGTTGCCTGAAACGGTTGCTGGGCGGCGGGCGTAGCACCCGTTATATCTTGGCAAACAATTCTCACAAATCCGAGTAGGTCGAATTAGCCCCGCAGGGGCGTAATCCGACGATTATCTCGCCAAGAGGGCGCAAGGCAGGTGCGCCGCAAGGTCAAGCTCTAAAGGCTCTCTATGATTCTGGCAGTGGGCTACCGTGTCCAGTCCCCCCCCTGCGGCACCCAATTCCGCCAATGGGCCACCGCAAACCTAGAGGAGTACCTGGTCAAGAGCTTCATAATGGACGACCAGCGCCTGAGAGAGCCCGGCGGCTGGGATAGGAGTAGAAAGCCTCATCCGCTGGCGGTGGTTTTCCCTGAACAGGCGGAGTTACGGGCTAAAGGCCGACAAGACCTGACTCTAGAATACTGGCAGAACAACGTTGACCGCCTATTGGAGTTCAATGACAGGTGTTAGAGATGACTCGCCACAGTGGCACCCCAAACCCCGATCTTGTAAAGTACTATAAAATTGGGTGTTGTTCGGGTAAACCGAAAATTGAGTGGAGAAAGAAGAAGGTGGGCGGGGAAATGGGTGAGTCGTTTGAGTTGGTTAAGAGTTGATCGAAGAAATGGAGATGTCAAGAAGGTTGAGAAAGGGGGCTGCCAGTGATCTCGGCATCTAAGTGGTCAAATTGTAGCCATCGGCTAGCCACTTCGCAGGTTTGATTAATACCAATAGCGGTTTTACCCTTTAGTGCACACTCCCAAATTACAAGGGTTTTCCAGTTTAACTCTCTGTATTTGTTGAGATTTTTATGGTCCCTGAGGATGTTGGATTCAATTTTAATCTTCCAGAACTGAGCGCGGGTGGCAGGCCATCTGAAGAGGTGACAATCATGGCCGTGCCAAAAGCATCCGTTAATCAGAATAATGGCTTTGTATTTGGGGAAAACGAGATCCGGCGTACCAGGCAACTGTTTATAGTGAACCCGGAAACGAAACCCCCTCTTGTGGAGTTCTGAACGTAAGACAAGTTCTGGCTTCGTGTTTTTGCCACGAATGCCCGACATCATAACGGAGCGTGTTCGATGATCTACAACATCGCTCATCAAGAATATTAACCTTTGGTTAAACTACTCTAATATCATGGAATTAGGTTGCTAACTTAGTAATCTACACTACAGTATAAAGGTTGTGCAAACATGAATAAACCTATCAAGGTGATAGATTTATTTGCCGGACCAGGAGGGCTCGGCGAAGGATTTTCCGCTTTCAGGTATAAAGGGAAAAGTCGCTTCAAAATATCTATTTCCATTGAGAAAGATGAAAGTGCACATAGAACTCTACAATTGCGCGCATTGTATCGACAATACCCCGATGGTAAAGCTCCTGATAGTTACTATGCTTTTCTTCGAGGGGAGTTGGGTAAGAATCCAGAAGATGAGCTTTACAGACTTCCAGAGTTGCAAGATGCCTTGTGTGAGGCTAAGCAGGAGGCGCAGAAAATAGAGCTCGGAGTTGATAGTGCTAAATTAACTTATGCGAAGATCCGGGAGGCATTGGATGGAGATGAGTGCATTTTAATAGGTGGTCCTCCCTGCCAAGCTTACTCTTTGGTAGGGAGGGCAAGAAACTATGGCGCAAAAGATAAAGCGTATTCGGCTGTAGCTGACAATAGAAACTTCCTTTACAAAGAGTATTTGAAGGTGATTGCGAAGTTCCAACCAATGGTTTTCGTGATGGAAAATGTAAAGGGTATGTTGTCGGCTAAGGTGGACGGTAAGCTGATCTTTGAAACTATATATAAAGACCTACACAATCCTTGTAGTTCGGCAAATATTCCTCCTGATTCTGGCAAAGAGCGTCACAAATACCGTATTTATTCGTTCGTTACAGGCGATTATGGAATAGATTTTTTTGACAGCCATGAGCTGGAGCCAAAAGATTTCGTGATAAAAGCTGAGAACTATGGAATCCCCCAAAAGCGTCATAGGGTTATACTGTTGGGGGTAAGAGAAGATTTGCGACCTTCGTTAGGTGAAGATTTTATTTTGAAGTCGTCTCCTCGTAAAGCTACTGTGGAACAGGTAATCTCGGATCTTCCCAAACTTAGAAGTCGGATTTCTAAGGGGGAAGATTCTTTCCAGTCTTGGAAAAACGCCATACGAGATCTGGAGAGGCCAGCACTTGATAGAATAAAGCTTGACAAGCAAGTTCCGAAGGAGGCCTTCGAATTGTTCTTTCAGAATTTTAAGGGATTAGACCAATCTCCGGCATCTACTGGAGGAGTGACCGGGCAGAAGAGGAACGGTTTCCATAGGGAGATGTCACCCTCTTTGAGGCAATGGTATGAAGATAAAAAAATGGGGAGATATATCACTAACCATGAGTCTCGTGGTCACATTGTTAGCGATCTACATAGATACCTCTACTACAGTACCTACGCAAAAGTAATGCTTGAATCTCCTAAGTCAAATAACCTGCCCAAAGAACTCTGGCCAAATCACAAGAATTTCGGTAGCGGTAAGTTCGCAGATAGATTCAGGGTTCAGGTTGGGGGAGAGCCGGGTAGTACGGTCACAAGTCACATTTCAAAAGACGGACACTACTTTATTCATTATGATCCAAGTCAGTGTCGGAGTCTAACTGTAAGGGAGGCGGCGCGCATACAAACGTTCCCAGACAACTACTTTTTTGTAGGAAACAGGACTCAACAGTATGTCCAAGTTGGAAATGCAGTCCCTCCTCTACTGGCTAAGCAATTGGCGGAAGTAGTTTGGAGGCTTCTAAGTTAATAATCTTAGACTTAAGCTCATCCGCAGACTCTTGGAGCTGGATTATGGCAAGAGATTTTACGCACCCACCAAGCGCAGCGTGTCTAGTGGCGTCAATGCGAGACCTCGGGTACACGCTTGAGACTGCGATTGCGGATCTCATCGACAACAGTATATCAGCAGGTGCAGATTCCATTGATATTATCTGCGCTACTACCGAAGCACATCCTCTGGTTGCCATTCTTGACAATGGTGTCGGAATGACGGAGGGGGAGTTGAAGAACGCTATGCGTCATGGCGCAATCAATCCGAAGCAGGTCCGATCGCCTCAGGACCTGGGGCGGTTTGGTCTTGGCCTCAAAACTGCCTCGTTCTCTCAGTGCCGATCACTGACAGTGGTCAGCAAGAGGAATGGAGTTCTATGTGGGGCCGAATGGAATCTTGACCGTATTGACGCTGTTGACGAATGGGTTCTTTCACTTCTGGACGAAACAGATATTCACGCGTTGCCGTACGTCGAGCGAATTTCGGGTAGTGGTACCGCCGTCATCTGGCGCGAACTTGACCGACTTGTGGAGGACGAGGTAGGCAGCCGTCGAGACGAGATACTCAGTGAGAAGCTGGATGTCCTAGACAGACATCTCGCTCTCGTCTTTCACCGGTTTCTAGCTGGCGAGATCAAGGGGCAACCAAAAATTGCCATTACTGTCAACGGCCACTCTGTCATTGCTTTCGATCCCTTCTGCAGAAAAAATCCGGCCACACAAATTCTTCCGGAGGAAGTTGTTTATATTGGTGACATCGCTGTTCGTCTTCAGCCATATGTGTTGCCACATCATTCAAGACTGGCCACCAGTGAGTACGACTTCTACCAGAATAGAAGTGACTTCATATCAAACCAAGGCGCATATATTTATCGCAACGGCCGTCTCATGGCTTGGGGCGACTGGTTCCGGCTCATCCCGAAAGGTGAGGCTACCAAACTGGCACGAGTGCAGATCGATTTCCCCAATAGCTTGGATGAATCTTGGACCATAGATATTAAAAAGTCACGCGCTCGCCCTCCTCTCCCGGTGCGTGAGCGGCTTCGTCAGATCATTTCAAAGGTTTCGGGGCGAAGCACTACCGTGCACCGAGGCCGTGGGCAGCGTCTCTTCCAGGATGTTGCGTCTCCGGTATGGGAAAGGTACGTCGACCATGGCGGAATTCGCTATTCAATTAATGGTTCCCACCCACTGATCCAGCGGCTGGCGGAGCGAATTGACCAGGACGGGGAGAAGAGCCTGAATATCCTGTTGGCTGCGATTTCCGCATCATTGCCTGTCGAGATGATCTATTCTGATTATTCAACTCATCCCAAGGAAGTGAGTCAAGTGCCTGCAGGCCCTGATGTAATTGAGAGGCTTTGTGCATTGCGTGCGGCGTTGTGGGGAGACGCAACAGGAGATGGCGATGCCTTCCGTGAAATTGTCAGATCGACAAGGCTGTTTGAGCGACATCAGGAAATCGTTGACCAGTATATTGACCAGGAGTTTTCATGACTGCTATCCGGAACGAAAAGGAAAAGGGGTTAACTAGGGCTCTAATCACAGCTTTCGAGGGCCAAGAGGAAGTGCCTAAGAAAGCTGATATCGAAGCTAGGGCAAGGCAGCTTGCCCCTCTTCTGGGTTATAGCGGTGACCTTCGCCTTGCTGTCGAGGAAGCCATGATTGCGATCGATACATGGATGGGAGCTGGCGTCTCCCTAGTAGATAACGAGGCATATCATGACGAAGAATGGGTTTACAAACGTGACATCGAATGGACCTATTCGGATGCCTATGAAGGATACCTGAAAAACGAGAAGTGGCAGCCCAGCCTCGTTCAGAGGCTTAGCGACGTTGGCAGTAAAATTCTGGGGCAGTTGCAGGATCCAACTTGCGAAGGATCTTGGAACCGTAGAGGACTGGTCATTGGCCATGTCCAGTCCGGGAAGACCGCGAATTACATGGGGGTCATAGCGAAGGCTGCCGACGCTGGTTACAAGTTCATCATTGTGATCGCGGGAATTCACAACAACCTGCGAAAACAAACCCAAGAACGTATCGACGAAGGATTCATCGGACGATCCAGTGACCCGGAAAACCGGGTCACCATCGGCGTTGGGAGAGAGCGTGATTATCCCTATCCAGCCACTCTCACCAATATTAACGAGGACTTCAGCAAGAATACTGCAGCCAAGAGCGGGTGGAAGATCAATGACTTCGGAAAGCCAATCATCCTTGTTATCAAAAAGAATGTCCGAACCCTCGAGGCTTTACACAAATGGCTGAAGGAGCTCAACGCTCAGGGGGACGGACGTATATCGGATGTCCCGATGCTGTTGATTGATGACGAGGCCGACAACGCGTCAATCAATACAAATAAGGAGGATATCAGTCCGACTCGTACCAACGCAATGATTCGTCGGATTCTCGGGCTCTTTGCGAAGTCCTGCTATGTTGGCTATACGGCTACCCCGTTCGCAAACATCTTTATCAATCCAGACGCCTATGACGATGACGTTCGGGAAGAGCTGTTTCCGAGGGATTTCATATATTCCCTAGATGCACCGAATACCTACTTTGGCCCGGAAAAAGTGTTTCTCGACGAAGAGTCTAGCTCAGCCGTGCTACAGGCCATTACTGACTGTGAAGATTATCTACCGTTCTCGCACAAGAAGGATGACGCTGTTGTCGACCTTCCCTCAAGTCTATACAGGGCGATGGACCAATTCATTGTTGCACGTGCAATCCGAAACCTGCGTGGGCACTCTGAAAAGCACTGTTCGATGATGATTAATATCTCCCGCTTTGTCTCCATACAGCAGGAAGTCAGAAACTTTATCAGTATCCGTGAGAAAAAAATTCGGGAGGCTGTCAAGGCAAACTACATGATGCCCGAAGAGGTCTCATCCCGGAACCACTACATGATATCACTTCGGGAGGTTTTTGAAAGTGAGTACTCGACTTGTGGGTTTGAGTGGGATGAGGTCAAGACGTCTCTCATGGGGGTATTCGAAAGTCTGCGTGTTTTTGTTGTAAACAGCAAGAGCGACGAGGTGCTCGATTTCAAAAAATACGAAAGAGATGGTGTCGGACTCACCGCTATTGCCATTGGCGGACTTAGTCTTTCTCGAGGATTGACTATAGAGGGTCTGACTATCAGTTACATGTACCGCAACACCAGAATGTACGATACGCTGATGCAGATGGGGCGTTGGTTCGGCTATCGTCCCGGTTTTGAGGATCTCTGTCGCGTATATCTGTCTGAGGACTCGATCAATTGGTACTCACATATCGCGGAAGCGTCTGAGGAGCTTAGGGAACAGATAAAACGGATGCGCCGTGATGGCATGAGTCCGAGGCAGTTTGGACTTTATGTCCAGTCGCATCCTGATAGGCTGCTTATCACGGCGGCCAACAAGATGCGTACTGGGGAAGAGGTAGTGTTCAATCAGAATCTTACAGGCAGTATCAAAGAGAGTACCCGACTCCCAGTGGACTCGAAAGTTAATGCTCATAACGAAGCTCTCATTCAGGAATTCTGGCGGTCTGGATTCGGCGCTGAGGTGAAAGAGACACAAAAAGGCTGGTTTGTGCCTGATGTAAGTGTTGACCAGATATCAGATTTTGTTACAAGGTTCAGAGTTCATTCTGGAATGGAAATCAGCAAGAAAGCTGTTTTGGATTATCTCTATGCTATATCCAAAAAATTCCCACATGGTGATGTTCTGTTAATTGCTAACAGAGGGCTTGGAGACGCTGGAAAATTCATGCTTGAGCCACAGAGGCGCTCTGCCAAAAACGCGACACCCAGCGGATGGATTTTATCCGGGTATCGTCTAGCTAGTCGTGGGGATGAAAAGCTTGGTTTGGCTGATGTACAGCTTGAGCAAGCAGAAAAGCAAGCGGAAAACGATCCAAATAGTAAGGCCAATAAGCCGTCGGACATTCACTATCGAACCGTCAGAAATAAGCCACTTTTGATGATTCATGTTCTTGAACCTGTAGATACAGAACTTGTTGAACTGAAGGGGCAGCGCGTCCCGGCGTTTGGTGTAAGTTTTCCGAATGACCTTTTTGGTACCGAGATCAAGGTGGTTGCCAATCGCGTCTGGGTGGAACAGATGTATGGTTCGTTTGAGGATGATCCGGACGCGGAGGATGATTATGACGACTAGAGCTACGCCTTGGGAGCAGATTGCTGAACCTCGCTCAGACTATAATGTCAGGCGGATATCTGACACGACAGGGATACCACTCTACTGGGGAAAGGATGCAGTGGGTCAGCGTCTTTTCATTATTGAGCTGGAAGGTGACCACGCTTACCAATACCGTCGTGATGTAACCCGTCTGAATGGAATCAGGGTCGATCTTCGCAATGGTGAGAATGACAAACAGCAGCGCTTAGTTCTGACGCTTTCCCGAAATGTCGATAGTGACCTTTTCCTCGGACTGTGTGAAACGTTGAAATCCAGTCTGGCTTCTGTAGTGGATTCCGCCGTTGCGCTGTCAGTTACCCTTCAACACCTGAAGCGATGGAAGGCCTTTCTAGCAGGAAAAAAAGCTAGGTTGCTCACGACCGAAGAGATTCGCGGTCTATTTGCCGAACTCTATGTTCTTCGTCAGCTGTACTTGTGTCGACTGACGCAGGACGAGGCTGTAGATGCGTGGTGTGGGGCTGACGACTCACATCAGGATTTCATTTTCGGTAACGTTGCCATAGAAGTGAAGTCCCTCTCCGGTCGCGAGAGGAACAGTGTCCGCATATCGTCCGAGGATCAACTCGAGGCATTGGTGGACCGCCTGTTTCTGATGACGGTGCGCCTGATAGATATGCCGGATGCGGAAACGGCACGCTCGCTGAACGACATCGTTGCATTGATCGAGAAGGAGCTTGTCACTGCCGAGGCTATTGAACAGTTCTCTGAAAAGATTGCCGGTTGTGGGTATGCTGCTCTGACAGACTATGATAGACCACGTTTCGCTGTTGGCGGCACCAATGGATATGCGGTAACAGACGAGTTTCCCAAGATTGTCCGGTCTCGGATATCGAAAGGACTGGTCCATGTGGCCTATGATATTCAATTGGAGGTAATATCTCCGTTTGCCTGTAAAGATGACGAAATATTTGGGAGGTCGTGAGTGGAGACAACAATCGCAGAGTTCTTTCATGACTTCCGCCAAGAACTTCTGTCTGGTGCTGAGGCGGATGGCAACTTCCAACTCTCTGAGTTTATGGAAACCATCGCGAATGAGCTTATCGAAACAGGCGTCACGGAAGGTTTTGAACTCTGCCATTTTCGTGCTCAACGCGGAATGCGAGTGGATGGATATTGGTTTGACGACGAGGGTGTTCTAGATCTTTTTGTCGCCGACTTTGAATTCCGCAATGAGCTGACATCCCTGACCAGAACGGATGTCAATGCTGCGTTTAAGCGTGTTTCCAACTTTTTTGAGGCAAGCATCCGAAAAGGCTTGGCTGACGAGTTGGAGCTCACTTCACCCGAATATGGGCTTGCGAGGCAAATTGCCGACCGAAGGGGGGCAATTAGTCGGCTCAGACTGACCTTATTTTCTGATCGCACGTTGAGCGAAAGGATTAAGGAGCTGCCCGATTCGGAGGTGTCGGGCGTTCCTGTCAGCTATCAAGTCTGGGATATTTCACGCCTTCATCGGCAGAGAAGCTCGCGCAGCCACAAGGAGCCTCTCGATCTCGATTTCGATCAGATGTTTGGGGCCGGCATCTTCTGTCTGCCGGCTCACTTGGGCTCTGAAGCTTACCAGTCCTACCTCATTGTAATGCCGGCCGAAGTGCTCGCTTCGCTTTATGAAAGGTTCGGTGCACGGCTACTAGAACAGAATGTTAGGACATTCCTTCAGGCTCGAGGCAATGTTAATAAGGGCATAAGGGCTACGATACTTAACGAACCGGGAATGTTTTTTTCCTACAATAACGGGATCACGGCAACCGCACAGGGCGTTGAGACCAAGATAACGGATTCTGGTCTTTCGATAACTAGAATCATCGATCTTCAGATAGTCAATGGTGGTCAGACAACTGCTTCGCTGTTCCATACGCGAAGGCGCGACAAGGCTGACCTTTCTCGAATATTCGTTCAGATGAAGCTATCCGTAATCGATAGTGAGGACACCGAATCCGTGGTCCCGAGAATTTCTGAGTATGCAAATACCCAAAACCGGGTGAATGCAGCTGACTTCTTTTCCAACCACCCTTTCCACGTGCGAATGGAAGGGTTCTCCAGACGCATCTGGGCACCGGCTCAGAAAGGCGCGCAGCGTGAGACAAAATGGTTCTATGAACGAGCGCGTGGCCAGTATGCAGACGCTCAATCAAAGCTTACACCCAGTGAACAGCGTCGCTTCAAAGCGGAGCATCCTAAGCCCCAGATGTTCACAAAAACCGACTTGGCCAAATTCGAGAATGTCTGGGACGATCATCCCAGATACGTAAATCTCGGTGCTCAAAAAAACTTTGCACAGTATGCGCGGCGCATCGGTCGGGAATGGGAAAAATCCCCCGACGGCTTCAATGAGTCCTACTTCAAGAGGGCGGTTGCACGAGGATTGATTTTCCGTGCGACTGAAAAGCTGGTTTCAGTACAGCCTTGGTACAACGGAGGATATCGTGCCAATATCGTTGCCTACACGCTTGCGGTGCTGAATGGTATCATAGAACGACGAAAGAGACGTCTCGATTTTTCTCGAATATGGAATGATCAAGGTATCGATGCCACTTTGGAAGCCGCCGTCTCCATTGTTTCCCATGCGGTGAATGAGGATATTACCCGGCCCCCGGGTGGCATCTCAAACGTCTCTGAATGGTGCAAGAAGGAAGCCTGCTGGGACCGGATCCAGGATCGAATGGTTGAGATTGAAAGAAGCCTTCCGTCCAAATTCTTCTCTCAGCTCCTGTCTTCCGATGAGCAGGCAGCGGAGGATCGAACTGCGAAGCAGACCCAAAGGATCGACGACGGTATAGAAGCACAGCGACAGGTACTGGAAATTCCTGCCGAGGAATGGACGCGCCTTCATCAGACTCTTAATGAAAAGGCGCTTTTAACCCCGAAGGAGATCGGCATTCTAAAAGTCGCCATACAGATTCCAGCAAAAATTCCCTCTGAAAAGCAATGCGCGGTACTGCTTGATCTTTTGGAGAGAGGGAAAGAGGAAGGGATAATAGTCGGTTGATATGGAGTAGTCCAGACTTGATCTGACAGACACCTTCGGAAAAAACGGTAACTGTCAGATCAAGCCTAGGCTACTACAGATACGCTTCGCTTATCTGCCGGTACCCATGTGGGATTTAATTCAGTATTTCTCTTAAATACTGACCAGTATAAGACCGCTTTCGCTTGACCAGGGTCTCAGGCCTACCTTGGGCGATAACTTTGCCACCCTGGCTGCCTCCTTCCGGCCCCAAATCAATCACCCAATCCGCCTCGGCGATCACATCCAGGTTGTGCTCGATCACCAGCACGGAGTTACCGGCATCCACCAAGCGGTGCAGTACGTGCAGGAGTTTGTCCACGTCGGCCATATGCAGGCCGACGGTGGGTTCATCGAGGACGTAGAGGTTGTGGGCTGACCTTCGGCCTTTGTTGTCTTCCGGGGTCATGTTGGCTTTGCTGAGTTCGGCCACCAGTTTGATCCGCTGGGCTTCGCCGCCGCTCAGGGTCGGGCTCTGTTGGCCCAGGGTCAGGTAGCCCAGGCCCACGTCCTGCAGCAGGCGCAGGGCGTGGTGGACTTTGCTGATGGGGGCGAAGAACTCGACCGCCTCGTCGATGTTCATGGCGAGGACGTCGCCGATGTGTTTGCCTTTGTATTTGACGCTCAGGGTTTCGTCGTTGAAACGCCAGCCGTGGCACACGTCGCAGGGAACGCGCACGTCAGGCAGGAAGTTCATTTCGATTTTCTGTTCGCCCTGACCGCCGCAGGCGTCGCAGCGGCCGTCGCCGGCGTTGAAGGAAAAGCGCGCGGGGGTGTAGCCGCGCAGGCGGGCGTCCACGGTGCCGGCAAAGAGTTTGCGGATGGTGTCCCAGATGCCGATGTAGGTGGCGGGGCAGGAGCGCGGCGTTTTGCCGATGGGGGTCTGGTCCACTTCCAGAATACGGTCGACGCTTTCCCAGCCGGTGATCTGGCTGGCGCCGGTCCAGGTCTGTCTGGTTTTGCGTTTCTGGGCGATGGCCTGTTTGAGGTTCGGGTACAGAACGCCCCGTATCAGGGTGCTTTTGCCGCTGCCACTGACGCCGGTGATGGTGACCAGTTGGCGCAGGGGGATGCTGACGTTGATGTTGCGCAGATTGTTCTGCGTGGCGCCTTCGATGTGCAGGCTTTCTTTGTCCCAGAGTTTGCGCATCTCAGCGTTGCGCAAATCGGGCATGGGGTGGCGCAGGGGCTCGGAGAGCATCTGTCCGGTGAGCGAGCGCTTGTTGCCCATCACCTGTTTCAGGCTGCCGTGGGCCACGACTTCGCCCCCGTTGATGCCCGCGCGAGGGCCCATGTCGATCAGGTGGTCGGCTTCGCGAATGGTGTCTTCGTCGTGTTCGACCACCACCACGGTGTTGCCCTGTTGTTGCAGCTCGCGCAGGGTGTCGATCAGCTTGCGGTTGTCCCGGGTGTGCAAGCCGATGGTGGGTTCGTCCAGAACGTAACACACGCCCTGGAGGCTGGAACCCAGTTGCGCGGCCAGGCGGATGCGCTGGGCTTCGCCGCCACTCAGGGTGGGGGCGGCGCGGTCCAGGCTCAGGTAGTCGAGCCCGACTTTCTGCAGGAACTGGAGGCGGCTGTGCATTTCCGCCAGCAGGTCCCGGGCGATGGCCTGCTCATTGGTTTTCAGTTTGAGGGTCTTGAACCACTGCTCGGCGGCGTCCACGGGTAGGGAGGCCAGCTCGGCAATGGAGCGGTCCCGGAAGCGCACGGCGAGGGCCGTGGGGTTCAGGCGCTGGCCGTTACAGCCCGGGCAGATTTTTTCCGTACCCGCTTCTTCGTCCGGCAGCCAGGTGCGCTCCTCGCCGGTCTGCTCTTCGTCAAAGCCCTTGATGATCTGCCCGGTGCCGTAGCAGCGTTGGCACCAGCCGTGTTTGGAGTTGTAGGAGAACAGGCGCGGGTCCAGTTCATCGAAGCCGTCGCCACAGCTCGGGCAAGCACGTTGAGTGGAGAACAGGCGTTCGCCGGCGGCCTGCTTGCCCGTACGTTTATCGACGGGCGCCACAATCACAATGCCGTTGCCGAGATCCAATGCCTGTTTCAGGCCATCCATCAAGGCCCGTTCGTTCCTGGCGGAAACGGTCACGTCGGTGAGCGGCAGCTCGATGTTGTGTTCGCGGTAGCGGTCCAGCTTGGGCCAGTTGTCGGTGGGCTGGTACTCGCCGTCCACCCGCAGTTTCGTATAGCCACGGGCGGCGGCCCATTCGGCCAGTTCGCGGTAGATGCCCTTGCGCGCGACCACCATGGGCGCGAGTAACGTGACCTCCCGGTTGCGGTAATCTTTCTGCACCCGCGCGAGAATGGCGGCGGGCGTTTGCGGCTCGATCGGCACCTCGCATTTGGGGCAGTGCTGGGTGCCGAGCTTGACGTAGAGCAGACGCAGGTAGTGGTAGATTTCGGTCAGGGTCGCCAGGGTGCTTTTGCGGCCGCCGCGGCTGGTGCGCTGCTCGATGGCCACCGCCGGGGGGATGCCGTAAATGGCATCCACGTCCGGGCGCGAGGCGGGCTGCACAAACTGCCGGGCATAGGCGTTCAGGGATTCCAGATAGCGACGTTGACCTTCGCCAAAAATCAGATCGAAGGCGAGGGTGCTTTTGCCACTGCCGCTGACACCGGAGATCACCGTGAGCTTATCCCGCGGAATGGTGACGTCGATGTTCTTCAGGTTATGTTCGCGGGCATGGTGCACGCTGATCACCTGATCGGTTTTGCGTTTGCGTTTTTTCGCGGGCGCGGGCAGAGCGACCCCTTGGGTCAGGGACTCGTCGTACTCGCGCAATGCCCGGGCGGTATAACCTTTGTTGCTGGCCATGATCTCGTCGGGTGTGCCCGCCGCCAGTAGCTCACCGCCGGCGTCGCCGCCTTCCGGCCCAATGTCGATCAACCAGTCTGCGGCGCGAATCACATCCAGGTTATGTTCGATCACCAGGAGCGAATGCCCCGCCGCCTGTAGCTGACGGAAGGCGCCCATGAGGGTGGCGATATCGGCAAAGTGCAGACCGGTGGTGGGTTCGTCGAACAGAAACAGGATGTGTTCTTTGTCTTTGGCTTTAGTGTTGGCCAGGTGGCCGGCGAGTTTCAGGCGCTGCGCTTCACCGCCACTCAGGGTGGGCACGGCCTGGCCCAGTTGCACATAGTCCAGGCCCACGTCCGCCAGCGGTTGCAGGCTGCGTTGGACCTCGGGTTTATCATGGAAGAACGTCAGTGCTTCGGCCACGGTCATGGCCAGGGCGTCGGCGATGGACAATGCCCGGCGGCCCTCGTCGGCATCCTGCAGCAGTTTCACTTCCAGAATTTCATCGCGGAAACGTTTGCCGTCGCAGTCCGGGCAGCGCAGATACACATCGCTCAGAAACTGCATTTCCACATGTTCGAAGCCGTTGCCCTGACAGGTGGGGCAACGGCCGTTGCCGGAGTTGAAGCTGAAGGTGCCCGGGGTATAGCCGCGCTCTTTGGCCAGGGGAGTGGCGACAAACAGCTTGCGGATGGCGTCGAAGGCGCCCACATAGGTGGCCGGTGTGGAGCGGGTGGTTTTGCCGATGGGGCTCTGGTCGACCATCACCGCCCGGTCGATTTTGTCCAGCCCGTCGATGCGTTGGTGCGCGCCGGGCGCTTCGGTCTGTTCGCCCAGGTGTTTGAGAATGGCCGGGTAGAGTATTTGGCGCATCAGGGTGGATTTGCCCGAGCCGCTCACGCCGGTCAGACACACCAGCTGTTGCAGCGGAATGGTGACGTCGATGTTTTTCAGATTGTGTTCGCTGGCGCCGCGAATGGTCAGCGTCTGTTTTTCGGTGGCGCCCTCAAGAGCCCGGGGGCTCGACACCTGTTCCTTGCCACTCAAGTAGCGGGCGGTGAGGTTGCCCGCCTTGCGCATCAGAGCGTTGGGCGTGCCGAAGAATTCGATATTGCCGCCATGGCGGCCCGGGCCGGGGCCGATGTCGAGGATACGGTCGGCGGCGAGGATCACCTGGGGGTCGTGCTCCACCACCAGCAGGGAGTTGCCGGCGTCGCGCAACCGGTGCAGGACTTTGACCAGCCGCTGGATATCACGCGGGTGCAGGCCGGTGCTGGGCTCGTCCAGCACGAACAGGGTGTTGACCAGTGAGGTGCCCAGAGCGGTGGTGAGGTTGATGCGCTGCACTTCGCCGCCGCTCAGGGTGCGGGACTGGCGGTCCAGGGTCAGGTAGTCCAGGCCCACTTCGCACAGGTAGCCCAGCCGCGAGCGGATTTCTTCCAGCAGCAGTTGGGTGGGTTCGTCCGCGTTGGCGTCGCCCATTTGCTCGAAAAAGTCGGCGCAGCGAACCAGGGGCAGACGCATCACATCGGCAATGTTGAGACCGGGCAATTGGTTGAACCGATCCGCTGCCAACGTATTGCCCCTGGGCATAAAGCGGGGGCGACCGGACAGCGCCTGTTCGGCCGCCTCCAAGGAACCTACCCGCCACCAGAGCGAGGCGGGTTTCAGGCGGGCACCGCCGCAGTCCTGGCAGGGCGTGTAGGAGCGATACTTGGACAGCAGCACCCGGATGTGCATTTTGTAGGCTTTGCTTTCCAGCCAGTCGAAAAATTCCTTGATGCCGTACCAGCGCCCGCTGCTCCAGGAGCCTTCACCCTCGCCTTGAATGACCCACTGTTGTTGCTCGTCGGTCAGCTCCGCCCAGGGTTTGGTGATGGGGATGCTGCGCTTTTTGGCGAAGCGGATCAGGTCCCGTTGGACTTCGTTGAACGACGGCGTCTGAATCGGTTTGATCGCGCCGTCTTTCAGGCTCAGGCGCTCGTCCGGAATCACCAGACCGTAATCCACGCCGATGATGCGGCCGAAGCCCCGGCAACTGTCGCAGGCGCCCAGAGGCGAGTTGAAGGAGAACTGGCTCGGCGTCGGCTCCGGGTAGTCGATATCGCAGCTCGGGCAGTGGTGGTGGCTGGAGAAGCGCTCCGGCTTGCTCACGGTTTTGTCGGCGCCCATCGGGTAGATCAGCACATGGCCCTTGCCGTAATGCAGGGCGGTTTCCACCGCCTCGGTGAGCCGGCCCCGGTTCTCGTCGGTCAGCTTGAGCCGGTCCTGTACCACTTCCACCCGGCTGCCATCACGCACATGGATGCGGGCGTAGCCCTGCTGGTTGAGCAGTTGCAGCACCTCATCGTCGCTGAGCGTCTCCGGCACGGTAATGGGCAGGCAGATCATCAGCCGCTGATCGTTGGGCCAGTCCCGATAGAGCGCTTCCACCACGCTCTGGGCGGTGTCGCACACCACCTCCCGGCCACAGCCCTGGCAATACAGATGGGCCAGGCGGGAGAA
Organism: Marinimicrobium sp. C6131; assembly: GCF_026153455.1. Taxonomy (NCBI): domain Bacteria; kingdom Pseudomonadati; phylum Pseudomonadota; class Gammaproteobacteria; order Cellvibrionales; family Cellvibrionaceae; genus Marinimicrobium; species Marinimicrobium sp. C6131. Next base: position 3,915,141 of record NZ_CP110629.1, read on the forward strand.
GAGCAGCTTCAGGTAGTCGTTCAGTTCGGTCATGGTGCCCACGGTGGAGCGGGACGTGCGCACCGTATTGCTCTGCTCAATGGCGATGGCCGGTGGGATGCCGTCGATCAGGTCCACCGCCGGCTTGTCCATCCGGTCCAGAAACTGCCGGGCGTAGGCGGAGAAGGTCTCCACGTAGCGGCGCTGGCCCTCGGCGTAGATGGTATCGAACGCCAGGGTGGACTTGCCCGAGCCACTGACGCCGGTGACCACCACCATCTCCCCCAGGGGGATATCCAGATCCAGGTTCTTCAGGTTGTTCTGGCGGGCGCCGCGGACAATGATGGCATCGTGGGACATAAGCGGGGGCAGACTCCGGAGTTGGCAGAAGGGCTCAATATACGGGAATTAGACATTACGACCAAGGGCGCCGGTTGGATGTCGGAGGCTGCCTGTTATACTTCGTACGACGCTCGGACTTGGTCTCTGGGCGTCAACTGAAATGGATAGCACAATTGTGGTGGTGTGATGAAAGGATGGCGTTGGCTAATGGGATTTCTGAGCGGTTTGCCATTGATCGGCATTTCCAGTGAGAACCCCGGTTTTCCAGATATGGCCTCAGGAGCGGTTCGAGCATCGGGTATGGAGATGCACCGGTTGCTCTGTCCTACCTGTGGCCAGATAAGCGCCATCTACTATGTTCCAAACCGCGACAGTTTCTTCTTGCATACCGATCAGGGAGATATCTGGCAGATCAACGCCCAAGGGTATCTGGTGGATGTGGTGCGTGGGCCTGGCGCGGACAATCAGGCTGGCACCGAAGACTCGCTGCGTCTGTCCGATGCTGTAATGGCGCCTGGCTTTACGTGGGCAGACCGCGACGGCCCCCTTTACTTGGAGAGCTTCCATCGTGAAGGCCGGCAAAGAAGGCCATTTCTGGACTTCAATGGGCATGGTTGGAGTGGCGTTTATGGTCAGGGACGTTTCGTGCTCAGGCATCAGGGGGCAGAGCTGCGCTTCAGCGCCTATCACGGTCGGCATTCCAGTGGCGGTGAGCGCTCACGCCTGAGTTTGTTTCGGCTGAATGCATCAGGGCATGGTGACGCTGAAAAGTTGGCTTTTCTGGTGGTTCGTCCCATTCCTTACGATCGCAACTTTCAGCAATTGGGTGTCTATCTGGTTCGGCCTCACCCAGCGGCTGCCCCACCCGTTCAATCCGAGCGTTACCAACAACTCAACCAGTATCACGAGTTATCTTTGAAGTTTGAGGGGTTCGATCGTCACCCCGGACAGCTATCAAGGATCGTCTATGTTAATGGCAGGAGTGAGGAGTTTGACTCCTCGCCTTTGAATCAGACCCATGCGGCAGCCCGCCGTCCAGCGCCATTAAGCTTCCTGTTCTCGCATAAGCTGCCTGGTAAAAAGAGCGAGCACTATGACTATCTTGAGCTCAATGGCACTTTCTATGAGCTGGGCGACAATCCAGAAAAGTTTTCAGCCGTCGTCACCATGGAGGAGCAGGAGGTCCTCGCCGCTCTCTCAAAACTTAACGCTTTGCGCTCTACGACCGGTCCGATTACGCTGCTATTTACTGCAGAGACAATGAGTGAAGGCCCTTCCTATCACGTCTATTTACAGCGCGGTGATGTGAAGGAACCCATGAAAAATGCCCGGCTTTCTGAGCGAGAAGTCGCGACTTTCATCTCGGACAAGCTGAATCAGCGCTACGATCAAGAGCGAATCAATCAGGCGTATGATGAGGTTCTCTCAGGATCGATTTCGCAGACTCAGTTCATGTCGACTGTCGAAGAGGTGGCGACGCGCTCGTACCTTGAGCCGTTTGATGTGTCCAGGCCGGTGGTCCGGTTGATCGTGGTGCGCCTTGAGGAGCGGGATGGAGCTCGGGCAGCAGATTTGTATACGTCCTACATCAAAAGGGTTTACCCGCACTTGGGCCCTCACCATAAAATGACGGATGTCGCCAGTATGGCGCTGGTGGTCAGCTTGGTGTACAACAAGCCCGACGTTGCAGAATCGGCCATCAACACATTGCTGGGCGGGGCTGAGATGAATATGGAAGAGCTCCAGAATGAAACGCTGCTTTACAACCTGGCCTGCTATTACGCCCGTCATGGCGATAAGCCGAAACTGCTCGAAGCGGCCGAACTGGCCGTATCACAGGGTAAGACGGCAGATCAGTTTCTGAATGACAGTGACTTCACTGATTATAGAACTGACCCGGACTTTCTTGAAGCAATCGGCGCTGAGTTCTGACCAAAGCCGGACAGTCCGGCGACTTATCGACTCCCCCGCCAATAAAACATACCGGCCCGCTTGCCCAGCACCCGGATCGATTCATGCTCATCCGCCGGCCGCTGCGCCAGACCGTAGCAAACGTGCAGGGGCAGCAGGTGTTCCTCGCGGGGGTGGCAGTAGCGGGCTTCCGGAGCCGCGCTCCAGCTTGCCAGTTGCCTGGACCGCTCGGTCTCGCTCAGAGCCGGGTTGATCAGGGTATCGGTCAACCAGTCCTCAAAGACTTTATTGCGCGCATCGCTCTGCGCCGTGACTGGCTCAAAAAAAGCCTTCATGTTGTGAAAGGAAAAGCCCGAGCCGATCACCAGCAGGTTGTCCCACTCCAGGCTCTGCAACGCCCGGCCCAGCGCGATGTGGGCCGTCGGGTCCAGGGACTTCAGCAGCGACAGTTGGATGCAGGGAATGTCCGCCTCGGGGTACAGGAGCTTGAGGGGCACAAACAGCCCGTGATCGAAACCCCGTTTCGGGTCCTGCACGGCGTCCAGTCCCGCCCGGCTGAGCGCCTGACTGACCCGAGTGGCCAATTCCGGCGCGCCGGGGGCGGGGTACTGAATCTCGTACGACTCGGGCGGAAAGCCGGAGTAGTCGTAAATCAGCGGCGGCTGGGCACCGCTGGTGACGGTGGCGACGGGCGCTTCCCAGTGGGCGCTGACCACGATAATCGCCGAGGGCCGGGGCAGGCGTTGACCCAGTGAGGTCAGTTGGGTCACCAGCTCGCTGTGCGCCGGGTCCCCCAGCAGCGGCAGGGGGCCGCCGCCGTGGGAGATATAGAGAATGTCGGGCTTGGTGGCCATGGTGAAGTACCTGCGGTGTGTCCGTTGTAGGTGTTCGGCTAGAGGGAATCACAGGTAATGTTACACTATGGGCCGTACAGGAGGAGGTCTCATGTCGCTGGACGAGATCCAACGCCAAAGACCCCTAATCACTGCATTGGCGGGTGCCCCTATGACCTTAGACCCTAACATCCAAACCGAACTCGAAGCGGCGGCCTTTCGGCGCCTGCTCAACCATCTGGATGAACGCAAGGATGTGCAGAATATCGATCTGATGGAGCTGGCCGGCTTCTGCCGCAATTGCCTGAGCAAGTGGTATATGGAGGCGGCCCAGGAGCGTGGCCTGGACGTGGACAAGGACACGGCGCGGGAAATGGTCTACGGCATGCCCTACGAGGAGTGGAAGGCCCGCTATCAGACACCCCGCTGATCGCTCTGTCTTATTGTCATATTGTATTTAAGGCCGGTTCTGCTAGTATCCCTGCATCATAAGTAAATCGATAAGGGGTCGTTATGAACCGTCTTTCCCGCCTGTGCCTGTCGGCACTCCTGTTGTTCACTCTGGTGGCCTGTGCCACGTCCTCCGATCAGCCCAGTGAGGCCAGTGTTCGCACCTGGGAGATGCAGCAGCTCGTCTTCCACGCCGAAAACCCCTACGACAACCCCTACACCGAGGTGGACGTCTGGGTGCAGCTCAAGGGGCCCGATTTCGACAAGCGGGTGTACGGCTTCTGGGATGGCGGCAACCGCTTTGTGGTGCGTCTGGTGGCCACGGCGCCGGGGGACTGGTCCTGGGAAATCGGTTCAAATCAGCCCGATGACGCCGGCCTGAACGATCGCAGCGGCGGATTTACCGCCCGTGGCTGGAGCGAGGCGGAAAAACGCGAGAATCCCAATCGGCGCGGGTTTGTGCGGGTCAGCGACAATGGCCACGCCCTGGAATACGCCGACGGCACGCCGTTTTTTATGGTGGGCGACACCTGGTTGGCGGGGTCGACCTGGCGGCTGCCGTTCCGCAACGCCACTACGTCCGATGAGTACGAGCCCGGTCCCGGTATCGGTTTTGAGGATGCGGTCAACTACCGCAAGAACCAGGGGTTCAACTCCGTCAGCATGATCTCGGCGTTCCCCAACTGGGAGGCGGACCTGAACCCGAGCACCTACGCCGATGAGAACGGCATTTACCTGCGCAACGCCTGGGAGAAATTCGGCTACGATGTGTCCGATGAGCAGGGCACTGATGCGTCGGGTGGCGTGAGTTACTGGGGCACCTTCACCGCCAAGAATATGCGGGATGAGTACGGTCATCTGCCGTTTGCACCCTCCGGTCAGCACCCGGGGGTGTCGGACTTCAATCGTCTGACGCCGGCCTATTTCCAGAGCCTGGATAAAAAAATGGCCCACCTGTCCGAGGTGGGTTTTGTGCCGCTGCTGGAAACCGTGCGCCGGGATGTCGGCCCCTCCTGGGATGCCTATTTTGATTTCAAAGAGAGTTTTGCCCGCTTCGCGCAGTATCTGATCGCCCGCTATGGGGCCTACAATTTTGTGTTCAGCGGCATTCACCTGGATTGGGTGCCGGAAGATTTCAGTCTGACTGCCGATCAGTTTAACGAGGCACTGACTTATCATCTGGAGACCTATGGTCGCCCGCCCTTTGGTCAGATTCACACTGTGCTGATCGACCGGGCCACCCATACCACTCTGGGCTCCGGTGATGAGGTGCCCTGGCTGGATATGCACAGCGTGGGCAACAAGCCCCGGGATCATCGCGTTGGAGAAAACCTGGAGGCACAGTTCTTCCTGGAAAATCCGCCCAAACCGACCATCAATTTCGAACCCTATTACACGGGCTGGTTGCACGAAATCAACAAGCCCGGTGGGGAGGAGCCTCCGCCCAACTCGCAACGGGACAACTACTTTGCCCGCGCCCAGATGTTCGGTTCGGTGCTGTCCGGTGGTTTGGCTGGGCACGTGCACGGCACCGCCGCCTACGATATCACCACCACAGGCGAGCCCGATGGGGCGCGGCCGCATATCTGGGATGCGCTGCGCTATCAGTCAGCGAATTATATGCAGCACCTGGAAAGCTTCATGCTCTCCGAAGGCAAGCGCTATCAGGATCTGATCCCCGCCACCGCCGACATCGCACCGCGTAAAGCACCCAATGCGCCGGAGGATGGTCTGGACGGATGGTCTTATATGATGCGCACCGCCGAGGCAGATCTGGCGATGCTGTATTTTGAGAATGCCTCGGTGGCGCCGACCTTGAGCGGTTTCACGCCCGGTGCGTCTTATGCCCTGCAGTGGTTTGACCCGATCACTGGTGAGTGGCTGAACCGGATGTCTGTGATGGCGAATGAATCGGGTGAAATTGAGGTTGCCGCCTTCCCCGCCGGTTCGGCTCTGGCGGAGCGGGACTGGGCGTTGAAGTTGAAGCGCCAATAGTTAGGGTTGTGTCGGATTACGCGCTGGGCGCTAATCCGACCTCTCATAACTCAGTCAAGTCCCTTTATTTAATCATTTTACCTGCCTGTTGGGCACACGAGTCTGCTGGCATTGCCTGAGTCGTTGACGCACATGCCGGTGGTACTCGTGTGTTTAGCCTGTGTGCCAGCTCGAAGGCCTCCCGGATGAACGTCCATGGGGTCAACCGAACCTCTCGCATCGGATGTCCGCCTGGCGGCATCAACTCAGTTACCTTGGGTATCGCGTTCCATGGATCATCCCGCGGGCTGCCTCTTGACTACTTAGGAGCCTCAAGACTGGGCTAGAGGTCGGATCGAAGGTCAGCCCGAAGGAAGACTCGTTGCCAGCGTGTTACGGCTGGATTAACTCATTGCTCGCTCCTGTTGCTCGTCTCTGTTCGTCCTCATCGGTCGACTCGGTGGTGCTTATGCCACTTCGGCCCGGGGTGGCTCGGCAAAGAGCTTGGCCGGATCGAACCGCTTGCCTTGAGCCACATGCCACAGCGCCTTGGCCAGCTTGCGCATCAGCGCGATGATCAGTTTGCCCTTGGGGCCTCGGTGTCGGGCCAGCTTGGCGTCATACCAGGCTCTGGCCGGGCCTGATTGACGTATCAGGCGAAGGGCGGCGAAGTACAGGTAGTGGCGCACCACCCCGGGCCCTCGCTTGGTCAGCTTCAGCTGCCCTTTGTGTTTGCCGCTGGAGCGCTCTTTGAGGTTCAGCCCCGCCGCTTTCAGATAGCTGGCCGCACGCGGGTAGTCATTGGCCGAACCCAGGGCACAGTAAAGCACCACCGCGCTGTTATGGCCCAGTGCCTCGGCCATCCAGGCCAGCTCCCGGGTGTGCTCGACGTGCTCGGACAGCGCTCGCTCCAGCTCGCGGGACTGCGCCCGTGTGTCCAGCATCTCCTGGGCCAGGGCCCGGATGAGTTCGTGTTCGGTCTCGACCACCGGCACGCCCAAGGTCGTGGCGGCACTGCGCAGCAGGCCTTCGCGCTTGGACGTCTTAAGCATGTGCCCACCGACTCGGCGCAGCAGTCGGTCCGCCTGCTCCGGCTGTGCCGTCACCCGAACCGGGTCGCCGTACTCGGCCAGCAGGTGCAGCAAGCTGGCGCTCTGCAATGTCAGCCAGCACAGCGCCTCCGGCCAGTGCCGGGCCAACAACGCTTCGAGCCGATTCAGTGCCCGCTGGTGGCGCTCCTGTACCTGCTCCAGCCGATTCAGTAAGGCTCGCAGAGCTCGACGCGCTTCACTCGGCTCGCGCCAGCGCTGACTGATGCCATCCAGGTGCAGCCGGCCGATCAGGTAAGCCGCCTTGGCGTCGTGCAGGCTCGGGACCCCGTCATACACTTCAGCGGCGTCGTGCACCCGCTTGGGGCTGACCCGGTAGATTTCGGCACCCAGAGCTCTCAACTGGTAGCGCAAGGCGTCGCCATAGGTACCGGTCGGCTCCATGACCGCCTCCAGGCGCTGAGCCTTGAGGTTCGCCAGTTCCCGCAGCAGGGCCGGGCTCTGTTGCGGATGCTCCCAGCGGATGGTCTTCAGAACCGTCCGGTCCGGCTTCATCAGCGCCACGTAGAAGTCCTTCTTGGCCACATCAATCGCCAGAATCAACCGCTCGCCCGCCGTCTGCTCACGCAGTTGATCCCAGTTCACCTTCTGGAAATTTTGGGCACGATAGTTATACTTGCGCATAAGGGGACACCTCCAATGCTCTCGGTTCTTCGCACCTTGCTGTTACAGCAAGTTACCGAGTTATGAGGGTCCCCTTTCTTTTTTCTACCTTATAACTGACTACAGGTTTTCGGATCTTCCTTATGTCTATTTGAGCCGGTAGCGCCGAGGCGCTACCGTTATCAGTCTTGGTTTAATAGCCGACCCGATCCGCGTAGGCAATGATTTTTTCTCCGTAGTTTCCGCCCCAACTGTAGCCGTTACGACGCTCCGCAGAAATCTCCATGATGTCGTAATATTTACCGCCATCCCGGTCACTGAAGAAGCCTTCGTTGGTGTCAAGGTCATAGAAGCGATACCACATCCGGTCGCCTTCGCTGTAGACAATCTTCTCTTCCACCGAACTGTTGTATCGGTGGTCCGCGAGATAGGTGTCCGGACTGCGGAACCAGGCAATGGCTGCCTTCACGGCTGACTCCACGGCGGGTGTTTGCGGCTGGGTCATCAAAAACGCGATGACTTCCACCGACTCGCTGCCGCTCAGGGATTCCAGCTCATAGGCGCGCGCGGGCTTGGGCAGGTAGTCGTCTTTACCGTGCTGGGCACACCAGACGGTCAGCTCGCCGTCCTGTTCCCACTGTGCCTGCAGTATGTAATCCACCCCCCGGCCGATGGCAAACTGCATGGCGGCGCGGTCGCTGTCGGTAAACAGGTCGGTGTCAAACGGGGCATTCCCGAGGCTGGCATGGTGCAGTGCGGTGAGTACCCGGGTCATGGCGTTATCGTTGAAAGTGACGTGGTCCGAATAGCCACCGCGCAGGGGGTAGTATTGTGGCCAGCCTCCAGAGCTGTACTGCGCCTCCAGAAGGTAATCCATGGCCTTGCGCACGGCATCCCGGTACCGGGTTTCTCCGGTGTCTTTGTACATCTGGGCGAGGTAAATCATCTCGGTCACGGTGGCACCGTTATCGATGGTGCCCAGGTCGTTCCCGCCGCTGCCTTCGGTCTCATAGGGCTGGTTTTTGGGCCAGCCGCCATGATCGTACTGATACGACAGAATGATGTCCGCTTTATCCTGACTCCAGGCGAAACGGGCGTTGTTGAACCGGCTGTGCACCGGGTTACCATCCTGGGGCAGAAGATTGCCGTCCGCGCCGCTGTTGGAGTCGCACTCCACTGCACTCGGGCTGGTGCCGACCACGGTCAGGGAATCCACATTGGGCAGGCCATCCATGCTGGTGGCGATCAGCGCGATCGAATTCTCGCCGGCGTTGAGTTCCACGGTTTGAGACTCGGTGGTCCAACTGGTCCAGGCTCCGGTGGTGGCAAACCCAAACGTGCCCGCGACGGCGCCATTCACGTGAAGGTCGCCGGGACGCGTGTTGAGCGAGGCGTATCGCACCTCCAGGGCAAAATGACCCGCATCGGGCACCGTGATCCGGTAGGTGATGGCACTGTCCGGTGCGTTGTCGGTGTTGGCGAAGCCCGGGCCGGTGAAACCTTCGTTGTCACTGTCCACCGTGCCGTCGAGCTGGCAGAAGCCGGGGTCGTACTCTTGAATGGTCAGACTGTTTCCATCTCCCCCAGAGTCCTCGCTGGAGGACTGGGACGAATCGGACGCGCTGGATGAGACCGAGCTACTGGAACTGGACGGGGTATTGTTCGGCACGGAATCCGAGCTGCCGCAGGCGACCAGAAGGCCGCTCATTATCACCGCAAGGGTGAAAGGTTTTGTGATCATGGTTGACTCTCTCGTTATATTTTTTGGAAAACGCTGTAGCAACGGACGGCTACTTTTGATGCACTTCAGGTGTTATGAGATGAGCGGAAACGGCCGCTCGAGCCGGTGTAACCAGTGAAATATCGTGGCTTTCCGGCCGAGGGTCAAGCGCCAGCGAAACGGTCGTTCTGGCCTGTAACCGATACTCACCCGATGCCGCAAGCGTCGGCAAGGATGACAGGGCCAATATATGAAAAGCAGATAAAATGTGCTGTAACCGGATTCACTGAAGGCGCTTGTGGTGAGCTATTGCAGGTTGCTTTACGCGCCGGTGAGGCTATAGTTGATCGGTAGGATCTCCAATAAGCGTGTTGCCATGGGAAAAATAATGGAACTGAAGGGTGTTTCTTCAGGGTTGATCGTTCGAGCCTGGTTGGTGCCGTGTTGTCTGGCTCTGGTGTGCTGGGTCTTTTCCGCTGACGCTGTGGCGCAGGGGGAAGACGCGCTGAAGGATGTGGCGGTTCAACTGAAATGGAGGCACCAGTTTCAATTTGCGGGATACTATGCCGCGATTGAGCAAGGTTACTACAAGGAGGCAGGGCTGAACGTTACCCTCCATGAGCGCACGATAAGTCGTTCACCCATCGACCAGTTAATGGGTGGACGAGTCGAGTTTGCGGTTGCCGACACAGGGGCGTTGATCTACCGCGCTTCGGGGGTGCCGTTGGTGGCGCTGGCTGCTATTTTTCAGTCATCGCCCTCGGTGTTGATGACCTTGTCGGATGATTCAATTCACTCCATCCTCGACCTGAAGGACCAACCCGTGATGCTCAGCGGCGGCTATATGAACGCGGAGCTGATCGCCATGCTGGCCAACGCCGGTATGGCAGTGGACGATGTGCAGGTCGTGCCGAGTGAAACGTCCGTGAACGGGCTGATTTCCCGTGAGGTTGCGGCCTACAATGGGTATTTGACGAACGAACCCTATTTGTTGACTCAGCGCGGCCTTCCGTTTCAGGTGTTTCGTCCGAGCGATTACGGCATCGATTTTTATGGCGATATTCTGTTGACCACGGAAACGATGGTTCAGACGGCCCCTGATGTGACCCGGAATTTTCTTGAAGCGACTCGACGCGGTTGGGACTATGCGATGACACACCCGGAGGAAATCGTGGATCTCATCCTGCGGGATTACAACACCACGGGTAAGAGCCGGGAGCACTTATTGTTCGAGGCTGCGGCGTCAAAACCATTGATACTGCATACGGTCGTTCCCGTTGGTTACATGAATAAGGAGCGTTGGCAGCACATTGAGTCGGTTTTTCGCAGTCAGGGACTGCTTTCGGGTACGGTGGACCTGAATGCGTTCATTTATAGCGACGCCCGGGGAAACCTGTTCGATGAGCTGTTCTGGTCTCACCGTTGGTATTGGTTGCTGGGTCTGGTTTCGTTGGTCGGTCTGACGTTGCTGTTGCACGCTCAGCGATTGAAGGCTGAAGTGGCGGTTCGCACGCGCCAACTCAGTGATGCGAAACAGCAGGCGGAGCAGGAAGCGAGAACCGACTACCTTACCAATCTGCCTAACCGTCGTCATTTCCTCGAGGGGCTGACCCGTTACGCGGCCCAATCCGAGCGGCATGACCTGTCACTGTCGCTGATCATGATTGACATCGATTACTTTAAAAAGGTCAACGATCAGTACGGTCATGCTGCTGGTGATGAAGCGCTACGCCAGGTGAGTTTGTTGTTGAAGGGGGCGGTTCGCACCGGTGATATGGCTGCGCGCATGGGGGGAGAAGAGTTTGCGATCGTCTGCCTGAACAACGATGCGCAGGAAGCCGTAGCACTCGCAGAGCGGCTGCGCCGGGACATGGCGAACCGGCCTGTGACCTTTGATGGCGCTGTGTTCGGGTTGACTGTCAGTATCGGTATCGCCGTGTATGAGAAAGGCGATGGCATTCAATCGTTATTGCAAAAAGCGGACATGGCGCTGTACCGCGCCAAAGCCAGTGGCCGGAATCGGGTGCAACCCTGGCTGGAGGATAAGGACTCATCGTCCCGCTGCACGGATTGAGCCCTCGTGAGAGGGACGCATTGTGGCGTTCAGCAAGTCCGTGACAGAGCGATTGACCTCATACTATACTGCCCGAGAGAACTGTGAGAGACCCTGCACCATAGCAGGGCAAACCACCCCTATAAAAACATCTGGTGGATATTATGACAATCAACCCCCGTCCCGGCCGGTGGCTGGGTGTGTTCCTGTGTGCCTGTCTCGGTTCCGAGGCATTGGCTCAAAATCCTGTTGTGAAAGTGGACCTGGACTTTGCCGGCCGTCAGGCCTCGGAAGTCAATGAGCCCGGCTACACGCCCTGGCCCATCGGCGACTCCATCTCGGCAAGCGAAACCTTCGACGGTGTGACCGTGACCTTCTCCCAGAGCGGTGGCGTCGGGCTGCGTTCGAACTGGTACAAAACCCATATTCAATCGCCCTATTTCGCCCGGTTGGTGAGCGATGGCTTACTGGTGGACTTTGCTGACGGCGAACCTGAAAACGGCGCCATTACCATGACTCTGTCCGATCTGCCGGTCGGGGAGCACAGTCTGTTGGTGTACCTGAACTCGGTTGACGGGTGGGCTGGCTCCCTGGTGGCGCCGGTAGATATTTATGTGGATGGTGTTCAGGTCGAGAACGATCTGACCATGACCAACCGTGTCGAGGAGAACACGGCCGCGCAGACCGCGTATCTGACCTTCGACAGCACCGGTGACGATGTTGAGGTTCGGTTCGAGGCCGACCCTGACGCCGGCGCGGACATTGAAACCGTGGTAATCAATGGCTTTGAGCTGAACACCCCGAATGTGGCGCAGCAGGCACGGCAACCCGTCCCGACGGATGGTGACCGACATGTCGAGGTGGTGGATGGCCGGCTGACGCTGAGCTGGACGCCCGGCCCGGATGCGGTGGCTCATGAGGTTTATTTCGGTACCGATGAAACCCTGGTCGGCAATGGCGACAGCTCGGTGTATATGGGGCGCCAGACTGGCAACGAGTTTGCACTGCAGGGCCTGTACAGTCGCGATGAATATTTCTGGCGGGTGGATCCGGTGGCTGAGGACGACGCCATCACCCGGGGTAACCTCTGGTCCTTTCAACCCCGACAGCCCGCATTTCCCGATGCCGAAGGGTACGGTCGCTATGCCATCGGCGGTCGGGGCGGTCAGGTGGTGAAAGTCACCAACCTGAATGACAGTGGTCCGGGCAGTCTGCGCGAGGCGGTGGAAAGCGATATTGGTCCCCGCACCATTGTCTTCGATGTGTCGGGTGTCATTCATCTGGAATCGCGCCTGACCATCAGTGATTCGTATGTGACCGTCGCGGGACAGACAGCGCCCGGCAAAGGGATTGTGGTACGGGGAGCACCGTTCGGGGTCAGTGGTGCCAGTGACGTGGTCATGCGTCATGTCCGGGTGCGCCTGGGGGCCGGTACTACCTATGATGGTATCGGCCTGCAGGGTGCGGATCATGCGATTGTCGATCACAGCTCCATCAGCTGGACCATCGATGAAGCCTTCTCGTCCCGCAGTGCCCGAAACATTACGTTGCAGCGCACCCTGATTGCCGAAGCGTTAAATGTGGCGGGGCATACCAATTATCCCTCGGGCACCCGCCACGGTTATGCGGCCAGCATCAGTGGTGACATTGGCAGCTTTCATCACAACCTGCTGGCCCACAATGAAGGCCGCAACTGGTCGTTGGCCGGTGGTCTGGACGGCAATGGGGAGTACGCCGGACGGCTGGATATTTTCAATAACGTGGTTTACAACTGGCGCAGCCGAACCACCGATGGTGGTGCTCACGAAGTGAACTTCGTCAACAACTATTACAAACCGGGGCCGGCCACCGAAGAGATGTATGCGCTCAATGTCGAGTACGACAACTTTCCGGGCACCCAGCGTTATTTCTGTTCCGGAAACGTGATTCCCGGTCGCGCGGATGAAAGCAACCAGACCACCGCCTGCCGGGTGAAAAGTGGAAACCCCAACGGTTATGAGACCTGGGTGGATGAGCCGTTTTTCCCCTCCCATGCCGAAGTGCACAGTGCCGCCGAAGCCTACAAACGGGTGTTGTCCGATGTGGGGGCAGGGGGCTTGATGCAGGACGATCAGGATCTTCGGATCATTCAGGAAACGCTGACCGGTACGGCCACCTACGAAGGCAGCTATACCGGTTCACCGGGGCTACCCGATCACGAGGACGACGTGGGCGGCTATGAGGATTATCCCTACCTGCAGCGTGATCCCGACTGGGATAGTGACGACGACGGCCTGCCCGACTGGTGGGAAAAACTCCATGGCCTGAACCCGCTCTCCGGCGGCGACGACTTTGCCGATGCGAACGCGGATCCCGACCGGGATGGGTACACCATGCTGGATGAGTACCTGGACTGGATGGCTCAACCTCACACAATGATCCGAGAGGGCGAAACCGCCGAATTCAACCTTGCCGATCTGTTTCGTGGCTATACCGTTGAGCCGGCGTATTCAATCAACTCCGTCAGCAACGGTTCGGTGGCGCTTGAAAATGGCACGGCCGTTTTTACCGCCGAAGCGTGCGGTCTGGCAGAGATCGCGTTGAGCGTGGAGGATGCGGACGGCCACTCGATGACTCGAACCGTCCATGTGTTTGTGGACACCGATCCCGCCGGCGAGTGTGAGCGCAGCCCCGACTATGATGACGCACATACGCCGGCAGGGCCGGCGGACGGACCGAACGATGACGTACCGAACCCCGACGGCGATGATGACGGTGTCGATATGAGTAACGATACCGCCGGTGGCGGTGGTGGTAGCGTTTCTTTGACCGGGCTGGTGGTATTGTCGCTTCTGGTCTGGCGTCGCCCGAAAAGACGCCACCATCACCAACTTTCCGGATTCAAGGGCCAAGCAGAGTGCCGGTAACTTACCGGACGGTTCGGCGTTTATCGTCAACAATCCCAGTGGAAGCAAAACCCGGATTCCGTTGACAATTACGGTGAGCGATGACGGTCAGCGGTTTGAACGGGCCTGGTTGGTACGCGCCGGCGGAGCGGACCTGCAGCCCTGGCGGTACGAGGGAAAGTATAAACGGGCGGGTTACAGCTATCCGGAAAGTTACGTAGACGAAGAGTTTGTTTATGTCGCCTACGCGACCAACAAGGAAGATATCGAAATCACCCGCATACCCATCGGGTCTTTGGCTCCTTAGAAAAAAATCCCCGGGTGGTGAGCCACCCGGGGATTTTTCAAGGCTTCAGAAAAACCGGAATCAGATGCCCCACAGGCGGCGCAACATGTCCCACTTCTCCTGTTCGAAGCCTTCCCACTGACCCCAACCACTTTCATTGGAGACCGGATCGTACGCGTGCTCGTACAGACCGCCGGTATCTTCCGATTCGGGGTTGGTGGACCAGTAGCAGCCCTGGATGTCCTTCTCGATCATGTAGTCGACCAGGGTATTCTGCCACTCCATGTCGATGCCGGGCTCGACGTGACTCCAGGCTTCACGATGGCGCGGCGGCGCATCGGCGGGCCAGTTTCTATGACCGCCGAACTCACCGATGATCATGGCGTAGCCCTGCTCACGCAGATAGCCGAAGTGCTCGTCCCAGCCGGCGGCCAGTCGCTGCGGATCAATGACGATGTTACAGCCGGCTTCGGCCGCTTCGATATCCTCAAGGCCTTCACACTCGGGTTGCGCCGGGTCCATGAACTGACGCTGGACAAATACCGACGGACCGTAGGTGTGTGGAGACAGAATCAGGCGCTCCTTGGGAATATCCAGCGGTGCGTCCGCGAAGGGGAAGAAGTTTTCACCCCAGTTGGGGTTGGAATCTTCATCGCCATGAGGCACTTCGTCACCAGCACTGGTGGAGGTGGCGATGCCTTCAACCATGATCAGGACATCGTCGTTGACCTCGGCAATGGCCTGGTAGGCATTTTCTGACAGACGCTTCCACTCGGCCCAGGTGTAATCCCACGGCTCATTGAAAATGTCGATGGCCATGATGTTGTCGACACCCAACTGCTCGGACAGACCGGCGATTTCCCGGAGGTCTTCCAGCCACAGTTCTTCGTTGTACAGATCAACCTGTACGTCCGGGTCGTCGACGGGGCCACAGGAATAGCCTTCACGTTTGAACTCATAGTTCTCGCGCTCGGCATCGGCATAGGGCGGTGTGGCATCCAGGCGACCGGCGCGCCAACCGACGTAGTTGGAGCAGGAATGAATGTCGATGATCACATTGATGCCGTTCTCGTCGGCCTGGACAATGAAGTCCTCCAGTGCCTGACGGGCGTTTTCCTGACGCACCGATTCGTGGTTCTTCAGTACGCCGCCTTCGCGAATATCACCGATACCCTGGGGATCGTCCGGATCCAGGGTCTGCGGCGCAATGGGCAGACGAATGGTATTGATGCCTTGAGCGGTAATCTCGTCCATGGTCTGCTGGATGGTCCGCCCGGAATCTACCCACCACATGTTGCCGACGTACAGCTCCATGGGCGCACCGTCGGCGTTGTTTTCGGCATCGGCGGGCTCGTGCTGGCCTTCAAGACCGAACCAGGCGGAGCACTGTACCGGGAAGGCGTCACCGTTTTGGGTGATCTGGCCGGTTTCGTCAACACGGAAAACACCGCCCGCATCCGGCGTGCTACTGGATGAGCTGGATGAGGAGGAGCTTTCGCTACTGGACGAACTCTCACTGCTGGATGAGCTCTCACTACTCGAGGAACTCTCACTGCTGGAGCTGGAAGAAGAACTGCTGCTTCCGCCGTCGACCGGGCCATAGGGATCGGGCTGATCGCTACAGGTGGTCAGGCCGATACAGCTCTGGTTGTCTTCCCAGCCCCAACCGCTGTCCTGACTGTCACAGAGCGGGTAAAGCGTGCCATACCAGTTACACTGCTGGGCGGTGGCGCCGTCATCGCTGGATGAAGAGCTTTCGCTGCTGGAGCTCTCACTGCTGGAGGAACTGGATGAGCTGGAGGAGCCGCCGCCGTCGGTGCACACGTCACCCGACAGTGTCGGACGCTCAACGGCACCGCCGTTGGCATCGATCTGCATGCCAAACTCGACGGTCTGACCTGGCTGGATCGTGCCATTCCAGCCGAGATCAGTCGCGGTATACGGATTATTGCCCGATACCTGTGCGTTCCAGCTGTTGGTAACCCGGTTTTTGTCGTAGGTCCAACTGACGTCCCAGCCATTGACAGCGGTGGCGCCATTGTTGGTGATTTGAACGGTGGCCGTGGCACCGCTCCCCCACTCGTTGCTGACAACGTATTCGCAATTTGCCGATTGTGCCATGGCACTTTGTCCCGCCATCGCCAGGCCAAGGCCCAGCATGGCGGCGTAAATGCCATTACGCTTTTGTGTTGTGCTTATCATTTGTAGTTTTCTCCTGGTATTGCTGAACGGAAAGCAGGTGGCGCGCCCCTTATTGTTATATGGCGCGCACCTGTCGCCTCAATCGCCTTTGGTCTTTTTGACCATAAGACGCAGCGGATGGTAGCCCAAAATCAAAAGATACAAATGACTGTCTGTCCGGTTTATGACGTATTACTTTTTTTTATTATCCTTAGCGCTTAATGAGCGAGACTGTTATTAGGAATTGCAATCCGTTGTCGTTCAAATATTTGTTGTGATGATTTACATTTTCCGAGAAAGGCAACGTCTTTTGAACTGGTTATGGCACAAGAATATTAATCGTTGTGTTGGGCGTCGAGACCTTCACTGTCGTCCGATTGTTCTTTCGCCTCACGGGGTAAAAGCGGTTCGTAATAGTCCGAAAATAAATCGGGGATCAGGATTTTTCGCTCGCCGGACCTGTCGCTAAGCTCGGTATCGCGCCAAGGAATAATGTACAGCAGCTTGGGGAGCTCCCGATTGGAACGGATGCGCGTTGTTTCCATTTCAATTTCGATACGTGGGCTTTCCTGGGCCGGAACAGGCGTGACCATCAGTGGCAGCAGCGAGCCGGTCAGGAGAGTGAACAGGCGGAACTTCATCCGGCTTGCTCCCGATGTTGTTGACGTTTGAGCGCATTTTTCAACTGTTCAAGCCAGGCGGTCGTGGCGTCGTCCGGCTCGTCGATCAAAGCGAGATATTTCTGGTAATGATCTATGGCTCGTTCAAGGTCCTGGTAGTAAGTGTCGTAAATTAGCGCCAGGTTGTAGTGCGCGTCGGGATAGTCGGACTCCAGAGCCACTATCCTTTTGAACAGCCGTTCAGCCGATTGTGGTTGATCGGCATTCAGCGCCAGAATGCCGGACAGGTTCAACGCCGGGATGCTGTCCGGGTTCAGTTCACGGGCCCGTACCAGTGCCTGATCCCGCAATTCCGATTTCGCTAAACGGTGATACAGCGTGGCCAGGTTGGCCCAGAGCTCCGGGTGGTGAGGTCGCTGTTCGATCAGTTGCTCCAGGATGTTCGCCGCCGCATCGTAGTCTCCAGTGGCCGCTCGTGTTGCGGCCCAGTCGGCCTGGCGCTGTTGCACCTCGCTCAGAGGTTGGCGTGCATGGTCCCGCACCGGTCCGGACTCTGGTTCACTCGTGGTCTGGGTACAGGCACCGAGCAATGCACTGGTGATGAGCAATACACACACTGGCCATCGTGTCTTTATTCTCACGGCTGGTCCGCCTCCAGACGTGCGTTGGTGATTGATTCTGAGGTGTGGGTTGGTTTTTCTGACTCCGACGTCTGCGGAAATCGAATGCTCATCTTGGCCGGTCGGTCATAGCGAACCGGAAACAGGACGGCCAGGCGCTCTCGGCTTTTTGCCAACCAGTCATTGAAGGAAGCCGACGCGACGCGCCGCAAGTTGCGCTCGTAGAATTCAATCGCCTTGTCCTCAAACGGGAAGGCGCGATCCTCCAGAAGAATGTTGTATTGCATCAGCGCCTCGTCGCTCAATTCCGTGGGACGGTCTGAATCCAGTAAGTCCCGCGCCAGGGTTTCGTAGATGCGGCCAATTTGATGGGTGGATTCTGATGCGATGTCCGTCAGGCCGTAGGAGGCTGCACGAGCATAGTGCTGGATGGCGTTCTGCATGTGTCCGGTTTTTTCCGTGAGGCTTTGTTCCAGCGGCAGGCTCAGATGGGTCGCCTTGAAGTGTTCGTGATGATCGCGCCCCAGACCGAGTGCGGCGGTGGCGGCCAGGCGTCGCGTCCGGTCGGTCTTGGCCTGATCCGGTTGCTGTCGGTCCCGGGACAGGATCTGCTGCTGCCAGTACGCCCGTTTCTCCGGTTTGCCGGATTGAGTGTACAGCGTCACCAGGTGGTTCATGGCTTCGGCGTTCTCCGGATAGGGATTCGGGTAGCGATGCGCATACCGGCGGAAAGCATTGATCGCGGCTTCCCGATCGTCCTGCTCAAGATAGAGCTGAGCGGCCTTCCACTGCGCGGCCCGCTGAGCGCGACTGTCCTGTTCGGTCCCCGCCAGGCGTTCATACTGACGAGCGGCCCGGTCGGTCTGTCCACTGGCCAGATAGGCGGTGCTCAACTGGCGTTCGGCATCGACCCTCAGCTCGTGCTGCGGGTACACGGTCTGGAAACGTTGAATCAAGGCAATGGCCAGGTCCCAGCTCTCTTGTTCGCCTGCCAGTGACAGGGCGTTGTACAGTCCGCGCGCGGCATTGTCGCTGTGGGGGTAAGCCTCGTGAATGCGTCGGAAATGATCAATGGCGGTGTTCCATTCCTGCCGACGCTCGGCTAGTTCCGCCTGCCGGTACACGCTCAGTGACCAGCGTGCTTCGGTCTGCGAACGGGTTTCGTCCGATAGTCCCGGGAGGCTGAGTGACTGCCGCGCGACCTGTTCCGCGTCGGCGTAGCGTTGCTGATCAAGATGACTCTGAAGAATGAGCGAGTAGGCATCCTGTTGATGGATCGGGTGCTCCCGGGCAAAGCGCGCCAGTTCAATCGCTTTATCGTAGGCATCGGCGTTGAACGCGTGGCGGGCGGCCTGCCAGGCGATGGCGGGGGTGCGCGGGTCGTCGGGGTAGAGCTGGGCGTATGCCTGGGCGTAGCGAAGATTGCGTGCCAGCCAGTGCTCCGGTTGCTGCCCAGTCAACTCATCGAGCAGCGCCAGAGCCGCGTAGGCGGCCTCCTGATTGAGAATGACCGGGCCGTCGAACGCCGCCCGCTCGTATTGCTTGAAGGCCGCTTCGGTTTGTCCGGCCTCCGCCAGCAGGTCTCCGTATGACAGCGCAATGCCGTCTTGTTGGGCATAATGGGCAAAGTGCTTCAGGTAACGTTGGTACCATTGTTGCGCCTTTTTCAGGTGCGCTTCGTCGGGCTCCTGTTGATAGCGGTTGTGGTAAAAACGCGCCACGTCCGTCCACTGATGGCGAAAGGCTTCGGCGGCGCTTTGCGCCAGCGGTGATGCAACGGCGTTTGCGGAGTCGATCGTTTGAAAGCGCTGATAGACCTGGTACGCCGTTTCGCTGGCTTCCAGTGCCGCGTCGGTGAAGCCGTGCGTCTGCCAGAGGGAGACGATGTGGGCCCGGGCCCGCAGGCTCAGCGCGGGGGCAGGATCGGCGGCAAGCAAGGTTTGCCACTCGGCCACCGCGTCACTGATACGCTCCTGATCCTCAAGCTGAGTGGCACTGGCGTGGTAGGGGGCGTAGAGGTCCGTCAAGCCGTGTTTCCTGAACAGTTCAACGACCGAGTTCGGCTGGGGATAGCGCTGCATGGCCAGGGCCAGGGAGCGGTAATATTCGTCATAGATGGCCTGCTGGTCGGCGTTCAGTGGGGTCTCGAGTTGCTCGGCCAGGTCCGGAAAATCCTGCGCGTGTATGACCGCGATGTAATCTTCCAGAGCGGGCTCATACAGGGACTGCTTGTAGCGCGACCAGCCGCGCTTGAACAGCGCCCGCTCGTGAAATCCGGTGTCCTGGCTACTGTGCAGTGCCGCAGTGTAGGCAATTTCCGCGGCCAGGTAGTCCCCGGCGCTGAACGCCGCCTCGGCAAGCCGGAACTGCGCTTCGGGATACAGCT
The DNA here is from genome assembly GCF_026153455.1 of Marinimicrobium sp. C6131. Classification (NCBI taxonomy): domain Bacteria; kingdom Pseudomonadati; phylum Pseudomonadota; class Gammaproteobacteria; order Cellvibrionales; family Cellvibrionaceae; genus Marinimicrobium; species Marinimicrobium sp. C6131. The sequence goes on from NZ_CP110629.1 coordinate 3,935,093, forward strand.
CGGACTGGGGATAGCGCTGCACCAATGCTTCCAACGCCTGCAGTGAGGGGGCATGGTTACCCAGCAGGTCATGACTTTTCGCGAGTTGATAGAGCTTGCGGTCGTTACCGGGGGCCTCCGGGAAATCGGTCAGGGCCAGAGTCAGCAGTTCGACGGTGCGTTCCAGCGTGGCGCGATAGCGTTGGTCTTCCTGATAGTCGTCCTGTTGGGTCCAGCGCTCGCTCGCCTTCAGTTCCATCTCCGCCAGACGAGCCAGGGCCTGGTTGCGGCTGTGATCGTGCTCCGGTGCGGTGTGCAGGAATTCATAGTAAGCGCTCTTGGCGTCGGCGTCCGAAATCTGCCCGATGACCGGGGCACTGTGATAGGTTGAGGGGGAGCGGTCGAGTTGCGCCAGCGTGGCCCGCTCAGGCGGTTGGGAAGCGCAACCGGCCAGCACCAGGGTAGCCGGTGCGATGAGGTGCCACAGTGTACGCGGAAGATAAGACAAGTTAACGGCGATCATAGATGGTGGCCAGTCCGTATTGGCTTTGACTGATCAGCGTGTTCAGCCGGTTCTGTTGAGCTTTGAGCGCCGGGGTGTCCGCCGCCTCCCGCGAACGCTGTGCCAGCGTTTTTTGTGTCTGCTGTAACTGGTGTTGATAGTGAAGCAGCGCTTCCCGGTAATTGGCTTCGGCCAGTTTGAGCCGGTTCATCCGGTCGTAAGTGAAGGCCACCAGAAAAGCGCCCTCGGGAATGTCGTCGGCATGCTTCTCCTTGAGCCGTCGGAAGGCATTGAGCGCGCCACCGTGGTCCCCCAGGTGCAGCGCCGTCAGGCCGATGCCCCGCCAGGCGTGGGCGCTATGGCGGCTGTTCTGGTCGATGGTGCCGAAGGTGGTTCGGGCATCACGGTAGAACCCCTGTTGTAACTGGGACATCCCTAACATCATACGCCAACGGTTTTTCAGCTCGGCGTCCGGTTCGGCGCGTGCCAGCAGTTGTTCCAGCTCCCGATGGGCGTCGGACCACCACCCCTGTTTCAAAAACGCGATAGCCAGGTTGGTACGGGCCTCGAGGTAGACATCACTGTCCGGATCGATGCGTTCGTATAGCGGAATAGCCCGGCGGTGCTCCCCCCGAGACTGCCACAGCAGAGCCTCCGCCAAGTGCAGATAGCTTCTTTGAGGCGGGCTCAACGAATAGTGATGTTGAAGCGACGGCAGTTGTTCTTCCACCCGGTGCCACTGTGCCTGCCGAACCGCAATGCGCAAGTCACTGAACTGTTGCTCAATGACCTGATCGAACGATTGGCTCAGGGCCACGGCTGGCAGACACAACAGACCCAGCATTATGAGGAGCCGCTTCGGTTTGCTTGTCGCTGTTGGTGTCATGCTGTCAAACCCGTCATGCATCCAACTGGCAGGTGAACTGATCCTGTTCATCCACGCCGATACGCACCCGCAGAATCGGCTCGCCGGACACCATTCGGCCGAGGCACTCCGAGGCGATCATCGGCAGCAGGGTGCGGGTCAGGATGTTTTCGATATTCCGGGCCCCGGTGTCCACTTCCTGGCTGCGGGCAATAAGGTGCAGTAGAACGTCGTCCTCAAAACTGAACTCGGCCCCGTAATGCTCCGCCACCCGGCGACGGATCTTCTCCATGTTGATCTCGCCGATTGTCATCAGGTCTTCATCGCCCAGCGGGTAGTAGGGCACGATGGTGGTGCGCCCGAGGAACGCCGGTTTGAAGTGGCGAAGCAACTGAGGGCGGAAGTTGTCCAACAGCACATCGGGTGCAATGGTGTCCTCCTGGGACTGACACAGGGCGCGAATGTGCTCTTCGCCGGCGTTGGAGGTCATGATGATGACGGTGTTACGGAAATCGATATCACGTCCTTCACCATCCTTGATGGTGCCTTTGTCGAACAGGTTGTAAAACACATCCTGTACGCCGGGGTGGGCTTTTTCCATTTCATCCAACAGAATCACACTGTAGGGTTTGCGCCGCACCGCTTCGGTGAGCACACCACCCTCGCCATAACCGACGTAACCGGGCGGGGAGCCGAGCAACATGGAGACTTTGTGCTCTTCCTTGAATTCGGACATGTTGATGACGGTGAGGTTGTGTTCGCCACCATAGAGAGTGTCGGCCAGGGCCAGAGCGGTTTCGGTTTTTCCCACACCACTGGGGCCGACCATGAAGAAGACACCGATGGGTTTACGCGGATCGGTCAATCCGGCGCGGGCGGTGCGAATGCTCTGGGCAATGGCGTCCAGGGCGTGGTGCTGGCCAATGACACGCTGGTTCAGCGTTTCGCTCAGGTTGAGCACGGATTGAATCTCATCCGACAGCATTTTGCCCAGCGGAATGCCGGTCCAGTTGGATACCACTTCGGCAATGGCTTGGCCGTCGACATGAACCTTGATCATGGGCGTGTCGCCCTGAAGGCGCGTCAATTCCTCAAGCAGAGTTTTCAGCTCCGCTCGTGCATTGGCCGCCTCTTCGGAATCACCCTCTGCATCGTAGTCGGCTTCAATGGTGTCCTGGTGTCGATTGATGGCGGTCACCAACTCCCGTTCTGTGTGCCATTGTTGCCGTTGTTGTTCCAGGCGTTGTTTCAGGTCAGTCTGTCGCTGGGTGAGATGATCGATGCGGTCCTGGCAGTTATCCAGTGCTGCATTTTCCCGGGAAAGCGTGGCCAGATTGGCGGCGATCTGGTCCAGTTCCCGCTCGGTGTCTTCGATGGGGGCGGGCGTGGCGCTCTGGCTCAGGGCCACCCGGGCACAGGCGGTGTCGAGCAGGCTGACGGATTTGTCTGGTAGCTGGCGACCGGGCATGTAGCGACTGGACAGGCGCACCGATTCGACAATCGCTTCGTCCATGATCCGCACCTTGTGGTGGGCCTGCAACATGCCGGCGATGGCCCGCATCATATCAATGGCCTTGGTTTCATCCGGCTCTTCCACTTTCACTACCTGGAAGCGCCGGGTCAAAGCCGGATCGCGCTCGAAGTACTTTTTATACTCCGCCCAGGTGGTGGCGGCAATGGTGCGCAGCTCTCCCCGGGCCAGAGCGGGCTTGAGCAGATTGGCGGCATCGCCCTGCCCCTCTTTTCCGCCGGCACCGATCATGGTGTGAGCCTCGTCGATAAAGAGGATGATCGGTTGCGGCGAGGCTTTGACTTCGGCGATGACAGATTTCAGGCGATTTTCAAACTCGCCTTTTACGCTGGCTCCGGCCTGCAACAGACCCAGGTCCAGGCTGCGCAGCACCACATTCCTGAGCGGCCCGGGGACATCGCCCTTGGCGATGCGCAGCGCAAAACCCTCTACCACGGCGGTTTTCCCAACTCCGGCTTCACCGGTCAGGATGGGGTTGTTCTGTCGACGCCGGATCAGAATATCGACAATCTGACGCACCTCCTGGTCCCGGCCCCAAACCGGATCGATCTTTCCTTCCCTTGCCGCCTGGGTGAGGTTGACGGTGTACTTGTCCAGGCAGGGTGTGTCGCTGGCCTGGGCGGTATTGGACGGAGCCTCGTCCACCCCATGTTCGGGCGGTTGCTCCCGCGACTCGGCGGTAGTACCCACCAGTGCCTTGACCAGTTCCCGAACCGACTCCGGGGCGAGTGACTCCAGCGCGGGGCAGCTGGCCACCGCCGATCGGCGCAAGCTGTCATCCAAAAGCAGAGCGGCCAGCAGGTGGGCGCTGGTGACCTGACTGTGGCCGTATTCCACCGACGCCAGTACCCAGGCCTGTTTGGCCAGCTCCACCACATTGGGCGACAGGGCAGGTGGACGGGTACTGCCGTTTTTGAGTTGATCGAGTTCGCGATTGAACGCCCGAATCAGGGTGTCCGGTGACAGCTCGAATTTCTCCAGAATGGCCTGGGCGTCGGTGTCATCGACCTCGAGCAGTCTGACCCACCAGTGCTCGACTTCCACGTTGTAGTGACCGCGGGACAGGCAGATGCCCGCCGCCCCTTCGAGCGCGTTGCGCGTGGTGTTGTTCAGCTTGTTGACAAGAGATTTCAGGTCCAGAGTAATCATGTCGGCTCCTTGTAGTATGACCGTTGCGTCACCGTTCAGGCGGCGGCACGGTCGTGTCCTTTGGGACGGGTTGTATGAGATTCCGGCGTCCGGGTGGACACGGGAATGATCTGGGTATCTCCTTCACTGTCCGGGCGAGAGGCTGACCGGGGAAGACGAGAATTCCAGCCGAGCTGCCCCGGCGTACCGGTGCCGATCGGCAGTTGATTGGGCAGAGCCTCGGAGCGAACCTTCAGTTGCAGATTGAACTGATGCTCGCAACCGAGGTACAGAGTACTGAGCTGGTCCATAGCTTTCAGCGCCGGACTGCCCGGTGCAAACCGTTCGGTCTGGGCCCGGTCGAGGGGGCCAATGGTCACGTCTACCTGGTTCTGGGCCAGCCAGGATTTCTGCCCGAGCAATGTCGAGCGACCGAGGCAGTTGTTCTGTCCACGGGGCTGGGTCAGTGACGGAAGCTGGCAGCGCATGTCCGGCAGTACCTCGCACCATGCACCGGAGAAGGTGGACAGGCTGATGGGGACTTGAAAATAGCCTTTGAGAATCTGCTCAAAATTGTCGACGGTTTTCACCGGTTGAGAGAGCAGTCCGCCGTAATAGATCAGTGTTTCGGCGGGCAGGTCCGGGTTGTCCGGGAGCAGACGCGGTGACAGCCCCAGCAGTGACAGGAGCATCTCGGTGTGTCGGTCTATGGTGGTGGCCGAGCCACGGTGGCGTCGAGCGCGCTCGTATTCCAGAGGCAGGCGATATTTGCTCGCCGCCTGCCACAACAGATTCATGCTTCGATGATTGAACAGGTCGAGAAAGCGGGTCAGGGCCGGATCTTTGGCTTTCTGCCGCTCGAGCAGGAGCTCGGTATAGTGGTAGGGCAGTGGGCCCTGTGTGCCATCCAGGCTGAGGAGGTTGGACTGAACCGACCATTTGTCGCCGCGCGGCGCTACCTGTTCGATCTCTGCGGCGGGAAATGTCAGGCGGTGCTGGCCGCTGAACCGGATGGTCTCCTGAGACAGTGGGCGAACATCGATCCCGGGCGCAAAACGCAGTGGCCGGCGGGGCGGAGCCTGCTCCGAAAGGGATGGCTCCGAGCCGTGAAACTCCAGCAGACGCAGTATCTGCAGGGCGCTGAAGGCTTCCGGTTCGGCCTGAAGCTGTGTGATTACAGGCATACCTTACCCCCGGCTCGAATCGGCCCGATCCGGTAAAAACCGTCGTAGCCTTTGCGCTTCACCCGAAGTTGGCTGAACGAGTTGATGGAGCAGTAGAGAGCGAAAAAGTGCTCTAACACGCGGGTAAACAGACACAGGCTGACACCGGACAACAACCGGTCGTCAAGTGTCAGGGTAATTTCCATACCCCGGCACAACGTCGGACGGCCGGCGATCTGAATCGGCGCGTTGACCGGTCGGATTGTCAGATCAGTGATTGCTTCGATCAGTGACCGGTGTGCAGAGGTTTGCCGGTAATCGTACAGGCGAAGAATTTCCCGCAGGGCTTCACCGCTTTCGCCATCGGTCAGCGAACGCTGGTTCAGTTGCAGGTGCGAGAGCAGCTGCCAGCGAGCGGCATTGCCCAGTGCCGGACGGATGGTGTCAGTGGGCTGAGTCAGACACCGGATCTGTCGTGTGGGAGGACTGCTGTCAACGCATTGCAGTTGCGGCTCCCGGTTGTTGAACGGAAGTCGTGCTGGCTGATCCCGGTTGCTGCAGGTGGTGTGAATCAGCAGTGTCTTTTCCCGGGCGGAACTGGGAGAAAATTCCAGATCCACCAGGCTGAGAAACACATCGGTGCCCTCATCCCGGTTGTCCGGTTTGAGTTTCGCGTGACGCCGTTGGGCGTGCCAGAAGGTCTGATCCTGATGGTAGTGCCGGTCGTGATTGAGTCCGTAAAAAGGTCGGTACTCGGCGCTCTTGCCGTAAGCGTCTGCGGCGATCACCCGGTCTACTGAAAACACCTCGTAGCCCGAGGGCCGACGGATGTCGGGCTGAACCTGGTACTCGTACTGGCGGTGATCCAGCTCAATCGGGTCGGCCTGATGTTCGAACAGGTTGACCACCGGTGTGCAACCGGTCACGAAGTGCGTCGCGTTGATGTGGTGCTCCAGCTCCACATCCGCATCAGCGAGGTAAAGATACAGGTCCAGGAAGTCGAGTGTCGGTGACAGTCGAGACAGGTCCAGCCCCTGGATGTCCACGAACAGAAATTTTTCAGGAAACGCAAAATACTCGGTCAGCAGCCGGTATCCCAGAAACGCATTGTCGGGGTAGGGCAGGAGTCCTTCGTCTCTGCCAAACCCAACCGGTTGTACCTGGTCTCCGCCGAGAAAGACGGGGCGGCCGGTGCCATCGCTTAACACCAGGTTTTCGCACCGATTGATCAACAGTTCGTACAACGGGTAGATGTACTGCGGTTGGCCCTTTAGATAAAACCTCAGCGATTGGGACATGCCCTCGGCCAGATTGGCACCCTCCAGAAGCGGCGTCAGTCGAATCTTGAGCACACTGGCGGCGCCGCGCATTCGATCCGCCCCGGGGGTGTTGAAGGGGCGACCCATCAGTTTTGCCTCGGCCACTTCGGCCGGTGTCAGGGTGGTGTCATAACAGGTGCTGAAGCGACATTTCTCACCCTTGAAGGAACGGGTGTCGAGCTCGGTGCCTTTGGGAATCACAAAGGGCCGTTCAAGCTGCTCCGGATCGGGCTCGAAGCGTACAATGCTCATGGCCGGAATCGGCCGCTGATAGTGGGGGAACAGGGTGCCGAGCAATGCGTCGCTGAATTCGGGGAAGTCATCGTCAAGTCGATGCTGAATGCGCGCATTGAGATAGGCAAAGCTTTCCACCAGCCGGGACACATGGGGATCCTCAATGGTCTCGGTGGAGATGCCCAGGCGACTGGCGATTTTCGGGTTCTCTTTGGCGAACTCGGCGCCCATTTGCCGAATGTACGCCAGTTCGCGCTCATAGTAAGGCAACAGTTCATCAGTCATGGAGCGACTCCTTGACGTTCACGCTGCGTGAGACCGGCTCGAGAATCGAGTCGAACACTACGCTTTGCGGTGCTGGATCGGCCCACAACACTGCATCAATACGAAAGCGCAGTGTCCGGTCGGTGCGCTCCCGGTTCTCGAGGTGAGTCACCCGAACGCTTTTGAACCGGGGTTCATACTCCCGCAGTATGCGTTCGAGTTGTTGGACAAAGCGCTGTTTTTTTTCGGCGTCGGAAATGTTCACGGTTGCCAGATCTGGCAGGCCGTAGTTGAGTAGGGAGTGGGCGGCTTCCGGACACTCCTGCGGGGGTTCAATCATGCAGAAACGGCTGTTGAGCAGGTTCTCCAGGTCTCGCCGAACGCTCTGGCGCAACTCATACAAGTATTGATGGCGTGCTGGGGCCGGCTCCCGTACGGTCTGTGGGTCGTGATCGAGCAGGCGATCCAGAATGGATGGACGCAGCTCTCTGGTTTTAGCGATATGACTCATGGTTCCCTCTCTCCTTCAGGGCCGTCAGCCGGTTTGTACCAGCTCGGTGACCAATTCCAACTCCGAGACCATCTGGTCGATCTGGTAGTGAGGCACCAGGTGAATTTTGCACAGGTATTGCCCGGGCCGTTCCGGATGTTCTTCAACGTTCACGGCGGCTTCGCGCAGCGGGTAGCGGGCCTGCTCCTCCCACTCCAGATCCTCCCGTCCGGTGGTATAACGGAACAACCACTGGCGCAGAAACTGCTCGCATTCATCGGCGCTGATAAACGCCCCGATCTTGTCCCGGATCATGACCTTGATGTAATGGGCCACCCGTGAGCCACACAAGACGTGTTGCAGCATGGCAGACAGCCTGGCGTTGACGCCCTGGTTTGTGTCCCGAACAGGCCTCTGAATCGACGCATTGCTGTAGAACGCGGCAAACGGCGTCTGGTAACTCTGACACAGCGGGATCAACCCCAACTCGGCCAACTCCCGTTCACGCCGGTCCGTGATGATCACTTCGGTTAACGGTTTGGGGGCCAGAGCGGCGGGATCCGCGTCGAAGTGATCCACCGGCAGGGTGGTCACCAGTCCGCCTCCGATCTGATTGCGCGGAACGCCACGGATATGGCCAAACCAGCCGACATTGGCAAACTCGCGAATCAACACACCGGCAAAGGCGAAGCTGGCGCTGCCCCACAGGTAGCCATCTCCCTGGAGGCCGCCTTTTTCTTCCCGAAACGGCACGCCTTTGTAACTGCCTGCGGTGGTCCGATAGGGATGGCGCATCAGGGTTCTCGGGAGTGTCAGTCCAATGAAACGGGCGTCGGATTTTTCACGCAGTGCCCGCCAACGGACATACTCCTGTTGGGAAAAAATTGCCTCCAGATTGATCGGCTCGCCAAGCTTGGCAAAGTCGTCCAGGCCAAACAGCTCGGGCGAGGCACTGGCGATGAAGGGGGCGAACGCCGCCGCCGCGATTTGAGCCAGGCCCTCCAGCGTGGCGATGTCATCTTGTGGGTGGCGCGGCGACGGGCGGTGTGCCACCTGATAGTCGCCGATCAACACGCCAAAAGGCTCGCCTCCCGGATGACCGTATTCGTTACTGTAAATTTTCTGGAATAGTTGGCTCTGGTCAAAGTCCAGGGCTCGATCGATATCCCTGGCGACTTCAGACCAGGCAAGATCAAGCAGCTTGATCTTGATGTTGCGCGACCCCTCGGCCTGCAGTATCAGGTACCAGACGCCGCGCCATGCTGCTTCCAATGCCTGAAAACGCGGATGGTGGATGATGGCATTGATCTGTTGACTGATCAGGCGATCGATACGGGCGACGGTCCGATGCACCGCGATTTCAATGTCCAGTACGCTGCGCAGAGGGCCGTCTGGCCCCAGTTCTGACAGAAAGTAGGCGAGCGCGCGCTGTGGATTCTTTTCGGTCAGAAAGTCATCCAGTCCGGTCAGTTTCGGGGACCGTTCACACACGGCATCCAGGCGAGCGTCTGCCGGGAGATCCGTGGTTGAGGTAATCGATGGGGTGGCAAGGTAGTTTGACATTGCGTGCCAGAGAATCCGTTGAGAAGGACGAGCAATAGGGCGCGGATCCCTCCGCCGCCCTATCAGGCGATCGACTTAGCCTGCCTTGGGAATGTTGGCTACCAGGCGCAGAGAAGCGGTCAGCTCTTCCATCTGCAACCAGGGGCGCATCCAGGCCACGGCGTTGAACACGCCGGGTTGACCCGGGACTTCCTTGACCTCGACGTGAGCTTCGGCCAGAGGGAAGCGTGCTTTCATTTCGGCGCTGGCGCCGGGGCTGCCGTTCACGTAATTGCCGATCCAGCGATTGAGCCACTCTTCGGCTTCACCCGCTTCCATGAACGAGCCGACCTTGTCGCGAGCCATCACTTTCAGGAAGTGGGCGATGCGGGAGGTTGCCATGATGTACGGCAGACGGGCAGAAATCGCCGCGTTGGCACTCGCCTCGGGATCATCGAATCTGGGCGGCTTCTGTGCGGTCTGGGCCCCGAAAAATACCGCGTAGTCGGTATTTTTGTAGTGGCACAGCGGCAGAAAGCCCAGCTTGCTCAGCTCTGCCTCACGGCGGTCGGTAATGCCGATTTCGGTTGGACACTTCTGATCGACGTCACCATCATCACTGACAAAGGTATGGCTGGGCAGCCCATCGACGCGACCGCCCCCTTCGGCACCGCGAATGCTGGTGCACCAGCCGTACTCGGCAAAGGCTTTGGTCAGGGTGGTGCCCAGTGCGTAGGCGGCGTTCATCCAGCAATAGTCATCGTGCTCGGTGGCCCGATGTTTGCCGTCCTCACCCACCGGTACTTCTTCGTAGTTGAACGCCTCAATGGGTTTGGTCGACTGGCCGTAAGGCAGGCGAGCCAGTACCCGCGGCATGGTCAGAGTCACAAAGCGGGCATCATCACTTTCGCGGAAGCTGCGCCATTGAATGTACTCCGCCGAATCAAAAATCTTTTCCAGGTCGCGCGGTTTGGACAGTTCGGTATAGTTTTCAAAGCCGAACATCTGCGGTGCCGCAGCGGTCAGGAAGGGGCAGAACCCGGCGGCGGCCACGTTGGACATCTGGCTGAGCAGCGAGATGTCGTCCGGGTGAGAGGAAAACTCATAATCGCCGATCAGCGCGGAGTAGGGTTGACCGCCCGCGGTGCCGAATTCGCTTTCGTAGATTTTCTTGAAAATCTGGCTCTGGTCAAACTCCACGGCCTTTTCGAGATCCTTGGTCAGCTCTTTCTTGCTCAGGTTGAGCATGCGGATTTTGAGCTGGGAGCCGGTCTCGGAGTTCATCACCAGGTGGTTCAGTCCACGCCAGGAGCCTTCAAGCTTCTGGAATTTTTCATGGTGCATGATCTCCGACAGCTGCTGGGACATCAACTGGTCGACCGCCGCAATGGCGCGATTGATGGTAATGGTCAGGTTCTTGTCCCATTTTACCGTGCCGTTCATGGCTTCCTGAGTCAGGGTCTTGAGCAGATCCTGAGTCTCGTCCGCCGGAGTCTGTCGGGTCGCCGTAATCGCCTGCTCGAGAAAGCTGACTTCCTGTACTTCGGCTTCCGCCCGCTCCATTACCTGTTCTTCGTTATTCGCCATCTTTCGCTTCCTCCTTTTGCTCTGCACCCACTCCCAGCTCGCCGGACAGGGCGGCGAGTGCTTCGGTATCACTCAGTACACTTTCCAGCAGATTTTCCAGATCCTCGGATCGGTCTGCCTTGGTCAACAGGTCACGCAGTTTATTGCGGGTGTCCATCAGCTTGCGCAGCGGTTCGACCTGCTGCACGATCCGATGGGGCTCAAAGTCTTCCATCCGGTTGAAGTCGAGTTCGACCTTCATTTCGCTGCCATCATCTTCCAGCTTGTTGGCCACCTGGAATCCCAGCTTGGGGTTGACCTTGCCCATGATGTCGTTGAAGTTATCCCGATCAATCTGGGAAAACTTCCGGTCTTTCAGGGACTTCTTGGCCTCGGTGTTATCACCCGAGTAGTCCCCCATCACGCCCATGACAAAGGGCAACTCCTTCTCGGCGATCGTGCCGTTGGTTTCAACATCGTAGGTGATATGAACACGCGGCTTGCGCACGCGCTTGAGTTTGTCGTGGATACTGTCGGACATAATCCCTAATCCTCTGTCATTGGTTTGGTTGGTCGTCACTACTGCCTTTTACGGGGCTAATCCTCGGTGATTTCTACGCCCGTCAGCTCGCTGTAATGCGTGCGAGAACTCTCGTCTGGTATCAACTCCTGAATCAGTTCGTCCAGACGCATATTGCCCCACTTGACGGCTTTCTGAAGCAGGTAGGACACCGGGGAGTGGGGTTCGGTGGTGCGGAAAAATTCGGCAATCTCCCGAAGTTGACGGAAGGCCTCGTCGCGATCCAGCGCTTTTCGATTGGCAGGCGCGCTGGCGGGGGCGTCGGCCGTCCCGGTCGCGTCGACCGCCTCTGGCGCACTGTCTTCGGGGGCGGTCGCGGGAGATAGCTTGTCGCGCCCCAGATGGTTGACGGCACCGCGGCACTCTTCCAGAACCTCGAGAATATTGCGTGACGGGGGAGCAAGCTCAATACCACAGTGTTGATCCAGTAGGCTCTGGCAGGCACGGAAGTGCTCAATGGCCTGATCCAGATCTTCTCGCTGGTTCTGAAAGAAGGCGTCGTCTGATTCCCGAACGGCTTTCTCGATATCCCCCAGCCCATAACCGAGCTTGGCTTCTTTTGCCTGACGGGCGTCTTCATCGGCCAGCTTCTGAATGTCGAGTGCCTGCTGGTAGTGCCAGTAGCTGAAAGGGGCGGGGGGTTGTCCTTCCGTGATGGGAACGCGGCGGATCGGTGCGATCAGAACGCCCTCTGCTCCCTCACCGTTGAGTCCGGAGAGTGGCGCCACGCGAGTTTCCAGGCCGTCTTCGTCTGGTGTCGGGTAAAGGTTCTCCCAATGTTGTTCGACCAATCCGCGAATCAGTGCGAACGCATCGCGCAAGCCCTGAAAACCCTGTTTGCGTACCAGGGCTTCGGTGTACCAACTGGCGACTTCGAGGTCCTTGGCTTCTTCCCTGAGAAGTCTGGGTGCCAGGTTCAGTACTTCACGCCAATGGTGGTCGGCCTCCTGACTGTCGCCGTCGTGTACGGACTTGCGTTCCGCCGCTCGGGCGCTGGATCGTTCGCGCTTGAGTGTCTGGTAGGTGGAGTTCGGAGACGCACTGGTGCGAGGGTCTACACCTGTGGGTGTATCCTCAGCGATAGGGGCGAGTAACTCGTCGAGTTCAATGATATGGGGTGAAGCCATTGCCTGTCTTTCCCTATGGTGTTCTGCTGATTCCTGTCACTGCCGGCCTTGAGTCACATCGACTTTAACGGCTTTTTTTCCGGTCTGATGCAGACATTCCGCAAAGGAATGAAGGTAGTCCGTCACATAAATAAACATAACAATCCTTTGTTGGCTATTTGCTGGAGGTGAAGAAAGCTACCACAGCGCGATTAAAAAATTAACTGTTTACGAATCGAATGCCAAATATTTTTTTGTTCAGCGTCGAAAAATGTGACCGAGTGCAATATTTTTGATTCTGTTTCAAAAAAAATATGGTGTACAATCCGTTTCCATCACAGAATGGCCGGCGCATCGCAATGGTGTGGCCAAAGACGTAAAGAAAACGGATACTTTCGGGATGATAACGGAATGAACTTACAGCTAAGGATGATCAAAACGCCAGAAGGCGCCTCTCTTCCCCAACAGCAATTTTCATTCGATCAGCACGGCGGAACGATCGGGCGCGGTCCCGATAATCACTGGGTTCTGCCGGATCCCGACCGGATTCTGTCGGCTCGCCACTGTGAGTTTACAGTCGAACAGGGGCGCTTCCAGTTGATCGATCACAGTACCAACGGCACATTTATCAATGGCTCGTCAGAGCCTTTGGGCAAAGGCGTGGTGACGACGGTCAATCACGGTGATCAGGTTGAGATAGGCGATTACACGTTCGCGATCGACCTGTTGAATGCAGAGTCAGGTTCGGTCGATGTGTCGCCTTTTGCGGCGGCGCCCGCGCCAGAGGAACACTCCGCCACGCCTTTCTCCGTCGATGATCCCTTTGCCTGTGATCCCTTTGATGCCGGCCCCGTCGCCGATCCGTCTCGAGATTCGCTGGATCCTCTGCAGATGCTGGATGGAGCATCCGGTACCGAGCGCGAACCCTGGCAGCATGAACCCTCAGAATTGTCCCCCGGTCCTCGGGACGGCGCATTCTCCGATTCCGAGCCGAAGTGGCAGGATCCATCCGTTGATGCAATCAACTGGCCGGAAGCTCATCAGGAACAACTGATCCCCACCGACTGGCTGGAGCCCGCAGAGCGTGAGCCCGCATGGGTGGCCGCCCCTGAAGGGATGGATGCGCAACCCTGGGATGAACCCGCTGGGCATGACGGCAACGCGACACATGAAACACCCGGGCCTGTCGTCACTCCACAGCCCGGCAAGCGCTCAAACCCGGATCGCCCGGCTCCGGTCAATCGTACTGAATCTCGGGCGGTTTCGCCCGACCGGTCTGCCGCAGGTCCCATGCCACCCCGGACATCGGAGGCGCTATTTTCCGCTATGGGTGTGGACCTGGACCGGTTGAGCCCGGAAGCGCGAAGGGAACTGGAGCCGCTGATCGGCACCATGGTACGGGAGGTGATTGAGGGGTTGATGCAGGTGTTGCGCTCCCGGGCCAGCATCAAGAATGAGTTTCGGATGAATGTCACCACCATTCAACCCGTGGAGAACAATCCGCTCAAGTTCTCTGCCGATGTCGATGAAGCGTTAGAGAATATTTTTGTCCGTCAAAGCCAGGCGTACAAGGAGCCTTTGCAGGCTGTTCGCGAGGGGTTCCAGGAAATTGCGGAGCACCAGTTGGCGATGATCTCCGGTATGCGTCGGGCGTTTGAACATATGTTCAAGGAGTTTGACCCGGATCGTCTGGAGACCAATGCGAACAGTCAACAAAAACCCAGTGTCATGCCGCCGTTACGCAAGGCACGCTATTGGGACAACTACCGCGCGCACTACCAGGGACTGAGCGACAATATGGAGCGCTCTTTTCAGCAGATTTTCGGTGACGAATTCGTTCAGGCGTATCAGGATCAGTTGCGTCGCCTGTCGGCGCTGCGCCCCTGAGAGGCTCCGGGATGCTCGGCCGGTAACGACAGGAGACATGATTATGGAACGGTTTGCCCCACTTCGTAGGTTTCTCCCGGCTTTGCTGGTGTGTGGGTTGGCGGCCTGTGCGAATCAGGAAAGCCGCGTCGGGGGAATGCTCAAGTTGCAGACCGATGTCAGGCTGTCCATTGACGCGCACGCGGACATCAATCCCGATCACAGCAACGAGCCCGCGCCGGTGGTGCTGAGGCTCTACGAGCTGACCGCCGAACAGGCGTTTGCTGACGCTGACTTTGTTCGCCTGTATGAGCGTGACTCGGCCGTGCTCGGCGATACGTTGGTACGTCGGCGCCAGCTACCCGGTGTGGCTCCCGGCGAGACCCGGAATCGCGAATTGGTGCTTGATGCGAAAACGCGCTATGTCGGGATCATGGCCGAGTTCTACCAGTACGAGCGCGCCGCCTACAAAGTCGTCGTTCCCGTTACCGCGCGCAACGTGTTCAGGGAAGTCATCAAACTGAAAATCTCGGGTAACCAGTTGTCAGTGCTGAACTGATCGGACCCACAATGAATCGGCAACAGATAGGGAAGATAGACTATGTCGTTGAGCAGCAAGGTCATCTGGTCCGAGGGAATGTTTCTGAACCCTCAGCACTTCCAGCAGTACGACCGCTACGTCGAACGTTACATTGATGCCAAGTGCAGCGCCCTCGGCGCCTATGCCTGGGGGCTGCAGACGATGGAACTGGACCAGGAGCTGCTCAAGTTGGGCAAGCTGTCGGTGTCCCGGGGTCGGGGTGTGTTCCCCGATGGTACTCCATTCAATTTCCCTGAAGTGGATGATGCCCCCGGGGTGCTCGAGGTTCCCGAGGGCGCCCACAGTACGCTGGTGTATCTTGCGGTGCCGGTTCGTCGGCCGGGTGCGGTGGACGTTTCCCGGGAAGACGATGCACAGGCCCTGGCCCGCTATTACGTGTCGGAAGTCAGTGCACGGGATGTCACCTCGGATGGTGGAGATACCCGCCCCGTGGATGTGGGCAAGCTCCGTTTACGCCTGATGCTCGAATCCGAGGATCTCAGCGGGTATGCCTGCATTGGCGTACTGCGCATCGCGGAGGTGCGCGATGACCACAACGTGCTGCTCGATGAGCAGTACTTGCCGACCTGTCTCGATTGTACGGCCGCCCCCAGGCTCGCGGGCTTTCTGCCCGAGTTGTCCGGGATGCTGCATCATCGGGGCGAGGCGATTGCCGGCCGACTGGCGGATGCCCGACGGGGGGGAACGGCGGAGATAGCCGACTATATGATGCTGCAGATGATCAACCGCTATGAGCCCCTGATCGCCCATCTGGCTTCGGTGCGCAATCTGCACCCTCTGGCGCTGTTTCAGCAACTGCTGCTGGTGGCGGGAGAGCTGTCCACCTTTGTCGCCAGGGAGAAGCGGCCACCGGAGTTTGCGCCGTATCGACACGATCAATTGCAGGAAACGTTTTTGCCCCTGATGACCACCCTGCGCAGCTACCTGTCGATGGTGTACGAGCAGACCGCCATCGGGCTGCCTCTTGAGGAAAAGAAATACGGTATCCGCGTGGGCACCATTCCCGATCGCTCGCTGCTTTCATCGGCAGCGTTTGTACTGGCGGTGCGAGCGGATATCGCCGAGGAAACCTTGCGCTCGCGTCTGCCGGCGCAGATCAAGGTGGGTCCGGTGGAGCGTATCCGGCAGTTGGTTAACGCGGCCATGCCGGGTATTGCCATCAAACCCTTGCCTGTGGCGCCGCGGCAGATTCCCTACCGTTCGGGATATGCCTACTTCGAGTTGGATCAGCACAGCGCCTTCTGGCGGGAAATGGCCAACTCGGGCGGTTTTGCGTTGCACGTAGGCGGAGACTTCCCCGGCCTGGAAATGGAGTTCTGGGCGATTCGCCAATAGCGATCGCCTCTCGACATTGAGGAGCACTCATGGATTCGCCGGACAAAACGGTATTTCGTCAGCCTCGCCCCGGTGGCGATCGCACCCGAATGAAACCAGACTTGATCACCCCGCGCGCTGCAGCCGGAACACCGGAGCCGCGCGCGCCTTCATGGGTTGAGTCGCCCGCGTCACCCTCAGCGGTGGATCTGCCCCCTGAGCCTCTGGTTGCCGGTCGGGGGCTCAATCCACTGGTCAGCTCCGCCAATACTCTACTGCTGGTATTTGGCAAGGTCCGTCAGTCGGCACGCCACACGGACGTGCGCAGTCTGTATCGCCAGTTGACCCAGTCGATCCGGGAGTTCGAAGTGGATGCCCGGGACCGGGGCTACCCACCGGAAATTGTATTGGCGGCCCGTTATGTACTCTGTTCGGTTCTGGATGAGGCAGTGCTCAATACCCCCTGGGGCAGCGATAGTCCCTGGGCGCAGCGGACCCTGCTCAGCGCGTTTCACAATGAGACCTCCGGAGGCGAAAAATTTTTTCAGATCCTGCAGCGCATGAACCAGACCCCGTCCCAGAACCTGGACATGTTGGAGTTGATGTATTTGTGCCTGAGCCTGGGGTTCGAAGGGCGCTACCGTCTGGCGAGCCGCGGGCGCGATGCATTGGAGCAGATCAAAGACGAGCTCTACCGGACCATCCGCCGGTATCGCGGCGAGCACGAACGTGCTCTGTCGCCACGCTGGCAGGGGCTCGGCCGAACGTCATCGACACTGGGAGAGTCGATTCCGCTGTGGATATGGGGTGCGGCGGTGGCGTTGCTTCTGGTGTTGATCTTTTCCGGCTTCCGGTATTGGCTTTACACCAGTTCCAACCCCGTTGTGGAACAGCTCGACACCGTCCATGAGCAGATTGAAACCTTCTCCAGGGATTCGTTTGAGTAGACCAACAGGGAACCGATGGTAATGATGAAGCGGATTAAAAATGCCTTGCTCCACCCGGTCACCTTATCGCTATTGGGTGTCCTGATTCTGGCGCTTCTGGTCTGGTTTGGCGGGCCTTTGATCAAGTTTGGCGATGATAACGCGGCGCCTCTGGCCAGCAACACCACCCGACTGTTGGTCATTCTGGTGTTACTGGTGCTATGGGGGCTGAATAACCTGCGACTGCAATGGCGTGATCGCCAGCAGAATCAGGCGATGGTGGACGACATTCAGCAGAGCCAGGCCAATGCGTCGGACTATGTCAGTAGCCAGGCGGCCGAGGATGTCCAACAGATTCAGCAGCGCTTTTTTGAAGCGCTGGCCGTGCTTCGGCGACGTCGATTTCGGGGCCGTGCCAACAAGAGCCGGGCACTGTATGAGCTGCCCTGGTACATCATGGTGGGGCCGCCCGGTGCGGGCAAAACCACAGCGCTGGTGAACTCCGGGCTGGAGTTTCCCCTGGCCGAAAAGTTTGGTGCCGGGGCGCTGCAGGGTGTTGGCGGAACCCGACACTGTGATTGGTGGTTTACCAATGATGCCGTGCTGGTGGACACTGCGGGACGTTACACGACCCAGGACAGTCACCGGGTCGTGGACAGTTCGGCCTGGGAAGGATTTCTGGGGCTCCTGAAAAAGCACCGCCGTCGCCGACCGATCAACGGCGTGATTGTCTCAATCAGCGTGCAGGATTTACTCACCCAGACCGAAGAAGAGCGCGCACGTCATGCCCGCACCATTCGCACCCGCATCGATGAGTTGATGAGCAAGCTGGAGGTGCGCTTTCCCGTCTATCTCATGTTTACCAAGTCGGATTTGATCGCGGGCTTCAATGAATTTTTCGAAGACCTGGGCAAAGACGAACGCGAACAAGTGTGGGGCCTCAGCCTGCCACGCGCTGGCTCAATGGAGTCGGCCCCGGATTTTGAGTTTATTGACGCCGAGCTTCGTCAACTGGAGGCTCGACTTTATGAGCGCCTGATCTGGCGACTTCATCAGGAGCGCGATCCCCAGCGTCGGACGGCCATCGAACATTTCCCGCCCCAATTTGAACAACTCAATCGCCTGGTCAAAGGGTTTGTCGAGCAGACCTTTGCCCCGAATCGCTATCGTTACCAGCCGTTGTTGCGCGGGGTCTATTACTCAAGCGGCACCCAGGATGGCACGCCGATTGATCGCCTGGTCAGTACTGTGTCGGCACAGTTCGGGTTTGGGCGCGAACAGGCCGTACCGGGTGTGAATCGGGGCAAGGGGTTCTTTCTGGGACGGCTCTTTCAGGATGTGATTTTTCCGGAATCTGAACTGGTGGGCACCAATCCGCGCTACGAACGCTGGCGGCAGTGGGGGCGGCGTTCGGCTTACGCGGCTCTGGCAGGCAGTGCCGTAGGTCTGGTGATGGTGTGGACCGGCAGTGTCAGTCGCCACGCCTCTGATATGGAGGATGTCCGCACGCACCTGTCCCGGTTCGAGCAGCTACAAAGGGAGTCTTATGGCCCGGCAGTCCCCCGAACGCACCTGCCGGCACTGACTGCCCTGGCGCAGGCCAGCTCTGTGTACGATCGGGACGCGCACCCGGTACTGACCGGCGTCGGCCTCTACGACGGACGCATCGATGAACGCGCCGATCAGGCGTATCAGCGTTATCTGCGCGGCCCATTCACTCAGGCATTGTTGCGAGAGCTGGAGCAGGGGCTGCTGGACACCGAAGATGATCTGCAGTTGTACAACCGGTTCCGGGTGTACCAGATGTTCGGGGATACCTCGCGTATGGAACCTTCGCAGGTTGTTGAGTGGTTTACCCACCGGTGGGCCACCACTCTGGAGCGGGAGGCTCAGACCTCATTGCGTCAACATCTGGAGGACTTGCTGACGCTGGAGCTGACGGATCAGGCGCTGAACCGGCCGCTGGCTCGAACGGTGGCCCAGCGCCTACTGCAGGTCCCGGTCGCCCAGCGAGTCTATAACCGGATTCAGAGCGAGCCGGAATATCAACGTCCGGTTGACCTTCGGGCTCAATACGGCAATCAGTTGACCGCGGTATTTGAATTACCGGTGAACGCCCGGGATGCGATTCAGGTGCCCTGGATGTTCACCCGCGAAGGCTACAAGTCCATCGACCTCTCGCCACGATCGCCGGTGCTGCGTGAGCTGGTCAATGACCGCTGGATATTTGAGAGCCTGGAACAGAGCACCCAGACCATGGCCGAGGACGATCTCGGGGAACTGAGCGAGCGGGTGAACGAACTGTATTTGCGCGACTATATTCGCACCTGGGTGGGCGTGCAGCAGGCACTTTCCATTGATTCTTTCGCCAGCCTCAATCAGGGCAGCGAGCGGTTGGCGCGTGCGGCGGACCCACTGTACTCGCCCCTCTTGCGGGTACTGGAGGTCAGCGCCGCGCAGACGCAGTTGACCAACCCCGAGCTCAAGGAAAAGGTGGCCGGAGCGGGCCGTAGTCAGCGGACCAGTATTGCGGCCGGTTTGATTGCCTCGCAAATGGACTCCACTGAAGTGGATCGGCATTTCAGTGAGCTGCATCGGTTGATGGCGGGTGATGCCGGACAGGCACCCATTCATGCGGTGCTTGGGGAGGTGCGCAAGCTGAGTGATTTCGTACAGGACATCCGGATGTCGCCGGACCCCCAACGACGGGCGTTCGAAATTGCCCGCGCGCGCTTTGCCGATGGTCAGGGCAACCCGGCGAGTCAATTGCGGAGCTATGCGCGCAACCTGCCCCAGCCCCTGGAACAGTGGCTCAACGGCCTGTCACGGGAAACCTGGCGGAGTATTCTGGTTGAAGCCCGAGGGCATGTCGTCAACGAGTGGCAGGCCCAGGTGTATCAGCCGTATCAGCGCATGGCGGCGGGCCGTTACCCGCTGGTGGGCGGCGTGGATGCGGAAATGTCACTGTACGACTTCAGTGAATTCTTCAAACCGGGCGGGCTGCACGAGCGTTTTGTGCAGCAGTATATCGAGCCGTTTGTTCAGACCCGGGGCCAGTGGCACAACCGGCAGGTGGATGGTTACGGCCTGGGGCTTTCGGCCAGTGCCTTGGCACAGATCCGTCACGGGCAGGCGATCACCGAACTGATGTTCCGCTCGGGCGAGTCCTCCCCGCGACTGAGTCTGGAGTTCAAACCGCAAGACCTGACCAAAGACAATGCCCGCTTTGTTCTTGATATGGGTGACCAGACCCTGTCGTACAGCCACGGGCCCAAGTTCTGGCGTCGGGTTGATTGGTCTGGTGATCAGGCGGAACGCCGGCTGCGTCTGGTGTTTGAAAAGGTCAACGGGGGCGCCAGTGATCGGGTGTACCAGGGGCCCTGGGCCTGGTTCCGCGCGCTGGACGATGCTCAGGTGCAGAAAACGTCTCGCTCGGATGTCTTCCACCTGACGTTCTCCAGCGCAGCCCCGGGCGCCGGTGCGGATCGGAATACGATGGTGTATGAGGTGCGCACCCAAAGCGTCGACAATCTGTTGACCAATAATCCCCTGCGCCGATACCAGTGTCCGGAGGTGCTGTGATGAGTGCCAATGGCGTTGTTGGTTTTTTTGGAAAGCTGCCAGCCCACGGCGATTTCATTCACCGCGGGCTGCCATCGCAGTGCGTCAATATCTGGGATGATTGGCTGCAATCGGTGATCGCTGCGACCCAGGAACAGTTGGGCGAGCACTGGCTGGATGTGTATCTTACCAGCCCCATCTGGCGGTTTGCGTTGTCTCCGGGCGTGTTGGACGGCCAGCTTTGGGCCGGAATTTCGCTGCCCAGCGTGGATCGGGTCGGTCGTTACTTTCCGTTCACCATCCTGGGCTCCGCACCGTCCAACATACCGGCCACGGTAGCGTTGACCGTCGCCGATGCCTGGTACGAGTCGCTGGAGTCTGTTGCCCTGGCCGCGCTCGACGGGCAGATTCAGATCGATTCACTGGCGGCCCGTATTCAGTCCAGTCCCCTGTTGGTCGGTGCGGAGTACACCCGACTGCCGTCCGGCTCGGGCGCTGATCGTATCGTCACACTTCATGACGAGCGGACCGGACCTGAGCAGGTCTATCCCTACCTGTTGGATACGGCCCTGTCGGCAACCATGCCGAGCTACAGCATCTGGTCCACCCGGGGTTCTGATCGGGTCGAGCCCTGTGTCGCCACGGCGCGGGGGTTGCCGGCAGTTGCAGGGGTGGCCGCCATGTATACGGGGCAGTGGCGGGACTGGCAGTGGGAGCAGCCGTTCGCACCGTGCCCCAGGGAGCTCACGGATGCTTGATACCGAGACCCGGCCGCAACCGGTTGATACCACGTATCGGCGCCCCATTCACTGGCGCTGCCAGCATGCGACTCATGCCGGCGCGGTGCGCAAGCTCAATGAAGACGCGGTGTTTACGTGCGCTGATCAAAACCACTGGGCCGTGGCGGATGGCATGGGTGGTCACGAAGTGGGCGACCTGGCCAGTCGGGAAATCGTCCAGGGACTGGCCCAACTGCGTTTGCCCGAGGCGTTGGCTGAGTCGGTGGACCGGGTCGAAGACTGTCTGCAGGGGGTGAATCAGGGGTTGCAGAACTATGCCCGAATGGAACTCGACGGCGCCACGATCGGGAGCACACTGGTGCACCTGATGATCCGCGGTCGTATCGGGGTGGTGCTCTGGGCGGGGGACTCCCGTTTGTACCGTTTTCGCAACGGTGCACTCACGCAATTGAGCCGGGATCATAGCCAGGTAGAAGACATGGTGGCCATGGGCCTGATCAATCGCGAGCAGGCCCGCGTGCATGAGTGTAGCAACGTGATTACTCGCGCGGTCGGCGTGGAAGAGCATCTGCAACTGGATATGCGCCTGTTTGATGTGCAACTCGGTGACCTGTTTCTGCTGTGCAGCGACGGGCTCCACGGCGTGATTGAAACCGAGACCATCGCCGGAATTCTGGCCGATCGCGATCCGGGCATCTGTGCCCAGGCGTTGATTGATGTCGCCTTGCGTGCAGGAGCGCCGGATAACGTCTCAGTCGTGGTGATCAAAGGCGAGCCCGGCAAGGTGGGCAGTTCCAGCGGACGGCAATGCGCTCAACGGGATAATTGAGTCAGGAAGATGGGAAGGACATGACTGAAACCAGGGAACCTAGAACGCGGATCGCGCCGTGCGAAAACGTCACACCCGATACGACCGTGTATACCCCACGGAACCGATCGGTGGAGAGTACTGCTACGGGCGATAAAACACGCTATCAGGCGCCGCCGCGTCGGCGTGGCTCGGATGCCACACTGGTTGATCCGAATCCGCCTACCGTCGTGGCCAGGCCCGCGAAATCGAAGGCGGTCGCTTCCCCGAAACGTCCCTCGGGTCATCATGGCCTACTGAAACGTCGGTTTTTGCTGGAGGACATTCTGGGTGCCGGTGGCATGGGGGTAGTCTACAAAGCCAAGGACCGGCTGAAAATCGAGGCCCAGGATCGTGACCCCTATGTCGCGATCAAGGTGTTGAGCGACGAGTTCAAGGCCCACCCGGAAGCGTTCATCGCCTTGCAGAGAGAGTCGCGTAAAACTCAGCGTATCGCGCATCCGAACATCGTTAATGTGCACGATTTCGACCGGGATGGCGACACGGTTTTCATGACCATGGAGTTTCTCGATGGCAAGCCGTTGGACAAGTTGCTATCCCAGTATCGTTCCACCGGATTGCCCCGAGAAGACTGTCTGAAAATTCTTGAAGGCGTGTGTTCCGCATTGATCTATGCCCATGCGGAAAACATCATTCACTCGGACCTGAAACCGGGCAACATCTTTGTAACCCACCGGGGCATTCCCAAGGTGTTTGACTTTGGTATTGCCCGTGCGGTGGCCAAGGCCGAACGGTCTGACGATGCGGAAGAGGATAAAACGATTTTTGATGCGGGAAACCTCGGCGCTCTGACGCCCGCCTACGCGAGCCTGGAGATGCTTGAGGGCGCCCCACCCGATGCGCGTGATGACCTTTATGCCCTCGGGTGCATCGCCTATGAGCTCTTTGCCGGTGAGCACCCGTTCAACCGGGTGCATGCCGACGAGGCGGCCCGTCAGAAACTCAAACCGAAACGTCTTGTGGGCATTCCCAAAAGCCAGTGGCGAGCGATTGAACACTGTCTGGCTTTTCGCCGAGAGGATCGGGTGGCCTCGGTTCAGGCGTTCTGGGATGCCTTCGTGCATCGGAAAGTGGCGATCGCCAAATACGCGATCGGAGCGCTGATTGTGGTGACGTCAATGGCGACCGCCGCATATCAATATCGGGATCAGTGG
The DNA here is from genome assembly GCF_026153455.1 of Marinimicrobium sp. C6131. Lineage (NCBI taxonomy): Bacteria > Pseudomonadati > Pseudomonadota > Gammaproteobacteria > Cellvibrionales > Cellvibrionaceae > Marinimicrobium > Marinimicrobium sp. C6131. The sequence continues at coordinate 3,958,392 of NZ_CP110629.1, forward strand.
ATTCCACAGTTCTCCGAGCAGGATGTGCGGTTGGAAATTGAGCAGCGACTCCGGCTGGAAATGAAGCAGAACGAATTGACCGAACTGTTGGCAACAATGACCTTTTCGGCCGAATGGGAACGTCAGCTCTGGCAGAGCTATACCGATTTGCAGCAACTGCTGGGGAAGAATGATCAGTGGCTGGAAGGTCAGCGTGCGTCCATTTACAGGGCGTATCTCGAAAAAATTGATAAAGAAATTGAAGCCGGCGCTCTGGAGCAGGCCCGTGCCCGGCTGACCAATGCCCGACGCTACAGCGATGACGAAGCGGCGCTCGACCGTCTGTCTGCACAGATAGGCAGCGCCCTCAAGCGGGCGAGGCTTGAAGCAGAACAACAGGCCGAGGCACGCCGAGCGGCGCAGGCTCTGGCGCAGGAACAGGCACGCAAGCAGGCGGTTCAGGAAAAAGTCAATCGCGAGTTCGATAATGCACTGGCCAACGTTGATCGGCAACTCGCCTGCCGACAGCAGCTGCATATGGATGACTTGGCCATTGCCATCAACAAGTTGCGAGAGTTGGACCCGGGCCGATATCAGCGTGAGGAAAGCCGGGTGATCGGAGCGTTGGCATCCTGCATCGAAACCATTGGCGCTCGCTTCCCCGACCGGGCCCAGACGTTCAAGCAGCATGCCATGCAGATTTTTCCGCGCAGTGCCGCCATTGCCGGCATCGCCATAGAACCCAAAGACCCCTGTGATGCCTCTCTGGCCGGAATGGGTAGCCGAGGCCCACGTGCGGGCTGTCGGGATACCTTGCCGGGCGCGGGTCTCGGTCCGGACATGGTGGTGGTTCCCGGGTTTGCGGGCCGACCGGCTTACGCCATCGGTCGTGAGGAGGTGACCGTTGGGGATTTCAATCGCTTCTGTCGCGCATCAGGGTGTGAGTTACGGGAGGAGCAATCCCGGGACAGACCCGTCACCGACATCCCTATTGAGCAGGCGCGGACTTACGCCCGTTGGCTGTCCGAGCAGACCGGCTACCGTTACCGGCTGCCGACCTACGAGGAGTGGCGTCATGCCGCCCGAGCGGACGGCGCCGAGCCGGACCCGAACCGCAACTGTCTGTTCTCCTCCAGGGGTATTCAACGTGGCGGCTCCTTGGTCAAAGCCAGCGTGGGCGGGCAGAACCGCTGGGGCCTGGTGAATCATCTGGGCAATGCTCAGGAATGGGTGCTCAGCGGGGGAGCGCTCTCGGTTGCCGGGGGGCACTACGATACGCCGATGGAAGAATGTCAGGTGAGCTGGCAGAAAGCACACGATGGCCGCCCGGACACCTATACCGGTCTGCGCTTGGTCAGACAGCTTAAAAACCGCTAAGAGAGTCGCGCGACATGACCATGGATGTGACAACTCTGATACAGAAACTGCACCAGTTGGTAGACGATTACAACCAACGAACGGTGTCGTTGGCCGAGTATCGGCTGAAGCGCCGACGCCTGTTGCTGACCATCGACTCAAAGGTCAACGGTCTGACGGCATCAGGCGGTGCGACCGACGATCTTGTAACTCAACGGAAACATCATTAACCACAGAGGCTTGTTATGGAATTTGTCCGTTTTTTCCAAGTGGGTGGCCCGTTCATGTGGGCGATCCTGTTCATCATGGCGGCTGGGCTGGCAATCACCCTGGACCGTTACTTTTACCTGGCGAAAACCCAGAAGTCGGTCAATCGGGTCTGGCTCAAGTTGGCGCCCATGCTCAAGGCCCAGGATTATGAGCGGGCCTCACAGTCGCTGACTGACTTGAAAGACCCGCTGGGGCGCATTCTGAGTTACGGCTTTTCCCGTTTTAAAGGAAACACCAGGCGCGAGACGGTCGAATCCGCGATGGAGGAGGGCGTAATGGAGGTGCTTCCGGAGGTTGAACAGCGTACCCATTACCTGGCAACGCTGGCCAATGTGGCCACGCTGTTGGGACTGCTGGGCACCATCATCGGCCTGATTCAGGCATTTACCGCCGTCGCCGAGGCGAATCCGGCGGACAAGGCAGAGATGCTGTCTGCCAGTATCTCGGTGGCAATGAATACCACGGCCTTTGGGCTCTGCGCCGCCATTCCGTTGTTGCTATTGCATTCCTTTCTTTCCACCAAAGCGGCGCGAGTGGTCGACAGTATTGAAACCGCCTCCGTCAAATGTCTGAACTTGATGATCAGGGAGTAAGGGCATGCGCTTTCGTCGCAAACGTCAGGTTCAGGAGGCGGCTGAGCTGAACATCACAGCGTTCATGAATCTGATGGTCATACTGGTCCCGTTCCTGTTGATTACGGCGGTTTTCTCCCGGATGACCGTTCTGGAGTTGAATCTCCCCGGGTCGCAGTCGGAGCAGGAACTCTCAGAACAGCCGTTGGATCTGCAGCTTCAGTTGGTGGTGTCGGACGACTACCTGGCACTGAGGGATGCCAACGTAGGGCTGATTACGCGTCTGGAACGAACGGATGATGACGTTCAGTGGCGCCAGCTTCGAGAGGCACTGATTGAAATCAAGCAGCGCTTTCCCGAAGAAACAGCGATCGCTTTGCAGTTGGCGCCAGGCGTTTCCTATAACACTCTGATACAGGTGATGGATCGGGTCGGAAGCACGCAGCAGGTACAACTTGGTACGCTCGAGCGAGTAGAGTTGTTTCCGGATATATCGCTGGGTGATGCGCCGACTGACACGGAGGGACCGGCATGAAATCCCTGAGTCGACGGGCCCGCCGTATTCAGCGCAACCAGAAGTTGCGCAAGTCGCCGGGGCTGAACCTGGTGTCTCTGATGGACATCTTTACCATCCTGGTGTTCTTTTTGCTCGTCAATGCGTCCAGTGACAGTGAATTGCCCAGTCAGAAAGTGATGAAGCTTCCGGACTCCACCGCCGAGCAGCCGCCAGAGGAAACCCTGCGGGTATTGATATCACGAAAGGCCATACTCGTGCACGGGAAGTCGGTGACGACACTGGCGGAGGTGATCGAAGCGGGCAATGGTGTCATCGACCCGCTGCGGGAGGAGTTGGCCTACAGACTGTCGCTGTCCGCCAGTGGTGAAAACGACACCCTGACCGTGTTGGCCGATCAGTCTGTCCCCTACGACATCATCAGAAGAGTGGTAGAAACCAGTCGAGCTCTGGAGTTTCGCCAGGTCGCGTTCGCCGCCAGTCAAGTCTCCGGCACTGCGGAGGAGGCGAGTCAGTTGTGACCACCATGATGCAGACCGCCCCCCGTTATCAGGACCTGGTCATCCAGTGGCAGCCCGGTCGCTCGTCGGCCAATCACTATCGTTGGTGGCTGATTGGCAGTGTTGGGTTGGCGCTGGTGATCGCGCAGATGTTGTCGCTGGTCGAAGTTCCGGAAAAACCTCGCGCCACCCGGGCGGATATTCCCGACAGGGTGGCGCGTTTTATGATTGAGCAACCCAGTGATCCGCCGGTTGAAGCGCCGGAGGAGGTGAAGCCCAAGCGGTTACCGGTGGTTGAACCAAAACCGATGGTCGAGCCTGAACGAGAGCGACCCGCCGTGCAGGAACCCACCACCGAAGCGCAGCGCGAAGCCCGGGAGCAGGCGCAGCGCAGTGGCCTGTTAGCGCTCGGAAAGCAATTGGACAGTTTGATGGACACCTCTGAAGTGGATGGCTGGGTGGACACCCAGGGTAAAGGCGACGCCGATGCCGGGCAGATGGCCGCGGGTTATGGCGACGGTGATCTGGCGTCGGCTGCTGAGCGAACCGGTGCACGCGATGTTGTCGCGGTATCGGCCGGAGAAGGCGGTAGCGTACTGGCGCGGCGAGACCTTGCTACCATAGAGACTTCTCTCGCTGAAGAGCCGGCGGACAAGCGGGAGCGCCGGGACAGTTTCGCGCAGACAGGACGAACGGACGAAGAGGTCAGCCTGGTTTTCGATCGCAATAAAGGCCTCTTGTACTCACTCTACAATCGGGCCCGTCGGCAGACGCCAGGTTTGCAAGGGCGTATGGTGCTGGAAGTGACCATTGAACCGTCCGGAGAAGTGACCGAGGTGACGATTGTTTCCAGCGAGTTGGACGATCATCGTCTGGAGCAGAGGATCAGGGCACGTGTTCTGCAATTCCGTTTCGAGGAGCGAAGCGCGCAGACCATAACCATCATTTACCCAATCGAATTTCTTCCTTCGTGATGAAGCGGATTGTTTACGACACTGCTATGAGAAATTTTATTCTGGCGTGATAATGTTCATAAGACTATTTTTTGTCCGGAAAAAGTGGAGAACCAGTTCACATAAAATTCCCGGATTTAAAAGATTTAAGTGATGCGATTCTCGGTATCGAAAAAAAACATTCTGTTTTTGCGAGACAGGTTGTTGGTGATCAGTGATTTGGCTATCATTCGCCCCGGGTACCAGGAATGTGAAGTTTGTTCCGAGTACTTTTTTTATCGCGATACGGCGGCAGGGAAAGTTGCTCGGGTCTGATTGCTTCCAGACCTGATGTCCATAAACAGCAAACGCAAGGAGACTAAAAATGGCAATTTATCTCGAGTATGAAGGTATCAAAGGAAACGTAACAGCGGAGGGTTATAAGGACCACATTGCTGTTCAGTCCCTTTCTTTCGGTGTTGGTCGTGGCATTTCCATGGAGCCCGGCAACCTGTCCAACCGTGAAGCGACTCGGCCTACCGTCAGCGAAATCACCTTGACCAAGGTGGCGGACAATTCGGCGACAGCGCTTTTCAAAGAGGCCGTTACCGGGTCCGCAGGCAAGAAAGTCACCATCAAGTTTGTCCAGACCGGCGCTGACAAAGTCGTCGAATATATGGATTATGTGTTGGAAGACTGCCTGGTCAGTGGTTATCAGATTGCAGGCGCTGATGATGGCGATCCGGTTGAAACCATTTCTTTGAGCTTCTCGAAGATCATGGTCAACTACAATGACTTCGACAAGACGAACAAGTCATCCAGCCCGCAGCGTGTGGGTTATGACTTGACCACTGCGAAGCCGCTGTAAGTCAGGTCGGGCCTTGCGGCCAGCTCGCAGGGCCCGCTCAGCGAAGATGGTCCCGCCTGCAAAGGGCGGGAAAACAAGGAACGATACCGTGCCGTGTTGTGCGCGGATAACAGGTTGCTAAGTCTATGGGGCAGCTTACTCAGGAAAGCCGACAAGTCGCCATCAGCGATTTTTCACTTGGCACTGATACCTTTCTCGTTAAGCGTCTTTCGGGTAAAGAAAGCGTTTCCGGACTATTTGAATTCCATGTCACGCTGGTATCGGAAAAGCTTGATATCAAGGCCAATGATGTCATGGGAAAATTGGGGCATGTGGCACTGAAAAGTACCAATGGCCGAGAGTTTTCTGGTCATATTGCACGCTTTGTCTCAGGTGAAGTGCAGGAGAATAATCTGCGCACCTACGAAGTCGTGCTTCGCCCGTGGCTGGCGTTTCTGGCTCACCGGGTCAATAACCGTATTTTTCAGAACAAAACCACCAAAGACATCGTTTCACAGATTTTCTCTGAACAGGGGTTGCAAGACTTCGAGTTTCGCGCGCAATCCGGGGACACCCGAGAGTACTGCGTTCAACGTAATGAAAGCGACCTTCAGTTCGTCTGTCGGCTTCTGGAAGAAGACGGCATATCATACTTCTTCGAGCATGTCGGCGGAAAGCACAATCTGATTCTGGTGGATCAGGCCAATGCCTTCCCTGCTCTGGAAGACAATCAATTCGAATACTCCCCCGGGTCAAATCCCGGCGCTAGAATACATCGTTGGCAGCACAGCTATAACTATCGCGCCGGTCAATGGACGTTGAGCGATTACGATTTTAATGAGCCAATCAAATCGCTGCTAAACAACTCTCAAGGGCAGCCGGGGTTCGCTTACAATGGCCAGTTTGAACACTATGAGTATCCCGCCTTCTATCACACCGGTGATAACGCACCTGTGCCCAGAATGCGTATGCAGGCGGAAGAGCTGGATCGAAACGTCGTTGCGGGCTCCTCGGATTATCCGCAATTGGTCGCTGGAGGCAAGTTCAACCTCGCCAAGCATGAATCGAATGCTGAAAAGGGCGCCTATATCCTTCTTGAAGTGCATCATGAGGTGGTTGAGGATACCCAGACCACGGGGGACGGGCAGGCGCAGTGTTATACCAATGATTTTATCTGTGTTCCGGCTGACACCGCTATTCGTCCCAAGCGCGCACACCAACGCCCGGTAATGAAGGGGCCGGAAACGGCCTGGGTCGTGGGCCCCGAGGGGGAGGAAATCTACATCGATGAGTTGGGGCGAATCAAGGTCCAGTTTCACTGGGATCGCGAGGGCGAACGAGACGAGAAGAGCTCCTGCTTCCTTCGGGTGGCTCAGTCCTGGGCGGGGAATCAGTGGGGTTCGTCGTTTATCCCCCGTATTGGTCAGGAGGTGGTGGTTGACTTTCTCAATGGCGATCCGGATCGACCTCTGGTCACCGGCGCAGTTTACAACTCGAAGAATCGCCCGGTATATACCTCCAAGACCCAAAGCGGGATTAAAACCCGATCTACCCAAAAGGGTACTGTGGAAAATTACAACGAGCTTCGCTTTGAAGATAAAAAGGGTGCGGAGCAGATCCTGCTGCACGCCGAGAAGGACTACGACGTCGAGGTCGAAAACAACCAGACGCTCACCATTGATAATGATCGAACTAAAACGGTTCGCAATGATGAAACGAGTCTGATTGAGAACGATCGGACGAAAACCGTCAACAATAATCAGAGCGAGACCATCGGCAAGGATAAATCGATAGAGGTCGGGGAGAATCATCGGGAAACCATCGGCGGCAGTAAGCAGGTGGAGGTCAAGAAAGACCACACCGAAACCATCGGCAACAATATGGTGATTTCGGTGAAGAATAACCTGACCGAGAGCGTTGAGGGTGAGTACCGGGAGTCGGTGACCAATCAGTATGGTTTGAGCGCCAAGTCCATCAATCTTCAGGCCGATGATGAAATTACCTTGAAAACCGGTTCGGCCATGATCCAACTGAAAAGTAACGGTGATATCACGATCAGTGGGGCCAATATCAATGTCAAGGGTTCCGGTAACGTCGTGCTCAAGGGCAGCAAAGTGACCAGCAATTAACCCCTTGTTTTTTGGAGACTTAGCGTGGCGAGTGAATTCGAACAGTTGGCAGAGCCGGTGCGGTGCAGCGAGGACGCGCCGGCCGATGCGCCACAGTTCTCTGCGCCAGAAGGTGCCTGGTTGGTGGGCACCCTGACGGGGTTTACGGAGCAGGGTGCGCCCGAGGTGAGCGTCGTTTTGGGCGGTCAGCGGTGCAGTTTTGTCACCTTGCCGGCTTTGCCGGTCTCGCGCGCGGATCTTGGTCGTCAGGCCGTGGTCAAGAGCGCCTCCGGTGAAGTCGCTACGCCTTTGCTTATGGGGTTTGTACACACACCGTTGGAACTGACTCTGGAGGCTGGACAGGGTGATAGATCAGAGTCCCGTTCCCGGCAAGCGCAAGCGATGTCTGTAGAGGTGGATGGCACACCGGCGCGCGACCTGGTGCTGGAAGGGCAGGAGAAGCTGGTGTTGCGATGCGGCTCTGCCAGCATAACCTTGACCGACGCGGGCAAAATCATCCTGCGCGGCCGTCATCTGGTGAGCCGTTCAGAGGGGGTGAATCGCATTCTCGGTGCCTCCATCCAGATGAACTGAGTGCTTCGATCATGTTGCAGTTGAATAACCGCACACCTTTTGAAGCGGAGCTGACGGCCCTGAACGATGAAACCGGCGTCGATACCTTGTACGTCATTGTCAAAGCGAGCTTTACGGAGGGCTGGATGCTCGCCGATGAACCCGTTCCGGTGTGGAGAGCAGATGAGTATTACGCCGAGCCGAATACCTCCAGTTTGCGTTACCCCAGTGACATTCATCTGGGAAAAACCGCAACGGATATTCTGGTGGAAGGAGATGCCTGGGCGCCCGACGGGCGTCCGGCAAGGCAGTTGCCTGTGACGGTATCGGTGGGACGGGTAAGCCAGTCGCTCATGGTGTTTGGTGACCGGAGATGGGATCAGGGCCAGATTTCCGTGCCCGACCCGTTCGAGCGAATGCCGCTGACATGGGAACGGGCCTATGGTGGCTCAGTCGCCGAAAGAGAGCATTGGCGTGTTTACAACGAGCGAAACCCGGTTGGTCGCTTCGCCAAGGCGCAGTGCAACGACGCTTGCCTGGACGGGGAGTTGTTGCCGAATATTGAGCACCCGCAGGCGCTGCTGAGTAGTCGGGAGGACTGCCCTGAGCCGGTCGGCCTGGGGCCGGTGGCGCCACACTGGCATCCGCGTACCCGGTTTGTTGGCACCTACGATCAACAGTGGCGTCTTACCCGCGCGCCCTTTGCGCCGGAGGATTTTTCCCGGCGCTTTTTTAATGCGGCAGCACCCGGCCTGGTGTACCCGGGCTGGATGCGTGGCGGTGAGCCGTTCGAACTGACCGGCATGCATCCCGACGGGGCTTGGACTGGGCAGTTGCCCGAGGTTCCTCTTTCGGTCAGTGCCCGGCAAGGGGGGCGTCGGGAGCTTCTGGAGGCCCGATTGGAGACACTCTATTTGCAGCCCTTTAAGCGCACAGTGAGCTTAACCTGGCGGGCCAGTTTGAGTTGTCCGCGCGACGTGCTGAGCGTGGAGTCAGTGACGGTCTCAATGACCCGGTAACCCCGGTAAACAAAGGAATTGAATGATGGCACAAACGACCTTTGCCAATGGCCGCGGTATTGCCCACAAGGGCAGTGGCGGCATGAGCACGGTATTTCCCGATGTCTGCAAGACCCCGGTGGGATCTTCCGTCGTACCGATTCCCTACCCGAATATCGGCCGCTCGTCGGATACCGCAAAGGGCCCCAAATCCGTCACGCTGGACGGCCAGATGCCGATGGTCAAAGGCGCTGTTTACAGTAAGAGCGCGGGTGATGAAGCCGGTGTCAAAAAGGGAATCATCAGTGGCAAGCACAAGGCCGAATGCGAGTACATGATGTATTCCTTTGACGTCAAGATTGAGGGTAAAAACGTCTGCCGCATGGGTGACCCCCTTTACCATAACAAGAAAAACATCATGGGGTAGACCAGGGATGACCGCTGCGATTACCGCTTTTCCCAATCCATTTTCCGGGTTTGAGTCACAGTTTGACGACTGCGTTGAAGAGGTTGCCTTTCTCTGGTTGTTGCGCTCGCGGGCGTTGATTCAACCGCACTACCGAACTTCTGACCTGGCGGAACTCGAAAGCCGTATCGACGCCCAGTTGTTCGCCCTGGCGCAGTCCCCGGAGCGAGCCTGGGCCGCCTGTCAGAGTGCTCTGGCTCACGCGGGGCCAGGTGAGGTGTTTGCGGCCGCTGCTGTGGCGTTTCGTACCTTGGAAGTGGGGTGTATTCAGCAAGCGGTAGAAGCAGGGTTACAGGATGAGGCGGGATTCGCCGCGCTGGTATCGGCGCTGACCTGGCTGCCCGGCCGTTACTGCCACGACTGGGTGCGTAAATTTTTTATCAGTAAGGAGCACATTCACAAGCGACTGGCACTGGCAACCTGCCGGACTCGCGGCGAGGATCCCTGCGACTTTCTGACCCGGATTCTGCGCCGGAACGACTGTCGTGTTGACAGTTTGCTGCACGGTGAAGCGCTGCACTGCGTCGGTGTTTTCAAGCGTCGTGACCTGTCGCCGTTCCTGGCGGAAGGGCGCGAGGGTGGCGAGCCGGGGAGTACGTTTGAGGCCTGCCGCTCGGCCATCCTGTTGGGTGATCGGTCGGCAGCGAAAATGCTTATGCCGTTCGCCTTACAGCCGGGCCCCCGGCAATGCGACGCGTTGATTTTGGCCATGCGTGCGTTGCCAAGTACCGAAGCCAAGCAGTGGATCGCGCAACTATCCGGTCAAACCTCGCCGGACGCGGCGAGGTTATCCGTGATTGCCGCCGCCGCTCTGGGCGACCCGGAAGCGGTTCCCTGGTTGCTTCGCTGCATGAAGCAATTGTCGCTGGCTCGCGTGGCGGGGGAGGCGTTCTACCAGATCACGGGCGTCGACCTGCAAGCCCATGATCTGCATCATAAGCTCCCCCAACTCAATGATGCTGAAGCGCAGGATCACCCGGACACGCCCGTGCCTCCGTTGGATGACGATGAGCACTTGCCTTGGCCCAACACCGAAAAGTTGACCGTATTCTGGGAGACGATAAAACACCGTTACCCGCCGGGTGAACGCCTCCTGCTGGGCGAGCCGATCACCGAGACCAACCTGCTGCGGATTCTGTCGGAGGGCCCCCAGCGTCAGCGCGCAGCGGCTGCGCTAGAGTTGGCGTTGCTCAATCCACAACAGCCCTGGTACTCCATGGAACGAAGGCAGGAACCGTCATGACCCGGAATAGAGTGTTGTATCTGGCCGGTACCGGTATGATTACCGCCATTGGTGGCTCTACAGAGATGGTGTGGGCCGCCGCTGGCGCACAGATCAGCCGCTACGCCACCAGCAGCTATTTCACCGGAGAGCGCCGGTTGATCGTTCAGGCGTTGGTGCCCGACGAAGCCCTGCCACTCCTGCCGACCCTGTTGGAGCAGTACCCGGAGCTGACGCTGCGAGAGCAACGGATGCTGGCAATGTCCACGGTGGCGGCCGCCCAGGCGCTCCAGCCCGTATCAACGGGCTCGCCGATTCCCCTGCTTTACGCCGGTCCCGAGGTATACCCCGGTGTCGCCACCGGGCTGAGTGATGCCTTTTTTCCCGCGTTGTACGAGCAATTGGCGCCTGGCGCCATTGACGCTCGACGCTCCCGCGCGGTCAGTGTCGGCCGTCCGGGAGTCATTGAAGCGATCAAGTTGGCCTTTCACTATGCCTATGACATAGGCCACAAGGCGGTTCTGGTGGGCGGTGCCGACAGCTACCAGTTCAGTCCGCTACTGGCGATGCTCGACGGTCAGAAGCGGTTGGCGGCGCAGCACCTGCGCCCGCACTCCGGAAGCGACGCCTTTGCGCCGGGAGAGGCCGCCGGCTATCTCTGCCTGACGCCGGATCCGGAACAGGCGCTGATTCAGAATGGCCGTCGAGTTGTTCTGACCGAGCCGGGATTTGGCTACGAGTCCGGGCACTGGTTCAGTGACAAACCCTACCGGGGCGAGGGGCTGGATCAAGCGTTCAAGCAGGCGCTGGCGGGGCGTCCGACACAGCGGACCATCAAGAACATCTACAGCAGCGCGAACGGCGAACGCTTCTGGGGCAAAGAGTTGGGTGTGGCACTGACCCGCAATCACCACCTGTTCGACGATCCCAAAGTGCATCACCCCGCCGAGTATTACGGTGATATCGGCGCCGCCACTGGCGCTGTACTGGTGGCCCTTGCGGGCCAGACGGCGCTCAGTCTGCCGGGAGACGATACCCACCTCATCTATGGCTCCGCCGATCAGAGCTATCGGGGAGCGATCTGCTTACAGGCTGAGGGAGTGGCTGCATGACGCAAGTCGGCGAAGGAGTTGCGGTCGGTGGCGGCCGGGATCCCGACATCGATGACCTCGATGATAATCACTGGCTGGAACTGGAGTACCGCTTTCAAAGCGGGCGTGCCGTGTATGGCTATTTCCGGGCGACCGACAGCGACGGTATGGTCTGGGTGGGACGACTCAACGACCAGGGACAAGTGTGTCTGGCCGGACTGCCGCCAGGTAATGTACGCGTAACCTTATTACCCGAACCCGATCGGGATGCGCGCATCGAAGCGACCCGGGCCTCAATCAAGGAAGTCCTCGATCAGATCATCGAAGATCAGCGCCTGGAAGCCGAGGCCTACGAGCGGGAGCTCGAACAAATGGGCGGTCCACGGCGAGTTTTTGAACACATTCAAGCCGTAGGTCGCGGCGCCTGGAATGGTGCTGTAGGGTTCGTGGAATTTGTCGGAAAAACGGCCTACAAAGTGGCCGAATTTTCCTACTACCTCAGCCCTGCCAACCTCCTGGGAGATACCCTGAGGGCCAGCTATCAGAGCTATCAGGACGGCGAGCTGACCTGGTCGGAATGGTATGGCAGCGTCAACCAGAATCTGCAGGACGAACAGAAGAAAGACCTCGCCCGCCTGTTCGGCGTGGAGCCGGACGATATCAGCGAGGAACGCCTGCGGGAATTGATGGGGCTGATCGCCGAGGCCTACGACATCGCCGCCTTCATCGCCGACGATGCGCCAACCCGGGAAATGTTGCTGGAATTTGCCCAGGCGATGGCGGACAATCAATCCAGCGTTGAGTGGGCCGAGTTCGCCGGCGCCGGCGTATTTGAAATCGTCCTGGCGGCCCTGCTGGCCATCTTCACCGCCGGCGCGGGCAACGTCGCCCAGGCCGCCTCACAGCTACGCCACGCGAGCCGACTGCGCGGCCTGGGCCACCTGTTTCGCAACCTGGCCCGCCAGCTGCGCCGAAAGAAACTTCGGAAAGAGTTCGACGCACCGGTTGACCAGAAAACCAGCATTTCTACCGACCAGCCCCAAGCGCCTCAACTGACCGCCAGGGCTGAACTGCCCTACGAACCGCACTCCGATGTCAAGGCGCCCAAAGCCGGTGACCGAGTACATAAGCGCTATCACCGTGACGGAAACCCGGAAGATCCCTATACTCTACAGGCTGATGGAAAGCCGATGGGGGCAGGCGCCGGAGAAATGCCAAGAGATTTTAGAGGTATGAAAGAATTACCTGAGGGCTATGACGAGTTGTTGGAAAATGGATGGCCAGATTTAAATTACAATAATTCGAAAACCTTCAGAACGTTTTTAGAGGCGAAACCCGTGGATTTGCCAGAAGGAACGAAAATTTACCGAATTGTCGACGAAAAAAATAATGATGCTGGAGGATTCTGGGCTTATGATCTTCCTGCCAATAAAACTGAATGGCGCAGTGGCTATGCTGTTAAGGACGGCTGGAATGACAACGGTTACTTTGTTGAGCACGTCGTGGGAGAGAACGGTCTGAAGGCTTGGGAGGGGCCCGCTGCGGGGCAACCATACAGAGAGTTTTTAGGGGAGGAGTTTTATCTCCAAGGAGGCGATACGCAGCTATTTATTACTCCCAACTCTGTTGAGACATCATCTCCAAAACTTACCAATTGGCCGGAGCCTTAATTGTGGATGAAGAGTTGAAGCGGAAGCTTCTATTACGGAAGTTTTCGAGCATTGAATACATGATAGAAATGTCTGAGTGGCATAGACGCGCGATTGAAGTCCTAGAAAATGCGCTGGATGAATTTTTTGAGCAATCTTCTGAGCATGGAGATTGGCATAAGTGGCCGGCCTCTGATAGACCAGAAACCTGGAGAGATCGGGTGCTAAGGAATTTGCATGGAGAGCAATCAGGTATCAACGAAGGAATTGAAAACTACAGGGAAGGTAAAGTATCTACCATTCGTAGTTCAGCTGGAAGTGTACATGGAATTTTCAGGAATCTCGACAATTTTAGCTGGGGCTGGTGGAAGCACGTTCCCGATCATTATGAGAAACAGTTTCGATCAAGTTTGGTTAAAGCCAGTGATATTGCAACAAATATAATGGATACTTTGTCGGACTACTGGCGGGACGATGAAATCCTTAATGAGCGAATCACAGGGCCAGTTGAAGAGGAGGATTTGAAGCGATACTTGAAGCCTGGAGAGAGCGCCTATTAGCTCCTGATGATTTAGATGCTGAAATGGTTTCTAATAAATAGCTAGGTCGCTAATTTGATCGAGCTTTGACTGCTTTGACTAAGAAATAAGGAGAGCATCCCGGAGATGTTTTTGAATCCATGTGTTCACAGATTGGCTTTGTTCGAGATTGTATTGAAAGGGGGAGGTCAATTGATGAAGAGTTGCAAGGACGTTCTCTAAAATTTCATTTATTATCAGGTAGGAATCTTGCCGGTCCAGAAGGTAAGGGGCTAATCGAGAGCATTTCGATGATCACAGAATTTTTGATGAAATATTAGCTATGGTTCTTGGTGTGGACGATATCCCGTGTTGGTAACCTGGAGCTGGGTCGAAAATTTCAATTCACGTGTTAATGAGTTGGTCGGTAGTTTACGATGGATGATGATTTAAAAAAGGACATTATTGAAAAGAAAGTTCTCTAGCACTGAATACATGAAAGAAATTTCAGAGTGGCATAGACGAGCGATTGAAGTCCTAGAGAGTGCGTTGGAAGCATTTCAAGCTTGGTGAAAGCAAAAAACGGGCGACCAATATTATGGATACTTTGTCGGACTACTGGCGGGACGATGAAATCCTTAATGAGCGAATCACAGGGCCAGTTGAAGAGGAGGATTTGAAGCGATACTTGAAGCCTGGAGAGAGCGCCTATTAGCTCCTGATGATTTAGATGCTGAAATGGTTTCTAATAAATAGCTAGGTCGCTAATTTGATCGAGCTTTGACTGCTTTGACTAAGAAATAAGGAGAGCATCCCGGAGATGTTTTTGAATCCATGTGTTCACAGATTGGCTTTGTTCGAGATTGTATTGAAAGGGGGAGGTCAATTGATGAAGAGTTGCAAGGACGTTCTCTAAAATTTCATTTATTATCAGGTAGGAATCTTGCCGGTCCAGAAGGTAAGGGGCTAATCGAGAGCATTTCGATGATCACAGAATTTTTGATGAAATATTAGCTATGGTTCTTGGTGTGGACGATATCCCGTGTTGGTAACCTGGAGCTGGGTCGAAAATTTCAATTCACGTGTTAATGAGTTGGTCGGTAGTTTACGATGGATGATGATTTAAAAAAGGACATTATTGAAAAGAAAGTTCTCTAGCACTGAATACATGAAAGAAATTTCAGAGTGGCATAGACGAGCGATTGAAGTCCTAGAGAGTGCGTTGGAAGCATTTCAAGCTTGGTGAAAGCAAAAAACGGGCGACCAATATTATGGATACATTGTCTGATTACTGGCGAGACGATGAAATCCTTAATGAGCGAATCACTGTCCTGTTGATGAGGAAGAACTGAAGCACTATCTGAAGCCGGGGGAGTCAATATACTAATAGGCTATAGTGCCTTTTATTCGCTATTAATGTTTGGTCTGGTGCGGTCAGTTGCCTACGTGCGTCGCTGGACTTCTGCCAGCCTGAACGATTGTGATTTGACCAATTCCCGTGACCCGCTCTGCTTCAAGTAGCTGCGCTTCCCTGTATCAGCCACTTTAACTCATTACTGGATCACCGCCGCTCTGCACGCCCATTCTCGTTTCGGCCCTGGCGGGCGCGCTCGCTGATGGATGAGCGGTTGCGTGCTGCTTCTACCCGATCCCGGGTGCTGCGTTGGAAGTTCTGCTGGCTTCGTTCTGGTTGCCGGATGTTGCGGGCGTTGGCCCGCTCCTCCCGGGAGGGGCGCTCGCTACGAGTGGTGCGGGTACGCTCTTCGCGGGCCTGACGCTGCGGCTGTGCACGATCGCGGTTTGGCTCATTGGTGCTTAGGCGATCGCCCGAACGCTGCTCCAACCGGTTTGGGGGTTCCCGCCGGGTTTGATAGGTATCGCTGCGCCGTTCAGTGCGGTCAAGCCGGGGCTGTTGCCGATCGCTTCGAGCCTGAGCGTCCCGTGAACGATGAGGTTCACTCCGGGCGTTGCTGCGGGGGTTCTGCAGACGCTGTTCGATGCGTTCTACACGCTGGGCGCGTTCCACCCTCGTTCCGGAATGGCGTGCGGTACGCGACGGGGCAGCATACTGCTGACGCACGGTACTGCGACGGTACTCGACGCCGCGTCTATGGTTCGGGTTGTGTTTCCAGCGCCGGGCTTCTTTATAGCGAACCACACTGCGGCCGGAGTGGAAGTGGTGATGGTTGTGCAGGTCTATGTCGATCACCACGGTGTGCCGATTGTGCCAGTGGAAGCTGCTGAAATAGAAGCTGTGGTGGTCAATCCGGGTGCCGAAGCTCCAGAATATGCCCGCGTTCCAGTAGCCCCGGCTGGGACGATGCCAACGGTGTGGCGGGTAATGGTGCCAACGCCAGGGGCCGTACACCACCCGGGTGTCGTAATAAGGAATGTAGATGACCTCGGATACCCGGGGTTCGACGATGATGGTTTTCTGCTCTATCACTACCTCCTGATGTTCGGTGGTGCGCAGAGTGCCCGCCTCGTAGGCGCGTTGGCGAAGGTCCTGCACGCTGGCGAGGACCTCGCCCTCATCCCACAGGAAGGCCTCACCGAGATCCTGAGTCCATTCCAGATCATCGGCCATACGCTCGAGAATGTCGGGAAAGGCCACCAGGGCGGTCACGCTCGGGTCCCAGCCTTCGCGTTCAGCTGCTGATACGGCGGCAGCGCCTTCCATAGTGCGATGCCGTTGGGCCCACCGGTTGGCCTGAACCACCTCCAGGGGGTAGGTGCTGGCGATCAGGATGTGGGACAGTACGGTGTCCGGGTAGAGGGCGATGGGGGCGAGCATCTGGTTCAACTCGGCCTGACTGTAGTCGTCGTCGGCCCAGGCGCCCAGGCTGAGCACAAGTAGCAAGGCGGCGGTGGCCAGGGTAGTCCAGGAATTCTTCATGGGGTGTCCTCCCAGAGGTTTCGCTCGTACGCAGAGCATTCACCTCTGTTATACCGCCGGGCGGCTTAACCGAAACTGAACATCCGGTATGGCCAGGGTCGACGGCCTGTCAGGCATTGTTGCACCGGCCCGTTGGCCGGTCAAACGGAGTGCGGACTTCGCCGCCAGTAGATGGTTGTGCTCTATGAGCGAAACTATGGCGCTGGTTGAGTATTTTTCTTGGAAGCGAGCTGGTCGATTGGTGTACAATTCGCGTCCAATTTTAACCCCGGCGGGCTGTTGCCTGGCCTGTCGCCCTGCTCAGGATGTGTTCATGTTTGACAAAACTCAGACGATTGCCGATTTTGACCCCGAAATCTGGGATTCCATCCAGAAGGAAAGCCGTCGCCAGGAAGAGCATATCGAGCTGATTGCCTCGGAAAACTACGCCAGCCCGCTGGTGATGGCGGCCCAGGGCACCAAGCTGACCAACAAATACGCTGAGGGCTACCCCGGCAAGCGCTACTACGGTGGCTGCGAGTATGTTGACCAGAGCGAACAACTGGCCATTGATCGCGCCAAAGCGCTGTTCGGCGCCGACTACGCCAATGTGCAGCCCCACTCCGGCTCCCAGGCCAACTCCGCCGTTTATGCCGCCCTGTGCAAGCCCGGCGACACCGTTCTGGGTATGAGCCTGGACGCCGGTGGCCACCTGACCCACGGTGCCAAGCCGAATTTCTCCGGCAAGATCTACAATGCCGTGCAGTATGGTCTGAACCCGGAAACCGGGGAGCTGGACTACGAAGAGATCGCTCGTCTGGCCCGTGAGCACAAGCCCCGTATGATCGTGGCGGGCTTTTCGGCCTACTCCCAGGTCGTGGACTGGCAGAAGTTCCGGGACATTGCTGACGAAGTGGGTGCTTACTTACTGGTTGATATGGCCCACGTGGCGGGTCTGGTGGCGGCAGGGGTATACCCGAACCCGGTGCAGATCGCCGATGTGACCACCTCCACCACCCACAAAACCCTGCGCGGTCCCCGCGGTGGCATCATCCTGGCCAAGGCCAATGAAGAGATCGAGAAGAAGCTCAATTCCGCTGTCTTCCCCGGTGGTCAGGGCGGCCCGCTGATGCACGTGATCGCGGCCAAGGCCATCAGCTTTAAAGAGGCGATGAGCCCCACCTATAAAGAGTACCAGCAGCAAGTGGTCAAGAATGCCAAGGCCATGGCGGCGACCTTTATTGAGCGCGGCATCAAGATCGTTTCGGGTGGCACCGAAAACCACCTGATGCTGGTGGACCTGATCGGTAAAGAGTATACCGGTAAGGATGCCGATGAGGCGTTGGGTCGTGCCAACATCACCGTGAACAAGAACGCGGTACCGAACGACCCGCGCTCGCCGTTCATCACCTCTGGTCTGCGGGTCGGCACGCCGGCGATCACTACCCGCGGCTTCCGCGAGGAAGAGTGCAAGCAGTTGGCGGGTTGGATGTGTGACATCCTGGACGGTCTGGAAGCCGGCAACGCCGATGCGGTGATTGAGGAAGTGAAAGGCAAAGTGCTGGATATCTGCGGCAAGTTCCCGGTTTACGGTAACTGAGAGTCTGCGCAAAAAATGCGCAACTTTGCTTGCAACCCCCCGGTAAACTCCCTAGAATAGCCGCCCCTAACCGGCCCGGGCCTTTTGCCCGGGTCACTCCTTGCTTCACTCAGGCCCTTTTGGCCCGGGGAAGCTTTAACCCGTAAGGAGCTACAATGCGTCATTACGAAATCGTCTTTATGGTCCATCCCGACCAGAGCGAGCAAGTGCCCGGCATGATCGAGCGCTATACCGCCAGCGTCAAAAACAGCGGTGGCCAGGTTCACCGTCTGGAAGACTGGGGTCGCCGTCAAATGGCATACTCCATCAACAAAATCCACAAGGCTCACTATGTGCTCATGAACGTTGAGTGCACTGAGGAAGCCCTGGAAGAGTTGACCACCAACTTCCGCTACAACGA
The DNA here is from genome assembly GCF_026153455.1 of Marinimicrobium sp. C6131. Classification (NCBI taxonomy): domain Bacteria; kingdom Pseudomonadati; phylum Pseudomonadota; class Gammaproteobacteria; order Cellvibrionales; family Cellvibrionaceae; genus Marinimicrobium; species Marinimicrobium sp. C6131. The sequence goes on from NZ_CP110629.1 coordinate 3,976,862, forward strand.
TGCTGTCCTGCGTAACCTCGTGATTCGCGAAGACGAAGCCATCACCGAAGAATCTCCGATCCTCAAGGCTGACAAAGATGCCCGCGAGCGCACTGCCAAGCAGAGCCGTCCGGCACGCCGTGAAGAAGGTAATGACAACTCTGACGACGATAGCTCGGACGAAGAGTCAGAAGCCGAAACCGAAAAGCAGGGGGAATAAGAGATGGCACGTTTTTTCCGTCGTCGCAAGTTTTGCCGTTTCACCGCCGAAGGCGTGAAGCGTATTGATTACAAAGATCTGGAAACGCTGAAGGCGTACATCACCGAAACCGGTAAGATTGTACCCAGCCGTATCACCGGAACCAAAGCCAAGTACCAGCGCCAGCTGTCCTCAGCGATCAAGCGCGCCCGCTACCTGGCCCTGATTCCGTACACCGACAGCCACGAGTAAGTCGAGGCCGTCAACCGGTTGAAGGAGTGCAGCATTGCGAGCGCTGGCTGAGTTTATTTTGCGCGGTCGCTTGCAAGCCACAGCGGTGGCTCTGATTGGTAATTGGGTGCCGCTGCTGACCCCCGCCACCGTGGCTCTGGTCACTTTGCGCGTGGGGAGAAACAACGGTCTGCTGATTCTTTTGTGGGGCGTGCTACCGTCACTGCTCCTACTGGGTTTCAGCCAGATTGCCCCGGCCGTTGCTACGGCGGTAATCGGCGGTGTGCTACTGACCTACGGCGCAGCGCTGTTTCTGCGGCGCGGCAGTGGTTGGGCCACCTGCCTGATGGGCATAGTGGCCGTAGCGACCCTGATGGCGGTATTGCTGGGCGCTCTGGCCCCGGAAGCCGTGCAGGCCGCACTGCAAAGCTGGAATCAGCTGCTCGAAGAGCTGGCCAGTTCCGTGGATGAGCAAGTGTCGGCCTACAGTGCAACCTTTGTGTTGGGAATGCTGGCCTACGGGATGGCTTTTCCAGCCGCGCTCGGACTGATGATCGGGCGTTGGTGGCACTCGCTGGTGGATAATCCCGGCGGGTTTGGAGCGGAGTTTCAGGCGCTGAAACTCCATCCGATACAGGCTGTTACCAGTATGGCCGCCGCCGTGTACTGCCTGTTTCAGGGGCTGGATTACGCACTGTGGTCAGCGTTGTTTCTGCTGCCTTTGGTACTACAGGGGGTGGCGATAGTGCACCGCCTGGTGGCCATCAAGGGTTTGGGCGTTCAATGGCTGTTCGTGTTTTACGCGGTATTGATATTGCTGGAACCCGCGACTCAGCTGTTGGCCGTGTTGGCATTTCTGGATACTTGGCTGAATTTTCGCGAGCGGGCAACCCCCCGGGCCTGAGGCCCAGCCCGATTGCCGGATCATACAACTTAGAGGGTAAACGAGATGGACGTTATTCTGCTGGAAAAAGTAGGCAAGCTCGGTGGCATTGGCGACCAGGTTGCTGTGAAAGCCGGCTTTGGCCGCAACTTCCTGCTGCCGCAGGGCAAAGCCATTCCGGCCACCGCCGAGAACGTGGCTGAATTTGAAGCGCGCCGCGCAGAACTGGAAGCCGCTGCCGCCGCCAAGCTGAGCGAAGCCGAAGCGCGCGCCGCCAAGCTGGCCGAAGTCAGTGTCACCATCGGCGCCAACGCCGGGGACGAAGGCAAGCTGTTCGGCTCTATCGGGACTCGCGACATCGCTGACGCCATCACCAAGGCCGGCGTTGAAGTCACCAAGGCGGAAGTCAAGCTGCCGGAAGGCGCGCTGCGCGAAGTCGGTGAGTATGAGATCGACGTGCAAGTGCATGCTGAAGTCATTCAGGCTGTTAAAGTCAGCGTAGTGGCCGAGTAACGGGCGCTACCCTGTGTTGGCCATGATTCATGGCTGGCGATGACAAGTCTGACGAAATCGGGCACTATCGACCCCTCGGGGACTGATCGGTAGTGCCCGTTTTTTTGTCCGAACATTACCTGTACTGAGAGCCCATGTCTGATCTACCCCTGGATCTGTCGTCGGAGGAAGAGGCCTCCCCGGCGAAAATGCCCCCGCCGCACTCGTTAGAAGCCGAGCAGGCGGTATTGGGTGGCCTGATGTTGGACAATATGCGCCTGGAAGCGGTGCGCGAAGTCCTGTCTGAGCGGGATTTTTACCGGGATGATCATCGGCAGATCTTCTTGCGCATGTGTGAGCTGGCGGAAGAAGACCAGCCGCTGGATGTCATCACTCTGTCGGAAGAGCTGCATCGGCACGAGGAGCTGGAGCGGGTTGGCGGGCTGGGGTATCTGACCGAGCTGGCGGCCAATACCCCCAGTGCGGCCAACATCCTCGCCTACGCCAATATCGTGCGCGAGCGCTCGACGCTGCGCCAGCTCATCAGTGTGGCTCAGGAGATCAGCAAATCCGGTTATAACCCCCTGGGGCTCGATGCGGACGACCTGCTGCAGATTGCGGAAAAACGGGTGGCGGAAATTGCCGAGGATCGTCCCAAAGAAGGCGGATTGACCGACCTGAACGCGCTGCTCAAGGACACGGTGCAGCGGATTGATGAGCTGTTCCGCTCAGGCAGTGACCTGACCGGGGTCAGCTCGGGACTGGAAGATCTGGATCAACGAACCTCCGGCTGGCAGCCCGGCGAGCTGGTCATTCTGGCGGCGCGTCCCTCCATGGGGAAAACGGCTCTGGCACTGAACTTTGTCGAGTCGTCCATCTTTACCCAGAGTCGTCCCACCCTGGTATTCAGTATGGAAATGCCCTCGGCGGCATTGGTCATGCGGATGATGTCGTCTATCGGGCGGATTGATCAGGGGAAAATCCGCAACGGCAAACTGACCGAGGAGGACTGGCCGAAACTGTCCGCCGCGGTCAGCAAAATGAAAGACAAACCACTGTTTATCGACGATACCCCGGGGCTGTCGCCCACCGAAATGCGCGCCCGGGTACGCCGCATCGCCCGCGAGCACGGCAATCCGGCGATGATCATGGTGGACTACCTGCAGTTGATGCAATTGTCCGGCCCAAGCGAGGGGCGGACCCAGGAAATCTCTGAAATTTCCCGCTCGCTCAAGGCCATGGCCAAGGAGTTTGACTGCCCTGTGATCGCTCTGTCCCAGTTGAACCGGGGTGTGGAGCAGCGCCCGAACAAGCGGCCGATGAACTCGGATTTGCGCGAATCCGGTGCGATTGAGCAGGATGCCGATGTCATTCTATTCATCTATCGGGATGAGTATTACAACGAGGACAGCCCTGACAAAGGTATTGCCGAGTTGATTATTGGCAAGCAGCGCAACGGTGAGATCGGCACCTGTCGCGCCGCGTTTATTGGTAAGTTCACGCGCTTTGAGAACCTGGCGCCGGAATACATGCAGCAGGGAGACTACTGATCCGGCACCCGCGGGAATCCCGGGAAAGTAACGCTGTCGCGTCAGAAAGCATGAATCTGGCGCCATGTTGCGCAAAGATTGTACATCCCGGATCGAGCGTGTATTATCCCGCCCCCAAGTTTGGGTAATTAGGTAACGCCAGTGTCGGTCACGGCGTTAGGGTCCGCACCGCGTTGTCGCCTGAAACGAGCCAGTCATGCAGGTATTTCATCAGATTCACTCGTTGCGCACCGCGCTGGCGGAAGAACGTCGCCAGGGCAAGCGTATTGGCTTCGTGCCTACCATGGGTAATCTCCATCAGGCGCATTTGGCACTGGTTCAGCAGGCTCAGGCCAGTTGCGACTGTGTGGTCACCAGTATTTTCGTCAATCCGCTGCAGTTCGGGCTGAATGAGGACTGGGATAAATATCCCCGGACACTGGCGGCGGACACGGCCAAGCTGGAGGGTATTGGCTGTGACTACCTTTTCTGCCCGGATGAGACCGAGATTTATCCCAATGGTATGGCCGAGCAGACCCGGGTTGTGGTACCCACCATGACGGACGTGCTCTGTGGTGCCAGTCGCCCCGGCCACTTTGAGGGGGTGACCACGGTCGTCACCAAGCTGTTCAACATCGTTCAGCCGGATGAGGCGGTCTTTGGCGCCAAGGATTTCCAGCAACTGGCGGTGATTCGCCGGATGGTGGAAGATCTGTGCATCCCGGTCAAGATCAGCGCGGGCGAGATTGTGCGGGAATCCGATGGCCTGGCGCTCAGTTCCCGCAACGGGTTTATTGGTGAGGATGAGCGCCCCCGGGTGTCTCAGTTGTATCGGAGCCTGAGCTGGGCGCGCGATCAGATTCTGTCCGGTCGGCGCGACTATCTCGCGCTGGCGGAGGAAGCGAAGGAACAGATTGAAAATGCGGGTTTTCGGCCCGATTATGTCAGTGTGTGCAATAGTCATACGCTGGACCCGGCGGCCCACGATGACGCCGAAATCACAATTCTCGGCGCGATGTACACTCGGGGCGCGCGCCTGATTGACAATGTATCCCTTGTGCTGGACGCTTGACGTCAGCACCGAACACGGGAGAAGCCTATGCTTTCTACTCTGCTGAAAGGCAAATTGCACATGGCGGCGGTCACCCAGGCCGAGCTCTGGTACGACGGCTCCTGCGCCATCGACAGCGATCTGGTGGCCCTGGCTGGCTTGCGTGAGTTTGAACAGATTGATATCTACAACGTCAATAATGGCGAGCGGTTCACGACGTACGTGATTCTGGCGGAAGCCGGTTCGGGAACCATCTCCATGAATGGCGCCGCGGCCCGCAAAGTCCAGGTCGGAGACCGGGTGATCATCGCCAGTTATGGGCAGTACAGTGAAGCGGAGCTGCTCAACCACAAGCCCCGACTGGTTTATCTCGACGAGGCTAACCGCGTTGAGCGGACGACCAATACCATCCCGACCCAGGTCGCCTGACCCGGGTCGCGTGCCCGTTACTACCCTGCCCCTTCCCCTCTGATGGATCGGCGTCGCCCGCTTAACGATTATTTACGGGCTCACCAGTTCAGACAACGTTGTCTGTGGCCAATTTCAGAAACTGCTGTTAAGCTTGAGGCTACGGCTCTGAGCCAGGATCCTGAACAATAGTGTCAACCACGAAATGCATAACAACTGTAAGCGAGGCCTGTCATGTCCGAACAGCACGTCCACCCGGTTCCTGAATCTTTCAAAGCGCATGCGGCCATTGATGCGGCGCGCTATCGGGAGATGTACCAACGTTCGGTGGAGGATCCGGACGGATTCTGGGCCGAGCAGGCCGAAGCCTTTCTGACCTGGGATAAAAAATGGGATACCGTCTGTGAGAGTAATCTGCGCAAAGGGGAAGTTGCCTGGTTCAAGGGCGGCAAGCTCAACGTCAGCGTAAACTGCGTAGACCGCCATCTGGCACAGCGGGCGGATCAGGTTGCCATCATCTGGGAAGGGGATGATCCGTCGGAAGACCAGATGATCACCTACCGTGAGTTGCACACCGAAGTCAGTCGCCTGGGCAACCTGTTGCGCGAGCGCGGTGTCAAGAAAGGCGATCGTGTGTGCATTTATATGCCAATGATCCCCGAGGCGACCTACGCCATGCTCGCCTGCGCCCGTTTGGGCGCCATCCACTCGGTGGTGTTTGGCGGTTTTTCACCGGATGCTCTGAAAGACCGGATTCTGGATGCGGATTGTCGGGTGCTGATCACCGCCGATGAGGGCATTCGTGGTGGAAAACACATCCCCTTGAAAAACAATGCCGACAAGGCGATGACATCCTGCCCGGATGTGCATACCTGCCTGGTGGTCAAGCGCACAGGAGCGGATGTCGCCTGGAAGGAAGGCCGGGATATCTGGTACGAGCAGGAGGTGGAGCGCCAGCCCGATCATTGTGAACCGGAGAGCATGGATGCCGAAGACCCCCTGTTCATCCTGTACACCTCCGGCTCTACCGGCAAGCCCAAGGGCGTGCTGCACACCTCCGGTGGCTACCTGCTGCAGTCGGCCATGACCCATAAATATGTCTTCGACCACCAGGAAGGAGATGTTTACTGGTGCACGGCGGATGTGGGCTGGGTGACCGGTCATAGTTACATTGTCTACGGCCCGTTGGCGAATGGCGCGACCACGCTGATGTTTGAAGGCGTGCCGACCTATCCGGACGCCTCCCGCTGTTGGCAGGTGGTGGACAAGCACATGGTGAACACCTTCTATACCGCCCCGACGGCTATCCGAGCCTTGATGGGGGCCGGGGATAAGTGGGTCACCCAGACATCCCGTCAGTCCCTGAAGCTGTTGGGAACCGTCGGCGAGCCGATCAATCCCGAGGCGTGGGAGTGGTACTACCGGGTTGTGGGCGAGAGCCGGTGCCCGATCATGGACACCTGGTGGCAGACCGAAACCGGTGCCCATATGCTGACACCACTGCCCGGTGCCATAGACCTGAAGCCCGGTTCCGCCACCTTGCCCTTCTTTGGCGTTCAGCCGGTCCTGCTGGATAACGAAGGCCATGAAATACAGGGTGCCGGTTCGGGTAATCTGGCGATCAAGGCGCCATGGCCCAGCCAGATTCGCACGGTATACGGCGATCATCAGCGCTGTATCGATACCTACTACAGTGCTTATCCCGGTTATTACTTTACCGGTGATGGCGCCCGTCGGGATGAAGATGGCTACTACTGGATTACCGGCCGAGTGGATGACGTGCTGAATGTCTCCGGTCACCGGATGGGAACGGCCGAAATCGAAAGCGCCCTGGTGCTTCACCCGAAGGTCTCCGAGGCGGCGGTTGTCGGTTATCCCCATAACATCAAGGGGCAGGGTATCTATGCCTATGTGACGCTGATGGGAGGGGAGGAGCCCAGTGAAGCGCTGCGCAAGGAACTGATTGACCTGTGCGTGCAGGAAATCGGCGCCATTGCCAAACCGGATATCATTCAGTGGGCGCCCGGCCTGCCGAAAACCCGCTCGGGCAAAATCATGCGCCGCATCCTGCGAAAAATCGCCGCCAATGAGCTGGATAACCTCGGGGATACCTCGACGTTGGCTGACCCGGCAGTAGTCGATGATCTGATCGACAACCGGGCCAATCAATAAAATCACCTATGGGAGAGTAGAGACACATGAATCAACTTTGGAGACAACGTTTCGGCATCGGTGTGTTGAGCACGGCACTGGGGATGGTAGCGCTGAATGCCGGCGCGGGTGAATCCCCCCGCCTTGAACAGCAATGGGAAACCGACGGGTTACGTACCCCGGAGTCCGTGCTGTACCACGAGTCGGACGGAGAGGCCTATCTGCTGGTGGCCGAAATCGAAGGTGAAGGCAGCCAGGCCGACGGTAAAGGCGGTATCGCCAAGCTGTCGTTGGATGGGGAGGTCATCGACCGGGACTGGGCTCGCGGCATGAACGCCCCCAAAGGCATGGGCATTCTGCGCAACACCCTCTACGTCGCGGATCTGACCGAGGTGCTGGCCGTGAGTCTGAAAACCGGGCAGATCATGTCCCGGATTCCGGTGGCGGACTCGGTGTTCCTGAACGATATCGCCATTGACGACGGCGGCACCGTCTATGTCTCCGATACCCGCACGGGCAAAGTCCATCGCATTCTCAGTGACGGTGCCGAGCTGTTTCTGGATGGGCTGAAAGATCCGAACGGCCTATACATTGACGGCGATGCGATCTATATCGGCGCCGGGAATACGCTGCTGCGGGCGAACCCTGAGGGCGAGCTCGAAACGGTCGCCGAAGGCTTTGAGTCCGGGATTGATGGTGTCGAGAAAATCGGTACCAACGAATTCCTGGTGACCTGTTGGGTGGGGTTGGTCTACCACGTGCGTGATGGCAAGGTCACCCGTCTGATGGACACCCGCGATCCGCGCATGAACACTGCCGACCTGGGGTGGAATCCGGATGACGGCATCGCCTATATCCCCACATTCTTCACCGATTCGGTCATCGCCTACCGCTGGCACTGATGACGTTCTCCTTGATCGACAGCCACTGTCATCTGGATTTTGAGGTTTTTGATCGGGACCGGGAAGCGCTCTGGTCCCGATGTCGATCACAGGGGATCCACCAGTTGGTGATTCCCGGCACGGATCCGGACCAATGGGTACGGGCCCGGTCTTTGTGCGAATCGCCTCACCTCGATTGGTACTTTGCCGCCGGCATGCATCCCTGGTGGTTGGACAGGGCCGGTGAAGGCTGGGAATCAGCGTGTCGGGACTTTCTGGCTCACCCGCGCTGCGTGGCAGTGGGAGAGTGCGGCCTGGATAAGCATATTGATACACCCATGAGCGAGCAGGAGGCATTGCTCGAGGTTCATCTGGAGATGGCCCGGGCGTGCGACAAGCCGATCATTCTTCACTGCGTCAAAGCGCATAATGAGCTGATTCGACAACTCAAGCGCCACCGTTTTTCCAGAGGCGGTGTGGTTCATGCTTTCAGCGGTAGTGCCGACATTGCGCAAACCTATTGGCAAATGGGTTTTCGGTTGGGTGTCGGCGGTGTTATCACGTACGAGCGAGCCCGCAAAACCCGGGCTGCGGTCAGCCGGGTGCCCTTGGAAGCATTGCTGCTGGAAACCGACGCGCCGGACATGCCGGTATCCGGACGGCAGGGCGAGCGCAACAGCCCGGAATTTTTACCGGTCATCGCCCAAACGTTGGCCGGGTTGCGGGGGTGTCCGGTGGAGCAGGTGGCTCGTCAGACCACAGACAATACCCGTCAGCTCTTCAGAATCTGAACGGTGTTTCAGATGGATGTGAGCACGTTTGCTCAACAGCCCCGGTCCTGCAGGTACCGCTCCACGGCCTGACTGGCGGCCGCGAACCCGAAGCTGCCCGTGACCATCACGACCGAGCCCAATCCGCCCCCGCAGTCGAGCTTGACCCCACTATCGGGATCCCGATTACCTTTATCGCCCACACACACGCTGCCGTCCAGTTGCGGGAAATGCATTTGCTCATTGGAGTAGATGGCATCCACCCGAAAGCGTCGTTTGGCGTCCTTGCGAAATCCGTAATGACGGTAGAGCAGGTTGCGTACCTTACGCAGCATCGGGTCGTAGGTGGTTTGCGCCAGGTCGGAACAGACAATCTGTTTGGGGTCGCGCTTGCCGCCTGACGAGCCCACGGTGACCAAGCGGCCCTTGAGCCGGCTGATATAGGCCACCAGGTGTGCCTTGATATGGGCGGAATCGATGGCATCAATCACGACGTCGTGTTCACGATTGATCAACTGCTCAATATTGTCACTGGTCAAAAACGCTTCCTCGCTGTGAACCGTCAGCTCGGGGTTGATGGCTTTGAGGCGATCACTCACCACCTGGTTTTTTGAGGCGCCGATATAACCCTCCAGGGCGTGCAACTGTCGGTTGGTATTGGTGACACACACACCGTCGAGCTCAATCAGGGTGAGCGTCCCGATACCGGTGCGGGCCAGTGCCTCGGCCGCCCAACTGCCCACGCCGCCCAGGCCGACCACGGCAAAATGGGCATCGGCCAGATGCTCCAGAGCAGGCTCGCCATAAAGCCGTGCCAGGGCGCCAAAGCGTTGCCGGTAAGCGGGCGTCAGAGTCATTCAGAGCTCCTGTCGTGCGGTGGTAGGCTGGATAATGTGCCATTGTAAAAGATTTGCGCCCGCGGGCCGAATTAATGTGTGGTTAAACCTTGAGATATCCCCAAAGCTGTGCAACTATTAGGCCGCTGGAATCTAATATAAGCCTTAAGCACGATCGGTTGTCCGTCGTCTGACGACGCCCATCACGTTCGATGTAAAAAGGCGATCAGCCAAATGATAAAGTGAGAGAGGATAGGGAGAAATGAACCATTCAAACGACGTTCTTCCAGTCGGGTTTCCTGCTGTCGTCAGACAGTCGGGCTCGGTTGCCCCGCTTTCAAGACCTGCGTTAGCAATTCCTTTGTAACGATACCTCAGGTAAGTCGAGTGCCAGTGTTGGTGCGGGCTTTCCGTTTTCACTTTGGTGATTTCCCCGAAGGGAGTTGCTGTGGCTGTACGTTAGAGTCGCATCTGGCTTGTGCATTCTTGCAGGCCAGGGTGTTCCAGTAGTGAGAGTCAAAGACATCAGTCTACATAATAAACCAGGAGGCATCATGTCCCTATTCAACTACAAGTTTAGTAAGCAATTTCTGGCCAACACATCCATGACTGCTCTGGCACTGGCTGTTTCAGGTGTGTCAGTTTCCGCCCACGCCCAAGACGAAGGCGCGGGCGCCCTGGAAGAAGTGGTTGTCACCGGCTTCCGCCAGAGTCTGGAACGCGCGCTGGACATCAAGCGCGATTCCGCCAACAACGTCGAAACCATTGTCGCCGAAGACATGGGTAAAATGCCCGACCTGAACCTGGCCGAGTCCCTGCAACGGGTCCCCGGTGTGGCCATCACCCGCGAAGGCGGTGAAGGGCGCAGCATCACCGTGCGCGGCCTGAGCCCGGACTTCACCCGCAGTACCCTGAACGGTATGGAAGTGCCCGGCAGTGCCGGCGGCCTGGACTCCTCCGGCGGCGTCAACCGCGGCCGCTCCATGGACTTCAACATCTTTGCCTCCGAACTGTTCAACCGCATCGATATTCACAAGTCGCCCAAGGCGTCGGTGGAAGAGGGCGGTCTGGCCAGTACCGTGGAGCTGTTTACCGCCAAGCCGTTTGATAACCCCGGCCTGAACGCCAGCGTCAGCGGCCAGTTCACCGTGGATAACGTCGCCAGTGAGTCCGACCCGCGCTTCGCCGCGCTGGTGAGCAACACCTTTATGGACGACACTGTCGGGGTGCTGTTCTCGGTGGCCCATTCCACCCGTACCGTGCGTCAGGAAGGTTTCGGCACCGTGCGCTATACCTCGCCGTTTGCCAACGGTCAGAGCTGGGCGGACACCAGCGGTACCACCATCAACGGCACACCCGACCCGGACACCAACCACCCCGAATACACTCAGGGTGACGATCCACTCGACTACATGTGGACCCCGCGTCTGCCGCGGATGGACTACTTCGGCAACACCCAGGACCGCACCGGGGTGACCGCCGCCTTCCAGTTCCGCCCCACTGATCGCCTGGAACTGGGTCTGGACATTGTCGGCTCCGAGCTGTCCAATGACCGTGAGTCCTACAACTACTTCGCCCAGTTCCGGAACACCTTCGATGAAATCACACCCACCAGTGTGACCCTGGATGCCGCCGGCCGTCAGATCGTCGCCGGTACCTTCCAGAACGTGACCCCGCGTTCGGAAAGCCGTGGCCAGTTCTCGGAAACCACGTTCCTGCAGACCGTGTTCTCCGGTAAGTACGATCTGAGCGATCGCACCGTGCTGAGCTTCATGCTGGGTAACGCCAACTCCGAGCACGATGAAGAACAGTACCGTTTCAACCTGACCGCCTCGGAAGGTCACGACTTCACCTTTGACTTCGGCGCGGACTCCAACATCGCCGAGATGAGCTACGGGTTCGACATCCTGGAGCCATCGAACTACTTCTTCTCCGGCCCGACGCTGCGCAAAGACGTGGTGGACCGTGACAACACCACCTTCCGTCTGGATCTGGAAACCGAGCAGGGCGGTGCCGTGTTCAAAACCGGCTTTATCTACAACGACCGGGAAGTGGACTCACTGCGCTACAACCCGACCGAAGGCACCATCGACGCGCCGGATGAAGTGACCCCGGATCTGGCCACCTCGCTGACCGGCATCGGCATTGATGACTTTGCCAGCGGCCTGGATGCGCCCGGCGGCTTTCCGCGCGACTTCCTGATCGCCCACTTCGACAACACCATTGAAGCCTACGGCGCGGGTCAGTTTACCCCGGTACCGGTGGACGCCTCCTCCTGGAACGTGCAGGAAGAGACCATGGGCCTGTACGGTGAAGTGGACTTTGAAACCCGCGTGTTTGACCGCCCGTTGCGGGTGAACACCGGCCTGCGGATCGCCCGGACCTTCATGACCTCCAGCGGTGCCACCGAAGACCCGGTCACCGGCGAGGCGATCCTGCTGTCCGAGGACAATGCCTACACCGACGTACTTCCGTCGACCAACATCGTGTGGGAAATTGAAGAAGACCTGCTGCTGCGCGCCAACATCTCCCGCAACATCACCCGTCCGGGGCTGGGCAGCCTGTCCCCCACCGTGACCGGTGTGACCCCGATCAACGGCAACATCAGCCGGGGTAACCCGGACCTGGATCCGATGCGCGCCAGCGCCGTGGATCTGGGGCTGGAGTGGTATTTCGACAGCGAAGCGCTGCTGGCGGTGACCCTGTTCCACAAAGACATCGAAAGCTTCATCAGCGGTGACGAAGTGGAAGGACCGCTCAGTCCGGAGCTGCGCCAGATCGTATCCAACTACCCGGCCTACGATCCGGACTCTCCGCTGTTTGAGCCCAACGCCGTGGACATCAACGGTTCGGCCTGGTTTACCTCCCAGCCGGTCAATGGCGATGGTGCCCAGCTCGATGGGGTGGAGATCGCGTACCAGCAGCCGTTTACCTTCCTGCCGGCGCCGTTCGACAACCTGGGTATGATTGCCAACTACACCTATGTGAGCTCCGAGGCGAATTTCGGTTCGGTGGTGAGCACTCTGCCGGGTCTGTCGGAGGACAGCTACAACTTCACGCTGTACTACGAAACCGATCGCTACGGCATCCGTGGTTCCATCAACGGGCGGGATGATTACATCACCAGCCCCAATGGCAGCAACGGCAACGCCCAGGAAGCGACCACCGGCCCGACCCGTCTGGACATGTCGGCGTTCTACAACATCACCGATGATCTGAAGGTGACGCTGGAAGGCATCAACATGACCAACGAGACCGAGCGGTTGTACACCACCGGTCCGCTGGGGGATATGAACCTGGTGCGAGAGTACAACACCACCGGCCGTGAGGTTTACCTCGGCCTGCGTTACAGCTACTGACCCCGGATGGCTCGCCGTGAGGTGAGCCGGGTTGAAGCGGATGGGCGCCACCCTCTGGGGTGGCGCTTTTTTTATGTAAGCTATTATTTTGTCCGAGTTACCCATTACACTGGCCACTGACGTTTAGAGATAGGGGGCCTTAATGGCGCTACGATTACCCACCAGAACCGAAAATGCCCGGGGCGAGCCCCGTCGTATCGGCGTTGAACTGGAAATGAATGGCCTGACGCTGGATCAGCTCAGCGAGCTGGTGGCGGACTATCTGGATCTGAACGTCGAGCCAAGGGGACGCTATGAGCGGGTGCTCAGAGGGGACCCGGCCGGCGATTGGGGTGTTGAATTGGATTTTCGTCTGCTCAAGGAGCTCGGACGCGAGGAGCGTGAAAAAGGTACCTTTTCCGGTGAACTTGGGGACTCCGCCGAAGAGGTGCTCAAGTGGCTGGCGGATTCATTGGTGCCAATGGAACTCGTCAGTCCGCCATTGCCCATGACTCGGCTCAATCAGGTGGAAGAAATCATCCGGCGTCTGCGTGCTGCTGGTGCCAAGGGAACTTCGGATCGTCTGATCAATGCCTTCGGAATGCAGCTGAACCCGGAGGTGCCCGACGAAAAAACCGGGACGATAACCGCTTATCTTAAAGCGTTTTCCTGTCTGTACGACTGGCTGTATGTTCGGGCGGATATCAACCTGTCCCGTCAGGTCACCCACTATATTGACCCCTATCCCACAGATTATCGACGCTTGTTGGCCAGAGCGGACTATTGGCCTGATCAAAATCAGTTGATCGATGATTATCTGGCGCACAACCTCACGCGAAACCGCGCGTTGGACATGTTGCCGCTGTTTGCTCATCTGGATGAACCTCGAGTGCGACAGCAGTTGGATGATCCTTTGATCAAGTCGCGCCCGGCGTTTCACTACCGCCTGCCGGACTGTGAAATCCATCGACCGGGTTGGACGCTGGCACTGGCGTGGGATGACTGGCTGGAAGTGGAAGCGCTAGCGGGCGATGCGCCACGCCTGGCGGATTGTTGTCGGGCCTATCATGAGTTTCTGACCGACCCTCTGGATCGCTGGTTCGGCGACTGGGTCAAGCAGTTGGAGGACCGATGGCTGCTCCGCTAGTGGCGGTGACCGGGCCGGAACGAGGCGCATTTGGCCCCCGGTTTCTGGTCGCTCAAGTGCTGCGCCTGTATGGTGCCCGACCGATACAGGTCCGCCCCAGCGACATCGACGCCCTGCCGGATTTTGAGGCGGTGGTGGTGACCGGCGGACACGACGTGCAACCGGTTCTGTATGGTGCTGAGCCGGAGGTTCACCCCAAGTATGATCCCGATCGCGATGAGCTGGAAAAGCGGGTCATTCACAAGGCGTTGGCGGAACACCGCCCACTACTTGGAATCTGCCGCGGTGCGCAGCTATTGAACGTGTGTCTCGGCGGTACGCTGGTTCAGGATCTTCGTCTGCACCGGCGTAAAACCTCTCATCGTCGTACCATTCTACCTCTGAAAACCCTGGAGGTCGTGCCGGAAACGCTTCTGCTGAACTTGCTGGGAAAGCACTCCCAGCGAATCAACAGCTTACACAACCAGGCCATTGATCGGTTGGGGCGAGGGCTGCACGTATCCGGGCGCGACCACGATGGCATCGTGCAGGCGGTCGAGGACCCATCCTACGGTTTTCTGTTGGGCGTTCAATGGCATCCGGAGTTTCTGTTATATCGCCGTTCACAGCGACATCTGTTTCACGCTCTGATTGCGAGCATAAAAAAGCCGGCCCTGGGGTGAGGCCGGCAAACTGTGCAAACGCACGTCGGGTGGCGTGAAGTAATCAGAAGCGCAGGCGCAGACCGACCTTGACGGTGTCGAGGTCGGTGTCCTCGACGTTCGGTAACTCCTCAAGGTGCGTATCGATTTCGTAGCGACTGTACTCTACGATCATATTCAGGTTCTGCGCCAGGCGGAAATCCATGCCCGCCGCGTAAAAGGGGTCATCGCCGTCGGTATCGCCGGAGCCCACGGGAGTGTCAATGTCCGCCTCCCAGAAGAACTGACCGCCTTTGGCATAGAGCCCCCAGCTATCGGATAGCGGCAGCCGACCGATAACGGCCATGCCGTAGCCTTCGGCGTCTGCGGTAGCGAGCCTGTTCCCGTACTCACCGAAGTAGGTGGCGCTGGCCTCAAGGCCGACATAGGGATTAAAAAAGCCGCCGAAGCTCAGTTCAAAAAAGTCCTTGTCGTCATCAAATTCCCCACCGCGCGCCTTGAAGCCGCCGTAGCTGCCGCCGACATACACGTGGGCGGCGTTATCGTTCTGGGATACGCTGTTCTGGGCCAGTGCAGCGCCGGAAGTGAGCGCCAGCGCGCCTGCGATACCGTAAATGATTGACTGTTTCATAGGATCATTCCTCTTTGGTTGTGATTGACAAAACATGTCAGTGAGCGTTGAAACGGTCCGGTGAGCCCGGAATTCATTTTTTCGTCGGCGCCACGCCCAGGTTGCTCTCGACCGAGCGCACGCCCTGCGTGTTCAAAGCCGTGTAGTAGGCCAGCTCCCGCTGGTCCCGATGATCAACCTCCCCGCTCAGAGTGACGTGTCCCTGCCGTGTTTCGACATTGATACGGGCACCGGGGAGGTTGATGTTGGCCAACAGCCGGGTTTTAACCTTGGCCAGAAGCGCGCTGTCAGACTGATGCTCGCTCCAGGCCGGCGATGAGTGGTGGTCCTCTCGCAAGCGGGGGTTCACTTGAAGCTGGTTGCTCACCGTGTCGATTCCATCAATGCTCATCGCAAGTTCCTGTGCAAGATCCCGTTGCACGTGAGACTCCACTTCGCCACCGAGTGTGGCGCGGCTCTCCCGAACCTCAACCTGAATCGTGGCCGGATCCAGAGACGGGTGAAACAGATAGGCGCCTTCGATTTGACCCCGCTGTCGCTGATCTGCCAGACGAGTTTCGAGGGCAGAATCGATGTCAGGCCGTTGTTCTTCACTGATGGCCGGTTGACTCAGCAGCGTCATGGTTGCCGCTGTGAGGCTGATTCCGATCATCCAGTAGCGGTAACATCCCAAACGGATTGGCTGTGTCATCGGGGGCTCCCTATAGGTTCGGAAATTCCGGTAGAATGACCGGAACGACACAGGGTCGTTCCGGTCCGGCATGGCGATTACTGCCAGCCACTTCCGCTTCCCTGTCCTTCGTACTCGGATTGCGTTACCTCGCCATCTCCGTTGCTGTCCATGGCGTCAAAACGGCGGTCACTGATGCCGCTGTTTTTGGCCTCGTCCTTGTCGATGCTGCCGTCGCCATTCTGGTCGATCACAGAGAAAGCGGAGTCGCCGCCACTTCCCTGAGTTCCGGTGTCATCCTGAGCAACAGCGGTCAAGGTTCCCAAAGACAGCAGCGCAGTGGTTGCAATCACAGATACAATTTTCATAATTCACCTCATCGTTCCTGTTGGTGTGTGTTACCAGCATTTGACGCGCCGGTCCCGAAGCGTTTCAGGCAACGGTGTCGGGGCTACTGCCAAGGTCGTGCCACCCTTGAAAAAATATTGGTTTTCAATCAGTTAGAGAATCAGACGGAAGTCTGTCCGGGTTTTTCGAAGAAAGAGTGTCGCAAAAATGCGACGGAGTTTTGGTTTGTAGGGTGTGAAGCCCGTTATGATCAGGAGGCAGGAGTGTTTCCTATTGGCAACAGCGCTCGCGATTAAAACGGTTTGAATGGCCGCGATCTCTATGAGGAGTTCATTCATGCCCCACCGGAGAGGTTTATCACTGTCCCAACAGTGGCTATTGATTGCCGTGGTGACATTGGTACCCATGTTGGCGTTGGTGGCCTACGCCTCCTGGTCGTTCTATCAGCAAATGCACACCCAGCGCGTGCTGGTTGATCACTCGGATGCGCTGGCCAGTCGGCAGTCGGCGTTGAATGCCGAGGTGCGTGATCTTGAGCGTTTTGCCCGGCAGTACCGTCTGTTGCGGGACGCGGCTTTTCTGGAGCCTTATCAACAAAAACGTGAATCGATTCTGAACGAGCTGGACCTGCTCACACAGTGGCTCCGGGACGGTACGTCGGGGCGCACTGAACTTGTTGCCAAACCGCAACAGGGGGGCGTTTACGAGGCAATTGTGTCTCTGGAAAATACATTGCGCACTCTGAGTGATGAGGCCGTGGAGTCGTGGCGGGACGAAGACTTTACGGAGCAGCTCGCCGTTCTGTCGCAACGGCGTTCGGCACTGGATGACAGCGTCAACGCTTATGTTGAAGTGCTCAGCGATCGAAGTGAAATGGCGCTTCAACAGATTCTGTGGCGGCTGTCACTGTTGGGTATGATCAGCCTGCCGGTGACACTGACATTGATGGCGCTGGGTTTTTGGCAGATGATCCGCCCTTTGCGTCGCCTGTCTTCGGCCATCCGTAATCTCGGGCATCGCGATTGGGAAACTCCCATTCGAGTGGCCGGTCCCCGGGACTTGCAGGCATTGGGTGAACGCCTGGAATGGTTGCGAGGTCAACTACTGACCGCCGAGCAGCAAAAACAGATATTTTTGCGCCACGTGTCCCACGAGCTTAAAACGCCGTTGTCAGCGATCGTTGAAGCGGGGTCGTTATTGCAGGATGAGGTGCCGGGTCCGATCAACGCTCGTCAACAGAACGTTTTACGAATTCTGCTTGAGAATTCACAAAACCTGCAGGAACTTATTCAACAGTTGTTGAACTACAACGTCATAACCCACAATGTCACGGTAGAGGATCGGGCCGTGGCGATGGAGCCGCTCTGTGCCCGTATTACCAAGCGCCTTGACCAACAGAACCTGCGTCACCGCGTGAGTTGGGATTGCCAGGGAACCCCCGGGAGTCTGAAAGGCGACATTCACTTACTGGAAATGATATTGACCAATCTTCTCTCCAATGCCTACCACTACTCCTCCGATGGCGGTGTCGTCCGGGTACGGTGGGGTATTGATCAGAACGGCGCCTGGTTATCCGTCGCTGATCAGGGACCCGGCATTCAGCCGGAAGATCAAGACAAGATATTCCAGCCTTTTGTGCAGGGGCGTGTTCGTCGGCACGGCTCGGTACATGGCAGTGGGGTGGGGCTGGCCATCGTCAAGGAGTCCGTGGCTCGTCTCGGCGGTACCATCGAGTTGACCTCCACTCCGGGTGAGGGCAGTTGTTTTCTGCTCCGCTACCCGGTGTCGGCTATGCGGCCAATAGAACCATCCAACGAGGCGTCGACATCATGAGATTGCGTGTAGTGTGCTTGTCGTTACTGTTCAGTGGATGTGTCGCCTGGAATGACCGGCCGGCCGATTCCGCGGCGAGTCCGCCGACGCCCTCTTCTGTGGGGGGACCAGCGCATGAGGTAAGCCGGCACGCCACGTTTCACAACCTTGAGTCCCTGGTGACCTTTCGACATCAGGCGTGTCAGTTATCGGCGGAAGAGCGTGACCGCCTGCTCAGCGCCTATCGCGAAATGACGTCCGATGAGGCTGTGTTGGGCGCGTTGATGCTGGCGACCTGTGAGCCGGATCAGACGCCCGGTCTGTTGGCCAACTCGCTCGTTGCCGCCAGGAATATCGAACGACCGCCACCGGGTTTTCCCGCATTCCTGGAATTGTTGGCGGCGGAGGCGAAATCTTATGCGCTGCTCGAGCGGCGGCTGAGAAATACCCAGAAAAAGCTGGACGATATGATAGACGGAATTCGAGCCATCGAAGCGGAGATGGGCCAGCCTACTGACGAGGGGGCGTTGCGATGAACGAAGCCCGAACTGCGGCTGCGGAGCAGCCGCTGATCTTATTGGTGGATGATGATCCCGATATTCTTCAGTTGCTCAGTATGCGACTGAATGCCTCGGGGTACCGGGTAATGACGGCGAGTTCAGGGGAAGAAGCATTGGCCAGTCTTGATCGTGAACAGGCTGCCGCCGTGGTTACGGACTTGCGCATGGAACCGATGGATGGCATGGCGTTATTTACTCACATTCAGAAGAGTTGGCCTAATGTGCCGGTTATCATGCTGACGGCACACGGTTCGATTCGCGAAGCCGTGGAGGCGACTCAGCAGGGGTTATTCTCGTTTCTGACCAAGCCCATTGATAATCGGGAGCTGCGACAAGTGCTGGATCAGGCGATGGAGCTGGGAGGTTTGGGGGCAACGCCCAAGGCCGGATGGTCCGATGCCATCGTGACCCGCAGCGAGCTCATGTTCAAGCGGCTTGAGCAGGCACGCCGATTGGCGCGTAGCGACATCAATGTGCTGATTGGCGGCGAGAGCGGCACTGGCAAGGAGCTGCTGGCGCAGGCGGTCCACAACGCCAGCGCCCGGTCGGAGCAGCCTTTTATCGCCGTCAATTGCGGCGCCATACCCGCCGAGCTGCTGGAGTCCGAGCTGTTTGGTCACGTCAAAGGGGCATTTACCGGTGCGACTCATAACCGGGATGGTCTGTTTCTGGCCGCCGATGGTGGCACCCTGTTCCTGGACGAAATTGGCGATATGCCGCTCAATCTGCAAGTCAAGCTGCTGCGGGTGCTTCAGGAGCGCAAGATCCGGCCTCTGGGATCATCGGCGGATCAACCCATCGATGTCCGGATCATCTCTGCGACCCACCGGGACCTGGAGCAGGCCATTGCCGAGCAAGGCTTCCGGGAAGATCTGTTCTATCGCCTGAACGTCGCTCAACTGGCACTCCCGCCTCTGCGCGAGCGCAAGGAAGATATTCCCCTGTTGGCCCGTTCATTCCTGGAAGATATTGCCAGACGTACCGGCGACACGGTCCGCCAATTGTCCCCCGGGGGGCAGCGGATGTTATTGCAGTTCGATTGGCCGGGTAATATCCGTCAGTTGCGCAATGTCATCGAGCAGCTAGTGGCGCTATCGCCGTCGCCTCTGATACCGGAGCCCATGATTGCGGAGGTACTGCCCGAGCAGGAATCACCAGCGTTGGTACCCTTGAAGGAGGCCAAGCGGCAGTTTGAGCGCGACTACGTGGTCCGCATTTTGCGGATGACCGGGGGCAACATCACTGAAGCCGCGCGCCTGGCAGGGCGGAACCGCTCGGATTTCCATAAAATCATGAAGCGGCACGAACTCGATAGCGAGCGCTTTCGCTCGGCTTAGCGGCCGCTGTCGCGCATAGTCACTGCCGGCAAGAGCCCGTATAATCTCCGCGACTGATTGTTGTCTCACACAGCGGAGCCCTCATGGCCGATCGCCCCCAGGATATCGATGACTACCTAGGACTTTTCCTTTCGGACACGCCGATGATCGATACGCGTGCCCCGGTCGAGTTTGCCAAAGGGGCGTTTCCCGGTGCGGTGAATTTGCCGCTGATGCTCGATGACGAGCGGGCGCGAGTGGGCACCTGTTACAAAGAACAGGGGCAGGAGTCCGCCATTGAGCTGGGTCATCAACTGGTTCAGGGCGATATCAAGGCACAGCGGGTGCAGGCCTGGCTGGATTTCGCCCGCCAACACCCCGACGGTGTGCTTTACTGTTTTCGTGGCGGCTTGCGCTCGCAAATCTGTCAGCGGTGGTTGCGCGAGGCCGGTTGCGACTACCCGCGGGTCACCGGCGGCTACAAGGCGTTGCGCTGGTTTCTGATCGACCGTATGGAGCAGCTCTGTCGTACCCATCCATTGGTCGTATTGGCGGGGCGCACGGGTGTGGCCAAAACCGACCTGCTCGTGCAACTGAGCCAGAGTGTCGATCTGGAAGGTCGAGCCAATCACCGTGGCAGTGCGTTCGGGCGCCGGGTGGGGGGACAACCCAGCCAGATCGATTTTGAAAACGCTGTGGCGATTGACTTGCTGCGTTGTCACCACCGGGCGCCGGAGGTGCCAGTACTGGTGGAGGATGAAAGCCACTTGATTGGCCGCTGCGTGTTACCCATGCCGCTCAAAGAAGCGATGGAACGCGCTCCACTGGCGTTGCTTGAGGTGTCGCTGGAGGATCGGGTCGAGCACACCTATACCAACTATATTCTGCGGAAGCTCGCCGAGTGGCGGGAGGATCAGGGGGATGACGTGGGGTTTGAGCGCTTTGCGGAAGACCTGCGCGTCTCCCTCGGACGCATTCGCAAGCGCCTCGGCGGCGTGCGCTACGAGGAAATGGCGCAACTGCTGGAGCAATCCCTGAGTGCCCATCGCCGGGGCGATGCCGAGCTGCATCGGGTCTGGATTCGCCGGTTACTGGAGGATTACTACGACCCGATGTACCGCTATCAACTGAGCAAAAAATCCGACCGGATCGTGGTCCGCGGTGGCCCCGAGGAGGTATTCGCCTATCTGGCCGAGCACTACGGTATTGAGCGGCGGGCCAACGTCGTGCGGTGATCCGGATCCACTCCGTATGCGTTCTTAACCCGACTTGTTACAGGAAAGGTTGGAACCCCCTATGGCTGCTCAGGTCAAGCTGATTCTCGGAGATCAACTCAACGCCTCCCACTCCTGGTTTCAGTCGCCGGACGACGAGGTGCTGTTCGTCATGGCCGAGCTGCCACAGGAAGCCACCTATGTGGTTCACCATCGCCAGAAGCTGCTCGCCTTTTTTGCGGCCATGCGTGGCTTCGCCGCCGCGCTGGAACAGGCAGGGCATCGGGTGCGTTACTTCACGCTGGATGAAAGTGCGGCTTACGCCGATTTGCCCGATCTGCTGGAGCGGGTGCTGGAGCAGGCGTCGGCCGACACATTCGCCTATCAGCGACCGGATGAATACCGCCTTGATCAGCAGTTGGCCGACTTCTGCCGCACGCTGGATATCGCCGTGTCGGTTGCCGACACCGAACACTTTCTGACCCCCCGGGATGCCTGGGAAAACTACTCCACCCATCGCATGGAATACTTTTATCGCGCCCTGCGTCTCGAGTACCGGGTTCTGCTCGACCAGGACGGGAAGCCGCTGGGAGAGCAGTGGAACTTCGATGCCGACAACCGTGCCCGTCTGCCCCGCGATGCGACCTTGCCGGCGCCGTTGATGTTTGCGACGGATGTCAGCGACATCGATCAGATGCTGAACCGCCATCAAGTCAAGACGCTGGGGGTGGCGGACCCCACCGCGTTACTCTGGCCGGTGAGTCGGGCTCAGAGCCGGGCCCTTCTGCAGTACTTTCTCGACCATCTGTTGCCCGCCTTCGGACGCTATCAGGATGCCATGACCCCTGATGGATGGAGTCTGTATCACAGCCGCCTGTCCTTCAGCCTGAATACCAAAATGCTCCACCCCCTGGAGGTGATTCGTGCCGCCGAGTCGCATTGGCAGGCGAACCGGCAGAAGATCAGTCTGGCCCAGGTAGAGGGTTTCATCCGGCAGATACTCGGTTGGCGGGAATATGTGCGGGCCCTGTACTGGCATTACATGCCCGACTATCGCCAGCGCAACCACCTGTCAGCGCAGCGACCCTTGCCGGAGTACTACTGGACCGGGGAGACCGGTATGGCCTGCATGGCGCACGCCATCGGCCAATCCCTGGAATACGCCTATGCCCACCATATTCAGCGGCTAATGGTGACCGGAAATTTCGCGCTGTTGGCTGGCATTCATCCGGATGCGTTGGACGACTGGTATCTGGGCATCTACATCGATGCCATTGAATGGGTGGAATTGCCCAATACCCGGGGCATGAGCCAATACGCCGATGGGGGGCTGATGGGGAGCAAGCCCTACGCGGCCTCGGGTCAGTACATCAACAAGATGAGCCATTACTGTGGAGGCTGCGCCTACGACGTCAAAGCCAAAACCGGTGAGGGGAGTTGTCCGTTCAATAGTCTGTACTGGCACTTTCTGGATCGCCAGAGAGGGCGGTTGGGGAACAACCCGCGAATGAAACTGGTGTACGCCAACTGGGACCGTCAAGACCCGGCGCAGCGCAAGGCCATATTGGCGACGGCCGATGCCTATCTCGCTCGACTGGATACCCTTTAAGGAGGACTTGTGGGGCGGGAAGAATCGTGGGATTATATGGAAACAATTCTCATTTATATTGGGCGATTGAGGCCCATCCGGTAATACAACGAGGAGTTGCCAATGACACTGACCCGAGCCCTGCTGTTACTGCCACTGTGTGGCCTTCTATCCTGGCCGGCTCTGGCCGATGACCCGGTTGACCACTATGCGGGCAAGCCTTCAGAGACGCTGGAAGACGCCGTCAAAAACTTTACCGAGGGCAACGCCCGTCTGCGCGAGTTGCTGTCCGGCGAGGTGAGCAATCAGGATATGGCGGATATTCATGAGCTGAGCTACACCATTGAAAATGCGGTGGCCACCCTGCGGCGCGAGATGAACGTGTTGGCGGTGGTGCTGGAGGATGTGCACCTGGCCTCTGAATCATTCAATCAGGATACCGTCAGTGCCAGCGGCAAAGCGTATCTGGACATGGCGGGTACTCTGGAAACACTGGGAAAGACGGACTGACAGTCGACAAAACCCGATCCATAAAAAAACCGGCCCTGTCCCTGGCCGGTTTTTTTATGGGGTTATCCAGCCCCGGAGTGGTGCCGACAGCGTGTCAACGTACCCGACGACGGGCCCGGAACAACGCAAACAGACCGGTCATCAGCAGCAGCAACGACGCTGGCTCAGGCACACTGGCCGTGGTCACTGTCAGCAGGTTCTGTGAGTTATCCGCGACCAGCAGGTGGAAATCGTATTTGCCTGTGTCCAGATTGGTGTCGTTGAGAGAGTTCAGCCAACTCTGGGCAATGTTGCGGGCGCCAGAGAAGTAATCGGACTTGAAGGCGTTGCTGGTCATGCTGTAAGCACTGCTCGGCCACTCGTTGATGATCTCCCACAGTGCCAGTTGAAAGGCGGCGCTATTGTACTTACTGGTCTGGGCATCATCGTAAAAGTTGGAGAACAGACGATCGATGTGCAGCCCCGCCGTACCAAAGTCCAACAGGTTGATACCGCTGTTCACCGTGTACTGGGTCGCCGTGGTTTTCAGAGTCGTACCGATTTCGACACAGAAAGCACTCAGTCCGTTATCCCACTCGGCAATGCCGCTGGTGTTATTGCTGGTGGAAAAGTCGAATTCACCGGCATAGACATTGGGGCTGCCATAAGACGAGTAGATACGACCCGTCGGGGCGCTTTCCGCAGCCAGATTGTTGTCGTACTTGAGAGTAATGGATGCCGCCTGAGAGGCCACTGACGCGATTGTCAGTAGACCGGCGGCCATTGCCAGACGCATTAAATGGATCATTTTCATAGCAGTTCCTGTGCACTTGTAGGTTGAGGCTGCCCCGTCTGATTGACCTATCCCTCAGGCGGGTGAATGACATGCTTGTCTAAGCAGAAAACGCGCCAGAAATTAAAAAACTATATAAAACAATTGGTTATGAATGGCGTTGAAATGTTCCGAGATGCGGATTGTGATGCTTGTCAAGTTCTTCGACGTTGACCTTCCGGGCACAAAAAAGCCCCGTTACCGGGGCTGTGGGGGCGTGCCGAGACGGTCGGCGGTCAGAAGGTGTATTCGATACCCACTGAAGCGGTCTGAGGCTTGTTGGGTCGAGGGCCCAACGGGCTACGGGCAATGATTACCTGTTCGTCAAACAGGTTTTCTACCTTCAGGTACACCGCCGCGTCGTCGTTCAGGTCGTAGCGCGATACCACATCGACCACAAAGAGTGAATCGGTGCGGTCCTGCTCGTTTCCGGAACGGTTGCAGCCCAGGGAGACACAGGTCTCGTCCATGAGCTTGGCCACGGCGTAGTTGCGCCAACCATGGTTGTTGTCCAGCTCAACTCTCAGGCTGAGCAGGTTTTCCGGGATGCTGGCCAGTTCGTCACCGTCCCGCGCGCCGCTGACAGCGTTATCCTCGGTCACCTCAGCGCTGGTGTAGGTGTAGGTCAGATGCATGGGCACGGAGAAGCGGCCCCACTCGTAAGTGTTGCTCAACTGGAACTCCAGGCCGGCGACCACCGCTCTCCCGGTTGTAAAGGTGCCCGACTCGGCGCCGTTACTGCAGGGCGTCGCCATAGAGCAGTTTTCGGTCTGATTGGAAAAGTCGCTGTAGAAGCCGATCACTTCGGCGAACAACTGATCCTGCCCGAAGCGCATCCCCGCTTCAACATTGGTGCTGGTTTCCGGCTCCTGCTGTTCGGTAGCGCCGCCCCCCAAAGGCGAGAAGCCCTTGTGAACACCTGCCAGCACCTGCCATTGATCGGTCAGATCGTAGGTCAGAGAGACGCCCGGCAACCACTCCCGGGAGCTGTTACTGCGGTAGCTCGGCTCGTCGGAGCGTTCGGGGGTGCTGAACTGGTTGCGGTAGCTGTCCACGTCTTCATAGCGCAGGGCCAGGTCCAGCTTCAGCGCTTCGGTCAGGGTCCAGGCGTCGGTCACCCAGAGCGACAATGCCTCGGCACCTTCCAGACGGTTGTCGCCGCCGGTGGGCTCAACCAGGCGGTCGAAGACCAGACTGCCGTTGATCTGATCGTAAATCTCCACGGGTTGGAAGCGGTCCATTTCGTCTTCGTGCTGGCGCAGGCCGACTTCAATCTGGTGGTCGTTCAACGCTATACGCGAGTTGACTTCAATACCTTGAGATTCGTACACCCGGTTGTTGTGCTTGTAGCTGAGGTCTTCCGCGTCCTGCTCGCCGTGCAGAATGGCCAGGGCCGCGGCATCGCCGCTATTGGCCAGGTCCACCAGGCTGGTACTCAGTTTGAACCAGTCCCGGGCAAACTCGTTGTGGTAGCCGAGCACGTTCAGGGTCACCGCATCGCTGACGTTGAACTGGTAGTTGGCACTGAACCCTTTGTGACTGTTGTTCATCTGGTCGATGCTGGACAGGCCATAGCGGCGGTTCGGGTCGGTCGCGAAGTCCTCGTCGGTCAACCCCAGGTAGGTTTCGTTGGACACCTCTTCGGAGTACTGGGCTTTGATGCCCAGAGCGTGGCGGTCGCCTGTCCAGCGGGCCTTGGCCACATAGTCGGCAATGTCAAAACCACTGTCGCGGTTGCTGCGGTCGATGTCTTTGAAACCTTCGGTGCTGCGCTGCACGGTCTCAAGCAGCCAGCCGAAATTGCCGTTGGTTTCACCGTAGTAGAGGTGGGTATCCTGCTGATTGTGTTCGCCCAGCGTGGCCTGAACTTTGCCGGCACGGTTTTGCGGAATGGGGGTGCTCACCAGGTTGATCACGCCGCCGGTGGTTTGTGGGCCGTGGCGCAGCAGCGGAGCGCCCTTGAGTACTTCCACCGCCGACATGCGAGCGGTGGTGGGGAAGTAATAGGCGGCGGGGTTCGAGTAGGGCGCCGGCGCCATCAGAATACCGTCTTCCATCAGAGTCACTTTGCTGCTGCGTCCGGAAGAGGCGGCGCGAATACCAATGTTGGGTCGCAGGCCGTAGCCCTCTTCTTCCTGCACATATACACCGGGCACGGTTTTCAGCACCTGATTGATATCGGTGACCACTTCGATCTGCATTTGCTGGGGCTCCACCACGGCACTGGAGCCGGACACCTCCCGGGCCTCCACCTGGGTGCCGATAATCCGAATGGTCTCCAGTTTGGGCAGAGTGTTCAGTGCCAGATCCTGGGCAAACGAGGGGGCTGACAGACTTGCAATGGCGAGCGACAGAGCGGTGGTGCGTTTCAGCATGGAGCTATCCTTCAACGTGATGTCCGGCCTTCAAGGTATGGTTGGCCTTCCGGGTGAATGTGGCGGCTCAAAAATGAGAGTGACTATCAATAACGTTGAAGAAATCTATCATGAATAATAACAATTCTCAATAGTGATGGATGAGGGTAAAAAGGGAGGCGCTGATCGGAGGCGGGGGTGAGCGCTGGAGCGGGGATCAGGGGGTCAAAACGATGATCTGCATTTCCCCCAGCCGCGCTTCGAGATGTTCCAGATAAAGGCGCTGGCGCGATAGTGCCGGGGCGTCCTGGTGGGCCTGCCAGTTGGCGAGGAAACGCTCCTGGTAGCCCCGGGCTCGCTCCAGATTTTCGGTGGCCTGCGCCTGGGCATTGGAGCGAAGTCCGCTGATATCGCTTCGGGCTCTGGCCAGCTGGGTGTTGCGCTCCCCGGCGCTCTCCTGGATCAGCTTCTGTTTTTCGGACCGTGCTCGGGCTACGTCATCAAAGGCGGCCTTGATCGAGGGTGGCGGTTCCAGTCGGCGCAGTTGCACCGAGGTCACTCTGAGTCCGAGCCCAAGGGCCTCAACGCTGCGTTGCAGGTCGAGTTTCAGTTGATTCTGCAGGCGAGTGCGGCCAACGGTCAGCAGGGGGTCAATGGCGTGGGCGCCGATGTAGGCAATGGTATGGGTACGGGCGAGCTGTTCGAGCAGGGCTTCCGGTGCTTCGGCGCTGCCAAGGTACTCTCCGGGGGAGCCAATGTTGTATTGCACTAACAGGGCGATGTCCACCAGGTCTTCGTCGCCGGTGGTCAACTCCGGTTGCAGCGCTTGTGGTGCGGAGGCGGAAAAGTCCAGTTCGAGGGTTCTCAGAGTCGTGGCCGGTACTGTGTGCACGGATTCTATTGGCCAGGGCCAGTGGTAGTGCATGCCGGGGAGTACCTGGTCATCGACCAGTTGTCCAAAACGTAAAATAACACCGCGCTCTTCGGTGCCGACCGAGTAAAACCCGCTGAGCACATAGAGCGCCGGCAAGAGTACCGCCAGGCCGGTGATCAGCAGCGGGCGAACCTGTTTGAGAATATGGCGGATGTCGTCGTGCAGGGTCACGGCCGGTCGAACTCCGGTGGGTTGAACAGTAAATCGAACAGAGGCGAGTCCGCCGAGAGCACCAATCGGGTGTCTTCGCCCAGGATCTGGTTATACGCCTCCAGGGTACGGATGAAGCGATAGTATTCGGCGTTGGTCTGATAGGCTTCGGCGTACAGCCGGGCCGCCTCTGCCTCGCTTTGTCCGATCAGTGCCTGGGCTTCACGTTGTGCCTGGGCACGCATCTGCCGGACCTCCCGCTCGGTTTCCGCGCGCAGTGTGGCGGCCTGCTCCTGTCCCTCGGCGCGATACTGACGGGCGATACGATCGCGCTCGGACTCCATGCGCTTGTAAATGGCCAACAGATTCTGCTTGGGAAAGCCGAACCGGTTGGGCCGTACGGTCACCACCTCGATACCCAACTCCTGCTCGGCAATGCGGTTGGCGGAGCGGCTGATCTGCTCGAACATTTCGTTGAGTTGGAAGTCCTGTTCGTTGAGGGTAAAAATCTGGGTGATCGGCCGGGCTGCCAGTGCCGCGCCGATTTCCGAGCTGGCCAGGGTGCTCAACCGCTGTTCCGCCGTTTCCATGCTGCGCAGGCTGGTCAGAAACTGGCCGGGGTCGACGATACGCCAGACCACAAAGGCACTGACCACCAGGTTGCGCCGGTCCAGGGTGACCAGCTCTGTGGGCTCAAGCGATAGCAGCTGTTGGCGTTTATCAAAGAACACCGCGGTTTCGATCGGGTCCGGCCACTTGAAGGCCAACCCGGCCTGATGAATGGCCCGGGTGGGTTTCCCGAATTGCGTCACCATGGCCATGTGCGTTTCCGGGACCACCAGTGCCGAGCTGATACCCAGGTAGCCCAGCAGAATCACAGCGGCGAGTGTCCAGAGCAGTTTTTTCACAGCGTTATTTCCTGTCGTCAGTCCCCAGTAAACTCTGGGGCCCCCAAAGTCTGATGTCGTCGGTGTCCAGGGCCGGGTCGGTCAACCACAGGCGACGGCCCCTGAGTGTGTCGGTGGTGTGTTGCAATTGCTGCTCGAAGCCGACCGCGTTGCTGCGCTCTCGGTACACCTCGGCCAGCGACAGGAAGCGTTCCACCGCACCCTCGGCCTGCAGAATCCGTTCCTTGGCGTCCGCGCTCACTCTGGCTTGTTGTTGTGTGCGTTCGGCCTGGGCCATCAGACGATCGTGAATCTGTTGCGCTTCAGCGCGGGTCTGGTACTGACGCTTTTCCTGCTCGGCGTTGAGCAGGTCGCGGTAGGCGCGCACCGCCACGGCCGGTGGCTGGGCGACCAGCACTTGCGCGTCCACAACCTGTATGCCGACGCCGAGCGCCTGTAATTGCGTCTGAGTCTGGAGGGCAACCCGTTCGGCAAAATCGTGTTGACCGTGGCTTAACAGCTCAAAAAACAGGTGGCCCGCGGTTTCTTCCCAAAGCGCCGCTTCGGTGGTGCGGGTGATGAGCGCCGGAAGATCGTGAGTGCGCAGCGCCATCTGTGCGGGGTTCTTGATGCGGTAGTGCAATGCGAACTGCAGATCGATGAGGTTTTCGTCCTGGGTCACCAGGTAGTCGGTGATGTCTTCATGGGCCTGCGGGGTCTTGACCTCCCGCCACAGTGACCCGCGGCGTTCGCTCTCGGGTAGTGTATGACGGCTGCCGACCTGAGCGGTGTGAACCGTTCCATGGGCCAATGGTTGAACGCTATCCACCGGCCAGGGCAGACTCAGGTGTAAACCCGCCTCCAGTCCGATGTTCACCGGCGCCCCGAAGCGGCTGTGAATGCCGGTGTACCCGGCGGGAATGGTGTGCACCCCGGTGGAGAGCCAGGCGACGGACAAGCCGGCCAGAGGAAGCCAGCGAAACCGGTACAACGCCCGCGCGAGCCTTCGCCCGAGTTTGGCCAGCGGTTGACTGAAGGACCGTCGGGCCAGCCACTCCAGCGCTGGTTCGAGCAGCGAGATGGGGTCCAGTTCCTGTCGGTAGCGAAGGCCCTGTATGCCGGACATCAATAACTCAATGCCGGCGACGGCAATCAGCAGTGCGATAATCAGGGCGACCGGTTCGTCAATATTGATACCGACCAGGAGTCCCACCAGAGAGGCGAGCACGGCGAGGGTGGTGAACAGGTCGATTTTGCTGTGATAGCCATCGGCTTCCAGTGCCGGTGAATCGGTTTCCTGGCCCACATAGGTTTTCAGCCTGGCCATGAAGTGCACCAGGGCGAGAATGACCAGCACACCGAGAATGCCCGCCCAGAGGAAGCGCACATCCTCGGCGCTTCGGGCGTTCAGCTCCAGCAGAATTTCCACCGGGATGTACAGAATCAACAGGGCGACCGCGATGGCCAACAGCGATTCCAGCATCCGCGCCTTCTGTCCCGCCTGTGCACCTTTGCGTTCCTGACGAAAGCGGATGATCAGACTGACCAGAAGCACCAGTGAGACCACCAGATCGGTGCCCGAGTGATAGGCGTCGGCGAGCAGTGCCGCGCTGCCGGTGAGCAGCGCCAGCCCCACCTTGGCGCCGGTCAGTAAAAGGTCCGCCCCGATCGCGATCAGCGAGGTGCGTATGCGTCGATCACTGAGCATCACGATATCATTCCTGCCAGGACCAGTAGTCGTCGGTGGAGGTGTCTGGCCAGGCGAGGCGAATGTCCCACTGATGCCGGTGTTCGGGCTCCAGGGGTGGGGTGCTCGGGTCGACGCTCTGGAAGACATTGGTGGCCGGTTTTATGGTCGCGTCCCGGCCAAAAATATAACTCTGCTCTTCCACGATGGCCCGGTAGGCCTTGTTGAGCGCCAGGGCGCGTTCGCGCGATGGCGTGATCAGCTCATACAGGTTGCGTACCGAGGTGACTTTCTCGCGGTTGACCCGGCCGTCCGGGTAGAACCAGCGCTCCAGCATTTCCTCGTTCTGCCGGAACTCATCACCACCGCCCACGCGCTCCAGGTACTGCAGAAATTCCCCTTCGTACTCGCCCAGGCTGGGCGTATCCTGTTGGGTGGTCAGGTCGATGTAACCCCAGCCGTCGGCTCCGGCGACCTTGCGCGGAAACGCGAAAGTATGGTCTATGGAGGTGCCGACACTTTTGTGACAACCCATGCAGAAAAACTGTTCTTCGTGATGCTGTTTGCGCAGGGTACCTTGAGCGTCTTCAATAAAGCCCCAGAGCCGCCAACCGAACTTGTTGTCCATGCCCCGGTCGGCGTGGTCCGCCACTCCCGGCAAATTGCCAAAGTGTTTTTCCTTGGCTTCCATATAGTAACTACTGGTCAAGCTGGTGGCGGGACGAAACCGGTCTTTCACCATATAGCGTACTTCTTTCATGCGCGGCGCGTTATAAATGCGACCGCTGTCGTCCACCCCGAGGTAACGCACGGTGTGTAAAAAGGCCGTCCCCTCCGGGTACAGCATGTGGGTCAGAGGTACCTCACTGGCATCACCCAGGTAAAACGGCCGGTGAAGAATCCGGTGGCTGGCAACACTGAGTACGCCATCGCCGTCGAGGTCGATATCCAGCGCCGCTTCGCTCAGTGGCGGCGTGTCCAGTTCCTGTGCACCGGTAATGGCCATTTCCAGCAGGCTGAGGTTGGCGAAGTACACATCCCGGGAAAACTGCCCGTCGATTTCGGAAAAAGCCTCTGGCAGTCGGATCATGACATCGTCGGTGGAACCGTTGGTGGGCCAGAAGGTACTCGGCAAGGGTTTGTAGTTGAAGGCGACCCAGCGGGACCCATCCTTGGCCAGTCCGTGCTCATCAAAGGCGTCCGCGCCTCGGTGGAGGTTTTCGATGATGGCTTCCTCGCCGGACCACTGATCCGAGCGCATCCACTGGGTCAAATCGGTGTAGTTGTCCTGGTGAACGTACTCAATGATTTCCTCATCGGATACTCGCTCGATGTAGGGGCGTCGGTCCTTGAACAGGTTCTGCCAGTGATTGCGTTCGCCAAATTCAGAAAGCGCATAGCTGCCCTGGAGAAATCCGTCGTGCATCTGGTTGGGACGACGGTCGCCGTAAGTCTGGTGGCAGGTGTAGCAGGGATTATGTCGACCATCGGTTTTGGTGTAGCACTGGGAGGGAATGGGGGCTTCGCGGTTGTAGGCTTCTCCCGCACGCAGATAGTCTCGAGCGTTGACACCGCCTTGCTGCACCGCATCGGCGGCAAACTCAATGGTTGCTCGTGGTTTGTCGCCGTCGGCAGGCGTTGAGTCGCAGGCGCCCAGTAGCATCAACAGTGCACCTGAGACGAGTCCGTAAACGTACTTTTTCATGGAACCAGTGCCCCTAAATCAGAGAGCCGTATGGTAACCACCGGAGTATGAACGGCGTGTGACAGAACGAAAAAAGGGGGTACGAGAATCGCACCCCCTTTGAGCCGACCGCGACAGCGGGTCGGATCGTTATTGCTGTGTTTTAGTTATTGATCTTGGGGTCATACATCCACAGGGTGTTATTGGTCTGGAAGCCGTCTTCACCGAGCAGGATGCGACCGTCGTCCAGAACGATCACGTTATCCGGCTGTGACAGTGCGTTGACATCGCAACGTTCCGCGCCGTCGGCGGTGGAACGGTAGGTAGAGCCCATTACCACCGGCTCAATGCGGTCGGTATCGTATCCGGGCAGCAGACGCATGCGATAGACACCGCCACAATCTTTAACGCGGGCCGACAGCTGGATATCCCCGTCATCGTCGACCATGCCGTTGTCCATATCGGCGATGGCGAAATAGACGTAGGCGTCTTCCACGACTTCACCCGGAATCAGGTCGGTACCTTCCACGGCCTCTTCGGCGCGCTTGTGATTGACACTGATGCCTTCGAACTTCTGCCACTCGGCGGTTGCGCCTTTGGCGCGGGCGGCTTTGCGGGACTCCAGGAACACCACGCGATCATCCATGGCGTCGCCGGCCGTCACCAGGCCACCGAAGGTGTTGGCATCGGTGTAACCGGCATCGATCGCGGGCTGATAAGCGGTATCGTAGCTCGGGTAGTTGGCGTCACCGTTGGCCCAGGCAATGGCGTCGGCATCGCTCAGGTAGCTGCTCTTGCCTTCCACATAGTCGTCGCTGCCGATTGCATCGTACTCGGCGATCCAGGTTTCGATCTCGGTGTTGTTGCCACTGGCCAATTCGATCCACTCGATATCGAATCCGGTGGTGAGCGGCTCGCTGCTGCCGGCATCCTGGGTGAGCTTGGCGGCGAACAGGGTGCCCGCGCTCAGATCGCCCGGCTGGTCGGCCACAAACTTGAAGAACACACCGCGAGAGTTGTCCTGGGACAGGTACACCGTGCGCTCGTCGGGCATGACGATGGAGTTTTCATGCTCGTAGCGGCCCATGGCATAGTGCTTGACCGGGACCGGGTTGGCGCTGGTGGGCTCGGTAATTTCCACAATGTAGTGGTAGCGGTAGGTGTTCGGGAACTGAGCCGCATCGTTGGCGGTATTGACCGACGAGTCGATGTAGCGGGCCAGCGCGGTTTGCGATGAACCTTCACCAGCGCGCTCGGGGTTGTTCCAGCGGTGGGTGTTGTCCCCGTCGTTACCCCACTCTTCGGACGTCAGCGGCGTACCCCAGGGAGACATGGAGCCGAAACAGTTGGCAATGGTACCCCAGTCGCCAAAGTCGAGCATCATCACATCGGTGTTGTCGACCGACCAATGGCCGCTGTTGGCATCCTTGTTGAGCTTGATGCGGCTCATGCCACCGGGGATGGACTCCCAGTTGGTGAACAGATAGCCTTCGTTCGCGCCAGTGGCCAGGTAACCATTGAAATCCGGCATGTCGCTTTCAACACTGACGGTGGTGTCGTCTGTGGCCAGCACATGGCCCAGCCCTTGAGAGAGCGCGCCACCAAAGTTGTCGCCGGTTTGTCCCAGAACCTGGTACTCACCGTAGGCGACCTGAATGGTTTCCTGCTCCTGCTGAGTACGTGGTACGGGGGAGGAAATCAGGTTGCGCGGCAACTGATGGAGGTTAACCCCACGCACGACCCCGACGGTACCGGTGTGAAAGGTGTTGCCGTCGGCATCCTGGGCGGTGTTGCTGCCGCTGGGGTGCTGGGCGTTAAAAAACAGGTCGCCGTCTTCGGTCACATAGGCACCGGTGACTTCCGCGCCCAGTGGTACGGTCGCCAGGCGGGTCAGGCCGGGTGTCATCAATCCGGCGCCAATGCCGTCTTCACCGTCAGCACCGTCTTGTCCGTCAACGCCATCCTGACCATTCTGGCCGTCCGCTCCGGCCTGACCGTCGGCACCATTCTGCCCATCGGCACCGTTCTGACCATCGACACCGGCTTCGCCCTGCGGCCCTTGTTCGCCGGCCGGGCCCCGCTCGCCGTCATCGCCGCTGCAGGCGGCGAGGGTGGAGGCCATGGCAATCAGAGCCAACAATTGTCCTTTTTTACTCAGCTTGAACATCATTGTGTTACTCCCGTTATTTATGGGGTTATCTTCGAATTTGGCGCCCGTGGACTTTCGGGTGGAAAGCGATGCTTTGGCGGACGCGATAACGTTAAACGGGAAATATGACGTTTGGCGGGAATAAAAGTGACAGAAGGGTGAAGTTTTGGTGAATTGTGATCAGCGCAGGTTCCGGCCCACTCGGGCCGGACGTTTGACCGGATGACTGTGGTTATGACGCGACGAATGGGCTACGGGTGAGAATCCGGATTTCGCCCTTCAGCGTCTTGTGCACCGGGCACTTGTCGGCGATGTCCAGCAGTCGTTGGTGTTGCTCGTCGCTCAGCGAACCCTCGTAGCTCAGCTCGCGCTGAATCTCGCTGATCATGCCGTCTTTGGTTTCACAATCCTGGCAGTCCTCGGCGTGGACGCGCTCATGCCTGAGACGGACCTCCAGATTTTCCACTGGCAGCTTTTTGTGATTGATGTACATGCGCAGGGTCATGGACGTGCAGGCACCCAGAGACATCAACAGCAGGTCGTAGGGGTTGGGCCCCTGATTGCTGCCGCCTTTGTCCTTTGGCTCGTCGGCCTGCCACTGGTGGTCGGCCGTGTACAGACCGCGCAGGAAGTGCGCGTCCTGCTCGGTAATCAGGACTTCACCGGCGCCGACCTGTGGGCGGTCGTGACTTTGTGCCTGCACCGGTTCGAGCTTCAGGTAGCGGCTGGCCCAGGCGGTGAGGGTGAGTGCGACATAGTCGGCATCGCTCTGGTCGCTGAGCAGGTGGTCGGCGTCGTCCAGCGAGACGAAGCTTTTGGGATGTTTGGCGGCCTGGAAAATTTTTGCCGCTTCATCCACGTTGACCACCTGATCCACAGGGGAGTGGAAAATCAGTAAAGGTTTGCGCAGGGCGCCGACGGTTTCCTCCAGCGGCCAGTTCTCCAGGTCTTCCAGAAGCTCCGCTCCCAGCTCAAAGGTTCGCCCGGCGATGGTGACTGGAGCGCGACCTTCCCGGCGGATATCGCAGGCCTGGTCGGCAAACAGATGCTCCACATGTTGCGGAGAAGCCGGGGAGGCAATGGTGACCACCGCCTGAACGGATCTGAGTCGTCGGGCCACTGCCAGTACCGCGGCGCCACCCAGACTGTGGCCAACCAGTAGGGCGGGCGCCTGGTGCTCGTTGGCGAGAAACTTTGCGGCCGCCTCAAGGTCCGACACATTGCCCGAAAAAGTGGTGTTGGCAAAATCGCCTTCACTGCTGCCCAGGCCGGTAAAGTCAAAGCGCAGTACCGCGATGCCCTGATCGGCGAGAGTGCGGGCGATGTGGGTGGCGGCGATCACGTCCTTGCCGCAGGTAAAACAGTGGGCAAACAGGGCGTAAGCCTTGGGGGTGCCGCTGTCGGGCAGTTCCAGAGCGCCGGCCAGGGTGTGGCCATCGGCGTTGGTGAATTCAACTTTCTGGCGTGGCATGGAACCTCCATTCTGGGATTGAGCGCTCGGCGCGATGGCCAAACTTACGTTAGAATACCTTAATATAAACCTCGGATACGAGAACCCACGATAAGAGAAGCTTCCGATTCATGACCCTATTCAATAAAATCAGATCCTCGTCGATCGCGAGTTTTCTGCCCTGGGGGGCGCTGCTTACCTTCCTGTTGGCCCCGGTGGCCCTGGCCGAGGAGGCCCCGGATCCCGAACGGCTGAAGCTGGCCTCGGTGAGTGCTGCGGTGGCGCCAATCGGGGCCGAAACTCCCCTCTATACCAAACGCGCGGACTGGAGCATGCCCATCGCGTCGGTCACAAAGCTGATGACCGGGCTGGTGGTTCTGGAGTCCGGGGCCGCTCTGGATGAATGGTTGACCGTCGAGGAGCGCCACTTTCCTCCGGCGGCCAACGCCTTTTCCCGTTTGCGCCCCGAGTCTGAAGCCCGACGCGGCGATCTGCTGCGTATTGCACTGATGTCATCGGAAAACTACGCCGCTTACTTGTTGGCCCGCCATCACCCCGAGGGTTACGACGCGTTCATCGAAGCGATGAATGACAAGGCCCGATCCCTGGGGATGACCCGCACGCGCTTTGTTGACTCCTCGGGTCTGTCGGACGCCAACGTCTCCAGTGCCGGTGACCTTCTGAAACTGGTGCAGGCCGCCTACGCGAACCAGACGCTTCGGGAGCTGAGCGCCGATGGCCGCCACAGTGTGCGCTTTCGCAACCCGGGCTACACCTTGCACTTTGGCAACACCAACCCGCTGGTGCACAGCGGTCGATGGGAGGTGGATCTCACCAAAACCGGCTACCTGACGGCGGCCGGGCGTTGCCTGGTGATGGTGACGGAAATGAATGGCGAGCCGACCGCGGTGGTCCTGCTGAACTCGTTCGGCACCCGCACGCCGTTGGGCGATGCGGGTCGGATCCGGCGCTGGCTCGAGAATGGCACCGCCAGCACGGTGGCCCAAGCGGCGCTGCGTTACGAGCAGGAGACCGCCGAACGCCTGAGTGGGCAGCAAGTGGCGGAAAGCGGCGCCGCGCCAACGCTCTGATTCGCTCCGGTGTCCGTCCTACGCCAGCGCTCGAAGCCACCGCCCGGTGGCTTTTTTGTTTGTCTGGCTATTTGGCGTCACAGTTTTTATTCTACGCCAAAGGGGAATAAAACCCGGTTTGGTACGTTGTCTGGAATATGAGGCCTGAATGACACTGGATTTTCGTTCGCAGCTGGTGGCGCTGTTGCCGCGCCTGAGGCGGTTTGCGTTGGGCTTGACCGCCAGTCGGGACGAGGCGGATGACCTTGTACAGGCCGCCTGCGAAAAGGCGTTGGTCAAACAGGATCAGTGGCAGCCGGACACCCGGCTGGATTCCTGGCTGTACCGGATCATCCAGACCCAGCGGATTGACCACTTGCGCCGTGCAAAACGCTCTCCGGTGAGCGTGCCGGAGGACGCCATGCCGGACTGGGAGGATACCCGGAGTGCCGACCGGGCCGAGAACGAAGACCTGCTCCGGCACACCCTGAGAGCCCTGGTGCAGTTACCCGAGGAGCAGCGGGTGGTGATGCTGCTGGTGGTGGTAGAAGGCCACTCCTATCGGGAAGTGGCGGAGCAACTGGGAATTCCACAGGGCACGGTCATGAGCCGTTTGGCGCGCGCCCGCCTGCGAGTGCAGGCGCTTCTGGCTCCCACGGAGCAGGCAAACGAGCAGCCTTGAGCCATAGGGCAGCCTCGAGTTCAACCACACAACAGGACAGCGCAATGAACGACGCCGATTTTCAACTGATTATGGCCTATTCCGACGGTGAAACCGGACCGGAAGACACCGCTCGGGCCCAAGCCCTGTTGGCCGACAGTGCCGAAGCGCGCGCGGCGCTCGCGAATATGCGCACCATGGATGATCGGCTCAGAGCCAGCCTGGACGAGGTGCTGCACGAGCCGGTTCCGGAGCGTTTGACTCGCGCCGCTACGGTGAAGGCCCCCGTCCGGGGACGCCTCCTTCGGTTCCCGGGGCG
The DNA here is from genome assembly GCF_026153455.1 of Marinimicrobium sp. C6131. Lineage (NCBI taxonomy): Bacteria > Pseudomonadati > Pseudomonadota > Gammaproteobacteria > Cellvibrionales > Cellvibrionaceae > Marinimicrobium > Marinimicrobium sp. C6131. The sequence continues at coordinate 4,014,203 of NZ_CP110629.1, forward strand.
TCTGGGGGTGGCGCCGTCTCACTGGGCCATGGCCGCGTCGGTGGTCGTGGTGCTGAGCGCGGTTCTGTTCTGGGCGACAAGCCCAGAACCGGATGCCGAGGCCATGCAGCGGTTTGTTTATCAGACCCTGGAGCAGACCCCGAGCGGTGAGCGCCGAACGGACGCTGATCGCGGCTGGCAGGTAATGCCGCTGGCCAGTTACGAGACCGCCGATGGCCGGTTGTGCCGAGAGTATGCCGGACGAATGGGCACCGATACCCTGTCCGGCCTGGCCTGTCGTGCCGATAATGATCAGTGGCAAACCCTGGTGTCTGAAACACACGCGGTGCCGGAGGGCTATCGGCCCGCGGCCGGACCCACGGATACCATGGCGGCAGTACTTGCGGGGCTGCAGGCCGGGGAGCCTTTGACCGAGGCGGAAGAGGCGGCCCGCTTGCGCCGGGTGGGGCAATGAGGGTTGTGACGGCCGCCGCATGGCGTCTCCGCTCCGGTTGGCTCGGTGCCACTGGACTCAGTGTCATGGCTTCGTGCCTGCTGGGCCTTGCCTCGTCGGTGACCCTCGCCGAAAAATCTCCGTTGAATAGCCTGCGGGACTCAGTGGATCTGTCGGTGTCGGCCGGTGCACGCCACGAGGACAACCTGGTTGTCGAGGAGTTGGATTCGGTGTCCCGGGAGTCGGGTTCGGCCTGGGTCGGCTCGGTGGACCTTGACCTGGAACAGGGGCTGGGCGGCGGGCGCGAGATCGGAGCCGGTTATTTTATGGAGCAGCGACGCTTCGACCAGCACCCGGACTATGACCTGGATCTGCACTATGGTTATGGCAACCTGAGTCAGCGGCTGGGGGCGGTGCGTTGGACCACACGCCTCGATGGGGTTCTAGGGATTTTCCGTCCAAAAACGACAAAGTGCTCTGGAGGCCGCGCCGTCCGTGGCCTCCAGAGGGGTATTACTTTTCGCTGACGGGTAAATATCCCTCGATTGAGCGCATAAGCTCCTCCAGATCTGGCAATTTTTCGCTCAATTCGAAGTGGTAAGTCCCCTTGAGGTTAATGTTGTGCCAGGCCACAGGGGATGCCTGTTTGACGATATCTATTCTCTTGGTATCTCCTTGGTATTCGAAGCTGGTCAACAGCTGGCTGAGTATCCTGGAGTTGAAGTAAACGATGGCATTGGTGACCAGGCGAGCGCACTCATTCCATAGCTGGATTTCTTCGTCTGAACTGCCCCGGAACTGATCCCCATTGACGCTGCTCACGGCCCGACGCAGTTGGTGATAGGCCTCTCCCCGGTTCAGCGCGCGCTGAACATAGTTTCTTAAACTGGCATCATCGATGTAGCACAGTAGATAATTCGCTTTCACCAGGCGATTGTATTCCGTCAGGGCTTCCAGCAGCGGGTGATTGCGCTTGTACTCCGAGAGCTTTCTCACCAAGGTGGCTTGCGTTGTTTTCCGCTGCTTAAGTGATACTGCAATCCGTTGGATGGTATCCCAGTGCTGCGCAATACGATGGGTATTGATTGGCTTTTTTAAGCACAGCTGAATTCGGTGTTCTTTGTCTTCCTTGACATCAAACATGTCATTGATCACTTTGCCAACCTGGGCATAGCGTGGGGCAAACTGGTATCCGAACAGATCCAGTAACGCGAAGTTCACATGGTTCACCCCATGGGTATCGGTTGAGAGCACATCCGGAATGATGTCTGACGTATTGCTCATCAACAAATCAAAGATGTAGTGCGATTCATGTTCGTTGGCGCCGATCACTCTGGCGTTGATCGCAGCGTGATTGGCGATCAAGGTCATGGCAGAAACACCTTTTTGAGTGCCAAAGTACTTCGACGAATAACGGGTTTTGAAGGTCTCGCGCCGGGCTTCGAACTTTTGACCATCGGCACTGGCGTGGATCACATCTTCCTGGATGTTGTAGTACCGGAAGATGGGTAGCTTGGCTGTCGCGTTATTGATGTTGTCGTTAGCAGCATTCAATGTTTCCAGGCGAAGATAGTTCGCCTGGATAGTGCTGAGCTGATCATAGGTACGATCAGAGATCTGTGCCATGCCGTAAATGCCTTGATTGGTTGCATTGCCGACCAGAATTGCCAACAGGTCATATTCATGGGAACGGCTTCTGGATTGGGAACCCAGCACATGAGCGAAGCAGTCAATGAAACCGGTGTCACGATCAACCATGCGCAGTACATCCGCAACCCCCGTTGTGGGAATTTGCTGGAAGAAGGGATTGTTGACCAGATGATGTTTGCTGGCCGAAGGCAGGCGCCAGAAGCGTTTACCCTGCGGATTACGCAAGATGATATTCCGGTTGTCTTCCTGTTCAAGATATTCGCCGACTTCGTACAAACGGGTATCCAATTCCATGGCCATCTGTTTGATCAGCTTTTCAGGCTCCTCCGCTAATTTTGTAAAATGGCTCTGTTGAAGCAGCGTATATTTGTTTTTTCGCCAATGTTCCCCGTCGATCAGGTCGGCGTCGAGTGCCCGGTATTTAGTGATATCAGGCAGCGTCAGCTGGCCATTCAGGCGATCAGGAATCTGTTGATAGAGGAACCACTCATAACGATCGATCAGGATATTCCCTTCACCATCCAGCAGGAATTCACGTGATTTTTTGGAAAGGAGTCTGGTGTCGGCAGTTTGCAACTGAGCGTCCTGGCCGTTGAGTTCGTTTTGTGTTTTCGCCAAGGCGGCCGCTAAGTGCTGGGTGCCGTCGCAGCCTTCGAAGCGCAGACATAGGAACAACTCTCGCAGCAAACCTTTCCGCAGACTTTCTTTCTCGTCGCAGTACTGCCACATGGCTTCATCGACCGATCGTCGCTGCTCGTTCAGGAAGAGACATACAGATTCCAGATCCCTTTTGGTCAGCAGGCTCAGTGCTTGCTGTCTTACTGTTGCAAACGGTAGTTGCAGATCAATGCTGTCATCAATGAACAGGTGCAGTACTTCAGCTGCCTTGCTGACATTTTTAGCTGCTTTTTGCCAATCCTTAAACACCGCTTCCTGCGCATAATCCTTTGCCTTCTGTTTGGTCTGTCTGACATGATGCACAAAGCCATCGGCAATACGTTCCAGCGCTTGCTGCCATCGCGTTTGAAGATAGCACAATAAATACAGCCATTGGCTGCCTACGGTTTGACGTTTCAGTTTGGCACCGTAGTAGTCGACTTTCTCTGCCAGGTGTTGCAGATTTTTCTGCGACAGTGATAGCGTGCTCAACAGCAGATCCACTTCCGGCATCCAATGCTGGATATGGCGATAGACAATCAGTTCTTTCTCCAACTCGGTTCCGGTGAAGTTACGAGCCGATTGTCGCAACTGTCGGAACGGCAGTGGACCTGTGCCGTTCACGAGCTCCGCCAGTGCTTGCTTAAGACCGCGTGACATTGCACGCTCAAGGTGCGCGGCCATGTGTTCCTGTTCGTCTCCCACCACCTGACTGATGATCTTTTGCAGCGTGCTGTAGGCAGGGATTGCGATCTTCTGCCCCGAACAATATTCAATGGCCGCATCGAAGAGGTGCCTAGGCGCTGTCCAGGCTCTGGCTTGCTGGGATAAGTAATCTCTCAACGCCGCTCCATGGTCTTTGACATTCCAGCGCTGGTAGTTGCAGAGCTGGAAAACACGTTGGTAAATCCGTTCGTTCTCTTTTGGCGTGAGATTAAAGGGTCTACAGCCTGGGCCTGGTAGAACGGTTTGATAAACGTATTTGAGGTCCTGCTTGATCTGATGAAAGCCGGGATTCAGCACCACCGGCTTGGCTTTGAAATAGCCCAGCAGTACCACCAGCATGTAACGCTGGCCCCGATGACGGAGGCTTTTAGCGATCGCCAGTTCCTTATCGTTCAGCGAGAAAAAGAAGCGTTGGTCGGCGGAGGTGAAAGCGGGGGGTCCATATAACTCATCTTGTTCTGCCTCGGACAAGATTTGGACACGTTCTTCGAATGCCATGGATTTAGCCCAAAAAGACTAAATCTTACTCAAACAGAGCCCAAATAGGGATCTCGAAAAAAGTAATACCCCTCTGGAGGCCACAGACGGCGGGGCCTCCAGAGCACTTTGTCGTTTTTGGACGGAAAATCCCTAGAACCCCGTGATGAGGCTTATCGTACGCATGAAATCACAAAAAAGGGTCTACCGCTATCAGCAATATGGAAAGGCGATGCCAATTCAATATCGCAATTGACCGTATTCAGGCATTTTGACAGTGCCTCAGTTTCCGAAGGATTCATTGGTGAAGGCCCTAATACAGTCTGGGTTATTGATTACCCGACGTTGGAGCGTATCTATTACGATCTAGTGGTTAACTTCGATGTGTTTGGCAGTGTCTCGCATCAAATACTGACTCGGATGTACATGGATTATCTACGGATGGAGAGCGAAGCGTTGTTTCTCTCCTTTCTACCCGTTGCCGATAGAGAACCCATACTTAAACATTGGTATCGAGGGGCGTTGGCGCAGGCAAAGGTGTTTTATGGTCATTCCCATTTGCTGATTGATACACCAGCAGCGATTCATTATGGCGGCAAAGATCCGAAAAATGAATTGATCAGGATGATCGGCACTCGGTCCATGCGCTCGACGCACAGTGCTAGACCTACTACGAATTATGTGCCCTCTGATCTTAAAGTGCTGGATAACTTGTCTGCCAAAAAGTCACTCTGGCTACGTTATCTTCCCGAGTTGAGTTATGTGGTAGTTCACGATGATCATGGAGAGATAACGAACGTTATTTCGATGGTTGTCAACAGGGCTCATGCGAACGTCTCATTTATATTTGGCGAGGAGGATCGCCGTATTCCGGAAGAAGATACATTGATGCTGGTAAATGGGCTGCTGGGGAGTTATCCCAATTTTATTTTTTGGATTGATCAAAGTGAAATCGGCAAGTTTGCCGACGCGGCTAAACAGGTTTCGGATACGAAGAGTATGGATCAATGGGTTGCTCGTTACGGTGTCCGCAGAACTGATCCTAGAATTTGGTCAGTCTTGGATAGATTGCACTATTACAAACAGCATTATTACAAACAGAAAGATGGCGAAAGTGAGGGGCTGCTTGACGTAAGCCGGTATGAAAACCTGTGAGACTAATGAAAGGATAACATGCAAGGAAATCAACTTTGTTCTTTAACCTGACCCTGTTTTTAACCGCGTCACTCCTGATGGTGGCCTGCGGTACTGTGTTTGAACGTTTTAAACTGCCGCAAGCAGCTGTGGTTATTTTCGTCGGTGTTTTGCTGGGACCAGCCGGTGTCCGGGTAATTCAGCTTGGTGATCTTGAACATACCCTGTCTGAGCTCGCGGTGATACTAATGCTGTTCTCAGCAGGTTATAACATTCAATGGCCACACTTTACCGCTGCTATCAAGCCGGGTATCGAAGTGGGCTTGTCGGGAATTGTGACCAGTCTGGTCGCTGGGTTCACCGCCGCCTATTTCCTGTCGAAAGATATTGATGAAGCTCTGTATGTCGGTATTGCCCCGTCTGCTACCAGTATCGGTCTCAGTGTCGCTTTGATGAGTCATGCATCGGTACTTAAAAGCAGGGTGGGGCAAATCCTGTTGGCGGCAGCCATTGTTGATGACATTCTGGTGATGTATTTATTGTCGATCACCCACGCAAGCCTGATCAATGACGGTGGTGTGAGCGTCATTTTGTTCTCTCTGTTATTGAGTCTACTCGTCTTGTCGGGATTAAGCGGGATTCTTTGTGTGTTCAATGCGTTAATTAAACATTTCTCGGTAGATCGATTCATAGATTTCCGGCGGTCAATGGCTATTGCGATGGCAATGTTGTCCGCTTGGGTAACAGCGAGATTCGGTCTCTCTCCAGTAGTTGGGGGCTTTGTCGCTGGGGCGGTTGTTGCTGGCTTCAAGGACCAGGCCGCCGGAGGAGGCAATAATGGAAACACCTCCGACAGCGGCTATTTTGCTGGAATCAGTCAGTTTCTTTCTCCTATGTTCTTCCTGGCCATTGGGCTGGAGATTACGGACATTAACCTACAGGATGAGGGATTACTCCATTACGCGCTGTGGGTCTTTACTGCTGCAGTCATTGGAAAATTGCTTGCACCCTGGGTGCTCGCTGGCGTCATGACAGTGCGAGAATGCTTGCTGCTTGGGTTTGCCTTGTTGCCACGGGCAGAGGTTGCCCTCGTTGTTGCCAGTGTAGGGCTTCAGCAGGGGCATCTGTCACATCATGGCATGATAGCGCTAGTGCTGATGACCCTGGCAACAGCGACTGGGCAGACCTGCCCGCACTTCGGGCACGTCAGCTTGCCGTTGCCATGCTGCACATGAACCTCCACCTCGTCGTCTGCAAGCGACACATTCACCGAGGTGACCTTCCAGGGCTTCTGGATGCCCAGAATCTGGCTGTAGAGCTGTGTATCTTTCATGAGGACAAGGCTAATCTACCCACTCGATTTGGTGAAGACCCCTATATATAAATCAGACTAGAGAGAGGGAAGCGAAACAACGAAACAAGTGGTTCCGTTCCCGGATTGCGCACTGATAACCCCATCATGAGACTCCACTATAGCCTTGGTGATGGCCAACCCCAGGCCGGTACCTTCACTTTGTCGCTGGCGGGATGGGTCTACCCGGTAAAATCGATCAAATAGTTTCGGCAAATGCTCGGCTGGAACATCCTCGCCGGGATTGGCAATTGAAACGGTGGCATGTGCGCCTTCATCCACTGACAAGTGGATTCTAATGATTTCTCCGTGTGGGGTGTAGCGTATGGCGTTGGATAGAAGGTTCGAGAACGCTCGGCGCAGTAGCGCGCGGTCACCTCTCACGACGGGAGCGTTACCTTCCAACACCAGTTGCACCTGATGTTCCGTTGTCAGTGCATCAAAAAACTCGAACAGCTCTTTAAACTCTTGAGTCAGGTCTAATGGGACAAATACAGGTTTGATCAAATCGTTATCGCTCTTCGCCAGCCAAAGCATGTCACTAACCATTTTGGACATCCGTTCTTGCTCCTCCAGGCCGGAATACAGCAATTCACGGTATTCATCCGCTGATCGCGGTTTGCTGAGACCAACCTGACTTTGGGTAATCAGGTTCGTCAGCGGCGTCCGCAGTTCATGCGCGATGTCGGCTGAAAAGTTTGATAGGCGCTCAAACCCTTCTTCCAGGCGTCCAATCATTTGATTAAACGACACGGCCAATTCCCTGAGTTCAGTGGGCAAGGTATCCGCGTCGAGGCGTTCATCAAGGTGATTAGCCTGAATCTTGCGCATACCCTCACTCAAACTCCTCAACGGCAAAAGCCCCTGGTGGATGCCAAACCAGGCAGCCAGCAGTGTGATGGCCCCGGTTCCGAGCATGATCAGCCATAGGCTATTGCGAAAGCTGTGCAGAAAAAACAGATGAAAATCAAGATCGATAGCGGCAGTGATTCGATAGATTTCCGACCTTGCTGTCAGAGTGGTGACCACGCCTCGAAAATTTTTGCCGCCGCTGGCCCACACGGAAACATGGTCTTCATCGATGACGCGCACCGGTGACAGCGCGGCAGCCCCGTCAAAAAAGTCAATTCCGGGAGTGCGAAACAACAAGGTACCATCGTCATCTTCCACCTGAAAATAAACCCCATGATGACCGGCAACGGCCCTTGCCAGGGACTCCTCTATGGAGGCGCCGTTTTCCAGTGCAGTACTAAGAGTGTGCTCTATGGATTGAACGATGGTGCGTAGCTCGTCGACATCCTGCTCCGCAAAGTGATCTCGGATCGACTGCAACACTAGCAGGCTACTCAACACCAGACTGAGACCAGTTGCCAGGGTCACAAACGCCAGGACCCGCGACGTGAGTGGGCTGGGGCACGATTTTTTTCTACGCATCATCGTTTTCCACATCGAGTTTGTAACCCATCCCCCTAACGGTGTGGATGAGTTTTGGCTCGAAGTTGTCGTCGATTTTGGCGCGTAAGCGACGAATAGCGACATCAATTACGTTCGTGTCACTGTCAAAATTCATGTCCCACACCTGGGAAGCAATCAAGGAGCGTGGCAATACTTCCCCCTGGCGACGCACAAATAGTTCCAGCAACGCAAATTCTTTCTGGCTGAGTGTGATTTTTGTGCCGCCGCGACTGGCGCGGCGGCGTGGTAGATCCAGTATCAGATCCGCCACCTGCAAGTGATCGGTGAGCATAGGTACCGTTCCCCTGCGCAGGAGTGTCCGCACCCGTGCCAGCAGCTCTGAAAATGCAAAAGGCTTGACGAGATAATCATCAGCACCCAGTTCCAGTCCTTTGACACGGTCATCCACGCTGTCGCGTGCCGTGAGAAACAATACCGGGGTCTGGTGTCCCGCCTCGCGTAGGGATTGCACGATGCGCCAGCCCTCCACATCGGGCAGCATCACATCGAGAATGATCAGATCAAAAGCTTCCGTCATGGCCAAATGATGTCCATCCAACCCATTGCGCGCGAGCACGATCAGAAAGCCGGCCTCGGCCAGGCCCTGCCGCAGGTAATCACCGGTTTTTACTTCGTCCTCTACTACAAGCAGACGCATAGTCAGGTTCCCCTTCTGAACTGGCCTTTCAGTCTAATGGGCCGATTCGCACAGCCACATGACATAAAGATTACAATATTGTCATCTTGTGGTCATGTTGATGACAGGGTGCATTGATTATGTTGAAAGCCTCGAAAAAATTGACCCGTCACAATGACAGAATGAGGAATCCGAATGAACAGACCAAACAGGCCGTTGAACCTTTCTCGGCGACGCTTCGTGCAGGGATTGGCCGCCGGCGGTGTTTTGGCCTGGGCACCGGGATGGTTACATGCGAGGGGACGAGATAACCCAAGTATCCGGACCGGTTCTGCGCCGATTTTGAGCGGTCGAGAAGTAGATCTGGTAATTGAAGAGATGCCCGTCAATTTCACCGGTGCCATACGCATGGCAACCACAATCAATGGTTCTATTCCCGCCCCGACACTTCGTTTCCGAGAGGGCGACGACGTGACCATCCGGGTAACCAACCGCCTTACCGTTCCGACTTCCATACATTGGCACGGTATTATTTTGCCGTTCCAGATGGATGGCGTACCCGGCATCAGCTTTCGTGGAATCGCCCCCGGTGAGACTTTTGTTTATCGTTTCAGGCTCCAGCAGAGTGGCACTTATTGGTATCACTCTCACAGCGGGTTTCAAGAAATGACTGGGATGTACGGCGCGCTGATTATTGAACCACGCGAGGTTGAAACCATCCGGACAGACCGGGATTACGTGGTGCAATTGTCCGACTGGACCGACGATGATCCCATGTCGGTCTTCGCGAAATTGAAAGTGCAAAGTGACTTTTTCAATTTTAACCAACCCACGCTTCCCGATTTTTTCAGTGATGTCTCTGCATCAGGACTGAAAGCCGCCTTTGAAAAGCGCCAGATGTGGAACGCCATGCGGATGAACCCGACGGACGTGGCAGATCTGTCGGCAGCGACACTGACCTATCTCATGAATGGCATCACGCCCAATGGCAATTGGACCGCCCTGTTTCAGCCAGGCGAGCGAATTCGCCTACGTTTTATCAACGGGGCCAGCAATTCTTTTTACGACGTGCGCATCCCCGGATTGAAAATGACGGTGGTTCAGGCTGACGGCCAGAACGTCGAACCTGTGTCCGTGGATGAATTCCGCTTCGGTCCCGGGGAGACTTATGACGTAGTAGTGGAGCCTGATAACGATTCTCATACCATTTTTGCCCAAAGCATGGATCGAACCGGCTACGCCCGGGGTTCGCTCGCCGTTCGGCAGGGATTGTCTGCGCCGGTCCCGGAACTCGATCCGGTGGAGTGGTTGAGCATGGCTGACATGATGGGGTCCATGACACACGGTAATACAAACCACTCGCCCACATCGAACGGCACCATAGGCCATTCCGGTATGGGTCATTCCCAGACGCATGGCGGGATGGCGATGGATCACCGCACGCACGGCATGCCATCACATACCGTTAACCCACTGCTCAGGCCCTCGCAAGTGGTGCGCCATGCGCGCACCGAGTACGGATCCTCCACTGACATGAGAGTGGATATGCCACGCACCAATTTGGACGATCCGGGTATTGGCCTTAGAGACAATGGCCGTCGAGTGCTGACATTAGCGGATCTAAAATCCGTCACCGGCGTATTGGATGACCGGCGAGCGCCCTCTCGGGAAATTGAGCTGCATCTGACCGGCAATATGGAGCGTTACAGTTGGTCATTTGATGGGCTGGAATTTGGTAAAAGCACGCCGGTGTATTTGCGCCATAACGAGCGCGTCAGAATTATTCTGCAAAACGACACCATGATGACCCACCCTATGCATCTGCACGGTATGTGGAGTGATCTGGAAACCGACCAGGGCGAACTGCGGGTACGACGCCACACGATCCCCGTACAGCCAGCTCAACGCATCAGTTTTTTGACGACACCTCATGATCTGGGTCGTTGGGCCTGGCATTGCCACCTGTTGTTTCATATGGACGCGGGTATGTTCCGTGAGGTGGTGGTCGCATGAGTATGATTTCGTTTCCTTTTGTCTGGGTTCAGGCCGGATTGGCTTTGGTCATATCCCTGACAGCACTCCCTATCGCGGCTCAGAGTGTTCATGAAAATCACTCAGGTCATGCCGGGCAACCCAGTCCCGCCAGTCAAGTAAACAGTCAAACAGCATCAGATCATGCCAATCACGCTGGCGGTACCATCAGTTCGTCAGTCCCTGCGCAAGAGAATATGGAATCAATGGATCATGGCGACATGCAAATGCAAGGGGCTACTGCGTCCCCCGATGCCAGAGATCCACACGCCTGGTCCGGCGGTTTCACCCTAACCGAGGGTCCCTACGCGCTTTCCACTACCCGCACTCTCGTACTGGCCGATGAGCACCGGTTTTGGGCCGTGTTGGGGGATCGGTTGGAATACGACCCCGACAATGAGGTGATGGTATTCGATGTTCAAGCTTGGTACGGCACAACCTATGATCGTCTTGCGCTCAAACTGGAAGGTGATATTGCTGATGGGCGCTTGGAAGAAAGTCGGGCGGATCTGCTGTGGAGTCACGCCATAAGCGCCTACTTCGATGGCCAGGTCGGTGCCCGGTTTGACCAGTACGACGAGGGCAAGGATCGTCAGTGGCTGGCATTCGGCCTTCAGGGGTTGGCGCCTTACTGGTTTGAATTGGATATCACTGCCTATGTCGGCGAGCGCGGCCGCACCGCACTCTCCATGGAGGCCGAGTATGAACTGTTGCTCAGTCAACGCCTGATCCTGCAGCCCCGTGCCGAAATTACGTTGTATGGCAAGGATGATGTGGACAACGGTTTGGGCAGCGGACTGTCTGATGCGGCCCTGGGACTTCGACTGCGCTATGAGTTTTCGCGCCAATTTGCGCCCTATGTCGGCGTTGAATGGACAAGCAAGTTTGGCGGTACGGCTGATTTTGCCCGTGCTGCCGATGAACCGGATGCTGACACGCTGTGGGTCGTCGGATTGAAATTCTGGCTCTAAACCTATTTTCTACTGTGACTTAAGGAGTCAACCTCATGAAACTGAAATCCCTCTCCCGTTTGGCGGCATTGCCTGTCCTGATTATCGCTCTGTCGGTGCAAGCGCACGATCCCAAGGAGCATATGCAAGACGCCGAAAAACCCGATTGTAAGGCCATGAAAGACATGGATCATTCCAAGATGGACATGAACGATCCAGTGATGAAGGCCATGATGCAGAAATGCATGAAGGACATGCACCATGATGAGGAAGAGGAAGCATCGGACTCTTCAACTCCCAACGAGGATCATGGCAAGCACGGGCAGGACAACAAAAAGCCATCCGAGCATCAGCACTAATGATATAGCCTGGCCTTGTCTTTTCCTGTAGGCAACGGCCAGACTTTTTAAGGAGGACTCATGACTGCTGGCAAATCACTGTCCTGCATCAAATGTCTGTTGGCAATAACAGTTATCGTAATTGCAGCCGGCACAGCATTTCTCTACTCAGGGTGGTATCCAATGGGTGCAGACGTGCCTCATAACCGCGTCACCTACTGGATGTTGGAAACCTTGCGTGAGCGTTCTATCGCACGCGCGGCAGCCAACTTAGAAGTACCTGCGGATTTGGATTCCTCCGATCGTCTGCTCTCAGGCGGTGCGGACTACAACGACATGTGCGCAGGATGCCATTTGAAACCCGGCAAAACGCAGAGCGACTTTACTCTGGGGCTTTACCCAGCACCGCCCAACCTGACCCGTAACGACGATGGTGGCGGTACCAACAAGGCACAGGACCAGCGACGCTTTTGGATCATCAAGCACGGTATCAAAGCATCCGGCATGCCTGCCTGGGGCCCTGGTCATGACGATGAACGTATCTGGAACATGGTGGCCTTTCTGAAGCGCCTGCCGGAGCTGACACCGGAGCAATATCAAATCCTGACGGCGCGTGGCGATGATCAGGCCGAACATCATTAAAGGGGGAGGACGCCAATGGCGCATCATCATTCAAACACCGGCGGTACACTGACCGATCCTGTATGCGGTATGGCTGTGACTGCCACGTCATCTCACAAGGCTGAATTTCGAGGCGAGGTATATTCTTTTTGCAGTGCCTCTTGCCGGGAAAAGTTCGTCGCCGGCCCCACGGATTACCTCGAAAAGCCGATAACACCAGTCGTTCACAACACGCCGAACGAAACGAAGAGCAACGTCGAATACAGCTGCCCGATGCATCCGGAGATTCGGCAACCGGGGCCGGGTACATGTCCCAAGTGCGGTATGGCGCTGGAACCGATCATGCCCAGTGCGGAAACCGAACAAAATCCCGAGTTGGCGGACTTCCGTCGCCGATTCTGGTACACCTTGCCATTGACTGTGCTGGTTACTCTCATTGCCATGTCGGGCGGCGCCTTCGACAACTTGCTGGGTGGCGCTCGTCCATGGGTAGAGCTGCTGCTGGCGACGCCAGTGGTACTGTGGTCAGGGTGGCCTTTCTTTGTGAGATGGCTGCACTCCATCCGCTTGCGCGCACCGAATATGTGGACGCTCATTGGTACCGGTACTGGTGCGGCTTATGTGTACAGCGTAGTTGCTGTGCTCGCCCCGGATATTTTCCCCACGTCCTTTCGTGAGGCCGGCCATGTGGCCGTATATTTTGAGGCGGCGGCGGTCATCATTTCATTGACCCTGCTGGGTCAGGTGCTGGAACTGAAAGCCCGCTCCGAAACCGGTGCGGCAATTCGGGCGCTGCTGGGACTGGCGCCCAAGACGGCGCGACGTTTACGGGATGACGGGACGGAAGAAGATGTTCCGCTGACCCATGTGCATCCGGGCGATCGCCTGCGTATTCGCCCTGGTGAAAAAGTGCCGGTCGATGGTGTGGTGCTGGAAGGTGAGAGTGCCATTGATGAATCCATGTTGACTGGTGAGCCCATGCCGGTCAGCAAGCGTACCGGCGATGCGGTCATCGGCGCATCACTCAATACCAGCGGCGCCCTGATCATGCGCGCGGAAAAAGTCGGATCGGCCACGGTGCTTTCTCAGATCGTACAGATGGTGGCTAATGCTCAGCGATCTCGAGCACCAATGCAGCGTATGGCTGATGTGGTCGCCGGTTATTTTGTATTGGTGGTTATCGCGGTCTCACTGGCCACTTTCATTCTGTGGGGGATGTTTGGCCCCGAACCCAGCTGGGCCTTTGGCCTAATCAACGCAGTGGCGGTATTAATTATTGCTTGCCCTTGTGCACTGGGCCTGGCAACACCCATGTCAGTGATGGTGGCTACCGGTAACGCAGCAACCCGGGGTGTCCTTTTCAAAGACGCTGCGGCGATTGAACAGCTGTGTAAGGTCGATACCTTGATCGTCGATAAAACAGGAACACTGACTCAGGGCAAGCCAGCGTTCCTGTCTGCAGCGGCAGCACCCGGCAGCAGCTCAGACGAGGTGCTGCGTTTGGCCGCCAGTCTCGACCAGGGGAGCGAGCATCCGCTCGCTCACGCCATTGTGGCTGAGGCACACAATCGGAAATTGACCTTGAGCACTGTCAATGACTTCGAATCCAGTTCCGGTATTGGTGTGCGCGGACATGTGGATGGGCAGTCTCTCGCGCTGGGTAATACTGCACTGATGGATGAGCTGCAAATCGACTGGCGCGGCATGTCTGATAAAGCAGAGGCGCTGCGAACCCAAGGCGCCAGTGTGATGTACCTTTCGGCTGGTCCGCAATTGGTAGGCTTGCTGGCGGTCGCCGATCCCATCAAGACATCCACCCCTGAAGCCATCACGCAACTGCGCACTCAAGGCCTGCATATCGTTATGGCCACCGGTGATGGTCTCACCACTGCCCAGGCAGTAGCGCAAACGCTTGGTATCGACGAGGTACACGGCGAGGTACGTCCAGAAGACAAGGACAAACTGGTGGCACAGTTGCAGGCTAATGGACGCAAGGTGGCCATGGCCGGTGACGGCATCAACGACGCACCCGCCTTGGCCCGCGCCGATGTCGGCATTGCTATGGGTACGGGGACGGATGTGGCGATGAGCACGGCGCAACTGACCCTGGTCAAGGGTGATCTACGCGGTATCGCCGTGGCGCGTGGGATTTCGTTGGACACCGTTCGAAATATGCGCCAGAACCTGATGTTCGCTTTTCTTTACAACGCTTTGGGTGTGCCTATAGCCGCCGGTGTGCTGTATCCGGTAACCGGCTGGCTATTGTCGCCGCTGATTGCCGCACTGGCCATGAGCCTGAGCTCCGTGTCGGTGGTGGGTAACGCGCTACGTCTGCGGCAGCGAAAAATCACCGGAGCTGATCAATGAACAAGCATTCAGGCTCCTTCTGGTTGACTTCCAAAGGTTTGGCCGCGATAGGCCTGATCGGCGCAGCAAGTTATTTTCTGCTGATCGAACATCGCGACCATGTCCTGCCGTTTCTGCCTTACCTGATCTTGCTGGCCTGCCCGTTAATGCACCTGTTTATGCATGGTAGGCATGGGCATCATCACTCAGAGGAAACCCAGTCCGAAAGCTCGTCCCATGCACCTCACCGCTTCCAAGGTGAGGTGCATGGGACGAGCTTTCGGACGAGGAGGAGAACAACAATGCACGGTGAATCTGCATACGGCCTTTGGAGCCTCGTTCTGATCAACTCCGCCATTTTTATTTTTTTCGCCTTCAGCTTCGTCAAACCTCAAAGCCAGCTGGATTGGCGGAGTCTCGGCGCGTTTTCTGCCTTTATCGTGGCCTTGTTTACTGAAATGTACGGGTTTCCGTTAAGCATCAATTTTCTCTCCGGTTGGCTGGCGGAAAAGTACCCCGGCGTGGACTTCCTATCACACGACAACGGCCACTTGCTGCATACGCTCCTTGGACTGGACGGTAATCCGCACTTTGATCCCCTGCATCTGGCGAGCAATATCCTGATTGTTCTGGGATTCTTTATGCTGGCGTCCGCCTGGAGTGTATTGCACAAGGCACAGCAAAACCGCCAATTGGCGAACAGCGGTTGGTATGCCCGCTGCCGACACCCGCAGTACCTTGCGTTCATCGTGATCATGTTTGGTTTTTTACTTCAATGGCCTACGATCCCGACGCTGATCATGTTCCCCGTATTGCTTGTGGTCTATGTCCGCCTTGCCAAACGTGAGGAACAACGCGCGCTGGAAGAGTTTGGGGAACACTATCGCGATTATCAGGGACGCGTGCCAGCCTGGCTGCCGAGCCTGAAACCTCAACTTCTCAAGGAAGGGTTATGAAAAACCGGTCAGATTTTTTTAAGGCGGGGAGTATATTACAGCTCGCTGCCTACTAAGCGATTGATGCGACCTGGATATCAATCCATTCGGAGACAAGATCATGTCATTACTACGCGTAGCTGGCTCACTCATGGGCCTGTTTTTTCTGGTATTCCTAACTGGCTGTGACACTTCAGATCCGACGAGTGCGCCTTCCTCCCCAGATAGAGGGGGTCTGGAGATTACCGCCAGCACGGAAACTACATTTCTGACGGTCTATAAAAGCCCAACCTGTGGGTGTTGCAAGGAGTGGATCAGTCACATAGAAAGAGCGGGCTTTACCACTGAAACACGTCATCCGGCGAATCTTGAACGCTTTAAGGATCAGCACGGCATCGCGACCAATTTGCGTTCCTGCCACACGGCCGTCTCCCCAGGGGGCTACGTGTTTGAAGGCCATATTCCGGCCCGCTACATCCAACAGTTTCTGGATAATCCTCCTGCCGATGCAATTGGCCTGAGCGTGCCCGGCATGCCGGTGGGCAGCCCCGGGATGGAAGTGGGCGATAAGTTCATACCGTATCAGGTGTTGTTATTGAAGCACGATGGCAGCACCGAGGTATTCGCTCGTGTGGAACAGCAGACACACCAATATCAAGAAGGAACACTATGAAAGGAGTTAATGCCATTCTCCATCAAGCACGCCGACTGCACGCATCAACATGGCTTAAACATTACAACATCGTCATCTTGGGGTCATGTTTGTGACAGACATAAGCGACTAACCTCGGAGGTACCAAATGGGTAAAACTTTTTAGCCACGCACTTCCCCCTATCAGCGACAACTCAAAAAGGAGTCCGCTATGAAAATCCGTTTGTACGCGTCCTGGTGCTTGGAACAGCCATCCTGTGGCTTGCAGGCTGCGCCAATAGCCCCTTCTATCACGGCCAAATCATGAGAGGCCAGGTAGTTCAGTCTACGGCGTCCGATGTGGTAGTATGTGTAGGTAAACGCGACGGTGCCGAACCTGGGCAGCTGTTGAGTGCGTACCGGGTAGTATTTGCAGAAGGTGTTGTTGAAGAAGGGGCGTCAAACGTTCGCCGAGTGCCGGTAGGCAAGGTGAAAATTGTAAATATCATTGATGATCACTTCGCAAAAGCGCGTGTTATTGAAGGTGACATTGCAAAAAATGACATCGTAGAGCTTCAAAAATAGAGGACGAGATATAAAGCATATCCACCAGTTTTAGTTGATTGCGAGACTTCTTACGAGGATAACTTATGATCATGGCGGTGACATGGACGGGAAACACTTTATGCTCATTGTTTGGTGACATCCTGAGATGTGTGAGTCCTGCTTATGCTGTAACTCAGCGCAGCGGCTCGTAAATTAAAACCGCATGCTTCTGGCGAAAGCTTGCTTCAAATCAACTTGGCCTGGGCTCGAATTGATTAATCTGCGGCTGGCCATTTACAAGCTGTCAATTACGTTGTTTTAAATAGCAATTTTGGAGACATCAATGAAAAAGATTATCACAGCGTTAGCGTTAACAAGTATTTTCGCTATGCCGGCGTTTTCCCAAAGCGGACATACTCAAAGTGACCCGGCTACGCAGGCTGGCGGCATGTCGACACAATCCACTCAAATGCCCGACCTGCAGTCCCAAATGGAAAAAATGAAAGGGCTGATGGAGCGCATCCGATCAGAACAGAATCCTGAAGTCCGCGAAAAGCTTATGCAGGAGCACATGACAGCCATGGAGCACGGCATGCAGATGATAAGTGAGAATATGAAAAATGATTCTCAAAAAGACACAATGAACGCCGAAAAACGCATGGACATGATGAATGATCGCATGGACATGATGCATAAAATGATGGAACAAATGATGGGTCAGATGAAAGGTGGTATGGGTATGTCTGGTGGCCATATGTAAGCCTCCTTGCTCACTTTTCTGACATCGCGCGAAGGCGACAAGCGCAAAAGTAAAACAGGTACACAACTGTCATTGCACTCAATAGAAACAGGTTTTTTACATGCCGGGTTATCCGGCGTAATTTTTCATCAAAACGGAGATAGACATATGAAATTTTCTAAATTGTTTTTCAATCTGATTGTGGCAACAGCGCTGGTATTTTCTTTCCAGGCTCAGGCTCAGGCACAAACCCAACCTGCCGAAGAACCTATCATGGAACTGCTGAACAGCATGGCCGATAAGCCAGAAGATCATAAGGCGATTGCCGACTATTACCGAAAAAAGGCCGGTGAGGCGCGAGAAGAGGCCAGTCTGCATGAGAAAATGAAAGACAAATATCGCCATAGTCACGCTCAAATGAAGGGTATGGCTGCCGGAAAATCCACACAAAAACATTGTGAACGTGTCATCAAGCTTCAGCAATCTGTAGCCGAAGAGTACGATGCCTTGGCTGAGTTGCATGAAAAATCCGCCAAGCAGTAAGTAATTGCTTAAGAAAAAATGCTAACTGCCTTTGCCTGCACGCTACCGGAAAGGCAGTTTACATTCCTGACCGAGCTCGCAAACCGACCAGTAATATCATCATCGCAATATAACGTTTACTGAAGCCGGAACCCAAACCTCATGGCTCATTGCAAAAAACATACGTCATATTGGGAAGTATCCAGCTCTCTAAAACTGAATAGGTGGTTACCTTTGGCCGCTTTCCAACGCTTTTCCGAACTATTACAGCGGGCAACGATATACCTGATCGTAGCAACTGTTTTTTTGTCCGGCCCCATTCAGGCTCAGGTCTCCCCGGAGGATCATCAAGCTCATCACCCAGACGTAGCGGCCCCACCACCACAATTCACACCAGCTTCTCCGGTTGTCGGAAAAAGTACCGGCATGATGGAAGGCATGGGAGAGATGATGCGCCAAATGGGTGTACCTCCCCCGAAAGAGATTTACCCATCACTCATGACGTTGTCTGATCTTCCGCCCGAAAAACGGGCGGAGGTGGAAGCCGCTGCCCATGAACGTATGGCCAGTGGCACGGCACTGATGACCGACGGGCTCACCCGCCTCGCCGATTCTGCATCCTCCAATGATTATGAACTGATGCAGCAGGCCGTGAGCCTGCTGCATGAAGGTATGGCACGATTCGAGAGTGGGTTGGCGGCTCATCAGGTGTTGGTCGGCACCGACGATCCGCAGGCCGTTGCTCTCGACTGGTTCCGACGCGAAATGGAACTGCCTGTGCCAAACCCGCCTGTTGCAAACACGGGGGTCATGGGTATGACCTGGTTCCATTTCTGGATCATGCTCAGCTCGGCGGCACTCATCGCCAGTTTCTTTTGGTTGTACATACTCAAGATGCGCCGGGCCTCGCAGCTCCTGAGCAGTTTAGCGGCGCCAGCGCGGCAGCCTTCACCTCTGCAGGCCCCAATGCCGCCGCCAATCCAATTCCCAGGATCTGCCGAGACTACCGCGTCTGGACGACCCTGGTCGGGGCAGCTGCGCATCAGTCGTATTTTCCAGGAGACCGGCGACGTCAAAACGTTCCGGCTCGTGAATCCGGTCGGAGGGATGCTGCCCTTCGATTACCTGCCCGGGCAATTCATCACAGTCACAGTGCCACACGGTGAAGCAACTGTTCGCCGTGGCTATACGATCGCCTCTTCGCCGACACAACGGGATTACATCGAAATCACTGTCAAACATGCGCCTGAGGGTGTGGTGTCCGGTTATCTCCATTCCGAGATCCACGAAGGTAGCTTGCTGGATCTCTCGGGACCGGCCGGTTCGTTTGTTTTCACAGGCCGGGAATGCAAATGCATTGTTCTGATTGCCGGAGGTGTTGGCATCACGCCACTTATGAGTGTATTGCGCTATCTTCTGGATCGTAGTTGGGAAGGTGACATTTTCCTGGTTTATGGTTGCCGTGCACCAGAGGACATCATTTTTCGAGAAGAACTGGAGTATTTGAGGCGCCGTCACACCAATCTTCAGGTGGTCATTACAGTATCGCAAAGCGGGGCGGAAAAATGGGCTGGCCCTCAGGGGCGCATCACCAAAGAGTTGCTGGCCGAGTCAATCCCGGATTTGCCGTCACGCTATATCCATATTTGCGGTCCTGTCCCAATGATGGAGGCGACGAAGCAGATTCTCTCAGAACTTGGCATACCTAAAGACCGCATTAAAACAGAGGCATTCGGTCCAGCTCTTGGCAAACAGGAACGCTTGCCGAGCGCTGATCAGAAGACCGCAGGCCCCAGTTCTCCCAAGCCTGGGCTTCCCACGGTTACCTTCACGGATTCGGACAGAGCGGGACCCCTTCCTCCTGATAAAGTTGTGCTCGATGTGGCTGAAGAATTGGGCGTGGACATCGATTACTCCTGCCGCGCCGGCATATGTGGGGTTTGCCGGGTAGAGCTACTTGCTGGTGAAGTTAGCATGGACGTTGAAGACGGCCTGGAGCCGGGGGATAAGGAAAAAAACCTAATATTGGCCTGCCAAGCCAAAGCCAATTGCGACATTTCGGTAAAGGCATGAAAGAACGCGAACGGTTTATCGTCACTGCACTTGTCCTGCTGTTGCTGGCTTTCTGGTTGGGATTCCTTTTCCATCGCTCGCCCCGCTTTCCTGGTAGTGCTATCGGTGGGGTGCTTGGTGTGTCGGGAGCGGTGCTGATGCTGATTCCGCTGGCCTACCTCATCGTAAAACGCATCAAAATCCTGAACCGGTGGGTTACGAGGTTCGTGTCGATGCGAACATTGTTAACCTGGCATATTTATGCCGGTGTGCTGGGACCCATTCTCGTCATATTCCATTCCAGCCACAAATTCGATAGTGCATTGGGTATCGCACTCACCGTCATGACCCTGATTGTTGTCCTCAGCGGGTTTGTTGGTCGCTACCTGTTGACTCGCCTCTCCGACACCATCCGTGAGAAAAAAGAAACCCTTACCCAACTGGAAATCAGTTACCGCCAAGTGGCTGCGGAATTGGTCGGAGATCCGGGACATGCCGCGATGCTGCGTTCATTTACAGGGCTTTTCACACGCTGGATTGCCAATAAGCTGATTCTGAGAAATCAGCTGGGACAAGAAAGCCCTCCACCGATGCGGGCGCTTGCACTGGTGGATGCCATGGCAGAGATTGAGTATGCAGTGAAGATGCACCAATGGTTCAAATCCGCCTTCCAGTGGTGGCTGCGCTTTCACATTACCATTGCTTTTGTTCTGTACCTGCTGCTGGCTCTGCATGTATGGGCAGGTATTTACTTCGGTTTACGGTGGTTTACATGAAGCTTTGGCCACATTTTTTAGTCGCGCTAGTTGTCATGGGTGCCCTGTCAATGTGGGTCTATTACGGTGGTGCGCATCCTGGCGGCAAGGCCTCGGGCCTACTTGATAAAATAACCTGGCAACGCATGGCAAACCCCGGTCCGCTGACGGGTGGTCATGCTTTCCTCGAGCACGACTGCGCTGCTTGTCATACGTCAGTCAAAGGTGTAGAGGCAAACAATTGTATCGTCTGCCACGCCAACAATAAGGCCTTGCTGGGGACACAGTCCACCGCTTTTCACGCAGATATCGGTAGTTGTAGCAGTTGCCATGTAGAGCATCTGGGGAATAATCAGCGCCCCATAAATATGGATCATAAGGTGTTGGCCAAAATTGGTCGGCAGCATTTGCCACCTAAAGAGCGCGAGTGGATGGAAAATCTGGCAGCACCGCATAAAAGAATATCTGTGCTCGAAACCCCTTTAAACTGCGCTAGCTGTCACAGCAACGAGGAACCGCATCGCGGCCTCTTTGGCACCGACTGCGTCATTTGCCACTCAACGGTCGCATGGGCCGTACCCGAATTCCAACATCCGGCGGCGACGTCTACAGAGTGCGCGCAATGTCATCAAGCCCCGCCGAGCCATTACATGGAACATTTCAAGATGGTGTCAATGAAAGTATCGGGCGTGATGCATGCCGAGGTTTCTCAATGCTTTCTCTGCCATAAAACCAATAGCTGGAATGACATCAAGAACGTCGGTTGGTACAAACATCACTAAAACACCCGGAGGACGGAATGGAAACGCCGCTACATTTCGCCATGTTGATTCTGGAAGGGATCGGAGGCTTCATTATTGTCGGTGCTGCAGGACTGTCATCATTTGATCTTGTACGTACCTGGTTCACCAAAGGGCTACGGGTAGATATCGAACCACTCAGACTACAATTCGGTCAGCGTCTGGTCTTGGCGCTGGAATTTCTCATTGCGGCAGACATTCTTGCCACGTTGCATACCCCTACTCTGGAAGGCATTGCGTTGTTGGGTTCGGTGATTGTTGTGAGAACAGTACTGAGTCTGGGTATCGCGTACGAGCTCCGACATGCATTTTGCTCAGTCACCGAACACAAAAATTATGAATCACACCCTCCGGGATCGGAACTAGAAGATTCTGTACGCACAACTTCGCCCGCTCGAAAACACTGGCGGTGAGCCTTGCACTGAACGCAACACCTCATCCTTCCCCATTTGAACTACACGAAAAAAGCTCGCAAATATGATAAGTCTGGCACGACCGCGATTCTTGTCTGCGATACATCTCCACATGCGGGCAATAGACCATGATGATGGTAATCACAACGGCTAGATGTATAGCCTTCAGAAGGTGGCAATCTCTACATACCTATCGGTGCATTTCTGACGGCCCGCGTAGACGCGTGCAACATGGGCTTATCAACTTATGGCTCTTTGACCTACCACGAGCACGAAAATACAGCGGGAGGACGCGATAAATTTAGTGCTTCCCTGAAATCCATTCAGCCACATCGGGAGTCATGTGGGACGCAAAGCCGATGGCGATCAAAAAACACCCAGCGTTGCTTATTACACGATATAATCTATTATTATCTGGTGTTAGAAATGGCCCTGCGGTAGACCTGGGTAATTCTAAACAAAGCACCCATTCAATCCATAGCAAACGAGAAGCATTCACAGGTGTGACCACGCCTGCGGGTCGCGACTTAGGGGTTCTAGGGATTTTCCGTCCAAAAACGACAAAGTGGGGTTCTAGGGATTTTCCGTCCAAAAACGACAAAGTGCTCTGGAGGCCGCGCCGTCCGTGGCCTCCAGAGGGGTATTACTTTTCGCTGACGGGTAAATATCCCTCGATTGAGCGCATAAGCTCCTCCAGATCTGGCAATTTTTCGCTCAATTCGAAGTGGTAAGTCCCCTTGAGGTTAATGTTGTGCCAGGCCACAGGGGATGCCTGTTTGACGATATCTATTCTCTTGGTATCTCCTTGGTATTCGAAGCTGGTCAACAGCTGGCTGAGTATCCTGGAGTTGAAGTAAACGATGGCATTGGTGACCAGGCGAGCGCACTCATTCCATAGCTGGATTTCTTCGTCTGAACTGCCCCGGAACTGATCCCCATTGACGCTGCTCACGGCCCGACGCAGTTGGTGATAGGCCTCTCCCCGGTTCAGCGCGCGCTGAACATAGTTTCTTAAACTGGCATCATCGATGTAGCACAGTAGATAATTCGCTTTCACCAGGCGATTGTATTCCGTCAGGGCTTCCAGCAGCGGGTGATTGCGCTTGTACTCCGAGAGCTTTCTCACCAAGGTGGCTTGCGTTGTTTTCCGCTGCTTAAGTGATACTGCAATCCGTTGGATGGTATCCCAGTGCTGCGCAATACGATGGGTATTGATTGGCTTTTTTAAGCACAGCTGAATTCGGTGTTCTTTGTCTTCCTTGACATCAAACATGTCATTGATCACTTTGCCAACCTGGGCATAGCGTGGGGCAAACTGGTATCCGAACAGATCCAGTAACGCGAAGTTCACATGGTTCACCCCATGGGTATCGGTTGAGAGCACATCCGGAATGATGTCTGACGTATTGCTCATCAACAAATCAAAGATGTAGTGCGATTCATGTTCGTTGGCGCCGATCACTCTGGCGTTGATCGCAGCGTGATTGGCGATCAAGGTCATGGCAGAAACACCTTTTTGAGTGCCAAAGTACTTCGACGAATAACGGGTTTTGAAGGTCTCGCGCCGGGCTTCGAACTTTTGACCATCGGCACTGGCGTGGATCACATCTTCCTGGATGTTGTAGTACCGGAAGATGGGTAGCTTGGCTGTCGCGTTATTGATGTTGTCGTTAGCAGCATTCAATGTTTCCAGGCGAAGATAGTTCGCCTGGATAGTGCTGAGCTGATCATAGGTACGATCAGAGATCTGTGCCATGCCGTAAATGCCTTGATTGGTTGCATTGCCGACCAGAATTGCCAACAGGTCATATTCATGGGAACGGCTTCTGGATTGGGAACCCAGCACATGAGCGAAGCAGTCAATGAAACCGGTGTCACGATCAACCATGCGCAGTACATCCGCAACCCCCGTTGTGGGAATTTGCTGGAAGAAGGGATTGTTGACCAGATGATGTTTGCTGGCCGAAGGCAGGCGCCAGAAGCGTTTACCCTGCGGATTACGCAAGATGATATTCCGGTTGTCTTCCTGTTCAAGATATTCGCCGACTTCGTACAAACGGGTATCCAATTCCATGGCCATCTGTTTGATCAGCTTTTCAGGCTCCTCCGCTAATTTTGTAAAATGGCTCTGTTGAAGCAGCGTATATTTGTTTTTTCGCCAATGTTCCCCGTCGATCAGGTCGGCGTCGAGTGCCCGGTATTTAGTGATATCAGGCAGCGTCAGCTGGCCATTCAGGCGATCAGGAATCTGTTGATAGAGGAACCACTCATAACGATCGATCAGGATATTCCCTTCACCATCCAGCAGGAATTCACGTGATTTTTTGGAAAGGAGTCTGGTGTCGGCAGTTTGCAACTGAGCGTCCTGGCCGTTGAGTTCGTTTTGTGTTTTCGCCAAGGCGGCCGCTAAGTGCTGGGTGCCGTCGCAGCCTTCGAAGCGCAGACATAGGAACAACTCTCGCAGCAAACCTTTCCGCAGACTTTCTTTCTCGTCGCAGTACTGCCACATGGCTTCATCGACCGATCGTCGCTGCTCGTTCAGGAAGAGACATACAGATTCCAGATCCCTTTTGGTCAGCAGGCTCAGTGCTTGCTGTCTTACTGTTGCAAACGGTAGTTGCAGATCAATGCTGTCATCAATGAACAGGTGCAGTACTTCAGCTGCCTTGCTGACATTTTTAGCTGCTTTTTGCCAATCCTTAAACACCGCTTCCTGCGCATAATCCTTTGCCTTCTGTTTGGTCTGTCTGACATGATGCACAAAGCCATCGGCAATACGTTCCAGCGCTTGCTGCCATCGCGTTTGAAGATAGCACAATAAATACAGCCATTGGCTGCCTACGGTTTGACGTTTCAGTTTGGCACCGTAGTAGTCGACTTTCTCTGCCAGGTGTTGCAGATTTTTCTGCGACAGTGATAGCGTGCTCAACAGCAGATCCACTTCCGGCATCCAATGCTGGATATGGCGATAGACAATCAGTTCTTTCTCCAACTCGGTTCCGGTGAAGTTACGAGCCGATTGTCGCAACTGTCGGAACGGCAGTGGACCTGTGCCGTTCACGAGCTCCGCCAGTGCTTGCTTAAGACCGCGTGACATTGCACGCTCAAGGTGCGCGGCCATGTGTTCCTGTTCGTCTCCCACCACCTGACTGATGATCTTTTGCAGCGTGCTGTAGGCAGGGATTGCGATCTTCTGCCCCGAACAATATTCAATGGCCGCATCGAAGAGGTGCCTAGGCGCTGTCCAGGCTCTGGCTTGCTGGGATAAGTAATCTCTCAACGCCGCTCCATGGTCTTTGACATTCCAGCGCTGGTAGTTGCAGAGCTGGAAAACACGTTGGTAAATCCGTTCGTTCTCTTTTGGCGTGAGATTAAAGGGTCTACAGCCTGGGCCTGGTAGAACGGTTTGATAAACGTATTTGAGGTCCTGCTTGATCTGATGAAAGCCGGGATTCAGCACCACCGGCTTGGCTTTGAAATAGCCCAGCAGTACCACCAGCATGTAACGCTGGCCCCGATGACGGAGGCTTTTAGCGATCGCCAGTTCCTTATCGTTCAGCGAGAAAAAGAAGCGTTGGTCGGCGGAGGTGAAAGCGGGGGGTCCATATAACTCATCTTGTTCTGCCTCGGACAAGATTTGGACACGTTCTTCGAATGCCATGGATTTAGCCCAAAAAGACTAAATCTTACTCAAACAGAGCCCAAATAGGGATCTCGAAAAAAGTAATACCCCTCTGGAGGCCACAGACGGCGGGGCCTCCAGAGCACTTTGTCGTTTTTGGACGGAAAATCCCTAGAACCCCTCGATGGCAGCATTGCCTATTTGGGCGGCGAGCGCCTGCTGGAGAACCGGCAGATCGCCCTGGAGGCGTCCCGTTTGTTTAACCGCGTCTGGTATCTGCGCGGGGAGCTGGCGTTCAAACAGACCGATTTATTGCAGGCACCAGAGCGCAATAACGACGATACCCGGGCGCAGTTCGCGGGCTATTATTTTCTGGACGGAACGGCTCACTACCTCAGCGCCAACTACCGGTTCAATGCCAAGCGCGCCGAACAGTTCCGGTTTGATTATGACGGGCACCGGTTTGGTGTGTTGTATAACCGTCGCCTTTCAGACTGGGCGACGCTCAAGCTGGATTGGCGCTACGAGGAACGGCAGTACCTCAGTGGTGCCTCGACTCCCGCCAGTGGACAGCGCCTGGATGAGCGTGAGCGGTGGCGGGTGCGCCTGGAAATCCCGATGGGTAAGCGGTTGGAGCTTGAGTTGCGCTATGAGCATCGGGACTATGGCTCCAATCTCGAGAGTGTGGATTACACCGACAACCGCCTGGAAGCGCGCTTTACCTTTGAGCTGCTTTGAGGCGGCGGGCCTCAGGGGGAGGCCGGCGTTATCAGTTGGCTTTTCCCCGGCAGTCCAAGGCCGAACAGCGGGTCCTTACCGGGTTCACCCAAATCCACTGTGTCCTCACTCAGCGCTTGAAGCGCCTGCCCCGGCGAGCCGGTATCGGCCAACTGCCGGGCCAGCAGTGCGGTGACCACCGGCGCCGCAAATGACGTGCCGGAGACCCGGGTAAAACCCTGGTCCCCCGAAGCGGCGGTCAGGTTGACGCCATAGGCGGCAAAATCCAGGTGATCACCACGCACCGCATAGGGGTAGAGGTCGAGCGTCCGGTCGACGGCGGTCACCGCCACCACGGTGGGGTAGGCGGCCGGATACTGCGGGTCGGCGAGTGGGCCGGCATTGCCCACGGCGGCAACGGGCAGTATGCCGCGGGATCGGATCTGTTCCAGAACGGTTTCCAGTGTCTGATTCGCGGGACCGGAGAGGCTGATATTGATAACCTCCACCGGCCGGGACGCCAGCCAGTCCAGGGCCGTAATCAGGGTCTGGGTGGTAGCAATAGAGCCGTACTGGGCCTGTTCGGAAAATACCGAGGCGATGTACAGCTCGGCATCGGGTACCAGGCCCTCCCAGTCTTGCGTTCGCCCCACCAACAGCGATGCGACGGCGGTTCCGTGCGCCAGATCCTCGTCCGAGGGGCGGGCGGCAAAGGCTTTCTGTTCCACGCGAGCACGGGCAAACGCAGGGTGTCGGGTATTCACCGGTCCATCCAGCATGCCAATGGCGGTACCCGAACGGGAGGGCACGCCGGGGCGGTAAAGTGCTGACAGGGTCAGGGGGGCATCGGGCGCGGTTGTCGGGCCCTGGTGGTATTCGTAGCCGTGGTTAAAGTCGACCGACAGCCCCGGATAGCGTTCGCGCAACTCGGTGCGAAGTGCCTCCAGCGGCACGTCGCTTTTGACCTCAAAACTGCCCAGACTGGTTCCCAGTGCAGAGAGTGGGCGTCGCTCTCTGAGGTCCAGCGCCGGGTGGCGACTTAACTGTTCCAGCAGCTCGTCGTCCGCCAGCACCAGCATTTCGTTGCGGACGATGAGGTCACCGGTATTGAGCTCTATCAGGCTGTCCAGGTCCTCTTCCAGCGCGTCCAGCAGCCGCTCCTCCAGAGCGTCGGCCAGTTCATCGTCCTCGTCGAAGCGATCGTCCAGGTCATCATCGTTCAGTTCATCCTCGAGGTCGTCGTCAATATCGTCGAGCTCGTCTTCCCAGTCATCGTCGTCCAGTCGATCTTCAGCGGCTTCCTCCGCCAGATCTTCGGCAAGGTCCTCGGCGTCATCATCCAGGCTGTCTTCCAGCTCATCCTCGGCTGCTTCTTCGGCCAGTTCCTCGGCGAGGTCTTCCGCGTCATCGTCCATGGCATCCTCGGCGGCGTCCTCCGCCAAGTCATCCAGTTCATCTTCCAGCTCGTCGTCGAGTTCGTCTTCCAGGTCATCTTCCAACTCGTCTTCGATGTCATCATCCAGATCGTCCAGCTCGTCCTCGAGGTCTTCAAGCTCATCGTCGATGTCGTCGTCCAGTTCATCGTCGATGTCGTCGTCCAGTTCATCCAGGTCGTCGTCATCAATCTGGGCCAGATAGAGTGTCTGGGAGGAGCTGGTGAAGGAAAAGGGCGAGTCCGCCTGAACCGTTCCGGTACCCAATACAACGCCCAGCAGACTGGCGAGTAGCAGGCGAGGGCTGGGAAGGAGACCGTTTGCAGGCATGGTCATGGGCTCGATTCACGTCGAAGGGGGGGAGCAGAATAGAGCAGGGACGACAGGTTTGGCAATCGATGGCAAAGTGCCGGGCCCTTTCCCTGTGGCCCGGCGAGTGGTTACGCCTTATGACTCGGCGCTGTCATCATCGTCCTGATCGTCATCTTCCTGGTCATCATCGTCCTGATCGTCGTCTTCATCTTCATCGCTGTCATCGTCCGAATCGTCATCATCGTCACGATCGTAGGTGGTTTCGACGTCGTCATCCCAGTCGAACTCCACTTCCTCGGCAATCAGCAGACCGTCAGAGCAGGCGGCGGCATTGTCTTCGTCGCTCTCGGCTTCGATCACCGCACTGCCACTGAGGGTCGTGAAGAAGCTCGCCCGGCCGAGTATGCTGTCGTCGTCATCGCCAAAGGCGTCATCGTCCACAATGCTGGCGGTATCGATGGTCACACCCAGGATGGTGAAGGTGCCGGCGGAGGCATCAATGCTGTCGGCGTCTACCGGGCCGCGCAGGGAACATTCCTGATCGTCCTCATCGTCATCGCGCTCGATCCGGGTCCAGGTAAGGGTGCCGTCCTCGGCGAAATAACCCCGGGCTTCAATACTGTCGCCCGCTTGCAGCCGAGCCATGAAGTCTTCCGGGTTGAGGCGATCGCCGTCGTCCTCATCGTCGTCTTCCACCCGGCTCAGGCCGGTGGGGGTGACGGTCACGCCCAGGCGGGTGGTGAAACTGGTGGCGCCGACGGTTTCGACCCGATCGGAGATTTCCACATTGTTGTTCCACTCGCGCTTGATACCGTCGTCATCGGTGTCGATTTCCAGGCGACCTTCCGCGTTGAAGGATCCCTCGATTTCCACCTTGACGCCCACCAGGCTGACCAGCGCACTGGCGTCTGCCATGGGAATCACCACCCCGTTGATGGTGACGCTGTTCGGGGTGCTGTCGGTATCGACGGCCTGAATGATGCCTTCGATTTCGAACTCACCTTCGCGCTCATCGTCATCGTCCCAGCGATCGTCTTCGCGTTCGATTTTACTGGCCAGCAGACTGCCGTCGGCCTGAACCTCGCCTTCGACTTCTACAAACCAGCCGTTGCTGAGCTCACCGTCTTCGATGTCATCGTCCAGGGCGGACAGGTCGTAATGAACCAGCAGATCCCGGATCATGAAGGTGCCATTGGTGGTGTCCAGATTGGCGATGACCCCTTTGACCTCCGCTTCGTTGTCATCGTCGTCGCTGTCGTCGTCATTCTGGTTGAGACGTTCCAGACGGGTGGCAATAAAGCCCTCTTCCGTCGGGAAGCCGCTGACCTCGACCACCACGCGGCCCTGGCTGCTGTCCAGGTCGTTCAGGTCAATGCGTCCGTCCATATTGGCGTCGGCAATGTCGCTGCTCAATACCGTGTTCGCATCCACGGTCACGGTCTGACCGAGTACCACCAGGGTGCCCTGGGTGGGGTCCTCGGCGTTGGGGGAGACAGAACTGACCGGCCCTTTCAGGTCTTTGTCGAACATCACGCGGGTAGCGCGGCGGTCGTCTCCGTCCTGTTCTGCTTCGATCTCGACCCGCATGCCCAGGCGAAGATCGTCTTCGGACATGCGGCCTTCGCCTTCAAACTCAATCTCGGCGTTGGCGGTGTCGTAGCGCACCCCGTTGACGTAAATGCTGCCAAACCCGGTAATGACACCGGAGGAGCTGACTTTGTCGCTTGAATTGTTGCCGCCGGGGTTGTTGGCGTTCGGGGCGGAATCACTGCTGCCGCCGCCGCAGCCTGTCAGAGCCAGAGCGATGGATGTGGCCAATGCACTTTTTTTCAGATGTTTCATGGCGAGACCTCTTCGTCGTTGATCGCATTACCAAGGCGGCGTGGCGCCACCTTTCCGTGTGTTTCATTAGCGACAACGCTTGGCGCCGGATTTTATTCCCTCGAGACGGATCGGTTTCTCAAAATGTGCAGGGCGTCACACAATATTGGGGGTTGGTGATGGCTTCGCTCACAGAGGCTTGAGCGTCTGGGTCAGTTGGGTCTCATGATGCTCGCCCGGAATATCGGTTTTCCGCCAGCGTTGGCGCTCGCGGACGATCAGGTGACCATCCAATACCTGATAGTGTTGGGTGGACTCCTCCCGGTACTCGCCGCGGATGACAAACAGCAGGCTTCCTTTGGCATGAAGGTTGAGACGGCTGGCCAGGGGCATCCCGGCGTCGTCCACCCAGACTTCCAGGGTGGAGTGGAACTGTTTGACGTATTTTCGGGCTCGCTCGTCGAGCACCGTTTTGTCCCGGTCAAAGATCAGACGGCGGGCGGGCTGGCCCTGCCAGCGGTCGGTGACGAGGGTCCGAAAGCTCGAGCGTTGGATTTCCCGGCGCAGCGGGGCGGCGGCATTCAGAAGCGGGCGAACCTCGTTCAAGTCCAGGCGCCACATGAAATCAGTGGTGGGGGTGCGGGCATCCGGGTCCTCCAGTAGGCGGTTCGCTTCGGCATCGAGCCGATCCAGCAGTGGCCAGCCGTAGGTCACGCTGATGCCATCAGTGCCCCGGTTGATGACCGTGTTCACCGACACCTCGACTTCCTCCCGGTCGTCGCCTTTGCCCTCGGCACGCCAGAGCGCCGATAACAGTTGTACGCGAACGGGGCGGTTGTGCTCCAGCTGGTCGAGGGTCTGGAGCAGGTCTTCCGGCTGCGAAGCGCTCGCGGGTAGCGCCATCAATAGAGCGGAGGTAAGCCCGCTCAGCGCAAGAGTGCGGCGCAGGAATCCGGAAAGCAGCGGCATGTGTCATCCCTCAAAAACGGTCGTAGGTCGGTGAGTACTATACGACGCTTCGACTCCAAACCGTGAAGAAAGCTCCTTTGATATAGTGACGGTATGAAAGACCTGATCCGCCAATTCGGTCGCCTGCGTCTGTTGGCGCTGGTGCTGACCTATCTGCCGCTGACCGCGGTTCCGGTGGCCGGCGTGGTCTGGCTCTGGCAAACGGGGTACCTGGCCTATTGGTTGTTGCTGTTGGCCATTTGCGGCGGCTGTGCGCTGATGCTCCAGCTGTGGCTGGCGCGCACCGACAAGCGCCGGATTCCGGACGCGCGCACCGGTCCCAGCGGCCACTGGTCCACGACGGCCGAAGGCGCCTGGACCCAGGTGGAGGCTCTGGCGCAGAGCGCGGACCCCGCGGAATACGCCCTCAGCGACGGTTCCGCACTCTGGCTGCTTGGACAGCATGCGCTGGAGCGGGTGGCCGGGCACTTTTTCCCGGATAAGGAGCGGCCGCTGCTTGAGCTGACGGTACCCCACGCACTATTGATCATCGAGCGCGCCAGTCGTGAGTTGCGTCAGGAAATTGTGCATACGGTACCCTTCAGCCATCGCCTCAGCCTGGGCAACCTGGTGCGGGCCCGGCGCCTGCAACAGACCGCCACGCGCTACCACAATGCGTTCCGCATGGGGCGGGCGCTGATCAGCCCGACGAGTGCACTGTACCAGGAGTTCAGCCGCGCCGTGGGTGGCCATATTCTGGATTACGGCAGCGAGCGCATGCAGCGCTGGTTGCTGCAGGAATATGTGCGCAAAGTGGGGTTCTACGCTATTGAGCTGTACAGCGGAAACCTGTTGCTCAGCGGCGAGCTGACCGCCGGCACGGGGCAGCCGCTGCAGGTCCTGGTGCTCGGCCCGGCCGGCAGTGGTAAAACCAGCCTGCTCGAGGCACTGGCCGGCGGCCAGTCCGACATCAACCCGAACACCAGTGATAAGTGGATCAACGCCCACCGAATCACGTCACCGGTCTGGGGCGAGCTCGAACTGTGGGATACCCCGGCGTGGCCAAAGTTGCCTCGGCGCCGAGCGCGTGCGGCGGTGGCAGCGGCCGATCTCATCATCTGGGTCAGCGATGCCAGCGCCGAGGGTATGAAAGACGATGCCGAGCAACTGGCGCGACTGCAACGCTGGCTGGGGCGTCGCGCCGGACAGCCGGAACCGCCATTACTGGTGGCCCTGACGCACCTGGAGCAACAGGGAGAAACCTTTTCCTTGGCGGCAGTGGCGGAGCAACTGTCGATTCCGGTCGAGCAGATCATTCCTCTCTCGCTGGCGGACCCACACTCTGAACAGGCCCGAGAGCCATTACAGGCCGCCTTCAATCAATACTATGTCAAGGCGGAGCGGTGCCACTACTGGCGATACCTGAATCAGCGCCGCCAGGCGGAGAATCGAGAACTGTCGGGCCGTCAGTTGCGTGGTGCCGCCGGCACGGCATGGCGCGCGGCGCGTGGGCTGTTTCGTCAGGGGCCCAAGGGGTAGAGGTTATTCGTAATGGAAACGGCACTGAATGATAAGCAAAGTGGCGTCGGGGCCTTCGCCTTTGAGCTTGTAAACCAGTCGGTGCTCCCGGTCGATACGTCGGGACCAGTAACCTTTCAGTCCGTGTTTTAGGGGCTCAGGTTTACCGCTGCCGTCAAAAGGGGTGCGCATCGTCTCCTGGATTAGCTTATTGATACGTTTTACCGTTTTCTTATCCGTTCCCTGCCAGTATTCGTACTCACTCCAGGCAGTCGATGTCCATGCCAAAATCATTCAACCAGATTCCTCTGCACGATGTCGCCGCGCTCGGCCTCTTCCAAAGAGGTTTGAAGCGCCCGGGCATTGGCTGGCGTAGACAGGAGGTAGCTGGTTTCCTCATAGGACTGGAAGTCTTCCAGGCTCATCAGTACTGCTGACCGGTTCTTTGAGCGGCGAATGATTACGGGTGCGTGATCGTCATTGACCCGATCCATAAAGCTCGCCAATTTTTCCCGGAAGGCAGAGAAATTGATAATGTCCATGGGCGGTACCTTAGTCAGCAATCAATTGATGTACGAAAAATTGTACACCTTTTGGCGGTGATAGGGCAATGGGTGCGTAGGGGCTGCTGGTGTCGACATTTATTGCACTGAAAATTGCTCCTGCATTTTCAGCATTTCCGCCATCCATGGCGGGCAACCCCGACTGAGGGACTCCAGCGCTCTGAACCGAACCACCCATAAAAAACCCCCAGATCTTGCGATCTGAGGGTTGTTTATTGGTGGGCCTGGGGAAGCTGAAAAGAATCGATAACGTATTGTATTTTAAAGTGAAAATATTGGTTCAACTAATCTTTGGAATACCGCTTGGAATACCTGTCACTCCCGTGAACCGGCGGTTCAAGGTAACAATACTTTAAGCGGGGTGGGGGTGGCGCTAATGCCGTTTTTTAAGCTGGGATAGGGTTTCGAGTATGGCTTTGATGGTATCACGAGCTGAATTGCCGTCAAAATGGGATATGACAGCAATACGCCAGGCAAGAGCAAGGGAGTTGTTGACACCCCATCATTCCTGAATGAGGAGGGCTTCAACCGTGACGCTATTGGGCGCCGGCTTTCCCGTCAGGAGCGTAAGGGCGTCCGTGCGGCTTATTACTCATCAGACCGAGTACTTAACTGAGCGGGCCCGAATGATGCCTTGGTGGGCAGACTTTATTAATCAGGCCAAGAGCGAGCAGGCATGAGCTCCCCGGTCAGTTGCGGGTGCAGGTTTGGCGACATTCATGCGTGAGAGGCTGCATTGTTGGAGGTACGATCAAATTCCTCTCTGATTAGCTCATCAAGTAGCTGATTTACCGATTTGCCACGTAAGGTAGCTAAATTGTTTAGCTTATCTTTTGTGGCAATTGGCAGGCGAAAGTTGCATTGCTTGGTATTTGTATTTTTGTCCCGAAACTTTTTTTGGCTCCAAGACTTCCTCATGTTGCTGACTAGCAGTTTCCTGCTGTCTGAATGGCATCGCCAGGTATCGAACCTGGTTAGAACTTGAGCGTAAAGATCTTTCCTTGGGTCACGCTTCAATCCAAACCACCCTATCCTCTTTTCAGCAAGGTAATCCCAGGCCCATTGGCATTGTGTTTGGTTGGTTTTGCTTAACCATTTTAACTGGTGATCATAGGCTTTTATGTTTTGCCACGTTTCGGACAACCCTTTGATGGTTTGCTTCTTCACGGATAAATCTTCATCCATCAAGTCAATTTTGCAAACAAAAGCAGCATTTGGACTTAAGGCTTCTGGAATTAGAGGGTTGTATAAATCATCCACGTTACTGCTGAACATTGAAATCGATAGCCAATCAATAAGCCGCTGGTCTGCTTTTTCAATCCACCGAATGTCCGTTTCGGGTAGCAACATCTCAGCGTGACAGCGTCGCGCGATCTGGGAAGTTAGTAAGGGGTTGTCAGCCCTATTTAGGGCACCGTGAATCTCTTCGCGCTTCCCTTGGGTGCTCCCGAACTTGCTTGGATCAAGGCCTCCAATATTGTGTTGGAGCCAACCCCATAACCAATTAATGTCCCGCAGGCTTTTGATGTGCCGAATCTCTTCAGGGAGATTTAAATTAATGTTAACCGACATAAGTGAATTAAAACCATAATTTATATTCTAAAAATGAATATATTACTAGTAGTGTATTAAGTGGTAATTTAAGCAGTATTAAAGAAGGTTATCAAGTAGTTTTAAAGCACAATTTGAAGTTAATAAATTTATCTGAGAGGCCTATTAATACTGGCCTATAGAGAAAAGGTTCTTAGTGCTCAAGGAGTTTATAAATTTTTCCGCCGAAGAATATGCTTGTTGTTATTCCTTACTCACTCGGCACATCTCATGAACGGATCTATAGGAGTCCACCATGAGATTTTTACGCCTCAAAGAAGTCATAGAGCTGACCGGCCTGAGCCGGTCCACCATCTACAAATACATCGAAGACGGGCTATTTCCCCGCTCCGTCTCCCTCGGCGGGCGGGCTGTTGCCTGGGTTGAGCAAGAAGTTCACGATTGGATACTGGCTCGGATTGAGGAGCGGGACCAAGAGAAGCCGGCGTTCTCCGACCGCGCCGTCGCCTGATAAGGCGTGGTTTTCCTTCCGTATGCGAAACGGTAAGCGAGCGTCTGGCCAGGCGTCAGGGGGTGGGGCGCAGCCTCACCCTCTGGCACGGGCTGTGTTGCTCAAAAGCGCAGTGTGACGGCAGTCACATTCCTGGATTTAGCGGATTATGGCCCGTTGCGTCTATGGCACGGTTCCGACACACTTCGGATCTCTGGAGATCACAAAAGGGACCTGCGTATGTCATTACCTCACGAGCATGTCGTCAATCACGCCATCAGCCAGTTTGCCCGTCTGGAGCAGCCCAGCCTGCTGGACTGGAACCACCTGAAAACCCTTTCCCAGATACAGCGAGGATTGGCGGAATATGAGGCCAAGGGCCGGGGTATGACCTTCGAGCAGCTCATGAATGAGAGTCACGACTGTAAGCGCCTGGCTCGCCATATGACGGCGAGTGGGGACCCGAGGCCCAGCCAGAAGTGTGACTGCCATGCCATTATCGCTGGTAAGGACCCCAGATCGGTGCCTTTACGGGCGGTTATGGCTTGGGTGAAGATGAGGATTGATTTCCCGTTGAACGGGGCTTGGCTTCCTCACAACACCGCTGCAAAGCCCCATATGCCCAAACACTTGAGTCAGGCGGTCCCCCATAGCAGAATTCACCGGAATGGCTATTACCGCTGGTTGGGCACCCTCATTGATCACGTCCGTATCAAGGACGACCGTTCATTGGCGGACGCGCTCCGAATGGTTCGCTTTAAGCTCCAGACCTCCAGCTTCCCGCCATACGTCATGCTGCCAGCGAGCCGGCTCAAATGATCTATCGAATTCTGCACGATGAGTCGTACCTAATGCATGTCATTCCGCCGGTGGAGTCTATGACCAAGCTGGGGGAGGAACACGGAACCTTTGCCTTTAACGCTGAACCCAAGGCGTATCAAGGCGTCTGGAAGCCGCTAGAGATTGAGTTCCGCCCCTGCGAGGGTTCGAGAGCGACCGAAGTGCCGGACGTATCGGAAAACTTCGGGCGGCTATTCCTGTCCGAGAGAGCATTCTTGGTCCTGGGCGATCTGTTGGAGCAGAGCGGGGAGTGCCTGCCAGTGACCTTCGGCGGGCGCAAAGGATATATTTTCAACCCCACCTCCACGGCAGAGCAGTATGATGCGATTATTCAATCTGCGACTGCTTACGACGAGCACGGAAACTTGGTGCACTTTGGGTTTGTTGAGGCAAGGCTTGCCGGCGTCCCAATGTTTAAAACTGAGCTGGATCTCTACAAGGGGGTTTTTTGCGGTGAGCCGGTAAGGGATCTCTGCGTCAGCGAGGGGCTGACGGGAATAACTTTCAGCCCGGACGCCTCTAATCCCCTGGGCAGGTCTTACGGCCAAATTCAGTAGGGCGGTCCCGTCCAAGAGGAGGCCGGGTTTGATAGGCTTCTTCAAAACTCTTCGAAATAATCGACAGCGTAAAAACGCCGTGACTTGCCGAGCGCCCGTTCCTTAGGCTCTGTCTACGTCGGGACTTCATGGGTTCAATCATGTAGGGAATAGTAATATATACCCACGCCAGTGTGGATGAACCCATGCACGATAGTAAGCATGGGAAGCGGTAGCAGCGGAGTAATGGGCTGCCTCAAAGCAGCCCCCATATAACGTCGATAGCGAGCGAGAGCCTGACGTGGTGTAAAAGTTGATAGAGCCTCCTGACGGTATGTACATGAACCATACCTATTGGAGTAACCATGAAACCAACTACATTTGAACACCACGACCAACCTAAAGCCAAGCTGGGCCACTTAACGCTCCACGAAGATCATCACTACCGAAACCTCCCGGTTCAAGTAACCAGAGGACCGCTTATTGAGGAGTATCTGGAGCGACTGTACGAGGTGGTGCAGGAATCCCTGATGGACAACAGCCGTGTATTTGCAGTCCGGGTAGATCTTAGGTTCCCGGTGAGCTACTGGCCTCTCGAAGGAGAAGCGCTTGGCAATGAATACATCAGGCGGTTTTGGGAGGTGTTGAAGTACAGGCTGTCTCGGTATCAACTCAGAGAGGGCCGTATTCACCCAGCGAAGCTCCACTATGCTTGGGCACGTGAATACAAGGCAGGTGAGACGAAACCACATTTCCATCTGCTGATTCTGTTGAACGGCCATGCCTTCAACACGCTGGGTAATTTCAATTACTCTGGAGAGAATCTGCACAACGTGATAGCTGAGTCCTGGGCGAATGTGTTGATGTTGCCGGAATTCGAGGGGAAGGGGCTGGCGAACTTTCCCGTAGATGGGCAGTACCTTGTTCGGCGGGGCGTTGAGTGGGAGCTTCAGAAGCTCTTCTTGCGGGGCAGCTATCTCACGAAAGCCGCCACCAAGTCCTTTGACGATGGCTGCCACTCATTTCGGACAAGTCAGACTTCAGTCGGCGGATGGATGTGGTGATTGAGTTATGGGCGCCGACAAGGCGCCCATATGCCGGGATAGGTAGTAATTCTTGATGGGCTCGCCTGTTGATATGTAGCCATATTCACAGGAGCCCAATCATGAACACTGATTATCAACTGGTTGCCACCGGAACACTTACTCCACTTAGTCGCGATGTTCTGGATGGCGCGAGCCAAAGCGAACTGTCTTCCAGCCAGTCAAAGCGTGCGGACTGGGTCAAGAGGATTCAGTCATCAATGGTGGAGGTGGCGGTCACCACTGCGTTTCCAAGTTACCAAAGCCTGGGGGAAGGAGCCTGGCAACATCAAGTGGTCGAGCGCATCTATCAGGCCGCTATCGCACGAACCAATAGCCGGTTAAAGCACGTAGCCCCCAGGCAGTACCTGCACCCTGACAAATCAGTGCGGGTCTGTCTTGTGTGGGATCGGCTACACGATAACGAGTATGGAAGGCCGGTTTATCGTCAACGTTGGTACATATCCAAGCGTGATGTTGCCCTGCTGGGTTATCCCGGCCGCCTGGGAGAGGAGTGCTTTTCGGATATCGTTCTGGCGACGTGGCACGCGGGAACGGATGATGCGGAAGCATGGCGCACCCATGAAGTGGCGTGCGCCTGCTAGATACAGTTCTGTTCCCGGTCAAAAGGGGGGCGTAGCACGGACGCATTGGTCAGCATTTAGTAGCCGTGCGACATACCGAAATCCTCAAACAATCTTGGTACTAGACGTCTCAGCGAACTAGCGCAATACCGACTCTTACTACAAAGTCCGTCTTTTGGCTGTAGTCGACCAGGGTGTTACCGTAACCGTGAAAAGCTTGCACGTAAAAAAAGCCGCCCGCCCGATTGAAAATCCTGGCACTCATGGGGAAAGAAACCCCAAGCTCAACGCTACCATAACCCTCTGTGCCCATTCTAAGCGTCGAGTCCACTAGCCAACTTTCCTCCCGGCCCAGACGGATGATGAGGTCACCGTAACCACGGTAGTCTCTTATATCCGGGTTTTCATCCTTGTCCAGGTAATAGCGGAGTCGCGGGATAATGGTGAGGTTGCGATCACCGATTGGTTTCTGCCAGATTGGCTGGATGAATAGCGTGTCGATACTGCGGGAGTCCAAGCCATCTTGCCCATTCGATTCGTGCTCATAGCCAATGCGCATGACATCGGGCGAAAAAAGCCCTCCTGGGCCGTCAACCTGCCAGAAAAAGCTTGGCCTGTAGCTCGTATCGTCAAAGGGGGCAGACTCCTCACTCAGGTTCCAAACCGAGGTTTGGGTGTAGGCAAAGTGCATGTTTCGAAGCACTGGCGCGGCCTCTACCAACGAACCCTCCGAATCAAAGATACGGTACATAAAGCTGAATTGAAAGCGCGCGGTATCCTGCTCGTCGTCGCTCCCCACAACAAAGTACATCGGCTCGTTGGGCGCAAACACATCCTGAATTTCCATGGCCTCTTCTTCTGCTTCTTGGGGCGTATCTGCGCTAACCATTGGGGCGAAGCCTGCTGTCGCTAGGGCAGCGTACGACAGCCAACCGCGGATCTGCCGTGTAATGGCCTGATAGTCTGGCATCTCAAATAACCTCTTTTTGCTTCGGTAAGTTCATTATCTTGAACGAAGTCGCGTCGCTTCGGTTTCAGCCTGTGCCCATTTACCCAACGCAGCTTCAATGGAGGAGAAAATGGTCGCTCTCTTAGTTTGAATATTTCAACAATACCAACCACCTCTATTCCTTTTTCGGTCCGCCATGGGGCATAGGAGCGGTACGGATGTGAATATCTCGCTGAGGAAAAGGGATTTCAACACCGGCTTCGCTGAGGGCGCGGGTGATGGCGGAGTGCAGCTCATGAGACAGAGGCATGAAGTCCAGAAGACTCCTCACGAATACCCGCACCTCGAAGTTGACGCCACTGTCTCCCAGACCCACGCAGAAGACCGCCGGGGCCGGGTTGCCCAACACCCGCTCGTTGTTTTCCGCCACTTTGTGCAGCAGGTCACGAACCTTGTCCACATCGGAGCCGTAGGCGACATCCACCCGAATAATCACCCGGGTGATGGGGTCGGAAAGGGTCCAGTTGGTGAGATCCTGCGTCACAAAGGTCTTATTAGGAATAATCTGCTCTTTGCGGTCCCAGTCCACCAAGGTGGTCGCTCGGATGCGGATGCGAGACACGGTGCCCGTGGTCCCACCGATGGTCACCGTATCGCCGACGCGGATCGGGCGTTCAAACAGCAGGATGAGACCGGAGACAAAGTTGGCGACGATTTCCTGCAACCCGAAACCCAGACCTACACTCAGGGCAGCTACCAACCACTGCAATTTGGACCATTGCACGCCGATTGCCACCAACGCCACTACCACGCCGATGAACACAATGATGTAGGTGGTCAGGGTGGTAATGGCGTACCCGGCCCCGGGCTCCAAATTGATGCGGCTCAATACCATCACCTCCAGCGTCCCCGGCAGGTTGCGGGCGGCCAGGACGGTGCCGACCCCAGCCAGCAGCGCCAGCATCAGGTCACCCAGAGTAATGGGCACTAAGGCCTCAGCTTCAGCCCCCGTGCTGATAGTCCACAGGGTAATGTCATCAAAAATCTGCAGCGCGGGTATCACGTCGGCCCAGAAACCCCAGAGTACGTAAGCCGCGAGGGTAATGGCCAATATGCGCACCAGCGCCTTGCTTTGCTGGCTGATGTCTTCCAGATCCATTTCGGGCATGTCGAGGGCAACGGGTACGCCCTCTCCGGAATTTTCTGCAGCCTCGCGGGCTTCGGCCAGTTTACACTCGGCGACGCGCTGTTCCCGCAGCCGCTTGAGGGTCATGCGTCGCTCCCGTACCGACAGACCACGCAGAGCCAAGTAATACAGCAGCGTCGCGAAGGCCAGCCAGCAGATGCTGATGAACATCAACCCTTCCAATTGAACCGCCGTATAGTGGTAGCCCCAGAGGGATGCGAGGGCGAGCAGCAGGGGCGTGGCGATCGCCAGCACCTGTTGGCCTTTCAGGAAGTTGCGCTCGGGCGCAACCTGCCGCGCGGCGGTCGTCACGCGCCAGCCAAACCAGGCCAGTGCCACTGAGGCTGCGGTAAACAGCAACCGACCGAGGCTGTCACTGAAGGCGTCGCCCTCCGGCGTGTCCATGGTCGACAGGACAATCACGACCGGAATCATTACCACCAGCAGTACTGGGACCTGCCCTCGGATGGCCGACAGCGTTGGGCCATTCCAGTTGAAATGCCGCTCACCGAGCCCGCCTGGACGGGCCACCGAATGTAGGGCCCCCAGGAGCAGGGTAACGAAGGCGGCCGTGGTAAAGCCGGATGATAATGCGGAGAAGAAACTGTTGCCCTCCTTGAGCATCAGTGCACCGACGGAGAGTACCAGGACACCGGGCAATGCCAGCAGCAGACTCAGGGCCCCTGCGGTGAGGGTGACGGTGAAGCGATCACGGCCCACGTTGCCGACATCTTCTCCAGAATCCACCAGCACCTTTCGCAGAATGCGACGCCGGCGTACCAAGAACGCCAGAGCAGCTAGTATTACCAGTACACGACCGCCCCTTTCGGCGAAAGAGCTGCGCAGGGCATCAGTGAGGTCGCTCAAATGAAAGCCCGACAGAAACCAACTGATCCCTTGGTACGAGTCTTTGACGGTGTTCAGGCTCACACGCTCGGTGCTGGGAAGCCAGAACAGCCGTTGCTGCAGTAGTTGCTGGTAGGCGTCAAGACGCTCCTGCAGCTCGGCCACAGTGTTGTAGTATTCATTGAGGACGTCGATATGTTTAGTTACGGCACCGTGGAGCTGGGTGATCAGCTCCTGGCGTACCTCTCGGGTGCGCTCGAGAGCAGGGACGTCGGGTTCGCTGATAGCTTCGTACTCTTCTAAGCGAAGCTGTTCTTCACGGGCGGTCGATAACTGGGCGCTGATACCATCGGTCAGCACACTGGCGATGGTATGGCTTTTGAGCCGGTCCAAGCGTTGGCGCAGCAGACGGGCATAGTCAACGGTGAGGTTCAGCCCGGCCGTCTCAAGTCGCAACTCAAAACTGCGGTACTCATTCTCCAGTCGTTCCAGCAGAGTCTGGGCCTGATCGAGCCGACGATGGCTGCCTTCCAATGCAGACTGCCGGTTATCCAGCGAGTTGCGCAGAATCTGAATCTGCTGGTGGATATCTGCGGACTGTGGTGCCGACAGTTCGCTCTCCAACAGCTGCTCAGACTCATCCTCCAATATTGGCTGGAACGGATTGGCAGACGGCCCAGGCAACGGTTCCCCGGCTTCCTGTTGATCGCCGGACTCCTCGCCGGCATCTTCCTCCGCCTGTTCGTTGCTGGAGCCAGGCAACAGATCGGTCACCGTAGCCACGGCGGGCGCCACCAGCAGGCAGTACAGGATCAGCCCTGCGAAAAGTGACCAGTAAGTGGAGGGTGACGTTCGTGCAGTCATAAATCGCGATACATGTTTAACCGCAAATTGCGGTAAGGTAGCGAAAAAGGGGCAGGCAAGGACGACTTAAGAATCCTCAACGCCGCCCCAGGTTGAATTCGTCATGGCATCCTGCCAGTCGGTGCGGCAGAAGATGATCGCCCCTTGAGTAATAAGCCCGTAGGCGAACAGTTCCAGGCCCTCCTGCAATCCCGACTTGAAGGCGTGGTTATAGCTGTCTCCCAGTGCACTTTTCCACAACAGGTTGCCACTTCCAAACAGGCGGCTGAAGATGAACAGGGTGACAAAGCCAATCAAGACAAAGACATAGGATCGGGTGCCGAGAAATCGAGCAGCTGGCCCGAATACCGAATTCCGATTGAGCAATGCGAGCACGACGGAAATCAGTACCACGGCAGAGACAGGCCATACCCAGGTCCCATGCCCAAAAACTGCATCGAACAGAAAATCCATTTCCCGCAATAACAGGCACAGGAAAAATCCGGTTATCAAAATCAGTGCCCCCCGTGCATATGGCACGCTCACAGCTCTATAGCCAAAGAGCAGTACACAGAGTAATAGCAAAGCTTCTTGCACTGTCTCGGTCAACGATGCTTCGCCCACGCCGTTGTCCAACACTACGAGATCGATAGAAACTACTACGGGAGCCAGAATGGCGATTGCAACCAGCAGCATGATTTCTTTCCAGGTGTGACGTAATTGTCCGATAAATTCCTGCATGACTACCTCTCCTAATTTACTGAAAATGTAACGTAATATCAGAATGGTAACGCATGCGGTGAATAATCTCGGTAAAGAAATGTAGTAAGTAATAGGGGGTGTTCTTCAAGTTATTTGGCTGGACCTGTATCGTTAGAGTGTCGGTGGTGTCGTTTCTTTAAAGTTGGCTAGGGTCGGGTAAGGTTGACTAATAAATCAGCATCTTTTGTGCGTTACGTCGAGTAAAATTTCCCGGGTTTCACCTATATCAGGAGGGTTCACCCTGGATAGGGCAGATAGACAGAATTGCTCCGCAGCGAATCTTGCTACGGACAAATGATCATCCCCATCGGTATGAAAGTGCTTTCGTAGAATGTTGTCAAACCAGTTTGCCCACATCGGTTGAAGCTCCGGATCGTTGAAGCAAAGAGCGACTAAAGCCGATCTCTTGTCGAGTTTTCCTCTCCATGCCGATTCTATTAGAAATTCGGTATAGGCGCGTGTAAATGATCCATATTCCTCTGGATCTTCGATCATGTATCTGTCAAGGTCGCGTTCGGCTGAGGAAATAAAATCATCAAAAATTGCCAGCGGGAGTGCTCGTTCATCGGAGAAATGGTGTAGAAATTCTCTCTCTGTGACTCCTGCTTCGAAGCACACATCCTGGACGGTTAACGATGCATTTGTAGGATTAGTCAATACTAAAGTTCCTGCGGTAATAATTTTCCTTCTGATAAGTTCTTTGTGGTCGTTTTGATGATATAGAATCACCTATGTTTTCCTCCAATGCTCAATTGATCCGATATATTAATTTTCATGGATAATCTCCGGGCTTTCGTCATTGCTCTGGGGCTTATCTATCTGTCTTGGGTGCCATCGCGAAAGGGTATTGAAGCAACTATCGGTACAGAATCGACTTTCTGTTGTATAGGCACCCAAATCTGTAGGTCGCCCCAGCCGGAATTAAGATCGAAAGACTCTTCGTAACGTTCTAGAAACTGCGGAACGTCTGGAACATGCCTCAACGGGAGTAGATTCAGTGACGGTAGGCTATTGGAGAAAATCGCATGGGTTGTGGTCCTCAGAGCGGACAAATGTTTCTCGTGTGCGAACACGGCATAGTGTTGCGCGGGAATTGTCAACTGTTGCCAGTCCGAGTTGAGATGTTCAAAGCTCTCGACTTCCACGGCGGTTAGGTAATCGAAACCATCGGCTCCGTTCTTCGAATGCAGCAAGGCGCCATACAGGCGGCGATCCACTTGCTCGGGCAGCCACCCCTGATAGGGCAAGAAGGTTTTCCGCAATGCCATAAGGTTGCTAAAGGGCAGCCCCTTCACCGGAGAGCGCAGCCCTGCCAGCTTAATCTCGGGCTGGTTGCGAATTTCTATCAGCCGGGGCGCCTCCGAGAGCGGGTCGCTCGGAAAGCGGTGGTGCGGAGATCGTTTAGTGTGCCTTCTGTGAGGGGTGGTGACGGGCATCATTGTCGTCTCCGTGCATCAAAGCGCTGTAGAGGCTGTTAACGGCGTTAACATATTAGTTCCAGTTTATTGGTAACGGTGTTAACATGTCAACTCTTTCAATGAAGAGTTGTGCCATGACCGAAGCGCTAGAGCTGTCTCCCGGGAGGCGGGAACGAAAAGAGAAACTGACGCCAACTCAGATCGCGGAGGTGGCTCTGACGATTGTCGATCAGAAAGGCCTGGATGGCTTGACCATGCGAGCTCTGGCAGACGCCATGGGGGTGCAGTGCCCAGTGCTGTACCGCCTGATATCAGACAAGCAGCAATTACTGAGCGAAATGGCCGAGGTGATGGTGGGTCGGGTGTCACTTGATGACCTCGGTCACGGCGAGCCCTACCAGGACCTTGCAGAGAGCGTTCGTCGGATAAGGCTTGTGCTGCTGGAGCAGCGTGACGGGGCCCGAATTATCGGTGGCAGCTTCTGTGCCAAGCACAACACCCTGCGCGCGGCGGAGGCCATGTTGGGATTGATGGCCCGAGTGGGCCTAACCGGCAGCCGCGCAATGCAGACAATGAAAACCATATTTAGCTTCGTACTGGGTGAAACACTTGAGCAGCAGGGCTTGCCACATGATGCCAAAAAAGCTGAGCGAGAGCTGTTAAATTCCGCGCGAGAAGCACTGGATGATCCC
Source organism: Marinimicrobium sp. C6131 (assembly GCF_026153455.1). NCBI lineage: Bacteria > Pseudomonadati > Pseudomonadota > Gammaproteobacteria > Cellvibrionales > Cellvibrionaceae > Marinimicrobium > Marinimicrobium sp. C6131. The sequence goes on from NZ_CP110629.1 coordinate 4,059,115, forward strand.
TATTTCACTTTCTTAACCTTCGAGCTACTTGAAGATCACTTGTTTCAATTTGAGCAGTGTTTCGAGTCCGGGCTGGCGCTATTGCTCGCATGGATTCGTGAAGAGACGACTTAGCAGGTATGCCTTGGAATGAATCAGGCGGCTTTTGGAGTTGAGCGGCTTGAGTGATGCCTCAAGCTCTCGGGCAGCTTCTGCACGTATATCGGTTCCTTCATCTTGGTCATTTGGCATGCAGGAACAGTGGATGGGAAGGTGAGCTGGTCTGGCCTTTAAAGATAACCTAGCGTCGGAAGGGAAGTGGTCGAGTTCGTATGCTATTGCCAGGCCATGGGCGTCTCTCCCATTGAGGGGCTTCAGGCCGTATGGTCTGACTTGAGATCATAGGACCTAACTGAAGCCCCCGCCTGGTGCGCCAAGTCGTCAGATCAACCCCCCTCTCCGCAAAACTCACCACTGAGTTCCCCAGCTACGAGAGCCTGGGGGAGGGTGCCTAGTGTCACGAGCTGATAGAGCGTATCTACCACGCAGTCGTTGCCCGTACCAAAAAGCGCCTGGAGCATCTCAATCCTCGACGCTTCACCTACCCGCCGAAGTCGGCCAGCGTCAACTTGGCCCGGGAGCGCTTGCACCGCAACGACAGTGGTAAGCCGGTTTACGCGCAGCGCTGGTATCAGGAGAAAGACCACGCCGCGTTGTTCGGTTATCCAGTGCGTCTGGGCGAAGAGTCCTTCTCGGACATCATCATTGCCACTTGGCATGCTGGAACCTTTGATGTGGAAGCTTGGCGTAAACGTTGGGCATGTGGCGGCGCTCCTCTACAACATGAGAAGACATAGTTCGTTTCAGTCTTCGAGAAAGGTGAGCGTGAAAGTGGTCATGTTTCGCGCCGATGTTGCTTCAGCGCGACCGCCATGAGCCTCGACGATGGATTTGACAATAGCGAGCCCAAGTCCTGCGCCCTCGCTTTGACGAGCTCTCGACGGGTCGACGCGATAAAAACGGTCAAAAATATGGGGCAAATGTTCGGCAGGGATCTCCGACCCCGGATTTTGCACGCTTAGCGACACTTCCTGGTCTCCGGTCTTGGCCAGCTTCACCCGTACCGTCTCACTCGAGGGCGAGAGGCGGATGGCGTTGGATAGCAGGTTGGAGATCGCTCGCCGCAGCATGGCCCGGTCACCATGAATGGTCGGTGCCCGACCTTCCAATATCAGGTGGATTTGCCTCTCGTCAGCCAGTGCTTCAAAAAAATCGAAGAGCGCATTCACCTCTTCTGCCAGATTCAGTGGTGTCTGCTCAGGTTTGAGTAGACCATGATCGCTTTTGGCCAGCCACAGCATGTCATTGACCATCTTGGCCAGGCGCTCCTGCTCCTCCAGATTGGAATACAGCAGTTCACGGTATTCTTCCCTATCTCTGGCCTTTCCCAGGCCGACTTGGGTCTGGGTAATGAGGTTGGTGAGCGGCGTACGCAACTCGTGTGCGATGTCGGCGGAGAAGTGCGACAGGCGAGTAAAGCTGTCTTCCAGCCGACCAATCATGTGATTGAACGAGGCCACCAGGCCCTGTAGCTCCGATGGCACCAAGGCTGGATCGAGGCGCACGTGGAGCCGATCGGCCTGGATATCACCGATTCTGTCAGACAATCCGCGCAGCGGCGCGTGGGCCTGATGAATGCCATACCAGGCGGCCAGAAGGGTAATGGCGCCGGTGAGGCTCATGATCAGCCACAAAGTGCGGTGAAAGCTCTGGAGAAACTCCAGGTGGAAGCCCATATCAATGGCCGTAGTGATCGAGTAACTCCGGCCTCCGACCTCACTCTCAGAGATCACACCCCGGAAGGTCTTATCGCCTTCCTGCCAGGTTTGCACGTTGCCTGCATTGATTTCGGACGCTGGGAAGAGGGTATCGGATGCTTGCGACAGGTCGGCACCCGGCATGCTGTAGATAGCATCGCCTTGCTCATCCCGAACTTGGAAAAAGACTCCGTGATGTCCGGATATGGCGTTAGCCAAGGCATCAGTCTGTCGTGCGGAACCGTTGCCACCGCTCTGCAAGGCTTCGACAACGGCTTCGGTCATTACGGCCAGTTCACCGGCATCCTGTTCGGCGAAGTGACGTTCGATGGCACTGAGAACGAGGTTCCCGATCAGGAAGAGGCTGAGCCCAATGGCCAGCCCCACAAACACCATGACCCGAGCGGCCAGCGACAGTGGTTGCCGATTAGTGATCTTCATCGTCGGTTTCCACGTCAAGTTTGTAGCCCATGCCACGCACGGTGTGAATCAGTTTGGGCTCGAAATCATCGTCAATTTTGGCCCTCAATCGACGAATGGCCACATCAATCACATTGGTGTCGGAATCGAAGTTCATATCCCATACCTGGGAAGCAATTAGCGAACGAGGCAACACCTCGCCACGCCGACGGACCATAAGCTCCAGAAGGCAAAACTCCTTGTGGCTGAGGTTGATTTTCTTCCCGGCGCGGGTAACGCGGTGTTTTGGCAGGTCAAGAGACAGGTCGGCAATCTCCAGTTGTTCCGACAGGGTAGGCGCGGATCGCCGGCGCAGTAATGTGCGTATTCGGGCCAGAAGTTCGGTAAAGGCAAAAGGTTTCACCAGGTAATCGTCGGCGCCCAGCTCCAGGCCCTTTACGCGGTCGTCCACAGCGTCACGTGCCGTTAGAAACAGCACCGGAGTCTGGCGGCCGGCTTCGCGCAATGACTGCACGATGCGCCACCCGTCCACATCTGGCAGCATGACGTCCAGGACTATCAGCTCAAAAGACTCCGTCATCGCCAGGTGGTGGCCGTCGAGACCATTGCGTGCCAGCTCGACCATAAAGCCGGCCTCGGTCAAGCCTTGGCGCAGATAGTCACCTGTTTTTACTTCGTCTTCTACCACCAGCAGTCGCATGAAGCACCTCTTCTGATCCGTATCGCACGAGTGTAGCTGACTGTGTCCAACGACAAGGTTACACGAACATTACAAAAATGTAATGTTCGAGTCATCTGGCAGACAGGGCCAGTTTGTTAGAGTGAGTGTTGGTTGTTGAAAACAGCAATGGCTGTTCACTTTCGTTCCAATTGAGGAGTTACCCCATGACACACAAAACTTTACGTTGGTTGGCCGCCCTGCCAGCGCTTATTTTGGTCCTAGCCGTGCAGGCGCATGAGCCGTCGGAGCATATGGAGGAGGCCGAAAAGCCGAAATGCTCAGAAATGAAAGACATGGACCACGCCGAGATGGACATGGATGACCCGGTCATGCAGGCCATGATGAAGAAGTGCAAGCAGCACATGGATAAGAAGGATGCCGACTCAAAGGAGTCCGAGCACAAGCACTCCGAGTCCGATGACGACGCAGCGCGTAATTCCCAACACGACCACTAAAGCATAAAGGAGAGCACATGGCGGCCCCTGGGTTTTTGTCTTGCACCAAGTGCCTGGTCCTTGCACTCGTTTTCGCCATAGCGGCGGGCGGGGCGTTCATCTACTCGGGCTTGTATCCCGTCGGTGCGGATGATCGGCACACCCCTCTGACCTACTGGGCGCTGGAAACACTGCGCGAACGCTCGGTTGACCGGGCGTCGAGCGGGATTGAAGTGCCCGCGGATCTGGACACGTCCGAGCGCCTGCTGGCCGGGGGCGCTGATTACAATGACATGTGTGCCGGCTGCCATCTCAAACCGGGCAAGGATGAGAGTGATTTCACCTTGGGCCTCAATCCCGCGCCACCGGATCTGACGCAACCGCATCAAGGGGAAGAGGATCTTGAGTCGCGGGCCCAACATAGGTTTTGGGTCATAAAACACGGCATCAAAGCCTCCGGCATGCCGGGCTGGGGTCCGAACCATGATGACGAGCGAATCTGGAGCATGGTGGCTTTCTTGAGACGCCTTCCCGAGCTGTCCCACGAGCAGTATCAAGTCTTGACTGCTCGGGGTTCCGCTGAAGCTCCTCATCATTAGCTTGGGCTACCGCCTGGTGGGCCCTGGAGTCAGATCCATTTTGCGAGAGTTTACAAGAGTCAGGAGGTTGCATGATGGGAAAACCGATAGAGGCGAGCCGTCGACGCTTTATCAAATCGGCGATCGGGGTGGCATCGGCCCTCGCTATGGCCAGGATGGCGCCGACCTGGGCGTCTCCCCTGGGACGAAGCTATGGCGATGTGGTCAACGCTGGCTCTGCGATCGATTTACATATTCGCCGGGAGGAGATGAACATCGGTGGAAAGGTCGGCAGACCAATCACCATCAACGGAAGCATGCCCGGGCCGCTGATCAGGCTCAAAGAAGGACAGAGAGCTCGCCTGAACGTCACCAACTCGCTTGCTGATGACACCTCAATTCATTGGCACGGCATCATTCTGCCCGAGAACATGGATGGTGTGCCCGGCGTGAGCTTTCCCGGTATCAAACCAGGAGAAACCTTTCAGTACGAATACGACGTTCAACAAAATGGAACCTATTGGTATCACAGCCACTCGGGACTGCAGGAGCAGTTGGGGCACCTGGGGCCACTGGTGATTGATCCGGCCGACGGCGATATAGGCGCGGACCGGGAGCATGTGATCATCCTGAGCGACTGGACTTTTGAAGACCCTCACGAGGTATTCCGCAACCTGACCGTCGCGGAGGGCTACTACAATTACCAGCAGCGAACCTTGGGGGACACTTTTGCCGATATCCGCCGTCAAGGGCTGGCGAAAACCTGGGAACAGCGGTCCATGTGGAACACAATGCGCATGAGCTCCCGGGATTTGCTGGATGTGACCGGATCCACCTATACCTATCTGATGAATGGCCGTGATAATGCAACAAACTGGACAGCGCTGTACAAGCCCGGCGAAAAGGTCCGGTTGAGAATCATCAATGGATCGGCCATGTCGTTTTTTGATTTTCGCATTCCGGGCCTTGAGATGGTGGTGGTCTCCGCCGACGGTCAACCGATCAAGCCAGTCACAGTCGATGAATTCCGTATCGGCGTGGCGGAAACCTACGATGTCATCGTGACGCCGAAAAGCGACCGGCCCTATACGCTGTTCGCGGAGAGTATGGACCGCAGCGGTTATGTCCGGGGCACGCTCGCAACGGAGGTGGGGCAGCAAGCACAGGTGCCCGATTTGCGGCCGGTGCCCGAGCGGGGTATGGCGGCCATGGGAATGAGCCACGATATGGATGGCATGGATATGTCGTCTTCCAAGGGCGATGAATCCGGTATGGGGGGCCAGCATGAGATGCACGGTGACCATGGCGGGGGTATGGCGGCATCTCAACAACGGCCTTCGGCCCCGGATCTTGGCATCGAGCACGCGCCGGGCGGCCATGGTCCCGCCGCAGCGATGATTGCTCGCAACCCGGTCAGCCGGCTGAATGAGCCTGGCGTTGGTCTTGAGGATGTGGATCATCGCGTTCTGGTCTATGGCGATCTGATCGGCGCTCATCCCTGGCCAGACGAGAGGGAGCCGGAACGGGACATTGAGCTTCACCTTACCGGCAACATGGAAAAATACATGTGGTCCTTTGATGGTGTGAAGTTTACCGAGGTCGATGGCCCTGTGGAGTTCAACCATGGAGAGCGCCTGCGTCTGATTATGGTAAATGACACCATGATGGAACACCCGATCCATTTGCATGGCATGTGGATGGAGCTTGAAAACGGCCAGTATCCCCGTCCGCGCAAGCACACCATCAGCCTCAAGCCCAGTGAGGTGGTCTCGTTGCAAATCAGCGCCGATGCGCCCGGCAGCTGGGCCTTTCACTGCCATCTGCTGTACCACATGAAGGCAGGCATGTTCCGCGTCGTCAACGTCAGCTAAGGAGGAATCATGAGAAAATTGAAAGTCATTATGACTCTGGTGCTGGCAGGAGTGTGCGGTCCGGTGTGGGCGGGCCACGCCGAAGACGACTGGCCCGAGCCTGTCAAATCCTATCGGACCGGCCAGATTCTGTTTGATCGGCTGGAGGTCAGCCGCACCGACAACGACGAAGACGTGCTCGTCTGGGATATGCTGGCCTGGTACGGTAGCGACAGAAATCGAATCTATTTCAAGAGCGAAGGCGAAAACCAGAAGGATGATGGCGAGCCCACTGAGCTGGAGAGCGCGGAGGTGCTGGCCAGTCGTCTGATTGCCCCGTTCTGGGAGCTACAGGGGGGTATTGGTACCCGGGGGTCGTTGGCGTCGGGGGCGGAGCGCGAGAACTACCTGGTGTTCAGCCTGTTCGGTGTGGCCCCCTATCGGTTTGAGATGGATAACTCCATTACGGTGAATGAGGATGGCGACATCGCCGCGACCATTGAGGCCGAATACGACCTGCGCCTGACCCAGGTGTCCTACCTGCAGCCGCGTTTGGAAGTTGCCGCCGCATTGACCGATGCTGAAGCGTACGATCGCCCCACCGGATTGAATGATATTCGTGTGGGATTACGCTATCGGTACGAACTGTCCAGAGAATTTGCTCCCTACATTGGTGCCTATTGGAGCCGCCCTCTGGGGGACAAGGCTGACCAGATACGTGCCGGAGGCGGAGACGACTCCGAAACCGGCCTCGTCATTGGCGCTCGCTTTTGGTTCTGATTTCATAGAGTAGATAAACCAACTTAACAGCCCGGAGGCTTTATGGCTAAGGACGATGACAGAACAACGCGTTATCAGGAAGGAAGTTTGACATTATCGGGTACGGTCATGCTGGGTACCGGTGTCATGATTGGCGCCGGTATCTTTGCGCTTACCGGGCAGATGGCGCAGATGACCGGCGTCCTTTTCCCGTTGGCGTTCCTGGCCGCCGCCGTCATCGTCAGCTTCAGCGCCTATTCGTACATCAAGATTTCCAATGCCTACCCGTCCGCCGGTGGCATTGGCATGTATTTGCACAAGGCCTATGGCAATCGCTTGCCAACAGCGTTCAATGCTCTGCTGATGTATTTTTCCATGGTGATCGCTCAGAGCTTTCTTGCCCGCACTTTTGGTTCCTACACCATGCAGCTCTTCGGTGGAGATGAGAGCGGTATGATGGTGCCTATTTTGGGCGTATCACTTATTCTTGCAGCCTTTCTGATTAACCTTTCCAGTAATAGGCTGATCCAGGGCGTAGCTTCTTTTATCGGTGTTTTGAAAATTGGTGGCATCGTCATTTTCGGGCTGATGGGAATCTGGGTTGCGGACAGGCTTTCCGTGGACTTCTCAAGCCCCGGAGAGGTGGGAACCGTAGGCAACTTCCTGGGGGCTACGGCTCTGGGGATATTGGCGTTTAAAGGCTTTACGACCATTACCAATAGCGGCTCTGAGGTGAAAAATCCTAAGCGTAATGTCGGTCGTGCCATTGTGATTTCTATCGCTGCTTGCGTCGTGATCTACACACTCGTTGGTTTCGCTGTTGCGAGCAACCTTTCATTGGCCGAAATCATCGAGACGCGGGATTATTCCCTGGCCGCTGCCGCGCGCCCAGCACTGGGAAACTATGGGGTCTGGTTCACGGTGGCCATAGCAATGATGGCTACTGCGGGCGGCATTCTAGCCAGCATTTTTGCGGTCTCACGAATGCTGGCCATGCTGACTGAAATGAAGCTGGTCCCACACAATCATTTTGGTATGCCTGGGAGTATCCAGAAGCACACTCTGGTCTATACTGTCGTTTTGGGCTTGTTTCTGACCGCATTTTTTGATCTGTCTCGGATTGCCGCTCTGGGAATTGTGTTCTACTTGATAATGGATATCGCCATTCACTGGGGCGTGCTTCGCTACTTGCGTGAGGACATCAAGGCCAAAGCGTGGGTACCCGTTACAGCCATTGCTCTCGATTTACTGGCGCTCGGAGGTTTTGTCTGGGTCAAACTGAATACGGATCCGTTCGTGATCGGCGTGGCCGTAGTGGCGATGGTCCTAATTGCGGTTGGCGAGCAGGTATTTCTTAAAAAAACGTCGGGGGTAGAGCCGCCGACTGGAGAGCACACTCATTCTCATCACCACTGAATTAACCAATTGAAATGGAGCTTCGAATATGATTGAAGGTAACATGTTAGGAAACACCATGGGCGCGGGCCACTGGTTATGGATGCTGGTTGTTGCCATTATTGTTGTGATACCGACGTGGCGTATTTGCCAGCGTGTTGGGTATCCGGGAATTTTGGGCGTTTTGATATTGATTCCACTCGTTAATCTTGCCTTTCTCTATTTTCTGGCGTTTGCGGATTGGCCATGTAACAAACGTGGCGACTGAGTTTTGAAGAGGCGTAGAAAATAGAAGTGTGTACCGTTTTTGACTGCAGTTTAGCTTCGAATGTTTAACTACTGGAAGAAGGGATGATCTGAGTTGCTCGTCGCTCAATTTCCTTGATGTAGTGGAGTTATGATGAATACGAAATTTTGCAAAGTAACGGCAATATTTTCCTCGTTAGAACTTGAAAAAGTCGAGGGCGCGCTGAAAGCAATTGGCGTGTCCGGCTTGACGGTTTCCAAGGTACGCGGTTTCGGCGAGTACCGGAACTACTATGCAGAGGACACTATGGCTGACTGGGTTCGCGCCGAGATATTCGAGGAAGAGGGTCGGGCGGAAAAATAGTGAAAACCATTGCCCGGACGGTCCACAAGGGGCTCGACAGCGACGGGTTTGTGGCCGTTCTCCCGGTAGAAGATCTGTTGCATATTCGCGACTTCAAGGACGTGCCGTAGTCGAATCTACTTGTTAAAACTCAGTAGAAGGCGGAGGTTCTGACCGCGTGAGTAGAGGGATAGTTTGCGCTTCCGGCAAGGGTGTCTAGACTTGAAACTGATCTTCGTCGAACCATTCGTTGAACGGGGTTCCATATTTTTTGTGCAATAGAGAGTTAGATCTCACGAACCTGTGCCAGAGTAAACTTGAGAAGTTAGACGTTATGAGCGCTACACAACAATACTCATTGCTGCTGGGGTTAGCCCTGGGTGTCCTGGGTACGGTGTTGAGCCTTTATGGCTTGGCTCGTAGTTTGGGGGCGACACGGCAGGAGCCGGGAAAGGATGTGCCGGCGAGTGCGGGGGTGCTGTCACGCGATCCGGTCTGGGGACGTTATCATGCGCGCTATTACGGTTATGCGTTGCTGTTCTTGGCGTTCGATATGGAGATGGCCTACATGTACCCTTGGGCGGTTGTGTTCAAGGAGGTAGGGCTGGTTGCTTTACTTGATATGGGCGTGTTTCTTGCGATTCTCTTTCTCGGGCTGCTTTACGGATGGAGCCAGGGCGCTCTGAGGCGGCAGTGATGTCTGAGGCCGCAACGACACTTGCCGGCGCACGCAAAGGGCGTCCATCTATCCTGCGAAGGTGGGTTGGGCAGGCTCTGGCGCGCAATTTGAGCTGCCTGGTAGTCCCTGGGCCGGAAGTGGCCCTGGCGCATGGGCTGGACCTGGCGGCCGCAGACATGCGCATCGCCGCCACGCCGCGCGATGCCACTGTGCTTCTGATTGTCGGTGAGCTATCTCAGAAGTTGGATGAGGCCACAGCAGTGCTCTATGCCCAGATGCCTAGGCCGCGAGCTATTCTAGTGCTCGGTGGGTCAGCACCTTCGTCTTTACCTCAAGCTGACGTTTCTGCGGATCTCTCACAAACCGAACTGATGGAGGCGGCCACTCGGCTGCAGCGGTTGCTGGCCGAAGGCGCCTTCGCCGCCTCGCCCGACGATTTTGACTCATCAATCCTGCAAACCAAAACCGAATACGTCTGCCCCATGCACCCAGAAGTGGTGGAAGACGAACCAGGTAGCTGTCCCAAATGCGGCATGGACTTGGTGGCGCGCGAAGCCGGCGGCGACTCTGATGCCGGGGAACACGACGAGAACCGCGGCCACGAGCACCACGAACATCATCATGATCATAAGCATGAGAGCGAGGGACACGATCATCACCATGCTCACCACAATGATCATGGACAAAGTCATGAGCGCCATCACGGCCATCACCAGAATCATAAACACGCTCATGACCACGAACAGCATCAGGGCGACGACGATCACGAGCATGCTCATTGCCATGAGCATGAGGATCATCAGGGCCAGGATCACGGTCACCAACAGGAACCGGCTCAAGAACCATCCGGCACTGAATATATCTGTCCCATGCATCCAGAAGTAGTCAGAAGCGAGCCGGGCAGGTGCCCCAAATGCGGCATGGATCTAGAACCGCATAAGCCCGGAGAAGACGAGAGCGTGAAGGAAGATGTGTCGGAGCACGATCACGAGCACCACCATGACCATTCCGGGCACGACCATGACGGGCATGATCATTCTGACCACGACCACGACCACGACCACGACCACGACCACGACCACGACAGTTCCGGATTCATGTCCATGGTCGAGGTTACCAAAGACCTGCCCCGCAGTGCCGATGGTTTGGCAATGGACTGGCTTGAGGTGCCCTTCGGCCCCTGCTTTCCCGGTTTGCCGGGCGGATTGAAGCTAACCTTGACGCTCGACGGCGATGGGGTGACCGAGGGCCAAGCAACATCTCTGGTAGCTATGAACACGTCATCTGAAGAGGTGGCGGTCGAAACCTTCATCGAGCGCCTGGCGGCGGCTATGCCGTTGGCACCGGTAAGTTATCGCCTCTTGGCCTGTCGCGCTATCGAGCAGGCGGCCGGTCTGGAGCCAGATCCGGCCGTCGAGCGGGGCCGGGCGGCCGCTCTTGAGCGCGAGCGCATCGCCAGCCACCTGGGCTGGCTGGCTCAGTTGGGGCGCCAGCTCAGCTTTGTCTGGTTAACGCGTCGTGCGGCGGCTTTGCAATTGGAAACCCAGCGCGCCGACCGGGAGCAGCTTGTCGCCCTGCGACCGGCGCTGCAGTCGCTCATTGCACGGCTCGAGCATACGCCCCTCCTCATAGCGCGCTTGAAAGGCATCGGAGCTTTGCCCCACGGCTCCCAGGATCTACGAGGCACGGTGGCCCGCGCCTCCGGCCGAACCGAAGACGCCCGCCAGGCGGATGCGATGTATCGCGAGCTGGGTTTCGAAATGCGCGCTGAGAGCGCCGGGGACGCCTGGGCGCGTCTCCGGCAGCGGCATGTTGAGATCATGACCAGTCTCGACCTCGTGGAGGTGGCCGGAGACCCTGAGCTCCCCAAGCTGCGCGCCATCGACAACCCTTCCGGAACGGGAGAGGCGACCGTGGAAACGCCGCGTGGCCGCGCCACATTGCGACTAACGCAGGAGCGAGGGCAGGTGGTATCGGTCGAGCTGGATAGCGCCTGCAGCCAACATATCGGCTTGGTCGCCGATTTGGTCGAGGGCCAGGAGCTGGGCGATGCCCTGGTGGCGGTCGGGTCACTGGATCTCTCGCCCTGGGAGGTGACCTCATGACTGTCGCCTTAGTGTTGCTCACCTTGCTGGTTGGCGCTTGGTTACTGGCTGTGATTGAGGCCTGGCTAACGACCGGCCGCCTGCGACCGGTTGCGCCGCTGCTGGCGGGCCTGTCGCACCTGGGCCGGGAGTCCATCCTGGCGCGCAAACCCGACCGGTTGTTTTTCGAGACCGCGCCAGTGTTGTTGCTGGTGGTAGCGGTGCTCGGTGCTGCCGTGCTTCCGCTGGCGCCGGATCTGGTCATCGCTGATCTGGCCACCGGCGCCTTGTTTCTTAACGCGGTGCTTGCCTATGTGTTGGTATCGCTGATTATGGCGGGTTGGGGCCCGAATGGCGCCTACGCGATGGTCGGTGGCTGGCGCTTTCTCGGCCAGCTTATCGCCTACTCCATGCTTATCGTCATGCCCATTACGGCGACCGCCATGCGCGCTGAGTCCCTGCTAAACAGTGCCATCGTCGAGTCTCAGGCCGGTTTATGGAACATAGTTTACCAACCGCTGGGCTTTGTGTTGTTTTTCATCGCCGCTATCGCGTTGGCGTTCCGCTCACCCTTCGACCTGCCTACCGCACCCGGTGAGTTGGCCGGCGGGGTCGACGCCGAATACACCGGCGTGCGCCTGGCAGTGTTGCGGCTGGCACGGTTGGTGATGGTAATCACCCTGTCTGCCGCGACCACGGTGTTTTTTCTCGGTGGCTGGCAGGGGCCGCTTTTGCCGCCCTGGGCCTGGAGCCTGATCAAGACTCTGGCGGTAGCCGTATCGATGTTGTTGGTCGGCTTTTATTTACCTCGTATTCGCGAGGCGGATCTGCTGGGCTGGTGCTGGAAGCTCGGGATCCCTCTGGCATTGCTCAATATCTTGATAGTCGGATTGCTCATCCTGGTGGTGCCTTAATGGTTGTTCAGGCTTTTTTTGTCGGCGTATTCGGGCTGGCAGCCATTGGTTTCGGTGTGGCGGTGTTCCGTACTGCGTCTATGGTGCGTTCTGCATTGGCGCTGCTGTTTTCGCAGGCCGCCGTGGGCTGCATGTTTCTGGCCATGCAGGCCGAATTCCTGGGCGTGCTGCAGATTATGATGATGGCCACCGAAATGAGCATCATGGCCATCTTCATGGTGATGTTCATGATGGACCCCGGTGGGCTTGGCGGGATGGATATGAGCCACCAGAAGCGCTTTTCGATTGGCGCCGGAGCCATTGCCGCCGCCACCGCCATCTCGGTAGCGCTGTTCTCTGATTGGGGACCGATAGTCGCCGAGGCGCCGGATGCCGCAATGCAAACGCGGGAACTCGGTTTTGAAATGTTGGGTCGCTCTATGCTGGTTTTCGAGACCGCCGCCATCACCATCCTGACCGCAATGATCGCGGCTACGGCAGTAGCGATTCCGGTGCGCCAGCCCGGCGTCGACACAGGAAAGCTCGACAAGGGAAACGGTGATAAAGAACAGGAGGCTTCAAAATGACTCCGGTACTGATCCTGGCACTTCTGACCGGCGCCATTCTCTTTGGTGTCGGTATCTATGGCGCGCTCTCGCAGACTAATCTGGTCATGATAATGATGGGCGTGGAGCTGATTCTGGCGGGCGCGCTGGTGAACCTGGTGGCCTTTTGGCGCTTTCTGCATCCGGAGGTCTACGCCGGACAGATGTTTGTGCTGGTGGTGATGACGGTTATGGCAGTGGAGATGGCCGTCGGTTTCGGCGTCGCAATTGCACGCTTCCGGGCCAAGGGCTCGGTCGAGATGGAAGAGGCAGGAGACCTGAAAGGATGAGTGACCTGGTCTTTCCCATAGTGTTCCCTTTGCTTGCGGCCGCTGCCATTCTGCTGCTGCGCCGGGGAGCGGCTATTTTGGCGTTGGCCGGGGTCGCACTTAGCCTGGCGGCAAGCCTTAAGCTTTTGAGGGCGATCGCAAGTGGTGACTCCGCAACCCTGCTGTTACCGGGCTTACCGGAGCTGCCCTTGCGGTTGACCGCCGAGCCGTTAGCCGCGCTGTTCAGTGTGGTGGTGGCCGCCGTGGCGACTTGCGTACTGATTTATTCGGTGGGCTATATGAAGCGGGAGTCCGGTTTACCCCGATTTTTTGCCCTCATGTCCCTGTTTGTTGCCGCCATGCAGGCCCTGGTGCTGGCCGGCGACTGGATTCTGGTGCTCGTCGCCTGGGAGCTGATCGGGTTGTGCAGTTACCTGCTGATCGGTTTCTGGTTTCAGCGACCCGAAGCGGCGAACGCCGCGAGCCGTGCCTTTCTCTACACCCGCAGCGCCGACCTTGGTCTGTACATCTCTATATTTATCCTCATCGGGGCGGCAGGCACCAGCCAGATCGCCGCCACCCTGAATGTCGACGGAGGCACCGCCGTGGCGGCCGGGCTTTTGTTGCTGCTGGCCGCCATGGGCAAGTCCGCCCAGGTCCCCTTGCAGGATTGGCTTATGCGCGCCATGGCGGGGCCAACACCGGTGTCGGCGTTGTTGCATTCGGCGACACTGGTGGCAGCTGGCGCCATTTTACTGATCCGCGTAGCGCCGCTGCTGGCGCCGAACGTTTTGCTCGCTATTGGGCTGGTGGGCGGTATTACTACCGTGGCGGCGGGCCTGATTGCGCTGGCTGAACGTGACCTCAAGCGCCTGCTGGCAGCCTCAACCGCCAGTCAGTATGGTCTGATGCTGATTGCGGTCGGCGCCGGTGTGCCGCTGGCGGCGTTGCTGCATCTGCTCGCCCATGCCGCCATCAAGAGCGGTCTGTTTTTAGCGGCCGGTGAATTTCAGCATGCGCGTGGCGGCACGGCTCTGGAGCGCTTGCGGGGTGTAGGGCGCGTCCGGCCCTGGACTTTCCTCGGCTTCGCATTGGCAGCGATGGCCCTGGTGGGTGCTCCACCGCTGAGTGGCTTCTTCTCAAAGGACGCGGTGATCGCCGCCGCACTCTCCGCGCCAAATGTCGCCTGGCTCGCTCCTCTGGCACTGGTGGGCACGCTGCTGACTGGCGCCTACCTGGCTCGCACGCTGCGGCTGCTATGGCGTGAGCGCGAGGAGGGCGAGAGCGAAAGCCGTCCGGTCGCCGGTGCCTGCTGGATGGGGCTAGGAGTATGGGTCCTGGTAATCCCAGCCGTCTTCCTGGGTCTGACCTTCGGTCCCATTGAAGCCTTGTTGGGTTTACCCGGTCCTGAAGCCCATGGCACTACTGCCATGCTGTTCGGACTTCTCGCGGCAGCGGCCGGTCTGGCGCTGGGCTGGCTGGTACCGGCCCCGCGCCTGCTTGGCCCTTTCCACCCCTGGGCACAATCGGGGCTGGTCATCGCCGGAGGGCTCACCTTCTGGATTGGGCGGCCAGCCATGGCTCTTGCCTACGGCTGTCAGCGACTGGAGCGTGGCCTATACGCGACCGTCCTGAGTGTCGGCCGTGGCGGCCTCTTCATTGCTCGAGGTTGCGGGCGCGTGGAACGAGGTTTGTATGCGGTGGTGTTGGGTACTGGCCGTGCCAGCTTGGCCGTGGCGCATTTGGTTCGGGTAGGAGATGAGCGCCGAATCGACGGCCTGATCTTCTCCCTGGTGGCCGGCGTGCGAGGCTGGGGAGACCGTGCCCGCTCCCTGCAAAGCGGTTGGATTCACCACAGTCTGGCTATCAGCGCCGTGGTTACCGCCGTAACACTGATCATACTGCTTTCGGCTTCATTGAGTTTCTAGAGGACAGCCATACTCATGCTACCAGTTGTATCACTTACTCTGTTTTTGCCGCTCGCCGGTGCCGTCCTGATTCTGGCCCTTCCGAGGCCAACGGCGCGAACCGTACACAGCATTGGTATTGGCACCGCCGGTTTAACTCTGGTCGGCGCGCTGGCCATGTGGCTGGAGGGAGTGAGTGGCGCGGGCTTTTCCCAAGTCGAAGAGCTCGAATGGATTCCGGCCATCGGTGCCGCCTACCGGGTCGGGGTGGATGGTATCAGCCTGCCCTTAGTGCTGCTGAGTGCCATGCTGTTTTTGGTGGCGTTCATCTATGCTTCGTCGCTGCGCGAGCGCCCGCGCGCCTACGTGGCTTTGGTTCTACTTCTGGAAACTGCGGCTATCGGCACCTTTACCGCCCTCGACGGAATTCTGTTCTATGTGTTCTTCGAAGTCTCCCTAGTGTCGATGTATTTCATGATTGCCGGCTGGGGGCATGAGGACCGGCAGCGGGCGGCTCTGATGTTCTTTATCTACACGCTTCTGGGCAGCCTGCCGTTATTGCTCGCCATCCTGGGGCTTTACCTCGGCAGTCCCGATCCCAGCTTCGACATGCGCGCCTGGATCGCTAATCCACCGCTTGAAGGGGCCGCGGCCATGTGGGCGTTGGTCGCCATGCTGGTTACTTTCGCGGTCAAGATCCCCGCCGTACCGCTGCACACTTGGTTACCTGCCGCCCACGTTCAGGCGCCGACTATCGGCAGTGTCATCCTGGCCGGCATCATGCTGAAATTTGGAACCTATGGGCTGGTTCGCTTCGCCCTACAAATGACTCCGGAGGCGTTCCGCGAAGCCGGCGTCGTTGTTTTGGTTTTCGGTGTCATCGGCGCGCTCTATGGCGCCTTCGCCGCTCTGGCGCAGACCGATCTCAAGCGCCTGGTGGCCTATACCTCGATCAACCACATGGGCTATGTGATCATCGGCGTCGCCGTGGCCGCACTGACCCTAGACCCCTCAGTGCGTGCCACCGCCCTCGATGGCGCCGTCCTGCAGATGTTCAGTCACGGCCTGGTGACCGGTGCATTGTTCTTCCTGGTGGGCATGATTCAGGAGCGTGCGCATACTCGGGAAATGGGTGAATTCGGTGGCCTACTTAAAACGGTTCCGCTGCTGGGCTGGTCATTTATGCTGGCAGCCTTCGCGTCCCTTGGTCTGCCTGGTCTGGCGCACTTTCCGGCCGAGTTCCAGATATTTCTCAGCACTCTGGGCACTGTGCCCGCCGCTGTTGTCGCGATACTGGGCATCGCGATCATTGCCGGCACTTTTCTCAAGGCAATCCGCGAAACCTTCCTTGGCGAGCCCCAGCAACGCTGGCATAGCATGCCCGACCTGAGCGTGCGGGAACTGCTCGCCGTGGCGCCACTGCTGGTGCTTACCCTAGTTACCGGGGTGGCGCCGTCCTGGGTGCTGGACATCATTCATCGGACGACCTCGGCGTTGGTGCTGTAATGGGTCATGACCTTGCGTTACTAATTCCCGAAATAGCCGTTCTGTTAACGGCGGTCGGTGCACTGATTGCGGAAATGCTGCGCTGGCCGCGCGTTGCCTTGGCGGTTGCCATCGTGGGCCTGTTCATCGCCACGGGCTTGACCTTGAGTATGCTGGGCACCGACGCCGCCGTGTTCGGGGGCAGCTTCCGAATCGACACGCTCAGTATTTGGGCCAAACTTATCCTGTTGCCCGCCACCGTGCTTTCCCTGTTGCTGGCGCGCGTGGATGTGCGAGGCACCGTTCGTGAGGGCACGGTCTACAGCTTGCTGTGCTTTGCCACTTTTGGTGCACTCGTTCTGGCCGGAAGCGGCGATATGATGTTTCTAGTGCTGGGCGTCTTGTTGACCAGCCTGGCCAGCTTCGCGCTGGTGGCCTACCCGGACGATGACCCGGCCACCGAAGCCGCCATGAAATACTTTGTATTCGGCTCGGTTACCGGCGCGGTGATGGTCTTTGGCTTGAGTTACTGGTTCGGCGCCGCTGGCTCCACGCTGCTCTCTGATCTCGCGCGCGCCGACGCCATGCCGCTAGCCGCCATCCTCGGCCTGGTGACGGCGATTGTCGGCCTCGGCTATAAGGCGTCATTGGTTCCGTTTCATTTCTGGGTGCCAGACGCTTATCAAGGCGGGCCCTTATCGATAGCCGCCTACCTGTCTGTGGTGCCCAAAGTGGGCGCTCTGTTCGCGCTAACCCAAGTGCTTCGAGACCTGCCCATGGAGAGCGGTTGGCCCGCAGTTATTGCGGGGCTGGCGGTACTGAGTATGACGTACGGCTACCTCGCCGCATTGGCGCAGGATAATGTCGTTCGGCTGTTGGCTTACTCATCAATTGCGCAGTCCGGTTACTTCCTGCTGGGCATTTTGGCCGTGGGCTCAAGCTCGCTTGCCTTGCCATCGATCATTCTATTCGCCGCCGCCTACGCGGCCATGAACCTGGGTGCCTTCGCCATTGTTGCTATGGTCGGACGCACCTTGACCGATTTCAATGGCCTGGGGCGCAACAGGCCATTAATGGGGATCGCAATGGTGCTATTTCTGCTGTCGTTGGTCGGCATTCCGCCACTTGCTGGTTTCGTGGGCAAGTTCCTGATTTTTGCGGCTGTCATAGATGCCCAATTCACGTGGCTGGCGGTGGTGGGGATTGTCAATAGTGTGCTTTCGCTGGCGGTGTATTTGCGCATTATTGTACCCATGTACCGGCAAGGGGAGGCGGCTCCGAATGCCCCCGAATATTGGCTGAGCATGGTGGCGATAACCGCGCTTTCAGGCACGGTCATCATCGGGTTGGCTGCGCAGTTCTTCCTTGTGGTTCCGATGACGTAATGGCATTCCTAGTACCATGGTCGCTGACGTTTTAAGCGACGTATTTTTAAATTCAGACAAGAGGTTTAGCATGAAAGTTGAAACTATTTTTGACCTGATTGAATGGAGCCGAAAGTTGCACGGGAGCCTGGCAAAGTGCCTGTCTCATTGCGCTCCGCTTCATCAAAATGAACGCGCTTCTCTGCTGCTTGAGTATCTGGCCTCGCACGAAGCGGAAATAGAGAAAATAGTGGCAGGGTTTGAACAGCAGGCTGATCCCAGGGCAGCTCGCACTTATGTGTACGATTACATGCCGCACAATCCTATTACCACCCACCTGGATTGCGACGATCACTACGCCAAAATGGATGCCACTTCAATAGAGACGGAAGTGGTCGATTTCCACGAACAAATCATCAGTCTTTACCGAACGCTTATCGAAAAGGCAGAAATACCCGAGGTCACAGAACTGGTGCAGTCATTGCTGGATATGGAAGAGCATGAAACCAAGCGCTTGGTACGGCAGATAGGGCGCATGGATGACATGTAAGTAAAATAGGGCTATCCGTTTTTGCTGGAGTCAGCGCGCGGAGGCCGCTGCCGGCCCGGTACTTCTTGGCGGGCGGAAATGTCTCCCGCTAGGTTTGCTTGAGGAGAACTGGTGCAAAGCCACCACCTGGGGTGCGAAAATTGGTGGTCTGGCCCCGATACAAGCGCGCCGCCGCCAACAGCAGCTCGCCGCGATAGGTATATAGACGTACGTCGACCTTGAGCATTTCCCTCTCGTCATCGACCATCACCAGGCGTTCTGAAGGTGGCACATAGGTCTGCGCGATGTAGTCGCTTTCTAGAATTCGGGCAAAGGCGCTTTTTGTGAGTTTGCTGCCTTTGTAAACTCCTTTGCTGCCATGACCCGCTACAGGTTTGAAAAACAATTGCCGTCGCTGCCGCCAGAGTTCTTCGCCATTGGCGGCATCGACTAACTGGGTGCGCGGAATACTTTGGCGAAGCAATTCGGCGTTCTCAGCGCTCAGGCCCCACTCCCTCAAGGTCGTTTGATCTGACAGAACAGCCAAATTGCGTTTGTTCGCGAACAGTGCGTGAATGTGGGGGTTGGGGGTTATAACAGCGCCTCCCTCCGACCAGGCCGCGCGTAAGGTGGCGTGACCGGGGGCTTCGAGTCCGAAGTCCACCAACCGATTGTACACCAGATCGATTCGTTTGCCGTTGCCGTACAGCACTCCGTTATTAAGCTGAAAATCTTTGGGGGACAGAATGTGGGTCTCGATTCCGCCCCTCTGCAGCAACCTCTGAGCGAGCCTGAATTCCGGATAGAGGTACTGTTCCTCTGGCTGATCATCGACGATCGCGATTGTCTCCAGGCGTCTGCTGCCGCGCTGGGCGCGCCATTCGCTTTCGAACTGACGGATCACCTCGCGGTCAAAGTCCTCGGTCCAGAGTTCATTGGTCGCACCGCCACAGCATCGTTTTTGGGCACGGACAAGAATCGCATTGAGAAACGCACCTCCGGCATTGGTGTTAATCTCGATTAGACGTGGTCCATCGTCGCCAAGATGGAAGTCATAGCCCATAAAGGCACCAGCGGGACCGGGGTCGAGCCGTGCTGTCGATGGTGCCCAGGACAACACCTTCTCTCGATAGTCGGAGAGCGCAGCGGCCGCTTCCAATGCGCGAACCAAGGCCTGCATCTTGGCCAGATCTTGGTCGGGAACAAAGACAGCAACGTTGGAGAAAAGTTGATGCCAGGCCTCGCTGGACAAAATATCCTCGGCGCCTTCACCCAGTTGATGGGCGATATCCTGAGCTACCGCTGGCCGATCGAGAGTGACGCAGGAACAACTTTGGTTGAGTCTTTTTGCCTCTGCCTGCTGTGAAGTTTCATTAGTTGGGTGCACAGGTCATACCAAATGATCGTAGGTTTACGAAAGTTCTCGGGATTGTAGCAAAATGCGCTGTACTTGGGCCATGGAAACCGCTTGATGAAGCGGTGGATTTGGTAACGAGTGGTTTTTCAGTCCGCACTTTCTCAATTGGGCATTTCATCGTCCGGTACCGTAAGCCCAGGAAAGGGCGTCGGCCAGGGTAACTTGGCCCCTTGTTGGTTCACCAGCTACGTCTCTTCTATCTGGGTCGATTGTCCCGTCCGACTCAATCCCGGACATTGCTCGGGGGCGCTTGGATGGAGTTCCTCTTCTTCCTGACGCTCCGCTTCCCGCTCAGACTCTCTCAGCAGCCATTGCTCCATGCGGGCATGCATCATTGCGTTTTTCTCTTCGCGGCGCCTAATGTCTGTCGCAAGGTCTTTATGAAGAGAGAAAGCCATTAGGACCATCAGCAACATAAAAGGAAATGCGGCGACAATGGAAAGAGTGCGGAGCCCGTTCAGCCCGCCGCTCAGCAAGAGCACGGAGGCCATTAACAGCTGCAAGCAGCCCCAGAGCACTCGAACAAAGCGTGTTGGCGTTAGTACACCCTTGGAGGTGAACATGCCCAGTACGAAGGTGGCTGAGTCCGCAGAGGTGACCACAAACATCGAGACCAGTATGACCGCCAGAACAGCGGCGACCCCACCCCAAGGCAGTTGATCTAAAAGTACGTAAAGACCGGATGGAACTTCTTCTGCCACGGCATCGGCGATACCGACGCCTTCAAACAGTTCGAAATGGATGGCGGAACCACCAAAGGTTGAGAACCACAGCATGCTCAAGGCGACGGGAATGACCATTACCCCCATGACGAACTCCCGAATGGTTCTTCCCCTTGATATTCGGGCGATAAAACTCCCCACGAAGGGCGCCCAGCTTAACCCCCATGCCCAGTAAAACATGGTCCACTGCTCCACCCACTTTTCGTCGGAGTGGGGGGCGGTTACCAGGCTCATTTCGATGAGGTTTCCGAGATACTCGCCAAGCGTTTGGGTGAGCTCACCAAAAATAAAGGCCGTGGGTCCCGTGACCAGGACGAAGAGCAGGAGGCCGCTCGCGATTACAAGGTTGGCGTTACTGAGATGGCGTATGCCCTTGTCGAGTGGCGTCATGGCCGATATGGTAAAAAGCGTTGCAAGCCCTCCCAGGATCATAAACTGCGATGTGGTCGAGTAATCCATTACACCCAGCCGGGAGAGGCCGCTATTGACCTGCAGCGCGCCAAGCCCCAGAGTCGTTGCAACCCCGAACAAGGTGGATACTACCGCCAGAATATCGATGGCTTTTCCCCAACCGCGGTCTACTCGCTCTCCCAACAGGGGGCGGAATGTTTCGCTGATCAAACCATAGCTATTGTGGCGAAAACGGACATAAGCGATAGCCAGACCCACAAGGGTAAAGTTGGCCCATTGGTGAAAACCCCAGTGAAAGAACGAGTAACGCATGCCCAGCTGCGCCGCCTCTACGCTGCGCGGCTCGGCAAGGCCCAGGGGCGGAACGTTCAAGTGCATGATGGGTTCCGCCACGCCCCAGAACACCAGTCCAACGCCCATGCCCCCCGAGAAAATCATGGCCAGCCAGCTGGTGAAGGAGAACTCCGGCAACTCGTTCTCCTGGCCCAGGCGGAGGTTTCCGAACCTGGAGAACGCCAGGAAAAAGATAAATAGTACAAAGCCGGTGGTTGCCATCAAGTACATCCAACCAACATTTTTGGCGGTTGCATCGAGGACTTTCTGGGCGATTGCTTCAACAGTTTCCGGCTGAAGGGCAGAGGTGACGACAAAGGCGGTAATAATGAGTAGTGAGGTGTAGAAAACCACCCCGACATCACCGAGGTGTCTCTTCAGGAAAGTTGTTAATCGGTTCATAAATAGCTCACCAGACAGTTCTCACGTTTCTACCCGTTTCGACGTAGGATCCATTAAAAATAATCATTGTCTCTCTTTTGAGAACCAGCGATACAAAGACACAAACAGAGCCGCGATGTACCAACCGTACAAATAGGCTTCAACTAATCCAATTAAAAATCCCGACCACGTAAGCCATTCGAAGCCGGGCAATAAAGGCGCCCAAGCTTCGTACATACGCATCTGCGCCGGGGCGAGCAGGCCAAAGCCTACGCACAGCAGATAGCTGATTACTAACAGAACTGACAGGGTGTTGCCTAGCGGAATAGTCCGCAAACTGGTATTCACTGCGGTAGATTGGTTCATGGCTCGTTTCCTCTTCTCGTTATAGAAATTCTGAATTCTTTGCCTTAAACAACCTTGTGTCGGCGATTTTGTCTGCTCAGTTTTTGACCGGCGTAAGCGCTTGTGCCGGCGCAGAGAGCCAGTGCTCTTATGCAGCTAAACCGCACGACTGGATCGAATTGCCATGCAGCCAAGCATATGTCTGTGCGACAGCCACATTATCAGTGGCGGGAGAATAATCCACTGCAGAAGTGGAGCTAGCCCCACGCCTAACAGCGGTATGACCGGCATTGAGTCTGCGTATGTCCACCGCTCTAGCGGGCCAGTCGCCAGCCATTCCATGACGATGGTCACGAGAAGTGCCGCAACCAGAAGGGTGATAGCAGGCTTTCGTTTTCCCTCGAGGAGCCATCGACGGTGTCCAAAGACTATTGAGGAAAACCAGAAGCTGGCCAGTAGAATCAGCACATCGCCGCCGGTAGCCTGTATACACAGCCAAACCACTGAGCCGTGAGACGAATTCGCCATACCCATGAACCAGGGTACTTGAAGCATCTCCCATAAAAAGTTTGTCAAAAAACCAAATCCCGCCAGGGGGAGTTCCGGCAAGACTACGGATAATCGGCTGGTGGGTGCTTCTTGGCGCATTCGTTCTATCACATTTTACTCCTGTTACGGGGTTTTCCACTCCATCTGTATAGTAAGGAGGCAGGACTCTAGCGACTAAGGCGGTGTTGCGCTCTCGTCGGCGGCTGCCACTGCCACGGCACCTCTCCCTTGCATCATGGCTATACCGACAATGACAACAATTATTCCAAGAATTTGGACGGGTTGGAGTCGCTCTTCAAAGAATATAAATCCAATTAGCAACCCAAGTGCCGGGGTTAGAAAGCTGAAGACGTTCAATCGGTTTAAGGGTGCGCGGGCCAGCAGGGCGAACCATAAATACATCATGGCGGCTGTCGCCAGAGCGGATAGAATGAGCAGGGAACCGGTGAACCGAAATGTCCACCGAATTTCCCACTGTTCGCCGCCCACCGCGGATGCAAGCAAGAGTATTCCGCCGCCTATTAATAACTGGACGGCCATGGGTGCGGCAACTGATCCCCCGGCACGCTTCTTTAATAAAATGTTGCCGATGGCTATTCCGATGGCGCCCACAAGAACCCAGGTAATTCCCCATAGATAACCGGCATTGTTATTGTCGAATCCGGACCAAGAAAGCAAGGTGACGCCCAAAAAACCTATGACAAGTCCGGCTATGCCCTTGGTCTTCAACGTTTCTCCGAGCCAAGCGGCGGCGATCGCTGCGGCAATCAGGGGCTGAGTACTTGCCAGGACAGTTGCCAGTCCCGGTGATAGGTGTCCTGCTGCTAGAAACATTCCGCCAAATCCCATCGCTGTATAGGACAATCCGATTAAGCTCAACAGCCCCAGGTCTCGGGGGCTAAAAGGGTAAGGCTCGCGCCGCCGCTGAACCAAGTGAACCGCGAAGAGCAGCCCTCCCGCAAGAAAAGCGCGCAAGGCAGCAAACAGCAAGGGGGGAGCGTCCGGCAGCCCCGTCACGATGAAAGGAAAACAGATGGCCCAGAGCAGTACAACTACCACCATCCAAGCAACGTTCGCGGCTTTTGATTGAGTCTTCATAGCGAATCAAGCCAACTCGCGGATACTGGTGGCCAGAAGGCCTCCGATATTGATGGCGTTGCTGGGATGTGAGATCGTATTACAACTGACCAGTCGAGCTGATTTTTCAATTAGCTCCATATCGGCTCCTTCCGCAAAGATTCCGTGAACGCCGATGCAGACCACTTTCGGCAGCCCAAGGCGATTAAGGTGAGCCATGGTTTCCAGCATGGTATGGCCGCTGGAGATAATGTCATCGACCAGTACCGGAGTGTGATTCAGCCATTGCTCAAGGTGAGGCACACTGATCTCGACCTCACGGTCGCCACGTCGGGTTTTACTCAATACGGTAAAGGGCACACCTGCCTGCTTTGCCACCGCAGTGACCCATTGCTCGCTCTCGCTGTCGGGGCCGATCAACACCGGATTGTCGACGATGGTGGCGATCCACTCCGCAATTACTGGCGCTGCGTGAGCGACCTGGGTGGGAATACCGTAGATTTCCGACAAATTATGGTAGCGGTGCAGGTGAGGATCAACGGTGACCAGCGCTGAAAAGTAGCGGGACAACAATTGCGCGAAGTAACGCGATGTCACACCCTCCCCGCCGTGAAAGCGCTTGTCCTGGCGCATGTACGGAAGGTAGGGCGCCACCAGCAGAATCTCCTTGGCACCGAGGTCCCTGAGTGTTTCGGCCAGCAGGAGTAAAGGCAGGGTTCGGTGATCAGGTTGATAAAGGTCCGCCAGCACCACCACATTGAGGTCTTTAACCTCATCCAGCACCCGCACATAGCTTTCGCCATCGGGGAAGTGGCGCATGTCGAACTGACCCTCGCGAAGATCCAGCGACCCGCAAAGGGTTAGAGCAAGTTCATTGTTGCTATGAAGGTTGAATAACATATTCCAACGGATTGTCATGCCTGGTCCTTTTTTAAAATCAATGAGCGGTATTGGGCGCGAATTGAGAAGGCCTTATGACGGATATTCAGAGATAGAAATAACGTCGGGACGACTGCGTAAGTACTCCAGCGCGTAGGCAAGCTCTCCTGCGGACTCGGCATGCAAGGTAAACAGAGGTTGGCCGGCCTCGACCCAGTCGCCGAGGCGTACATGTAAGTCGAGTCCCGAAGCTGGGGTGGCTGGCGCGCCGGCGAGCTTGGCTATGCGTGCCAGTAGACGGTTGTCGATGGCGGTAATAAAGCCATGACGACTTGCTGGCACCGGCTGAGTCTGAGCCGCCACCGGCAGTGAGCGCATGCCGCCCTGGGCTTCGCAAATAGCTCGAAATTTTTGCCAGGCCCGACCACTGGCTAGGGACTGCGCGGCCAGATTGACGCCGCTGCCTTCTTCGACAAGCCCGGCAAGCTCGAAAATCGCACCGGCCAGTTGGATAGACCGATCCCTGAGGTCCGCAGATGCGCCCTCCTTGTTTTGTAGCACCGCGAGAACATCTCGGGCCTCCAGGGCAGGACCTATGCCTCGTCCGACTGGCTGACGACCGTCGGTGATGACCGTCCGAACAGTCAGCCCGATCACTTCCGCGGTCTCGCGCAGCAGCGTTGCTAAACGCTGGGCGTCCTCTTCACTGCGGACCTTGGCTGTGGGACCGACCGGAAGGTCGAGCACGACATGGGTTGCACCAGCGGCGGCTTTCTTGGACAGCACCGATGCAACAAGTTGTCCCTCGCTGTCGAGATCGATCGCTCGTTCGATACGAATCAGAATGTCATCGGCAGGGCTCAAGGAGACGGCACCGCCCCAGGCGATGCAGCCGCCTTCCTGCTCCACGACGCGCTGCATGTCGTCAATGGAAAGGGCGACCGGCGCTAAGGTTTCCATTGTGTCGGCGGTGCCTGCCGGCGAGGTGATCGCCCGCGAGGAGGTCTTCGGCATGATCAAACCCTCTGCAGCCACCATCGCTACCACAATAGGCGTGGTTCTGTTGCCGGGCAGGCCACCGACGCAGTGCTTGTCCACGACCATATCGCGATGCCAATCAAGGCGTTCCCCCGCGTTTATCATGGCCCGAGTCAAGCCGGCGGTCTCGGTCCGGTTTAATCCACGACTGGCGCACGCGGTCAGGAAGGTGGCCAGCTCCACGTCGGTATAAAACCCTTTGCAGATGTCCGATATGATGGCGTCAAGCTGTGTGTCTTCCAGTGGTTCTCCATAGATCTTGGCGCGCACCGAACTCATGGATTCTACCGTAGGAGCGTGAACAAAACCGGCGAGTTCGCCAGGCTGGGGGGCAAGGGTGTGCCAAGCGGATTCCGACAGCCCGAATTCATCCGGCGCAAGCCAGTCTCCATGTATGACGTTGAGACTAGCCAAAACGCTTCGCTCGCCAATGTTGACTTGTACTCGGCTTTGAGCATTGAATCCTTCCGAGTGGCAGACGTGGCAATCATTGCGCATATAGACCACCAGCTCTTGATGGCTATCGATACCCAGTCGGCGCGGTTTCAGTAGGTAATGCTCTTCGGTCATCAAGGGCCCTTTTAATGGCGTCTCTATTTTCGATTGTGCGGAGGTACTCGGTGGCAACTCCAGGGTTCATGTTGGGCGTTGTCTTTAACGTTTTGGTCGACGAACAGGTAATACTCCTCTTTGAAGCGCGTCCACCAATCCTGCTTGATTGGAATGCCGAACTTGATAAGGATGTCCTCCACACACTGGAGGCATAGCCGCGATGCGTCATAGGAGAAATCGAGCCGGTCGGATGTCTCGACAAAGGCGATATCATCCAAGCCATAGAGCTGATCGATTTCCGCAATGGCTTCGGTCAGTTTCTCGGTATTGATGGGTCGCTTAAGCCCGAGGTGACGGGTCACCAAGTTAACTTCCGAAACTCCCAGGCGATGCTCTTTATGCTTCATTTTCTGTCAGCCTCCTTTCGGCCTTCTTCCAGGCCGCGGCGGTAAGCTTGCTCCGTGTCCTGGTGGTTGTGTTCGCCATGCCCGCTTTCTCCGTGACCGTGCCCCTTATGCATAAAAAGGTGCATTAACGGACAGAGGAGAATGATCAGGTAGGGGAGAAACGGAAAGACGTGCGCTCCGTGCTCTACAAATAGAAAGTAAAGCGCTGCGCCAACCAACAAGATCGTCGCAAATCCGTGAAGACTGTTCCAGTAACCGGGTTTGTTAGCCATTAGGTTTCTCCTGTGCCGAGGTAGCGGTCTCTATCGGTGTGAAATCGAGTCATTTATCGACACTCAGCTTCACTCGCTTAAGAAGAATTGAATTGCCGATGACTGATAACGAGCTCACGGTCATGGCAATTACGCCGATCATGGGGTGCAGTAACCCGACGGCGGCGATGGGTATGGCGGCCACATTGTAGGCACTCGCCCAAATCAGGTTCTGAACAATTTTCCCAAAGGTGGCTCGGGAGAGGTGCATGGCTTCCACTACACCGGTCAGCTCACCGCGAACCAGAGTCACATCGGCCGCCTCAATGGCCACATCAGCGCCGGCACCTATGGCAATACCCACGTTTGCCTGTTTCAGCGCTGGCGCATCATTGATGCCATCGCCGACCATGGCGACATGATTGCCATGCTTTTTCTGCAGCTGACGAATTGCATCCACCTTGCCTTCCGGAAGTACCCCGGCCTGCACTTCGTCGATACCCACCTCCTCGGCAACAGCGCGCGCCGCACGTTCGTTGTCGCCGGTGATCATCACCACATGCAAGCCCAAGTCATGCATGCCGCGAATCGCGGCTACCGACTCCCCCTTGATGGTATCCGCCACCGCGACAATGCCACACGCTTGCCCATCAACCGCGACCAGTACGGCGGTGCGCCCGCGTCCCTCCAGATTGTCCAATTCTTGGTCCAAGGCCTCTAGACCGCTTATTCCTTCTTCGTTCAGCAGTTTGCGGTTGCCAATCAGTACCATCGTATCATCGACTCTGCCGGAAACGCCGCGCGCGCCAGTGGAACGAAATTCTTTGACCTCCCCCGGGCTCACCTGACGCTCGCGGGCGCCTTCGACAATGGCGCGGGCAATGGGGTGCTCAGAGGCATTTTCCACCGTCGCGGCCCACTGCAGCAGTTGTTGTTCTGTGACATTGTTGGCCGTAACCACTTCAGTCAGTTTGGGCTCGCCCCGTGTGATAGTGCCGGTTTTATCAAGCACCATCACCTTGACGTCTTTGAAGGTTTGAATAGCCTCGCCGGAGCGAATCAGAATGCCTCGCTCGGCCCCAATACCCGAGCCCACCATCAGCGCGGTAGGCGTTGCCAAGCCCAAAGCGCAGGGGCAGGCGATAACCAGAACCGCAATGGCGGCGAGAATAGCCAGTACTGGGGTGGTCGCCGTTTGATCAACCCAGGGCAGAAAATCCGCGCCCCATGCAAGTATGGGGCGCAGGCTGTCGGCGGCAACAAACCACACCGCAAAGCTTGCCAGGGCAATCAGAATGACGATGGGCACAAAACGCCCCGTCATGCGGTCGGCGAATTCCTGAATGGGCACTCGCGAGCCTTGGGCCTGTTCTACCAGTTTGATCACCTGGGACAAAAAGGTATCGCCGCCCACCTTGGTGGCCTTGACCCGTAAACGTCCCTCTTTATTGATGGTCGCGCCAATGACGGTATCGCCCGGAGATTTATACACTGGAACCGACTCGCCGGTGGCAATCGATTCATCCAGATGGCTCTCGCCTTCTACCACTTCGCCATCCGTCGGCACCTTGTCACCGGGGCGGATCACCATGATGTCGCCCGGTTGCAGTTCCTTGACGGGAACTTCCTGCTCCTGGCCATCGCGTTCGACCCGTGCGGTCTTGGCGCCCAAGGTTAATAATTTTCGGATCGCCTGAGATGCACGGCCCTTGGCTTTGGCCTCAAGATAGCGCCCCAATAGGTGAAAGGTCATGATGGTGGCGGCCATTTCAATGAATGACGTCATGGTGACGAAAAAGCCTGCCAGGCCGATCAGGTAGGGCGGAACGCTGCCCATGGAAATCAGTACATCCATGTTGAAGGTGCGGTTGGTGAGCGAGCGCCAGGTGGACTTGTGAGTGGCTGCGCCGCCATATAGAAAAACCACCGGAAACGCCAACAGGGCCACAATCAAAAGATAGCCGGGGATCGGTTTCCAGAACATGTGCGGGATCATCAACACCATGATCAGTGTTGTCGGTATCCCGGCGATCCAAAGGCGTTTCAAAGCCTGATTCAAGTAGGCGTCTTCGATATCGGCATCCTTTTCCGCTTCATCTTCCGCTGCTTCGGAGGAGGCTTGAGCGACATCGTAGCCGGCTTTTTCAACCGCCTGTTTAAGCTGCTCAACACTCGGTCCATTGTCGGCCATTACGACGTGAACCTTGTGGTTGGCGATATTGGTATTGATGCTCTCAATGCCCTCTAGCCGCTGGAGCGATTCACGCACAATGCCCGCGCAGTGGTCGGAGCCCATGCCCGGCACGATAAGCTGGGCCTTCTTTCCCGCCCCCGAAGTGTTGGCGGCGGCGACGTCGTAGCCGGCGTTTTCCACAGCTTTGCGGAGATCGTCCAGGTCCACCGTCGAGGGGTCGTAGGTGGCTTCTACACGGTGATTAGCGATATTCGTTTTAATGTCCCCGACACTGTCAAGACGCTGTAGTGAGGTCTTTACAATACCCGCACAATGGTCCGATCCCATGCCCGGCACAGTCAGCTTAGCCACGGCGCTCGAATGTTTTGAGTCAATGTTCATTCTTTTCCCCTGTTTTTTCAGATTGCGAACGCTTTCTTCGTAGGTTCCAGCCCACCAGCGCAAAAACCACCAGAAGAACAATGCCACTAATAATGGTTGTGAATTCTAAGCTCATTCAAAACTCCTGCTGCTGCAACTTATTGAGGCGGGGAATGAACATCGGGACGTGCTGTCGATAAGCCCGATATTCATCACCAAACTGTTCCAGCATCTGCCGCTCTTCTTTCAGAGCCAGTAGCGTGTAGGCTAGGACAATTACTGGGAAGGCGATCAGCGAGACAATCGTCGGCCAGTGCACAACCCCTTCACCGAACACGATGAGAAAGAGGCCAGTGTATTGGGGGTGGCGAACAATCGCGTAAATGCCATCGGTCATTAGAGTCTCACGGCGCCGCGCTTGATGGATCCGGCGCCAGCCCTCCGCGACCAGAGTTGCTCCTACGAATACCAGGCTATAGCCGAGCAGCATGGCTATGACGTGCGCGGTAGGAGTGCCGAACAATTGCGCCCAGAGGTTGCCGCCTTCGTTCCATGCCAGATCGAGGCCGAAGAATCGGGTTAGAAAGTAGATCGTTAAAGGAAACCCGTACATTTCAGCGTAGAAGGCGATAATAAAGGCCTGCAGCACGCCAGCGCGCGTCCATTCTTTCCAGCTGGCCGGAGCTAGATATCGGTACATCAGCCATGAGACAACAACCGTGACGATAATTGCCAGACCCCAGGTTCCTACATGCATGCGCTTGTGCCTCTGTTTGTGTCAATAAGCTTTAGATATTCAATGATTGTGTCACACT
Source organism: Marinimicrobium sp. C6131 (assembly GCF_026153455.1). NCBI lineage: Bacteria > Pseudomonadati > Pseudomonadota > Gammaproteobacteria > Cellvibrionales > Cellvibrionaceae > Marinimicrobium > Marinimicrobium sp. C6131. Next base: position 4,089,203 of record NZ_CP110629.1, read on the forward strand.
GAACGTTTATCCTCCCCGCTCTCACTGAACTCCTCGATCAGATGACAGATCATGTTGCCTGTTGGCGCCCGGTCCGGTTTTGTTTCCCAATCCCTGACTGCGGAGTACATACGTTGCCGTAGTCGCTGACTATCTTGGAAGCCTTTCTCGTTCTCCTCCAGACGCTTCTGTATAAGCCCCCTAGCGAGAGGACAGGGGGATTCACCTTGATCAGCGGTTTCCAGGATTTCGGCGATATCGCTCACCGAAAAGCCGAGTTGTCTGGCGCTGAGGATAAACCTCATTCGACGCTTTTCCTTGGCACAGTACTCCTTGTAGCCATTGGACGGGTTCTTCGTAGGTTTCAGAAATCCAATACGGGTGTAGTAGCGAACAGTATCTACACTTACCCCAGTCTCATTAGCCAGTTGGTTAACACGCATAGGGTCACATCCCTTTCGTCAGCAATGTAAACAGGGTAACCTTGGGTGTTAGCTCTCATATTGATCCACGTCAAGGTCCTGCGTTAAAGACATAGGTTCAACTATCAATATCGGTATGGTTGACCTGTGTCCTGGTCACAGGTCAACTTAAAACTAGAGTTCGAAGGTTAGCCCATTTCCAGGACGTGACGAATAGATTACAAATTTGTAATCTTGACGTCATCTTTCTGTTGTTTTATTCTTCTTATTATGGTAGCTGAAAGATCTTACGCTTGGGCGACCGCCTTTTTGAGCAGGGGTGACGCGATAGACCGGTAGGGTAGAACTATTGCACCGACGCACAGGAAATATAGATCGTTCGGGAAATAGAGACATTATAGGTTATAGAGATTGTCGCCGATTCGGCACAGACAAAGGCGTGACTGGGTGAACCGGATAACAGTTGTTGTAGTTCTACTAATAATGCCGTTCTTGTGGGAGGCCTCTGCCATGGGTATGCCCCGCTATTGCACTATGGATGATGGAGCGAACGAGCTATCCACGAACTTAAAAGGTGTTGCCGAACACACTGATCACCAAGCAATGGGCCCTGTCGAGAGCGTGCAGTCTGCAGAGGGGGCGTGCTGCGATACCGATAAATCGGGGGTTGGCTGTGCGGTGGTGGGATGTGCCTTGTCAATTCAGATGTTGACTTCTTCCGTGACTACCCCGGAGTCATTGGGGACTCGTTCTGAGGCTTCAGGTTTGCGCTACCTTGCCCTTCCTCTGGCACCGATTTTCCCTTTTCTAAGACCTCCAATCGCCTGATTTCACTCAATTAATCCGTGCTAACCAAGTACTAAAGGTAATGTGCCGTCCCAAAGGGAGGCGAAGCGGCGCTGCCTTTTAATTGAAACCTGAACACGAAGTGGCGATTTGTCATGGGAGGCAAATATGCATTCATCACGCCTTAAAATTCTGATGCTGGGGTTGCTCACGCTGCCCTTGCTAGTTGCTTGTGGGAAAGTGGAGGAGAGATTCGTTAATCCTGATCGGGCCATTGGTGGCGCTGAGGTGCTCACCGTCTACAAAAGTCGAAGTTGCGGCTGCTGCAAAAAGTGGATTGACCATATAGATGTCGAGGGCTTTGAAACAGATGTCCAACACCCATCAAGCCTGAAACTCATAAAAGATCGGTATCGGATCGCACCCAATCTCCGCTCCTGTCATACCTCCGTATCGTCACAAGGCTACGTCTTCGAAGGGCATATCCCGGCGCGCTACATCCAACAGTTTCTGGCCAACCCTCCGTCTGATGCTGTGGGTCTGACTGTACCCGCCATGCCCCTTGGCAGTCCGGGGATGGAGGCTGAAGATCGGTTTAGGGCTTATCAGGTCCTGCTGATGAAAAAAGATGGCAACACCGAAGTGTTTGTCAGTGTAGAGAACCCCGCCCAGCAATATCAGCCGGGTGATCAACAGGAAGTTCAGTTATGAGAGTACTAGTCATAATGCTATCCGTTATGTCACTTGGTTTGGGCAGTGCTACAGCCCTTGCTCAGCCGGTTTCGGAATCGCTGACCTTGGAAGAAGCGGTAGCCCTCGCCGTCGAAGCAGATCCTTGGCTTGCTGGCAGCAAGCACACCCAGCAGGCGCTCAATGATGAGGCGACTGCCGCAGCGAGCTTGCCGGATCCCCGCGTGAGTCTGATGGCGGGCAATTTCCCCGTAGATAGCTTCGACATCAACCAGGAGGCTATGACTCAGTTGTCGGTGGGTGTCACGCAAATGTTCCCACGTGGTGACAGTCTGGCGCTTGCCAAACGGCAAAAACAGCAGCTTGCTGGACAGCACCCTCTGCTGAGGATAGATCGCCGCGCCAAGGTGGAAGCAACGGCCAGTCAGTTATGGCTAGAGGCCTTCAAGGCCCAGGAGAGTATCCGGTTGATCGAGCAGGATCGCGCATTGTTCGAGCAGTTGGTGGATGCCGCCGAGGCCAGCTATTCCTCGGCGCTGGGCAGGGCGCGCCAGCAGGACGTGATCCGCGCGCAGTTGGAGCTGACGCGTCTGGAAGACAGGCTGACGATGCTCAGGCAGCAACAGCAAGCCGCACAAAAGCGTCTGACCGAATGGATCGGTGCGCCTGCCACTGTCCCTTTGGCTCCGGTACTACCGACACAGTCTCTGTCCAGGCCACTGTCGGTACCGACCATTAAGCAGGCCAGCGAGCATACGCGCTACGAATGGATCCGCCATCATCCCGCGCTAAGGGCACTGGACCAGCGTATCGACGCCACGCAAACCGGCATTGACCTGGCCAAGCAGAAATACAAGCCCGAATGGGGCCTGTCGGCCCAATACGGCTCTCGCGCCCGCGATCCCATGGGGCGCGACCGGGCCGATCTGTTCTCCGTTGGCGTCACCTTCGATCTGCCCCTTTTCACCGGTAACCGGCAGGACAAGGAAGTCAGCGCCGCCGTAAATCGAACCGAGGCCATCAAAACCGAAAAGCACTTGCTTGGTCGTCGGCTAATGGCGGAACTGGAAACCGCGAGCGTACAACTGGCACGTCTCGATGAACGCCAGGCGTTATACACCGATCAGCTGTTGCCGCAAATGGCCGAGCAGGCAGAGGCTTCACTTTCGGCCTACAACAACGACGACGGCGACTTCGCCGAAGCCGTGCGTGCCCGCATTGCCGAATTGAATGCCAAGATCGACGCGCTCGCCATTGCCGTGGATCGGCAGAAGACCATCGCCCAAATCAATTACCTGCTCGCCGAGGCGTCGTTCGACGATGCACGGCCGGCGAAACCGTTTTAAAGGAGTTCAACATGAATACATTCACCAAAACCTTGCTGGGCACGGCCGTCGGCGCGCTGCTCGGCGCATCCGGCGTCTGGCTACTCGGCAACCCCGATGAGGGGGATATGACAGCAACCGGCGGTGAACGCAAGCCACTTTACTGGGTGGCGCCCATGGATCCCAACTACAAGCGCGACAAGCCTGGCAAATCGCCCATGGGCATGGATCTGATCCCTGTGTACGAGAAATCCGCCGGAGAGGATGAAGCCGGCACCGTCAAGATATCGCCCGAGGTCGTCAACAATCTCGGCGTGCGCACCGCCACGGTTGAGTCCGGGTCTCTGAATCTGGATGTCAAAACCGTCGGTTACGTGCAATACGATGAGAACCGGCTGGTGCATATCAGCCCGCGCGTGGAAGGCTGGATCGAGACGCTCCATGTCAAGGCCGCCGGGGATCCGGTCAGACAGGGCGCCCCCCTGTACACCCTCTATTCACCCACCCTGGTCAACGCCCAGGAGGAATTGTTGTTGGCGTTGAAACGCGACAATCCGGTGTTGATCGGCGCTGCCGTGGAACGGTTATTGGCATTGCAGGTGCCGCGGGCAGATATCGACCGGCTGCGTAAAACCCGCAAGGTCAGCCAGACCATCACCGTTGCCGCGCCGCAGTCCGGGGTACTGGACAATCTCGCGGTGCGTGAGGGCATGTTCGTCAAGCCTGGCTTGAGTCTGATGAGCATCGGCCAGCTAGAACACATCTGGGTGATCGGAGAGGTGTTTGAGCGCCAGGCGAATCTGGTCAGTGAGGGCGATCCCGTGCGTATGCGCTTGGACTATCTACCCGGTCGCGAGTGGTTGGGGCAGGTAGATTACCTCTATCCGTCACTCAATGCCGAAACCCGTACAGCCCAGGTCCGGGTGCACTTCCACAACCCCGACGGGTTCTTGAAACCAGGCATGTTCGCGCAGATGGTCATTGAAACCGAGGCGGGAGCGGAAACCCTGTTGATTCCACGTGAAGCCTTGATTCGTACCGGCAGTCAAGCACGCGTGGTGTTGGCACTAGGAGAGGGCAGGTTTAGATCCGTAGTCGTTGAAGTGGGGCGCGTCGGAGAGCGGCACGTGGAAATTCTGGCTGGCTTAAATGAAGGGGAGCGTGTCGTCACCTCCGCACAATTCCTGATCGACTCGGAATCCAGCAAAACCGCAGATTTGGAACGCATGACGCCGCGTCCCGACCAGAGCGAACAGGCCTCTGTTGAAGAAGACATTGAACCCTCGTCGACTTGGGTTTCCGCTCGTATTCTCAGCCTGATGCCCGATCATCGTATGGCCACTCTCGAGCACGAGCCGATACCAGATTGGGATTGGCCCGCCATGACCATGGATTTCATGGTCGAGGAAGGCGTCAGCATGGAGGATCTCGAGCCGGGGATGCGCCTGCATGTACAGATCGTCAAGGATAGCGGCGGTGACTACCGCTTGAGCCAAGTTCACATCCCCGGTGAAGGATCTTCAGGCGATACCGAATCTTCTGAAATGGACCACAGCCAGCATAAAGGGGGAGGCCAGGGCTCGATGCCGGAACCGAGCGAGAAGGGCCACGATGAGATGTCTATGCCGGACCACGACAGCATGAGCCAGGACGCCATGGAGCACGATCATCACGACAACGAGGAGCATCGTCATGATTGAGTCCATCATTCGTTGGTCCATCAGCAATCGATTTTTCGTGCTGCTGGGCACCTTGATGCTGGTGGGTGTGGGCCTCTATTCCGTGAAGAATACCCCCGTAGACGCGATCCCGGATCTATCCGACGTACAGGTCATCATTAAGACCAACTACCCCGGGCAGGCGCCGCAGGTGGTGGAGGATCAAGTCACCTATCCACTGACCACGGCCATGCTATCGGTGCCGGGCGCGGAAACCGTGCGGGGCTATTCTTTTTTTGGCGATTCCTATGTCTATGTCATTTTTGATGATGATACTGACGCCTACTGGGCCCGTTCGAGGGTGCTGGAGTATCTGTCCCAAGTGGCTCCCACACTGCCACCAAGCGCCCGGCCACAACTTGGGCCGGACGCAACCGGGGTTGGCTGGGTCTACCTCTACGCGTTGGTGGATCGCAGTGGCAAGCATGACTTGAGCCAGCTGCGCAGCCTGCAGGATTGGTTCCTGAAATACGAGCTGCAAACGGTGAGCGGCGTTTCTGAGGTATCGGCCCTTGGCGGCATGGTCAAGCAGTACCAGGTGAAGGTTAATCCGGAAAAGCTACGTGCTTTTGATATCCCGCTGTCGCATATTCAGAACGCCATTCAACGTGGCAACCAGGAGGTCGGTGCCTCAGTGGTGGAAATGGCGGAAGCAGAGTATATGGTGCGCGCCACGGGTTACATCCAAGGCGTGGAGGATCTGGGTAACATTCCCTTGGGTGTGAACGCTAACGGCGCGCCGCTGCTACTAAAAAACGTGGCTGAGATCCAGGTGGGTCCACAGATGCGCCGTGGCATAGCTGAGCTCAATGGTGAAGGTGAAACTGTGGGCGGTATCGTGGTGATGCGCTCGGGAGAAAATGCTCAAAAAACCATTGACGGCGTCAAAGAAAAGCTGGAAAAGCTCAAAAGCGGTTTGCCCGAAGGGGTAGAGATTGTCACCGTTTATGATCGTTCCGGATTAATCTCCCGGGCCGTTGACAGTTTATGGAAAAGTCTGCTCGAAGAACTTGCCATTGTGGCGCTGATCTGTGTCATTTTCCTCTTTCATGTCAGGTCATCACTGGTTGCTGTCATCAGCCTTCCGTTGGGCATTTTGACGGCTTTTATCGTGATGCATCTTCAAGGTCTGAACGCCAACATTATGTCGCTGGGCGGTATCGCGATTGCAATAGGCGCGATGATTGACGGTGCCATCGTTATGATCGAGAACATGCACAAGCACATGGAGCGGACGCCTTTGACGCCGGAAAACCGTTGGCAAGTAGTGGCGAAATCGGCTTCGGAGGTGGGCCCCGCATTGTTTTTCAGTCTGCTGATTATCACCGTAAGCTTTATTCCGGTGTTTACCCTGGAGGCCCAGGAGGGACGGATGTTCAGTCCGCTGGCATTTACTAAAACCTATGCCATGGCGGCCAGTGCGGCGCTCGCTGTTACAGTGGTTCCGGTTTTGATGGGGTATTTCATTCGAGGAAAGGTGGTCGCCGAAAGCAAGAACCCGGTAAACAGGCTACTGATTGCTGGCTATATGCCATTGCTCAAAGGCGTCTTGCGGTTCCCCAAAACCACGCTTGCAATGGCTGTTGTGATACTTTTGATTGGGATCTGGCCAGTCAATCAAATCGGCAGTGAGTTTATTCCTGACTTAGATGAGGGCGACCTGATGTATATGCCCACCACTTATCCGGGGCTGTCCATCGGAAAAGCCAGGGAGTTACTGCAACAAACCGATAAGTTGATTGCTACGGTGCCGGAAGTCAAAACCGTGTTCGGCAAGATCGGTCGTGCCGACACGGCGACTGACCCAGCGCCACTGACTATGATTGAAACCTTCATACAGCTCAAACCCAAAGACCAGTGGCGCGAGGGCATGACCACAGAGAAACTTAAAAAGGAGATGGATGCTCTAATACGATTCCCCGGCCTGACCAACGCCTGGGTGATGCCCATCAAAACCCGAATTGACATGCTGGCGACCGGCATCAAAACGCCGGTAGGTATTAAAGTGGCGGGCGAGGACTTGAAAGAAATCCAGGCCATTGGCCAGCAGTTGGAACAAGTCCTTAAAGATGTGCCCGGAACCGCCTCGGTTTACTCTGAGCGGGTGGCCGGTGGTCGCTATATCAAGGTGGATATTCAGCGGGAACAGGCGGCACGCTATGGCCTGAATATTGCCGATGTGCAGCAGGTGGTGGCTACCGCCATTGGGGGAATGAATGTGTCGCAGACGATTGAGGGGCTTGAACGCTATCCGATCAATTTGCGTTACCCGCAGCATTACCGGGACTCGCCGGAACAATTGGCATTGCTGCCCATTGTTACGCCCGCCGGAGAGCGTATTGCACTTGGCGATGTGGCAAAGGTATATGTAGAGGAAGGCCCCCCGGCAATCAAGAGTGAAAATGCACGGCTCAACGGCTGGACTTTTGTGGATATCGAAGGCGTGGATGTAGGCACTTACGTTGAGCAGGCCATGGTGACCGTTCAGGAACAACTGGATTTGCCGGCGGGCTATTCGGTAACCTGGTCCGGCCAGTATGAATATATGCAGCGCGCCAAGGAGAAGATGACCTATGTAATACCGCTGACTTTGGCTATTATCATCATACTGCTGTACATGAACTTCAGGAGCTTCGCTGAAGTAGCCATAATTCTAGGAACCTTGCCGCTTGCTGTAATCGGGTCCATCTGGTTAATGTTCCTTTTGAATTTCAATTTCTCTGTAGCTGTGGCGGTCGGGTTTATCGCTCTCGCGGGTGTCGCGGTAGAAATTGGCGTCATTATGCTGACCTATCTCAATCAGTCGTACAGTCAATTCGTAAGTGATTGCAAAGAGAAAGGAGCGCCATTCCGTCGAGAGGAACTAATTCAAGCCGTGACACACGGAGCTGGGCTACGTGTCAGACCAGTGATGATGACGGGGGTTTCCACTATTGCTGGCTTGCTGCCCATTATGTTTAGCTCTGGTACAGGTGCAGAAGTTGTTAGCCGAATTGCGGCTCCAATGGTAGGCGGTATGTTGAGCGCGATGGTTCTGACTCTGCTGGTGTTGCCGGTTGTGTATTACCTTTGGAGAGGGTATTCGCTAAAAAGTTAGGATGAACTGCCTGACTCTGTTTTGAGAGGGCATTAGTTACTAATCGAGGTTAGCGTAGGGTGCGTAGAAAAATAAGTGAATTCGGCTGGCGGTCATCGGCTGATCGAACGGACTATAAAGGACGTTGTCTGTCAAGCCGCCGGTCATCTGATAACAGTGCGCTCTTTAGTGGGCTGGTACCCACGGAGGGATACCGGTTTTGAGCTATGGGTTTTCTTGTGGTAGTATTCAGGGCTACGTTTTAAGAGGTTGTTCGCTTTAATGAAGAATCGTTGGTTAACCATCGTGCTGGCTCTGGTGATTGCTCTGCAGTCACTGGCGGCTATTGGCGATACAAACCAGCCTCATTATTCTACGACGCCTCATCATGATCATGGGCATTCCCATGAAGTGGCCGTCATTGACTCAAGCACTTTGGATACAGATCCGTCCTCCTCTTTCTCGCCAGACTCCTCGCTGGACCATTCATCGGACCATAATCATCAAAACCACGCTCACTTCCATATGGTGCTGGTAAGTGGCACGGATATTACAGTGTTATCTGCTGGTCAGCTTTTGCCCGACTACCAAGCCCAACATAGGTCAATCATACCTCCTTCCCTGTTCCGCCCTCCCATCGCCTAATCCTACGATTGATCCCATTCGGGACACTTTTGTTATTTAAGTCTTCGTAGGAGAAGTTACATGCTTTTTTGTAAGCCCATGAGCTCTGGGCGGCGTTTACTGCCGCGCAAGCTCTATATGCACGTCTTATGGCTCTGCACTCTGGCATTCAATATTGCCGGTGTCCAAGCTGAAGAGACACCCATCAGCCTCGCCAATGCCTTGTCCCGGACAATGGCTCAGAATCCCAGTCTGCAGGTGTTTGACTTTCGACTGCAGGGGCTTGAGGGACGCCGACTGTCAGCCGATCAGGCACCAGCCTATGTGGCGGGACTGGAGGTGGAAAATGTCCTCGGTAGTGGTGACCTTAGAGGGGCTGACGGGGCTGAATATACCCTGTCACTTTCTTCGGTCATTGAATTGGGAGGCAAGCGTCAGGCTCGTACTGGCGTTGTGAACTCCCGATATGATCTCGTAAAGGCCGAACGGGAAGCCGAGACTCTGGAACTGTTGGGCGAGGTGACGCAACGCTATGTCGCCACTCTGGCTCTGCAGAAAAAGCTCGACTTATCCGCTCAGGCCACGGAATTGAGCGAGACCACCCTGAACACAGTTACCCAACGCGCCAAACAGGGCGCTGCACCTGAAGCCGAAGTTTTACGCGCCAAGGCGGCTCTTGCCCAAAGCCAGCTCGCCCACGACGCTCTGCAAATCGAGTACGAGAAGCGGAAAGTGGCACTGGCCTCACTGTGGGGGGAAACACGGGTGGATTTTCATCGGTTGCAGGGCGATCTGTTCCGGTTTGAGCCTAGCGAGCGGTTCGAGGTGCTCTACCAGCAAGCCCGCGAGAGCCCGATGATTCGAGTCTATGCCAGCGAGCGGCGTATGCGCGAGGCTGAGATCCGCCTGGCACGAAGCCAATCGGAAAGCGACATTCGCTGGCAGCTTGGTGCTCGTCGTTTCGAGGAGTCGGGTGAAGCTGCGCTGGTGGCGGGAATGTCTGTGCCGCTGTTTTCCGGATCTCGAAACCGGGGTGAGGTGCAATCGGCCATGGCGGCACGCAATGAGGTGGAGTACCGCCAACAGAGCGCGCTGCTGCAACTGCACGCCCTGCTGTTCGACGCTTACCATACCCGTCAACAAAACATTGATGCGGTTGAGCGGCTGCGCTCCACTGTCCTGCCCGATCTCACGAAAGCCCTCGAGCTCACCCAAAAAGCCTATGAGCGCGGCCGCTACAGCTATGTGGAGTGGACCGCCGCGCAGCGTGAACTGCTTTCGGCCCGCGAGGCACTCGTCGAAGCAGCCGCAACGGCGCTGCTCAATCAAGCTATTATCGAACAGCTCACGGCGCAGCCCATGACTCAAGGCCAGGCTACGCCCGCTAACCAAACACAGGATTATTGAACTATGCAACTGATAAAACCACTCTACTGGATACTGGTAGGCACCTGTCTGGCCGTCAGCCCCCTGTTAGCGGCGCAAGATCGGGACGATGCTTCTAACGAAGCACAACAGACTGCGCCCGAAACCAAAGGCCCTCATGGTGGCCTCTTGCTCGAGCGGGACAGCACTACTGTCGAACTACAGATTTTCGAGCAAGGTGTTCCTCCAGAATATCGTGCCTGGGTGACAAAGGACGGCAAGCCCATGACCGATGGGATTGACCTCAACGTTCAACTCACTCGTTTGGGCGGACAAGAGGATACCTTTGATTTTGCCTTCCAGGGAGACTATTGGCTGGGGAATGGCGTGGTGACCGAGCCCCATTCGTTCGACGTCGAAGTAACGCTTAATCAGAACGGCGAGCAATACCATTGGCAGTGGGAATCACACGAAGGCCGGACCCGTATTCCCGCTGATATTGCGAAAAAGGCCGGAATCCAAACAAACGAGGCCGGTCCGGGCTCAATTGAGCGAACGCTGACCACTTACGGGCAACTGACCATTGCACCGGAACAGATCGCGCGGGTGCGCGCTCGCTTTCCCGGCGTTATCACCAAAGTCAATGTTCGTTTGGGGGACCGTATCGCCAAAGGTGATCTACTGGCACAAGTAGAGTCCAACGAAAGTCTCAAAATCTATGACCTGCGCTCACCCATAGATGGCGTGGTGACCGAGCGCCAGATCAGTGTTGGCGAAATCGCCGGGGAACAGCCACTGTTTGCCATCGCAAATTTAGCGACCTTGTGGGCGGAACTTCGGGTGTTTCCGGGCCAGCGAACCCAAGTGGCGGTTGGCCAAAAAGTCTTTTTGAAGGCCGAGGGCGTCGATGAGCAAGCTACCGTCAACCACCTGCTGCCTTCCCCTGACAATGCCCCCTATACCCTGGTCCGTGTGGAAGTGGACAATCCGGACGGCACTCTGAGCCCTGGCTTGCTGGTGGCAGGAGACATAGTGGTAGAAGCCCTTGATGTGCCGCTGGCGGTCGAAAACAGGGCGCTGCAGACTTTTCGTGATTGGACTGTGGTGTTTGCCCAGGTGGACGATGCCTACGAGATCCGCCCGCTTGAGCTGGGCCGTAGTGACGGCACCCTGACCGAGGTGTTGGACGGGCTGCAGGCGGGTGACCGCTATGTGGTGGACAACAGCTATCTGATCAAGGCCGATATCGAAAAATCCGGCGCATCCCACGACCACTAACCCAGGAGCCTATGATGATCAATGCCATCTTACGCTTCTCGGTAGAGCGGCGGTTTTTAACCCTATCCCTTATTCTAGTGCTGGTCGGTGTGGGCCTTTGGAGCTTTCAGCGCCTACCCATCGATGCGGTGCCGGACATCACCAACGTCCAGGTGCAGATCAATACCGAGGCGCCGGGGTATTCGCCCCTGGAGGCGGAACAGCGCATCACATTCCCGGTGGAAACGGCCCTGTACGGCTTGCCCGACTTGTCTTATACCCGCTCAATATCCCGCTATGGCCTGTCCCAGGTCACCGTTGTATTCGAGGAAGGCACGGACATCTATTTCGCCCGTAACCTGATTGATGAGCGTCTCGGCTCCATCAAAAATGCATTGCCGCCAGGCCTTGAGCCCGAAATGGGGCCCATCGCGACCGGGCTCGGCGAGATATTGATGTACACCGTGGAAGCCTTGCCCGGCGCCACCCAGCCTGACGGCAGTCCTTTAGATGCCACGGCCTTGCGAGAAATTCAGGATTGGATCATTAAGCCCCAGTTGGCTCAGGTGCCTGGGGTGATCGAGATCAACACCATTGGCGGCTACAACAAGCAGTACCACGTCACGCCTTCACCACAGCAGTTGTTGCAATTCGGCGTCACCATGGATGAGGTAATGAGGGCCCTGCGGGCCAACAACGCCAACCGGGGGGCCGGCTATATCGAGCGCAACGGACAACAGCTGTTGGTACGCTCCCCAGGACAGCTGGCCACCATCACTGAAATCGAGCAGGTGGTCATTACCAATCGCCATGGCGCACCCGTAAAAATCAGTGATGTGGCCGAGGTAGCCATTGGCAAGGAGCTCCGCACCGGGGCCGCCACCCGCGACGGCCAGGAAACGGTGCTGGGCACGGCCATGATGCTGGTGGGAGAAAACTCCCGCGCCGTCGCGAAGGCGGTGGCCGAAAAACTGGAGGCCATCCAGCCCTCACTGCCTGAAGGGGTCAAGGTGGAGGCGGTGTACAACCGCACGACCCTGGTGGACAAGGCTATCGCCACGGTGGAGAAGAACCTGCTCGAAGGGGCGCTGCTGGTGATCGTGGTGCTGTTTCTGTTACTCGGCAACCTGCGTGCCGCCCTGATCACGGCGGCGGTAATTCCTTTGTCCATGCTCGCCACCATCACCGGCATGGTGCAAACGGGCGTGTCGGCCAACCTGATGAGCTTGGGCGCCCTGGACTTTGGCCTGATCGTCGACGGCGCCGTGATCATTGTCGAGAACTGTATTCGGCGGTTGTCCCAGGCCCAACATAACGGCCAGCTGCCATTGCGGGAACGGCTTCAGTTAGTGTACGAGGCCACCAACGAAGTCATTCGCCCCAGTCTGTTCGGCGTCGCCATCATTACCGTGGTGTACTTGCCAATCTTTTCACTCACCGGCGTTGAAGGCAAGATGTTCCACCCCATGGCGGCCACCGTGGTCATGGCGCTGCTGTCCGCCATGGTACTGTCGTTGACCGTGGTCCCTGCCGCGGTAGCGGTGTTCCTGCGCGGCAAAATCAGTGAAAAGGAAAGTCCGGTAATCCGGGGCGCCAAGTCGCTCTACAGGCCAGCCTTGTTGGTCGCTATGAAGTTTCGTTGGCTGGTATTGGGCGGCGCAACCGCGCTGGTGGCCATCTGTATCTGGCTGGCGACCACCCTGGGGTCGGAGTTTATTCCGCAACTCGACGAAGGGGATATCGCGTTGCACGCTCTGCGCATCCCGGGCACGGGGCTGGAGCAATCCATCGAGATGCAGTCGCAGCTGGAAGAGCGGCTGAAGGCCTTTCCCGAGGTGGACAAGGTGTTCGCCAAGATCGGCACGCCGGAAGTGGCCACCGACCCCATGCCCCCCAGCGTCGCGGATAACTTTGTCGTCCTCAAGCCTCGCGACCAGTGGCCCAATCCCGACAAGACGAAGGATGAACTGGTGGCGGAAATGGAGGAAGCCGTGACCCAACTGCCGGGCAACAAATACGAGTTCACCCAGCCCATTGAAATGCGCTTTAACGAGCTGATCTCGGGGGTACGGGCCGATCTCGGGATCAAGGTGTTTGGCGATGATATGGATCAGTTGCTGGCGTCGGCACTGGAAGTTCAGGAAGTGCTCGAAACCGTCGAGGGTGCGGCGGATATCCAGGTCGAACAGGTCACGGGGTTACCCATGTTGTCGGTGCATCCCAAACGCATGGTTCTGTCGCGTTACGGCTTGAATGTCGAAGACGTACAAGCACTGGTGGCGACCGGTATCGGTGGTGAAAACGCCGGGTTGATCTACGAGGGCGACCGCCGCTTTGAGTTGGTGGTACGCCTGCCGGAAACAATCAGGCGCGACATCGACAGCCTGGCCTTTCTGCCCATTCCTTTGCAGGACGGCGGTTATGTACCGCTATCGGAAGTCGCCGAGCTGGAACTGGCGCCGGCACCCAATCAGATCAGCCGGGAAAACGGCAAACGGCGGGTGGTAGTCACCGCCAACGTGCGCGACCGCGACCTGGGCGGATTTGTCGAGGAAGCCCAAGCGCGCATCGCACAGGAGGTGGACTTGCCAGATGGGTACTGGCTGGATTACGGCGGTACCTTTGAGCAATTGCAATCGGCCAGCGCGCGTCTCGCCCTTGTTGTACCCATTACCCTGGCGATCATCATCGGCCTGCTGATCATGGCGTTCGGTTCGGTGAAAGACGCGTTGATTATTTTCACCGGCGTACCGCTTGCGCTCACGGGCGGAGTCTTGTCGCTGTGGTTGCGGGACATGCCGCTGTCGATCTCGGCCGGCGTGGGCTTTATCGCGCTCTCCGGCGTGGCGGTGCTCAATGGGTTAGTGATGGTGGCTTTCATTCGCGACCTGTGGCGGGAACAAGGAGATCTCATCACGGCGATTGTGGAAGGGGCGCTGGTTCGCCTGCGGCCAGTCCTGATGACGGCCCTGGTGGCGAGCCTCGGCTTTGTTCCCATGGCGCTCAACACCGGCACCGGCGCGGAAGTACAGCGTCCGCTGGCGACCGTGGTGATCGGGGGGATTATCTCGTCGACCTTGCTGACGCTGTTCGTGCTCCCGGTGCTGTACGCGCTGTTGCACCGGAAGAAAGCGGAAGCATAGCGGACTCGAACAGGCTTCGGGCGCGCCTGGAGCCTGTTTCCGCAACGAAACCCTGGCGGGCGTAGCGCAACTGTGGGCGCGCCTGCCACTCAATTCCATAATCACGTGTGATCGCCTCGATCATCACGACCAAGGTTAAGACATTATGCTTAAACTGTTATTTGTCGCCGTCGCGTCCCTTGCCAGTGTCACGGCCTGGGCACATGGCATGTCGGCGGAAGATCAAGCCCGGATACTCAATGCGGGCTACCTGGAGTACATCCGGCTTGGCGCCACCCATATGCTGAGCGGCTATGATCATTTGTTGTTTCTGTTCGGCGTCATGTTCTTTTTGACGCGCTTTAGCGAGATCATCAAGTTCATCACCGCCTTCACCATCGGCCATTCCATTACCCTGGTGTTCGCCACACTGTTCGGAATTACCGCCAATTACTACCTGATTGATGCGGTGATTGCGCTGACCGTCTGTTACAAAGCCTTCGACAACCTCGGCGGCTTTCAGAAACACTTGCAAATGAAATCCCCGAACCTGACCTGGATGGTGTTTGCCTTTGGTTTGATTCACGGGTTTGGCTTGTCCACCCGGCTTCAGCAGTTGCCGCTGGGCGACGATGGTCTGGTGTTCAAAATATTGTCGTTCAATGTCGGCGTTGAAGTGGGACAGATTGTGGCCTTATGTGTCATGTTGGCCGTGCTTATGGTGTGGCGAAAAACCGCATCGTTTGAGCGCTTCAGCAAAGCTTCCAACGTGGCGCTGATGCTTGCCGGTGGCCTGTTGCTACTGATGCAGTTGCATGGGTTTCAGCACACGCAGTACCCGGATGATTTTCCGCTCAACCGGGATGATCACCAACATACCCACGAAGACATGGCGGATAAAAAAGCACCGCTATCGAGCTACCCAAGGCGCCTCGAATTACGAGGGCCACCCGCCGACACAGAGGGCGAAGAGGCTGCTGAACAAACCAGTGAACCTGAAGTCCATCGCCACGAGGGCGGTGAACCCCATTCGCATTAATCATATTAAAATTCGAGGAACCCTTATGAAGCTCTTTACCGTCATTTTCACACTTGTTTTATTGGTCGGATCTCAACAGGTGCTTGCACACAGTGACCATGCCCATAAATCGATTTCAGAAACATCGGCGCTTGAGCGTGGCAGAGCGGCAACTACGCAGCTAACCGAGAAAGATGCAGGATTAGGCTTCGGAAAGCTTCCCGAAAGCTGGAAGGTGGTTCCTGAAGACGCCGTAAAAATCCATAAGAAAGGCAGCGGTTATTTCATCGTATCGGTCACCAATCGGGCTGAACCTCAAACACTTTACGTGCTCCTATCGAGTGACGGGGGAGTTTACGATGTGAATTTTACGGGTGAATTCGACGGTTTGGAGTAGAGCATACATGACATGGCATTGGATCATAACCAAATATCTGATTACCGCTGCTGTCGTGGTAGTGGTTTCCGAGGTCGCTAAACGTAGCGACAAGCTGGGTGCTTTGGTTGCGGCACTACCGTTGGTCACGATTCTGGCTCTGATTTGGTTGCATGTCGAAACGCAGTCGCCAGAAAAAGTGGCCAATCACGCGTGGTATACGTTCTGGTACGTGGTGCCTACACTTCCCATGTTTTTAGTGTTTCCGACGTTGCTTCCCCGAATCGGCTTTTGGCCTACGCTGCTAGCCAGTGCTTTAGTGACCGCTGCCTGTTTTTGGCTGTTTTCGTTACTGGTTGGGCAGTTTGGTATTGAGCTGAGGCCGTAGATGAGTTGCCTGACCTTTTGTCAGTCGGACTTCTGCAATGGATCCGGTGCCACTCTGGCCTTGTTCGTGCTTTTAATAGCACGGGCACAGGTCAGTCCGGTGGTCGATTACTGAAAGTGTGGGTAATGATTCGCAAGACAAAGCACCGTATTGTCGGGGCCGAGGGCTGTCGTTGGAGGCCATTGGCCGCGAGCAGAGTTTCCTGCGAAAGTACCTGGGGTTGGAAGAGGTCAATTCCGGTGGAACCATTCGTGCAGTAAGCTCCTGAATGAGCACAGGGGCTTACCCTCAGCCGCTCGATACGTAAGCCTTCACCACTTACAGGTATTGTCATGAAGTAAGTCCAGCTTTGAAAACGGTATGTGCCAACTTTTTATCCGACCCCTTCATGTAGTGAGGCAATTAAAGGGCAGGAGATATTGCTATCCTGCGCGCAGCACTGATCAACCAAGTTGTTCAGTACCGCCTCGATTTGCCTCAGCTTGTTGATCTTCTCTCGCACGTCGTGCAATTTCCGCTCAGCGAGAACACTTACTTCGTGACAGTGGGCGCCATCATCCAACTGAAGCAGCTCATGGATCTCATCAAGGCTGAAACCCAATTGCTGCGACGTTTTCACAAACTTCAACCTGTCGATATCGGTGATGCCATAGCGTCGAATACCGCTTGGAGGCCGTTGAGGCTCAGGTATTAGTCCTCGGCGCTGGTAATAGCGAATGGTTTCAACTGAGACATTTGCTGCCTCGGCCAAACCACCAATGGTCAACGAGTTCGCTTTATCGGGCATAGGCCTTGACTCCGTAGCTGACTACGGTAGTAACTTTATCCCATCAAACACACTCATGAAAGGTGTAGTCGTCATGTCACATTCAAGCTCGGGGCGTGGTCCTCTGGCTCTGATCACCGGAGGAGTAGCGGCGCTGTTAGCATCGGCCTGTTGTATTGGGCCTCTGGTATTGATCACCTTGGGCGTTTCTGGGGCCTGGATCGGCAACTTGACGGCACTCGAACCCTATCGACCGTTATTCATCGGCATTGCCGTGGTGGCCATGTTCTTTGCTTGGCGTCAGGTCTATCGGCAGGTGGGAAAGTGCCAGCAGGGGGAGGTGTGTGCGGTTCCGCGAGATCGAGTAGCCTATAAGGCGATTTTCTCGGCAGTGTCAGCGCTGGTTCTGATCGCCCTGGTGTTTCCCTACGTCTTGCCTTTGTTCTATTGATAGAGGAAATGTCCCATGAAAGCACGTGTAGCCTTCATTGCGTTGCTCGCTATGCTCATCAGTACGCCCGCCCTGGCAGATGAGGAATCCGTCACCCTGTCGGTGCCGGGCATGACCTGTGCCGCCTGTCCGATCACGGTCAAAACTGCCCTTAACAAGGTGAAAGGTGTATTGCGGGTAGAGGTGGACTACCCGAAACGGGAAGCTGTGGTCAGCTTCGACGACGTAAAAACGTCCGTGGAGGTGTTGACCGAGGCCACGGGCAATGCTGGCTATCCCTCTTCCCTGAAGCGTTCGAAGGAGTAGGAGTTTTCCAAGTGAGCAATGATAACCCCCTACACATTGCCGTCATCGGCAGTGGAGGGGCGGCCATGGCGGCCGCCTTGAAGGCGGCCGAGCGAGGAGCGCGCGTTACCCTGATTGAGCGTGACACGATTGGTGGTACCTGCGTGAATGTTGGATGCGTACCCTCGAAAATAATGATTCGGGCCGCCCATGTTGCGCACCTGCGCAAGGAGAGCACTTTTGACGGGGGCGTGAGTGCCAAGCCACCTCTGGTGGACCGGGAGAGGCTCCTTCAACAACAGCAGGCCCGTGTTCAGGAGCTGCGTGAGGCCAAATATGAAAGGATACTGCGTGATCACTCTGCGATCACGGTTCTCAATGGCGAGGCTAGGTTTGCCGATGCCAATAGTCTGACGGTCAAACTGACTGAGGGAGGTGAGCAAACGGTCCGTTTTGATCGTGCTTTTATTGGTACTGGGGCCCGTCCGGCAGTGCCACCTATAACCGGGCTGGCGAAGACGCCCTATTTGACGTCGACCAGTGCATTGGCACTCGATACATTACCCGAACGGTTGATCGTCATTGGTGCTGGCTTCGTTGCTCTGGAGCTGGCTCAGGCGTTCGCGAGACTGGGCAGCGAGGTCACTGTGTTGGCCCGTAGCCGTTTGCTATCCGGTGAAGATCCTGCTATCGGAGAGCAAATGGAGATAGCCTTTCAGCGAGAAGGCATCGAAGTAGTCAACCAAGCCCAGACCAGCCGTGTCGAGTACACCGATGACGAGTTCAAGGTCGACATCAAGGTCGGCACATTACGGGCAGATCAACTACTGGTGGCAACGGGCAGAGCACCCAATACCGAAAGTCTAAACTTGGAGGGCGTCGGCGTGGAAACAATGCGTGGCGCGATTCAAGTGGATGAATATCTGCAAACCACGGTTCCAGGAATCTATGCGGCCGGTGACTGCACTGATCAGCCAGAGTTTGTCTATGTTGCCGCCGCAGGGGGTAGCCGGGCTGCGATCAATATGACCGGAGGCGAGGCGACCCTGGACCTTAGTGCCATGCCGAGCGTGATGTTTACCGATCCTCAGGTCGCCACCGTCGGTCTGACGGAAGCTGAGGCGTTCAAGCAGGGTATCAATGCGGACACTCGCTGCCTTGCCCTAGAGAACGTGCCGCGTGCTTTGGTTAATTTCGATACCGGTGGTTTTATCAAGATGGTCGCCGAGAGCGATTCCGGCCGACTGTTGGGCGTGCAGGCAGTGGCGGGAGAAGCTGGTGAGCTGATTCAAACGGCGGTGATGGCGCTGCGGTCAGGCATGGCGGTTCAGGAAATTGGAAATGAACTGTTTCCCTACTTGACCATGGTCGAAGGCCTCAAACTGTGCGCACAGACCTTCACCAAGGACGTTCGCCAATTGTCTTGCTGTGCCGGATAGTGCTGCCCCCTTGTCTTGGTTGGCGTTCCCGATGGCCGTATTCGGCGGTCAAAGCAGACTTAAATTAAGAGAAAAAATAATGGCACTCCCGGTACTGGTGGTAACCACAGAGTTTGCAGCTACGAAAGCTTAAATGAAGGTGCATGGCGCCACGAGATTATGGGGCGCATCTACCACGCCGTCCTTGCCTGAACCCAAAAATATCTGGCGCGCTGTAGTCCTTGGTGCCTCACTTGCCCGCCTTGGTCGGCCAACGTCAACTTGGCGAAAGAGTGCTTACATCACAATGACCGTGGGAAGCCGGTTTACTCTCAACGCTGGTATATTGAGAACGATCACGCCGCGCTGCTCGTTTAGCCGGGGTAGTTGAGGGAGAAGCCCTTCGCGGATATCGTGCTGGCCACATGGAGTTCAGGTTCAGAGCATGCCGACGCCTGTCGTGCTGAGGATAGAACGTAAATTTACCGAGCACAGGGGCTTCACTCCGATATGCGGAAGCGATGACTTTACTGATGCTTCGAGGGAGTTGAGCGTAAAGGTAGTGACTGTTTTGAGCGAATCGCTGCCGTGCACGCAATGAACCTCAACAATAGTCAGTCCTAGCCCAGATCCCTCGCTGTTGTTTCTGTGGTTGGACGAATGCTGAATGATTTCAATGATCTGGAACGCTCTCAAACACTGGTGGGTATCGGAATAGTATTGTGCTCAGTTTCCCTGCCGCTATTGTTGCCGAGCTTATCTGGGCGGCCTTGATGGTTCTCAACAGTGAACCCACCCTTCAGTATATTTACGTCTTATCGTATCCATGCATAAGCAAGGTAAGGCAACCTTGAATGCTTCGAACATTTGGCTTAATACTAAAGTGGTCTAATACTTCTGCGCGCCGCGCTAAATCATTAACGTGCCGCAACGAAATGATTTATGACAGGACTGGGCAGATGACACCGGCTCCCATTACCCAGACCTGATTATTGGCACTGTTGCGGGATAACGGTGCCGAGCGTATTTTGGCTCTCAAGGGATAGTTGGTAATCATTGAGTTAGGTCACAGGTCCTGCGACTTACTGCCTTTAGGTAGTGGTGTCTGTAAGGAGCTGTCTCCGACCACGTCTGGTTCAGGATAGGGGCTTGTAATGCTTGGCAGCTTGCGGTTACACTCAGCTTCATGAAAAAGCGCTCCTTCATCCTTTTTTTAATGCTTGTCTCGATCGCGAACCTCGTGTTTGCGGCGGATTGGCATGAGCCGGTGATGGGAGCCGAGATGGCGTTGGAGCAGTCGGTTGACGACGATCACCGCGCGGAGCACTCTCATCCCCCAGGGGGTAGCTGCGCTCATAGCCACAGCTGCCACGCCCACGCCCATTTGTTTTTCGTGAGTATCGGCGGGCACGGAATTGTTCCGACCGCAGCCCACCGCTGGCAGGCGGAACACCTGCCGTTACCTCCTCAGCATTTTATGGCACCCGATGTGCCCCCTCCCATTGCCTAATTCCGCGTCTTAGGACTCAACCGTCGATTTCTGTTGCCCGGAGCTAAACCGGCGCGGATCGGCAATCCTAAATATCATCGGAATATCAGGCAGGTAATGCATGTTTTTTTCTGTACTCACCCGTCCGTCTGGACGGAAAGGGGTGCTGGGGCTTTGGTTGCTATTGTCCCTGGCCGCGGCACCCGCTGGCGCTGATTCGACACCGCTGTCGCTGAACGAGGCGCTGGCCTACACCCTGGAGCGCCACCCTGAATTGGCGCAATTTCCCTATCGTCGCCGAGCGGCTGAAGCTCGTGAGCTTCAGGCGGGCTTAGTTCCCAACCCAGAACTGGCCGTGGAAGTAGAAAACATTGGCGGCAGTGGCCGCTTTTCGGGCACGGACTCGGCCGAAACCTCGCTGGTGCTGAGCCAGCTGATCGAGTTGGGTGGTAAGCGCGATCGGCGGCAGCAGGTCGCCCGCTATCGCTCCGATCTGGTGGACAGCGAATACCGACAAGTCCGCTGGCAGGTGCTCGCGGAATCCGTACGCCGCTTTCTCGGCGTAGCCGAGGCCCAGGAAAACATTCAACTGGCGGAACTGTCGCTGGAGCTGGCCCGGGAAAGCCGGGAAACCATTCGGCATCGTGTCCAGGTAGGAACGACGAATAACGCCTCCCTTCAACGTTCGGCAATCGCCGTTACTCGGGCCGAGCTGGCTGTGACCTCTGCCCGACAGAAACTGGCTTCCGCCCGCGTGGAACTTGCCGCCCAGTGGGGCGAGACTCAACCGGACTTCGAGAGGGTTCACGCCGAGCTCTACGAGCTGGTGGCGTTGCCGGAATTCAACCGAGTTCGTCGTCATTTAGAAAATTCCCCGCAATTGTCCCAGTACATCACCGAAAGACGCCTGCGCGAAGCGGAATTGCAACTGGCCCGCGCCCGGGGCCGACAGGACCTGCGCGTCGGACTGGGCGTCAAGCAGGTGCGGGAAACGGACGATCACGCCTTCACGTTGAGCCTATCCATGCCGATTGGTGTCAGCGATCGCAATCAGGGCGAAATCCGTGCCCAGCGGGCGGAGTATGAGCAACTGGCGCTGGAAGAGAAGGCCGCACGGGTGCACCTGATGGCTCGGCTTCAGCGGTTGTATCAGGAGCTGGCGGTATTTCGCAGTACCGCACTGCGCCTGCGAAACGAGGCGTTGCCTTCCGCGCGTGCAGCACTGGAGAGCATTCGCCGTGGTTATGAGGAAGGGCTCTATACCTACCTGGAGTTGGTGGATGCCCGGCAAGAGCGTCTGGCGGTAGAGCGTGATGCGCTCCAAGCCGCCGTCAACTTCCACCAGACTCTGGTGACTCTCGAACAACTGACTGGCACGGGTTTGACCGGGCAGTGGAAATTGACCCCCGATTCAATAGACGGGGCCTCTGAACCCTACGAACCCCAAACCCGTTTCCTTAAAGAACAAGCAGGTGAATCATGAAGCCGTTGGCATCCTTCTGGATTTTTATGATGAGTATGGCGCTGCCCTTGTCTGTTGGCAGCATAAGCGTGCAGGCTCAGGAAGCCGGTCACGACAATCACGAGCACGAACAAGCGCAGGAAGGGGAAACCCATAACGAAGACAAGAGTGGTGAGCACGACGATCATAGCGAGCACGAGGGCCACAGCGAGGAAGAAGGTCACAGCGATCAGGAATCTGATCACCAAGACCATGGAGAGGACGAAGGAGGCCATGATGAAGCGGGCGGAGGCGCGCACGGGGAGCATGAAGGACACGAGGAACAAAGCGCCTCGGTCGATCCCGAAATGCTTCGGGAATTGGGCGGAGAAATTAGCGTCGCCGGCCCCGGAAAAGTGAGCCAGACCGTGTCTCTGCCAGGGGAGGTGCGCCTGAATAAAGAAGCGGTGGCTCAGGTCAGCCCGCGTTACCCAGCCCAAATTGTCGATGTCAGTGCCCGAATCGGCGATTCCGTAGACGCTGGGGATACCCTGGCCGTTGGCGAGAGCTCCCAGACCCTGCAACGGTTCCCTCTCAAGTCCCTGATTCGCGGCACGGTCATTGATCGGTCCGCGACGCTGGGCGAACAGGTTCAACCCACCGACGCCGCATTCGTTGTGGCGGACCTTTCCACGCTCTGGATCGATATTGCGCTCTATCCACGGCAGATTGGGCGTGTACAGAAAGGCCAGCCGGTGCGCATCACCACGGCGTTCGGTCCCGAGCCTGTCGACACCCGGATCGACTATCTCGATCCCATGGTCAGCGAACAGCTACGAACCGGCCTGGCCCGGATTTATCTTGATAACGCCTCGGGCCAGTGGCGACCCGGCATGTTCATCGAGGCGGAGGTAACGCTGGCCGAGACGGAAGCCGAGGTGGTGGTGCCTCAGACGGCGGTCATCGAGTATCAGGGCCGCCCGGTGATTTTTGTGCGGGAGAGTGACCGTTGGCACCCCAGGGCCGTCACTCTGGGTGCAAAAGATCGGGACCATGTGGTCATCCGGTCTGGCCTCACCTCAGGTGAAGAGTACGTCGCAAAAGGCGGCTTCACTCTGAAAGCGGATTTGCTCAAGAGCGAGTTCGAATCGGGCCACAACCACTAGCACTCGGAGGTTTTTATGCAAGCGATTATTCGAGCGGCGTTGCAGAACCGGCTGCTGGTGGTGGTGATGGCACTGGCCACCGTGATTGGCGGCTATGCCGCCTATCGGAGTCTGCCGGTGGACGCCTACCCGGACATCTCACCCTCGTTGGTACAGGTGTTTGTTGAGACTGAAGGTCTCGCGCCGGAGGAGGTAGAAAAGTATGTGACCTACCCCCTGGAAAGCGCCATGAACGGATTGCCCAAACTGGACCACGTCAGGTCAGTGTCCAATTTTGGGCTGTCGGTAGTGAATATCTATTTCGAGGATGGCACCGACATTTACTTCGCCCGACAACTGGTCAGTGAGCGTCTTCAGCAAGCGCGGGAGGCGATTCCTGACGGGTTTGGTGAGCCGGTCATGGGCCCCATTACGACCGGGCTGGGGCAGATTCTGTTCTATGTTCTGGAAGACACTAGTGGCGACTACAGTCGCACTGACATGCGGGAAATTCAGGACTGGATCGTCAAATTCAACCTGCAAACAGTCAAAGGCGTAACCGAGGTGCTGTCCATTGGTGGTAACGTCAAGCAGTTCCAGGTACGCATTGATCCCGACGCGCTGTTGCGCTATGACATCTCCTTGCCGCAGGTCAAACGGCGGATCGAGGCGAACAATGCGAATGCCGGTGCCCAGTTTATCATCCAGAATGACGAGCAATACATCGTTCGCTCCGTGGGTCTGGCAGAAGACCTGGATGACCTTCGCAACATCGTGGTCAAAAGCGTCGATGGTGTCCCGGTCTATCTCCATCAATTGGGGGAGCTGACCATTGGCGGTGAAATCCGTCGCGGGTTGACCACTAAAGATGGCGAAGGCGAAGCCGTGGTCGGCATGGTGCTCAAGCTGATTGGTGCCAATACTTCCAATGTAATCGGTGCGGTGAAAGACGAGTTGGCCACCATCAATGCCAACTTGCCAGAGGGTATTGAAGTCAGCCCGTATTACGATCAGGCGCAATTGGTCGAGGCCGCCGTTTCCACGGTAACGAATGCGTTACTCCAGGGTATTGCATTGGTCGCGATCGTGTTACTCGCCTTTATGGGGGGGTGGCGACCCAGCTTGGTGGTGGCCCTGTCCATTCCGTTCTCGGTGTGCCTTGCGTTGATTGCCATGAAGTGGTTTGGCATCTCCGCCAACCTCATGTCTCTGGGGGGGCTGGCCATTGCCATCGGCATGATGGTGGACGGCGCTGTGGTGGTGGTCGAGAACATTGATCGGCTGTTGCGCAAGTCCTCTGCGGATGAGTCGCGCCTGCACATAGTGGCGCGGGCCAGTCAGGCGGTAGCGCGGCCCATTCTCTTTGCCATTAGCATCATTATTGTGGTGTTCCTGCCTTTGTTCAGCTTACAAGGTGTGGAGGGGGCGACGTTCCGCCCACTGGCCTACACCGTGTCGCTGGCCATGGTGGGTTCTCTGATTTTCGCGCTGATCGTGGCGCCCGTGGTGGCTTCACTGTTAATGCGTCGACCTAAAGCGGATCAAGCCTCAGAGGAGCCCGGCGGACTGATCGGCTTTATCGCCCGTGGCTACCGGCCACTCGTGCAGGGCGTTATCCGACGCCGTTGGATCGGGGTGACCATTGCGGGCATTGTTCTAGCTGTTGGTGTAGTGGTTGGTCCGCGTCTCGGCTCGGAGTTTGTGCCCCGATTCAACGAGGGTGACTTATTGATCCGGGCCACTATGGCGCCCTCCATCTCGCTGGATAAGGCCAAGCAGTCCATGACGCTGTTTGAACGTCAGTTATTGGAGCGCTTTCCCGAAGTAACCCAGGTAGTGACCCGTATCGGTCGCGGTGAAGTCGGGGCGCATGCCGACCCGGTCAACAGCGCGGAAATTTTTGTTGGACTCAAGCCCAAAGAGCAGTGGCAGACAGCGGAGACGCTCGATGGCCTTTACTCTGCCATGAGTGCCGAGTTTGAAGATTTTCCGGGTACCAAGTTCAACTTCACCCAGCCGATTGCTGCCGCTGTCGATGAACTGCTAACGGGCACGAAGGCCGAGCTAGCTGCGAAGCTGTTTGGCGATGATCTTGACGTTCTGGATCGCAAAGCCACGGAAATTGCCGAGGTGATGCGTCAAGTCGCCGGAGGCGAAGATGTGCAGAAGGACCAGGTGGGTGGTACGCCTCAGGTGCAAATCAAGTTGGACCGGGAGGCCATTGCCCGCTACAACTTAAACGTGTCCGATGTGCAGGAAACCATCAGCATTGCCGTCGGCGGCGACAGCGCCGGACAGGTGTTTGAGGGTATCCGGCGATTTGACATCTACGTGCGCCTGAAAGAGTCTTCACGGGACCGAACCGATGTCATTCGGGATCTGAAAGTCCGAAACGAGCAGGGCCAGCAAGTTCCCCTCAGCGAGCTGGCGAACGTGGAAGAAGTGGTCGGGCCACGACAGGTCACCCGAGAGAACAACCAACGGTTTATCACCGTTCAAGCCAATGTTCGAGACCGGGATATTGGCTCCTATGTGGCCGAGGCGGATCGAATAATTGCCGAGCAGGTGGAGCTTCCGCCGGGCTATTTCCTGAAATGGGGCGGCCAATTCGAGCTTCAGCAACAGGCCAATAAACGCCTGATGGTCGTGGTTCCGATCACTCTGGCGCTGGTGTTTTTCATGCTGTACGCGAACTTCGGTTCGCTGCGCAATGCGCTGTTAATCATGCTTAACATTCCCCTGGCGCTGGTTGGCGGTATTGTGTCGCTGTGGCTGGCGGGGCTTAGCCTGTCGGTGCCCGCCTCGGTGGGTTTCATCGCATTGTTCGGTATTGCGCTGGAAAACGGCTTGGTGCTGGTCAGTTACCTGAACGAGCTGGTGCGTGACGGCGTTCCCATGGCAAAAGCCTGCGTTCAGGGGGCCATGGCGCGCTTGCGCCCGGTCGTTATGACGGCTGTCACCACCGGCCTGGGTCTGGCGCCGTTGCTGTTTGCCACCGGGACGGGGAGCGAGGTGCAACGTCCGTTGGCGGCTGTAGTGATCGGCGGGCTGGTAACCGCCACCATTCTCACGCTGGTGATTCTGCCAGCGCTCTATCCCTGGTTCGCTGATCGCTCAAATGGCGATGACCAGGCAACGTCTTGAGGTGACACCATGCAAGAGATAAAAGCCTATATTAAAGTGCGCAAACTGGAAGCGGTCACGCTGGCCCTGCACCGTCTGGACGGTATCACCGGGATGAGTGTCTCGGATGTTCGTGGGTTCGGGCGCAGCAAGGCGCACAGTAGTGCGACGCGCCCTATTGAGGGAGCGTCGGAATTTTCCGAGCATGTGAAGGTGGAGATCGTTTGTCAGGACCATCTGGTGGATGCGGTCGTGGACCTGCTGAAAACGGAGGCCCATACTGGGCTTAGAGGCGATGGTCGTATTTTTGTGACCGACGTGCGCCGCGCCGTCCGTATCCAGGACGGAGAGGAAGGTGATTCGGTGGCCTGATCGCAGCCCTAGCCGGTCGCCTGGGGCGACCGGCGTTTTCTTTTTTGGGGGGATTAAATATGCATGATCACAGCCACAACCATGGAAATGAAGGTACGCGGATTGGTTGGGCCTTTTTCCTTAACGTTGGCTTTACCATAATCGAGTTCATCGGTGGTGTACTGACTAACAGTACCGCCATCATGGCCGACGCCGTTCACGATCTGGGCGATTCTCTATCCATTGGGTTCTCTTGGCTGTTGGCTCGATTGAGCGGTAAACAGGCTAATGCCAGCTTTACCTATGGCTACCGCCGTTTCTCCTTGTTGGGTTCCTTTATAAATGCTTTAGTGCTCATAGTCGGTTCTGTGTGGATACTTAGCGAAGCGATTCCTCGGCTGGACAATCCTCCCATGCCAATGGCGGGCGGCATGCTGGGTTTAGCGGTTTTTGGTGTGTTCGTCAATGGCTTCGCCGCCTACAAGCTCAGTAAGGGCAAGACATTGAACGAGCGCGTTCTGAATTGGCACCTGCTCGAGGACGTATTGGGTTGGGTGGCGGTTCTGGTTGTGGCGATCATCTTGATGTTTGTCGATTGGCCGATTCTTGATCCCTTGCTTTCTATTGGTTTTACTTTATTCATTCTCTTTAACGTGGGCCGTAACTTCTGGCAGACCGTCAGACTGTTCCTGCAGGCCTCCCCTAGCCCTGAGCTGAAACAAGCGTTAGAGGAAACCTTGCGCTCGCTAACAGGGGTGAACGATGTTCACCACCTCCATCTTTGGTCGCTGGATGGGGAACATCATGTTCTATCGGTTCATATACGCACCTCAAAGATGACGAATATTGAGAATCAGAAGAAGCTGAAAAAAGCTATCTCCAGAGCGTTGACCGATTATGAATTGGCTCACACCACAGTAGAGTTGGAGTTCGATACGGAGGAGTGCAGAGACGGTTGAACACCACTTTGGTAATATGGCCGCTTGAGGCTTTAACCGAAGAGGACAGGGCGGTGCGTGAAGAAATGGAAAAGTATCAGGTATGGCTCTATCTTTTCGCCATTGTGATGGGGATGGTTATCGGGTGGGTAGCACCTGAAACAACCGATGCTTGGGAAGCTATTCTGTGGCCCGTGCTGGGCTTTTTGTTATATACCACCTTTACTCAAGTGCCGATGGTACATCTTGGGCCGGCGTTTCGGGACCGCCGGTTTCTAATAGCACTACTGGCTGGCAATTTCATACTGATTCCCATTCTTGTTGCCTTTTTGCTCCCTCTTGTTCCGGGGGCTGACCCCGCTGTTAGGCTTGGAATACTGTTGGTTTTGCTCGTTCCCTGTACGGACTGGTTTATCAGTTTTACCCACCTCGGGCGTGGCGATGCTGCCCGAGCGATCGCCGCTGCGCCGGTGTTATTGGTGGCACAGTTGGTACTGCTCCCAATCTACCTTTGGCTTTTTATGGATGACCTGGCGGTGGATTTAACCGTTGGTAGCCATCTACTACCCGCTTTTTTGGGTTTGATTGTGACACCACTGGTGCTAGCTTGGCTGACCGAGCAGTTGGCTGAAAAGCGCCGGTTCACTCAACGGTTGGTGCAAAGTTTAGGCTGGTTGCCAGTACCGTTACTCGCAGTGCTGGTTTTTTTGATTGCTGGCTCTCAAGTCAGCCTCGTCATCGAGGAGGG
The DNA here is from genome assembly GCF_026153455.1 of Marinimicrobium sp. C6131. Taxonomy (NCBI): domain Bacteria; kingdom Pseudomonadati; phylum Pseudomonadota; class Gammaproteobacteria; order Cellvibrionales; family Cellvibrionaceae; genus Marinimicrobium; species Marinimicrobium sp. C6131. The sequence continues at coordinate 4,117,504 of NZ_CP110629.1, forward strand.
TGGTATCTTGTACTCAGTGCTGGGCATCTTTGTACTTTACCTGGTGGCGGCCGCCCTGATCGGAAAGGGCCTCTGTCGATTGTTTAAGCTTGAGCGCGCGGTTGGTAGAACGCTGACCTTTAGTCTCGGTACACGAAACTCCTTCGTCATGCTGCCGCTGGCCCTATCGTTGCCGGATGCTTGGAGCATGGCCGTCGTCGTGGTTGTATTTCAGTCCCTGGTGGAGTTGTTTGGTATGATTGTGTACCTGCGTTGGGTGCCAGGTCAACTGATCAAATAATCAAGTGGGTCGGACTGTTGATTAAGGCGGGTTTATCTTGGTTATTACTTGGGGCTTTTATAAAGGTCCGGCACCCCCAGTTGGGCCGAAGTAGAATCATGAAATACACCCCAGGGTATGAGTGTTTGGCCAGAAAGAGATAAAAAAATATTTAATGCTACCAATGGAGCACCCGGCGTCCGCCGGGTGCTCAAGCTTCAGATCAACCCCCGCTCCGCAAAACTCACCACCTCATCACTCCCAATCACCATATGGTCAACCACTCGAACATCCACCAGCTGAAGGGCTTCCTTCAGCCGCTCTGTCAGCCGCCGATCGGCGGTGCTGGGCTCGGGGTTGCCGCTAGGGTGGTTATGAACCAATAGCACGGCAGCAGCGTTGTGGCTCAGCGCCGTCTTGACCACTTCACGCGGATGGACGGAAGCGCCGTCGATGGTGCCGTAGAACAGTTTGGCGATATCCAACACGCCGTGGCGGTTGTCCATCAGCACCATGCCAAACACTTCGCGATCCTCTTTGCCAAATGCCACCCGCAGATAGCTGCGGGCCAGGTCGGGGCTGACCAGGTAGTTGCTGCGCAAAAAACGTTCCTGCAGGATCACTTCCGCCCAGTCCAGCACCAGTGCTTCAGACAGGCCATGGTGGTTGTCGGCTTTGTGGGCAGGCGGGTAGAAAGGCAGGGTATCCGGGGTATTTGTTTTGTTCATCAGAATGTCCTCGCATAGGGCGGCCCCCGGCAGCGAATCAACGCCGCCGGTGTATGAGTGGGCCGGTCAGGGGGAGAGAAGAGTTATTGCGCCTTGGCGCGCTGTTCGAGCTTGTCGGCCAAGGAGAGTGGTTGTGCGGTGTTGGCCGGTGGCTTCGTGGTGGCGTCGGGGTAGAACTCCTCCAGAATCACCGGGGTTTCGTCCTCGTCGTCTTCGAAGGCCGAGTTCGCCAGGGCCGACCTTGCCGCTTGATCCAAGGCGTCCTGGTCGTAGCCCGACGCCTGTCGCTGTTGAGCGATCTCTCGGGCCTGGGTGATCGCGGCTTCCAGGGTCAAGCCTTCACGGATACCGAGATCCACATAGAAGATGGGCGTCCGGTGGCTTTGAGTGGTGCTTTTACCGCGTAGCCGAAGCTCCAGTGGCAGGCAGGCCAGCAGTCCGCCGGAGACGGCTTGGAAGTACCTCAGCCGAGCCATCAGGGTGCGGATGCTGTTAAACCCGGTGGTGCGGAAGATGAAGGTGCCCAGTGGGTCGTAGTCACCCACCATCACATTCAGCCGCCCGTAGGGTTTGCACTTGCCACCAGCGGCGAACTGGCAATGCGCGGGAGCCGGGCAGGGCAGTTGCTCCATGCCTTCCTCGTGGCGGCGCCGACACTGCTCACCGTCGCCGGCACAGACCGGCCGGCCGGTGCTTCGATCGAACAGCGTGTACTCGGCCCGGAAGTTCAGGTCCGGATCGCCAAAGGGTAGGGTGACCGGAATCGTGCGCAGCTTGCCGGTCTCGGTCTGATCGCGCAGCTCAGCGTCCAGTGGATGGAGTAACCATCCCTCTGGACTCTGCACCTGGGTGGTTAAGGTGAATTGATCGTCTTTCTCCGGCAGGCGCCTGCCGTCCTTCTCGGTGACACGACCGATACTGATCCGGCCAATGACCGGCGGGGTAATCGCTAGGCCTTTAATCATTGCGGTATCCTCATAGCGTTAAACAAGGGCGAGCCGCAAAACGGCTCACCCAAGGGAGTGGATAAAGAAGGAGTTGATAGAAGGGGGACGTAAAGCTGAGCGCAATTACGCCCGCTCAGTCAGTCGAGCGAACCAGAAAGCGCCGGCTACCGGGGCGTGTGGTGTGGTATTCGTTCATCAGCTCCGGTAGGTCCCTCATCAGAGCATCGGTATTCAAGGCTTTGCTGTCCTTGCTCCGCTTCCAGGAGATCGAGCCCCGCGCAAAGGTGGCACGGGTCGCCTCGCCCATGGCCTGTTGCAGGGTTTGCTTGAGCAGCTCCTCCTGCTGAGTCAGGGTTTTGAGCTTATGGCGGGCCGTGACCAACTGATCGAACACGTTGCACAGGTGCGGGTCATCGGTGAAGTCGACCGTTTCACCATCGTCCTGGGGATATAGGTACCGCAAGGCGGTTCCGGCGGACTCCGACCCATCCGCTGGGGGCGGGGTGTCGGTTTCCACGTAGTCCCAGAACTTGCGCTCCAGCTCGATCAACCGGGCAATCAGCGCATCGTCCCGCTCAATGCGGTGCACCTGAATCTCCTGGCCACAGAGCAACACACAGACATCGGCGGCGGCTTTGCCGGTGACCGCCAACTGGTGCTGAACCTGGCACTGCACGTATTCCGGTACACCGTCGCGCCACAGCCGCACCCCAAACTCCCCGGCGGTCTTGCATTCGAGTATCTGAACATCGGATACGCCCACCACCGAGTAGTCCAGGTTGGCCAGCATCCAGGCTTTGTCCTGGTCGGGGTGCTGCAAGACGGCGTTCACCCGACGCACCTTGTTGCCCGTGCGCTTGGTGTAGTGGGTGGCCACAATCGGTTCGAGAATATGGCCCCAGTACATGGGGGAGCCATCGTCATCGGGATCAACCGAAGGGAGCTGATCCTCCCGGCCGGTTTTGATCATCCACAGCTCAAGCTGGGATTGGTAAGGGTTGAGGCCCACGGCCGCCGCTGCATCGCTGGCGCCAATGCCGGTCTGGCGAACCTTGAGCCAGTCGTTCCGGCTCAGGTCTTTGGTGGAGACCAGCCGCAGGGCGGGCCGTTGCTTGGGTGAGGTAATGCGGGGTGCTTTCATTATCGAGTCTCCCAGACGCACAAAAGCCCCAGCCACGCGTACCGGTGGCTGGGGCTTCTATGAGGTTGACGGTAAATAAAGAAGGAAGAGTAGAGCCGTGGGCTCAGGCGACCATCAGCAGGGCCTCGTCCAGAGCCCGACCTTTGAGCGCCGCGCCCTGGCCGAACCAGGCAGAATCCAGCCGGTTGTCCTGGCTGCGTGCTCGGCGCTCATGGTCTACGAACTGGGTGACGGCATTGAGCAGACCATAGGCGGTGCCTCTGGAGGAGGCGAGATCCGCCCCCAGGCCCTGGCCGTCATACAGCGCTTGCACGCGAGCCATATTGCGCTCGGTACCTTTGCTGATGGAGACCTTGTCCGGATCACCCATGACCCGCAGTAGGAAGTGGTGCGCCTCGCTGTCTTTAACGGAGCGGTTGCTCAAGTGCTTCATCCGGTACATGAACTCGTCCCACGCGGAGACGGTAATGCCCAGCGACCGCTTGACCGCCTTGGCATCAAATACCGAGCGGTGGGGCACCTTCACCGCGCCCGCGCCGCTACCCAGTGCCACGGCCAGGGTGTTATTACACACCACCCGCACACTGGTGAACTGGGCGGTGGTGGCCATGGTGCCGTCACAGGCGGTGGCCAGCAACACATAGCCCTTGGTGGTGTCCTTGCCCTTGAGCGTGGTGTACTGCCCGGTGCGGGCCAGAGCCCAGAGCTTGCGCCCGCCCTTGAGCACGCCCGCCGTCTCCAGCTCGAAGCCGGAGCGCTCGGTCAGATCCCGGTAAAACTCCAGAATCTCCCGAGGCTGGACCACCTTGTACCGGTTGCCCACTACGGACAGTGGGTCGTGGGTGTCCGAGCGATACAGCACCTTGTGATCATCGAAGGGCTTGATCTCGCCCAGGTACTCACGCTGCCCGGCAATAAAGCGTACCGGGGACTCCTGGATCTCCCAATCCATGCCGGCCTGAATGACCCAGTCATCGATGGGAAGACCGGTGTCCAATTGACGACCCAGGCCGTGCCACGGGGTCTGGCCAACATAGGCCATGTTTTCAACGAGATGTGCCATAGTGGTTCTCCTACGGAATAAAGGGCCCAGACCGATAGCGGTCTGAGCAAAGTTTGATCAATGGGGGTGGGCTAAAACCGGTGCTCGCAGCCCAGACAGCGGTAGGCCTGGAATACCTCCTCATCAAGCTTGTCGCCGAGCTTCACGCCGACGGCGCAGCCCGAGAGTCCGCCCACAATGGCGCCAAGCACCGCGCCCGAGGCGGCACCCGCTGGTCCCGCGATAGCTCCGACGGTGTAGCCCAGTCGGGCGCCGCTAGTAGCACTAATGGCCCCGCTGATGGCGCCAGCGGTTGTGCCAACGGTGCCACCGACCTTGCGGCCATAGCGGCTGGGTATAATGCGGTGGGAATCACAACGAGGGCATGCGGTGTGCATAGCCGTATCTCCTATATCAACCAGGGTTTACCGGCGTGCTGGGGCCGGGGTCATGGGGGTGATATAGGTTTGAAACTGTCTGGGATTCGGTTGCCGAGCTGGAGAGGGGGGGGCGATTAATTACGAACTAATATGTGACTAACAAATAAATCGCGATAGGCGTGTCATCATCATTATGATAAGGTTATTATTATAATGATTTTGTGAACGGGTTTCTGGGTGGACCATGTACTTCCCGTAATAACCACAAGCAGTCGCCAACTCGAACGAGCCGGCCCAGATGCCGAACCACAAGCTTGCAGATTTAACACAGCCACAACGTGATCGGCTCGCATTCGTAGAATTGCGTTTGCGCTTTGTCGGGGAGATGCGCCGCCAAGATTCGGTCGCGCGGTTTGGTATTCAGTCTGCCGCAGCATCTAGAGACCTCGCGCTTTACAGAGACTTGGCTCCTAACAACATTAAGTACGACTCCAAGGGCAAGTCCTATATCTTGGGTGCGGGCTTCCGGCCCGTGTTTGACTTCCCCCCCGAGCGGGTGCTGTCGTGGCTGACTCAAGGCTTTGGAGATGGAGAGCCCGTGCGGCTGAAAGCGTGGGTTGCCAGTGAGAGCCCGTCACGAGCCACACCAATAGACTTGGATGTGCTCGCGAGTGTAACTCGGGCTATCTATCAAGAGTGTCCACTTGGCATCGAGCACCACTCGATTTCTAGTGGCCGCTCTGAGCGTGAGATCGTCCCTTTCGCGTTGATCGATAACGGCTTTTGTTGGCTCGTCCGTGCATTCGACCGGAGGACTAATGAATTTCGGGATTTCGCTCTCAGCAGAATTAGACAACCCGTGGTGCTCAAAGGACAGATAGTGGCGCCACACGAGGCCAGCAATCAGGATATTCAGTGGGCCCGGACCGTTGAATTGGAGTTGGTTCCACATCCTGACCAGCCTAGGCCGGAGATCACCGAAATGGACTTTGGTATGCGGGGAGGCGTGCTACGGATCAAGCTGAGGGCTGCCACAGCCGGTTACATCCTTCGCCAATTGAACGTCGACTGCTCACCCGACCACAGTCTGCGTTCTAAGGAATTCAGGCTGTGGCTAAAAGATTACCAGCCGCTGTGCGGTGTTCAGAATGCTTTGGTGGCGCCCGGCTATCGCTCGCCCGACCAGATCAAAGGAGAGTATTGACGTGGCTTACAACCCAAAACGCGCCCTGGAACTTCTCCGGATCGGATCCGGGAGCGCTGACGCCACATTCCGTGAGGATCAAGAAGATGCCATTCGTCACATTGTCGAAGGCAGAGGCCGCTTGCTCGTAGTGCAGAAAACCGGGTGGGGTAAGAGCTTTGTTTACTTCATTGCGACCAAGTTGCTGCGAGAAGCGGGTGCCGGTCCTGCGCTGCTTATCTCGCCGCTACTGGCACTGATGCGAAATCAAATTACTGCGGCGGAGCGGATGGGAGTTCGCGCGGGCACCATTAATTCCGACAACAGGGACGAGTGGACCTCAGTTGAGGGAGAGCTAGCTAACGGCGAAATCGATATTTTATTGATCTCACCCGAGCGGCTCGCAAGTGAGCGCTTTCGTACTCAGATGCTGGCAGGTATAGCTGCGCAAATTTCTCTGCTGGTCATTGACGAAGCGCACTGCATTTCCGATTGGGGGCATGACTTCCGCCCTCACTATCGACTGCTGGAGCGTATTGTCAAGACTTTACCCTCCAATCTTCGGCTCTTGGCTACTACGGCGACCGCGAACAACAGGGTGATGGACGATCTCACTGCGGTTCTTGGCCCGAACCTTGACGTGTCCCGTGGCGACCTCAATCGCAGCTCTCTTTCGTTGCAGGCCATCCACTTACCCAGCCAGGCCGAGCGACTCGCCTGGCTGGCAGAGCAACTCGTAACGCTGCAGGGTCACGGCATCATCTATACATTGACGGTGAGAGACGCCAATCAAGTGGCTGAATGGCTAAAAGCCCAAGGTTTTAACGTGGCGGCCTACACCGGCGAAACGGGTGACCGTAGAGAGCAACTGGAGCAGGCGCTGCTCAATAACCGAGTAAAAGCGCTGGTTGCGACAACGGCTTTGGGGATGGGTTACGATAAGCCCGATTTGGCGTTTGTGATCCACTACCAAATGCCAGGTTCGGTGGTCGCCTACTATCAGCAGGTTGGTCGCGCGGGACGTGCGTTGGACGCCGCCTATGGCGTGCTGCTCAGTGGCGAGGAAGAGCGCGGCATTATGGACTGGTTTATCCGCAGTGCCTTCCCGACCCGGCAGGAAGTTGCCGATGTTCTTGAGGCGCTTGAAGACGAGCCGAATGGCCTGTCCGTCCCTGAGCTGCTGAGTCGAGTCAACCTCAGCAAGAAGCGAGTCGAGAAGACGATTGCACTTCTCTCACTCGAAGCTCCAGCGCCCATCGCCAAACAAGGCAGTAAATGGCAGCTCACAGCCGCAGTGCTGGGTGAAGGCTTCTGGGATAGAACGGAACGATTGACCGCGTTACGGCTAGCCGAGCACCAGCAAATGGAGGAATATGTTAGACTGCCGTTTGGTGATCACATGGAATTCCTGATCGACGCGCTTGACGGCGACCCGCACAGCGTCACGAAACCAGCCTTACCACCTCTGCCCGCCGTTGTGGATGCTGAGCTGGTCAGAGCTGCCGTCGCATTTCTTCGCCGAACCACCTTGCCTATAGAGCCGCGCAAAAAATGGCCCGATGGTGGGATGCCTTTGTACGATGTTAGGGGCCACATTGCTCCCGCATTCCGAGCTGAACCGGGTAAAGCGTTATGCGTTTGGGGTGATGCCGGCTGGGGGCGCATTGTTCGAGATAACCGGTACCGAGATGGTTACTTTTCGGATCAGCTGGTTCAGGCATGCGCTGAAATGATTGCTCAGTGGCGGCCGCATCCAGTTCCGGAATGGGTCACTGCTATCCCGTCTCTAAAACACCCCGAGATTGTTCCGAATTTCGCAGAAAGACTGGCAGGCTCGCTAGGGCTTCCTTTCCATGAAGTGCTAGTGAAAACGGAAGACAGACCAGAGCAGAAGACCATGGCAAATGCCACTCAGCAAGCACGCAACCTCGACGGTTCGCTCAGATTAGTGGAACTGCCCATTCCTAGTGGGCCCGTTCTCCTCGTGGATGACATTGTCAATTCCCGATGGACCCTCACGGTGGCGGCATGGCTTCTGCGACTGGGGGGGAGTGGTGAGGTGTTCCCAGTGGCCCTTTCACAAACGGGGCATAACGAATAATGCGATCCCTCTCACCTAACACTCAGGCTATCCTTTTACTGACGGCGCCGCTCATTGTTGGACGTGGGGCTCGGTCCCCTGATCTGTTGTCGCCAGGGGAATACAAACGGCTTGCGCAACATTTGCGCGATATTAAGCGCCAGCCAGCAGATCTTGTTTCCCCAGCTGCTCTTGAGGTCATGCGTGAATGCCAACCAGTAATTGACGAGGGGCGCCTGCAGCGATTACTGAAGCGTGGGTTTCTACTGAGTCAGGTGATCGAGCACTGGCAGTCACGTGCAATTTGGGTGGTTAGTCGTGCGGATCCCGAGTACCCACGCCGCTTGAAGGCCCGTCTCAGAGAGGACGCGCCAGCGGTGCTTTACGGTTGTGGCGATATTAGTATATTAGAAACTGGTGGGCTTGCCGTCGTGGGTTCGCGCCGGGTGAGCGATGACTTGGTTGATTACACCATGTCTGTCGGAAGCCTGGCTGCCAGCGCAGGTCGGACCGTCATCTCGGGGGGGGCTAGGGGCGTTGATCAAGCCGCCATGCGAGGTGCTTCGGAATCAGGTGGAAAGGTGATTGGCGTTCTTGCTGAAAACCTTGAAAAGACCGTCATGAATCGTGAGGAAAGAAATCGTTTGCGTGGCGGCAATTTGGTACTCGTTTCTGCTTACGATCCAAGTGCTGGATTTAATGTTGGCCACGCTATGCAGAGAAACAAGCTGATTTACGCATTAGCAGACACCTCACTAGTGGTCAGTTCTGATCTCAAAAAAGGTGGTACTTGGGCGGGCGCCGAAGAGCAGCTCGATAAACTAAAATTCGTGCCGGTCTTCGTTCGATCAACGGGTGAGTCATCTGCCGCTCTGGATGCTCTGCGCGAGAAAGGCGCACTTCCTTGGCCGAACCCACAAGACGTGGCTTCGTTAGATGACGTGTTCAATGTGGCGATGCCTACGACGTTTCCACAGGCCGATTTGCCGTTGTTTTCGAGCGAGGAGGCGCCGTCAGTCGACACTCAGTCATCACCACCTGTTAACGTTGCCGCAGCTGGGCAACTAGCCGCAGTGGTGGAATGCTTGCCATCCATAACGCTAGGTTCAGCTGCACAGGTAGACGTTTCCACGGAAACTCCACAGCCGGAGTTGACCCCAGCCGAAGCGCTCTTTGCAGTCGTGCGTGAAGCCATTCAGCAACTCGCGAGTGAGCCGGTGAAGGACACCGAGGTGGCCGCTGCGTTGGACGTCTCAAACGCGCAGGCCAAGGAATGGCTAACTCGTCTGGTCAAAGAAGGTGTGCTGGAAAAGAAAAAGAAGCCGGTTAGCTATATAGTCAAGCAGAAACGCCTGCTCTAGTAGCTGGGAGAGAATATGAGTACAAGCCGAAGTACGACGGCTTCGATGATATAAGAGAGCCACGTGCTTAGCCGAAATGTCCAGCCAGGCCTAGTACGCAGCTGATTTCGGGGCATGCACTTCCTCACTGTTACTCTCCAAGCGCACCGGCGATGTTTCTTGGTTGGGAATACCAGGAAGCCCTTAATGTTTCCAAATGTTTCCGCCATTGATATCGTTGTGGTGGATTTGGCAGAAAGGGCGGAAACGTCAAAGTCCTAAGAGATGACTACTTACGGCGGCCACCAAGGACTGTGTCCCCATGTGGGACCTAGTGTCATAGAAGGCTACTAGATATGCATATGTCGTCTACGTTGACATTACATGTGGCGTTCATAAAGAGGTCATACTGCTCCTTTGTTGTTTCTCCAAATGCTCCAGACTCGATATACCTTGCCGCGATGTTGTCGGGTCGGTGAATCGGCATTCTTTCCCCGATAGACCTTACCTTTTCATCGTTATTCGTTAACTGGATGATACTGCCGTTCTCCAGAATGTTCCTAAACGTGTTCCAATCATAAAAGTGTATTTCGTCGTGAGTGTATAAATTGAGGAATGGCTGGTTGTGTAGTACGATGAAATGGCTGTTTTCTGGAGTTGCAGAAAAGGCAGGTGTTCGCTTCAGTCTATCTCTAATGCTTTGGTGCATCATGTTGTCCCGTAATACTTTTAGCTGTCTATAGCCTTTCCTGCAGTCATCACCATCATTGGCGAAGAATTTTATTTGCTCCGAGAGATAGGTGGGTGTCCAGGTCAATTTATATTTGATTTGAATGAAAAAAAATAGAGATTTTTCGGTGTCATGGAGTATTACGTCAACATCATAGCCAGTTATTGCGGCTTTCGGGCCCGGTGGGGCGAGCCCCTCATAAGCGGTATAGCCGTAGCGTTGGAGCCCTTTTAGGTGATTCAAAATGTGGTTTTCGAAGGCTTTCGATATGCCGTTAATGAATGTGTCTTCAGGGGAGTAGTATTTTGGATGTAGATATCCCATTAACTTCCTGATGCCGTACCTGAATTGTAAAGTCCCTCTGTGATAATGATCGCCTTTCAAGGATATGAAGTTGCTTGCGAGTCCAAATTGAGGCGGCTGCTGATCCAGCATTCCGTCAATGAATTCAATTGTTTCATCTGGTATAAGTCTTTGCCTATGAATCCAGGATTTTTCGATACGGTCAGAGTGGCGAGACCTTGCTTCGATCAGCACCGCAAGTCCAATGAGATCTCTAATTAATTTGTACTTTGGTTGCCTCCTGAGCTCACTCGTGAGGCAGCTTTGCGATATAGAGAATGCTTTATCTAATACACGATCTACAGCCTCCACGAAAAGCAGTGGCGGAATCCGTGTGTTCATGAATGGTTCAAATCGGCTTATTAACCATGCCATGTCTGCCAGCTGTGAGTGGTACTCTAGTAGTTCGGACGCCCAGTAGGTAGTAATGAACGTAGAAAAAGTGCTGTTTCTATATAAAAGTATACTATTCGAACTTGCCTTGATCCGGTAGAACCGACTCTTTAGAAGCCAGTACACTTCGCTTAAGTGGTAAAGCGCCCATAGATGTGGGCTTTCTGAAATCGGGAGATCGTAACCTGGGGGAAGTCCTAGGGACTCACTGATGCGGCTGGTGTGATAGCTACTTTTGGCCGCATAGTGCGCTAAGAGGAAGGCTTCGGTGAATTCTATATCGCCACCTTCCTTGGAAGTTATAGGGGTTGTTGCTAGGACGTAGTGCTGAGCGAGGGCGTTTATGCACCTGTCTAGGTTGTGTGGGCTGGGCTCTAAGTCCGTAAGTTTTAATTGTAAAAGTTCTTTTTGGGCTCCTTTTCTGAGCTTTACCAATAATTGAGTGAAGATATTTATTAGATCTTCTTCAGAAACAAATCTGCGTAGCATGGGAATTTTGAAAAGTAGTCGGCCTTTTAGGCTCGGCTTCTTGTAGAGCTGTTCGAGTATTACTCCATTTTTTATCGGATTGTCGATAAACCCCAGTAGGTATTCGCAGTTGTTTTCATAAAGCATAGGCGAACTTATTCATTTTCAGTTTTCACAATAAATTATTCGAATACATCGCGGTAATCTAGCGAGGATACAGAGCTGCGCCGCAGCATTTCGAATAGGCAGAAATCGGGCAATCTCTTCTATGATGGCTTGAGAAAAGGTTTTACCCAAGAGAGAGACGGTGACATGACGCGATCCAGAATCACTTGCGTTGTGCGGCCCGAGCTTTGGCTCTTGAGAATAGCTCTGTTATCCATTTGCCACCCTTAGAGAAGGGCTTTGACTAGCTGATAGAGAGCCTATCGAAGCCTTTTCGATCTGCTGACTCCAAACCTCCATGAGTTCTCTTCGGGATTCCAGGTAGTCTGTCCGGTTGTAGTCGCCACGCACGCTGCTATCGACGTGTGCCAAGCACACCTCAATCAGCTCCGGGTCCTGCCGCATTTCATTCAGTACGGTGCTGGCCAATGCCCTCAAGCCGTGGCTGACAAGCTTACCCCCATAGCCCATCCGCTTAAGCGCCATATTGGCGGTTTGGCTATTGGTGTGGGTTCGTGGGTTGCGGTCAGATGGAAACAGGTGCTCCCGGTGTCCACTGATCGGTTTTAACGCTTCCAGCAGCGCCAGGCTTTGCTCCGTTAGTGGCACTATGTGCTCTTTCCGCTTTTTCATTCGCTCGGCAGGTATTGTCCATAACTGCTTCTCGAAGTCGATTTCTTCCCAGCGGGCGCCTGCCGCTTCCGACGGGCGTGTCATGGTATGCAGCTGCCATTCGATCAGCAAGCGAGTGACTCGCTTAATGCTGGCGTTGGCGATGGTTTGTACCAGCTCCGGCAATTCTTCCGGCTTGATGGTGGGCATATTCTTCTTCTTGGGTTTTAGGAAGGCCTCTCTTATGCCGCTGAGCGGGTTGGTTGGTAAGTACCCACTATTTGTGGCGTGGGTCATGATTTCGTTTAGCCGCTGGCACAGGCGCTTGACGGTTTCGAGGCTGCCTTTGGCTTCAATAGGGCGCAGGACGTCAATCACTTGGGGGGCGCTAACGTCGGTAATCGGTGTGTGGGCCAGCTTGGGGAAAATGTGGATCTCCAGTGACTTCCAGGAGTCGGCTGCATGGTCGGCGGTTACACGGGACTTCTTCAGCTCAATCCACTCTTCGGCGACCTTGCGCAAGGTGTTGCTGGTCTCCAGCTTCCTTTGCAGTGCTTCTTTGTCTCGGTGCGCTTTGGGGTCGATACCCTGGGCAACGAGTGCGCGGCTCTCTTTGGTTTTTTCGCGAGCTTGGGCAAGGCTGATTTCGGGGTACCTACCCAGCCCCATGTTGACTCGTTTCTTGGAGATGGGGTGACGGTAGTTGAAGTTCCACAGGCGCGAGCCGTTGGTGCGCACGCGGAGTTGAAGGCCACCCCCATCGGACAGGACGTAGTCTTTGTCTCGAGGCTTGGCGGCGGCGACCTGCTTGGCCTTCAGGGTGGTGGTGTAGGTGCTCATTGGGTATTCCAGACTGCCATTTGGTATTCCAAAATATAGCATTGGGCGCCTTGGAATACCACTTGGAATACCTGGGGTGTCGGTTGTTGCTGGATCTTATCGGACGTTAATGGACTGAAAAACCACGTAACTGCTTGATTTTAGGCACAAAAAAAGACGTCCTAGGACGTCTTTAGATGTGGTGATGGTGGAGCCGGGGGGAGTTGAACCCCCGTCCGCCGGTACTCCGCTCTTGGCTCTACATGCTTAGTTTCCGTTTATTGATTTAGCCTCTTACAGCCCAACGGGCAGGACGTAAGACGCGATCCTGTTTAGGTTTTAACGGATCCGCCACAGGCGAGCTTCACCGCGATCCAGTTCTGTTTGACAGTCAATAACGCGGTACTGGCACCTTGCTATTGACCGCTAGCGGGGTTTAGGCCGCTAGAGCGTAGTTGTCGTCGTTGGCAACTATTAAGTTGCAGCTTTGGATTAACGTGATTGGCTGCCATCACGACATGCACCTTGAGTTTCGTTACCGGCGTCGAATCCAAATCGGCCCCGTAAAGGGGAATTTGGTCGCGTCGGGCAGAGTACCAGTCAATCTGGCCGAACCCTGACCCTGCGATTCATGGGACTACCGGAAAAGCCGGAAGTTCCAGAATTGCGAGCATTGTAGGGCCGCTTGAGGGGTAACGCAAGGTCACATGACCCTCAAACGGCCGGTTTCTTCTTTTCGCGCGTCTCACTCCCGGGTTTCGGTGCGGGTCACATCGGCGTTGATCTCCGCGACGACGCGGCGGTTCCGCTCCCGACCGGCAGCGGTGGCGTTGTCGGCGATGGGGCGCTCCTCCCCATAACCCACGGCCTCTACCCGGTCGGCGGACAAGCCAAAGCGTTCAATCAACACGTTGCGGACCGCTTCGGCCCGGCGTTGGGACAGTTGTTGGTTGTAGGCGGCGGCGCCGCTGCTGTCGGTGTGGCCCTCGACGGTGACCCGGGTCTGGTCGAACTGACGCATAAAGTCGGCAACCTGCTGCACCTCGGGCATGAACGGCTCACGAACCTCGGCGCTGTTGGTTTCGAACTGTACCCGCATCTCGATGGACACCGACTCGGTCAGCTCAACCGGGCAGCCTTGATCGTCCACCCGGTACTGGCGGGCGGTATCGGGGCAGTTGTCCCGGTGATCCGGCACGCCGTCGCGGTCGCTGTCCAGAGCGCAGCCGCGGGCATCGACGCGCAGCCCTTCGGGCGTATCGGGACACTGGTCCCGGGTATCGACCACCCCGTCGTTGTCGCTATCCTGTGGTGTGGTTGGGGCGGGTTCGGGCGTGGTTGACCGCGCTGGGCGATCGTCATAACCGAACAGGAAGCTCAGGCCGGTACTGATGGCAAAGTCGGTGTGCTCTGCGTCCAGGTTGTTGAACAGGCGCATATCGGTGCGCCACAGCCAGCGTTTGGACAACTGGTATTTGACCCCGACGCCGGCATTGACCAGGGTGTCATTCTGGGCGCGGGCCAGGTTGGGCCCCGACAGCTCCTGGTCGCCAACGCCGAAGGCAACGTAAGGGCGCGCGCGCTGATTGCGGTCGGCCAGATGATAGAGGGCGTCGAGGCGATACTGTTCGCCGTCGATGTCCACCCCGGTTTCACTCTGTTCGGTGTCGAATTGCGAGGCCATCAACTCCAGCCCCCAGCGCTCGCCCAGGTTCATCCCCAGACCGAGCTGATAGTGACCGCTATCTTCCAGCGGCGTGTCGAATACGGTGCGCCCCACACCACCATGGAGCTCGAAGGTCGGGTGATGCGGATCGTGGTTGTCGGCGAGGGAAAGTGGTGCTGAGGCGAGAGCCAGTACTGTTAGCGGGATTCCAAATTTAAGCGCCATAAAAGTCTCTCCTGAGTGATTCCGTGGCAAGTGATACCTGCTGAGTGTAGCAGGCTTTATCGACAATCCGTGTATGGGGATTAAACAACGTGATTCAAGTCACTCCCTCGTCAGACCCGGATCATGGTATCCCCGCCTGTTGCTATACGCTCAAGTATTTCTGTACCAGATTGTCGTCCAAAGACGCGATGACGCCAGAAGCCTGGGTGTGGCCTTTCTCCATGATAAAAAAGTCATCGGCGACCTTGCGGGCGAACGGCAACTTCTGTTCAACCAGTAGGACGGTGAGCCCCAACTCCCGGTTCAGCGTACCAATCACATTGCCAATGTCGCGCACGATATTGGGCTGAATGCCCTCGGTAGGCTCGTCCAGAAGCAGAACTTTCGGGTCCAGCACCAGAGCCCGACCGATGGCCAGTTGCTGTTGCTGACCGCCGGACAGGTCGCCCCCCCGGCGGTGGCGCATATCGAGCAGTACCGGAAACAACTCGTAGATATGATCCGGGACTTTCGTCTGGCCGTCGCCCCGTGCACCCAGAGAGATTTTGAGATTTTCCTCGACGGTCAGTTGCGGGAAGATTTCCCGGCCCTGGGGGACGTAGCCAATACCGGCCCGGGCACGGGCTTCGGTGGAGAGTTTACTGATGTCTTTGCCGTTTAGCCGGATACTGCCTTCGGCAATGGGCAGTAGACCGGTGATGCATTTGAGTAGGGTGGTTTTGCCCACCCCATTGCGGCCGAGCAGACAGCCGCAGGTGCCTTCGCGGACTTCCAGGGAGAGGTCCCAGAGGATGTGGCTTTGGCCATAGTATTGATTGACGTTTTCGATGGTCAGCACGGGGGGTCTCCGTAGTTACAGTCCAGGTCGTTGGTTGTTTTAGGGGGTATTTACGGCGGATGCGCTGCGCTCCGAATCGTCGGACCGATCCGCCCTACGCTACCTAATGGCGGTATCCGCCGTTACCCACACTATTCACCCAAATACACTTCGATGACTTTCGGGTTGTTCTGCACCTGGTCCATGGTGCCTTCGGCCAACACCGAGCCCTGGTGCAACACCGTCACCTGTCGGGCGATGGAGCGCACAAAGGCCATATCGTGCTCCACCACAATCACCGAGTGGTCACCGGCGAGGGAGGTCAGCAGTTCGGCGGTGCGTTCGGTTTCCTCGCCGGTCATCCCGGCTACGGGTTCATCCACCAGTAGAACCCGGGGGCTCTGCATCAGCAGCATGCCGATTTCCAGCCATTGTTTCTGACCGTGGGAAAGCAGACCGGCGGGGCGTTGAACCTCTGACACTAAACCGATCTTGCGCACAACGGAATCAATACGATCCTGCTGTTCGCCGTTCAAGGATCGGGTCAGGGTGAACCAGACCCGCTTGTCGGCGGCGGTGGCGAGCTCCAGGTTTTCGTACACCGTCAGGGCTTCAAAAATGGTCGGTTTCTGAAATTTCCGGCCGATGCCGCCCCGGGCAATCTGATGTTCTGACAAGTCCAGTAGGTCAATCTGTTGCCCAAAGTAAACGCTGCCCTCGTCGGGCCGGGTTTTCCCGGTAATCACATCCATCATGGTGGTCTTGCCAGCCCCGTTGGGGCCGATGATGCAGCGCAGCTCGCCGTCGTCCACATACAGGTTCAGGTTGTTCAGCGCCTTGAACCCGTCAAAGCTGACCGTCACGCCCTCAACGTACAGGATCGGACCGTGACTGGTATCCAGGGGTTTACCAAAGTTCGGATCCCGTTTGGGAAGTGCCCGTTGACTGAATTGATGGGCTTGCTTGATCAGGTTCATGGCGCCTCCTTGGATTCGGTCGGCTGGCGGGCATCGGTCTGGGGCTCGGTCTTGTTACCTTTGCGCTTGAGGCGATCAAACAGACCCACCAGGCCCTTGGGCAGAATCAAGGTGACAATCACAAACAGGGCGCCGAGCACAAACAGCCAACTTTCCGGGGACCAGGTGGTAAACAGGGTTTTGGCGTAGTTCACCGAGAAGGCACCAATGATGGCACCGTACAAGGTACCGCGTCCGCCGGTTGCCACCCACACGACCAATTCGATGGAATTCAGCGGTGAGAATTCGCCGGGATTGATAATGCCAACCTGCGGAACGTAGAGTGCACCGGCAACACCCGCGAGCATGGCGGAGAACACGAACAGCCACAGCTTGTAAGCTTCCACCTTGTAACCACAGAATCGCGTTCGGCTCTCGGCATCGCGGATGGAGACAATCACCCGCCCCATACGAGAGGTGACGATATACCGGCAGGCCAGATAGCCGAGTATGAGCATTACGGCTGAAGCGATAAACAGACTGTTTCGGGTGCCTTTGGCGCTGACTGAGTGACCCAGAAGGTCCTTGAAGTCGGTCAGGCCGTTGTTGCCACCAAAGCCCATTTCGTTGCGGAAGAACGCCAACATCAGGGCGTAGGTAAGGGCCTGAGTGATGATCGCAAAATAGACGCCCGTCACCCGCGAACGAAACGCGAGCCAGCCAAACACCAGGGCCAGCAGGCCCGGAACGATCAGTACCATCAGCGCGGCAAACCAGAACATATCGAAGCCGAGCCAGTACCAGGGCAGGCTGTCCCAGTTCAGAAACACCATAAAGTCCGGCAGGTCGGGATTGCCGTACTGGCCCCGATCACCAATCTGGCGCATCAGATACATGCCCATGGCGTAGCCGCCCAGGGCGAAAAAGGCACCGTGGCCCAGAGACAGAATGCCGGCGTAGCCCCAGATCAGATCCACAGACAGGGCCAGCAACGCGAAGCACAGAAATTTGCCGATCAGGGTGACCAAGTATGTGGAGATGTAGAACGGCGAGCTCTCGGGCACCAGCATATTGCACACCGGAACGATCACTGCCATCAGGGCCACCAGCCCCAACACCAGCATGCCGCCCCGATCACTGAGTAGTAAACGTTGTGTCAACATAAGCGTCTCTCAAAACCTTTCAGCAGGGCAGGGGCTATTCCGCTGCCCGTCCTTTTTGGGGGAACAGACCTTTGGGGCGTTTCTGGATAAACAGAATCAGCATCACCAGTACCAACACTTTGGCCAGTACGGCACCCGCCCAGGGCTCCATGAATTTGTTGAGTACGCCCAGCCCCATGGCGCCCACCAGGGTGCCCCAGAGGTTACCCACACCACCAAACACCACCACCATAAATGAATCGATGATGTAGGCCTGGCCCAGGTTGGGCCCCACGTTGGTCAGTTGTGACAGCGCCACACCGGCCACGCCCGCCACGCCGGAGCCGAGCCCGAAGGTCATGGCGTCGACCCAACTGGCCCGGACACCGACCGCGCGCGCCATGGGGCGGTTCTGCGACACGGCTCGTACTTTGAGGCCCAGAGAGGTTCGTTTGAGGATGGCCATCAGTACAAAGAACACGATCAGCCCAAAGGCGAGAATGTACAGGCGGTTGTAGGTGAGCGAGAGGGCCGGATTGATGACCATGGAACCACTCATCCACTCGGGCAGCGTTACACTGCGATTGAGCGGCGAAAAGATCGTGCGGGCGGCCTGCTGCAGAATCAGGCTGATGCCGAAAGTGGCCAGCAGGGTTTCCAGTGGGCGGCCGTACAGAAAGCGGATCACGCCGCGCTCAATGGCAATGCCCACCAGACCGGCGACCAGAAAGGCGGCGGGTACCGCCATGGCCAGGCTCCAGGCAATCTGTCCCGGAAACAGTTGTTGAATCACCCAGGTCGTGTAGGCACCAATCATCATCAGCTCGCCATGAGCCATATTGATGACACCCATAACCCCAAAAGTGATGGCGAGGCCGATGGCGGCCAGCAGCAGAACGGAGCCCAGGCTCAGACCGAAAAACAGGCTTTCGACCAGCTCGTAAAATCTCAGCTTACTTTGAATGGATTCCAATGCCTCTGCGGCAGCAGCCTGCACGTCCGGGTCGGAATCGAACTCGCGCAAGCGACGCAGTTCATTACGGGTTTCTCCCTCGAGCGAGCCGCGCAGCGCTTTGATGGCGCTTAAACGTGTTCGTTTGTCATCGCTTTTCAGGTCATAAAGTGACAAGGCACTGTTGATGGCATTGTTCACCAACAGGGTTGTTTCGACGTCGCTGCGTTGGAGCAGCAATTCAATGTTGTTCTCGTCAATCCCCTCTTTGATCATCCGTTGTACCGCTTCAAAGCGGATTTGAGCGTTGTCATCATCCAGGTTCATGCGTGCGAGCAGGTCGCGGAGTTGTCCGCGCATCCGGTTGGTAACCGGTATTCGTTTGGTTTCCAGTTCAAGGTCGGTAGTCAGCGTACCTGTAACCGCATGTTCAAGCCGTTCATCCTCGCGAAGAATATAGACATTGGGCGGATCCAGATCGTCGACGTGAAGGTTTCCTTGCAGCAAGGCATCGAGTATCAGTGGTGTTCGGGTGTGCTTGATTTCAGCGAGGGCATCAATGGCATCGGTACGCTTCATCAGGCTGACCGTCGCCACATTACGTGTGCTTTCGACAAGACGCTCCTCCAGGGGATCTGCCGAAGCCTGATTGTGAACCAGTAGCAGCAAGAGTAGGCCAAACAGGTGGCCCATGACAGGAATCCTGGTGTGCCCGGTGTTGTTGATCATCGCGTTGCTCTTCTTGCCAGAATCGATTCACTGCCCGGGCGACTACCCGGGCAGTGAGTGGAGTACTTTAGTGAGCAGCTTCTGCGCCAAGGCATTTTTCTGCTTTGGTGTCGTAGTTGCCGCAGTTGATCGGATCGGTCCAGTCACCGATGAGGTCCTTGCTGCCTTCCAGGAAGTCAGACCAGGCGTCACCCGGAACCAGATCATCGGTTTTGGAGATGGTCAGGAACTGTCCGTTGTCCTGGATTTCACCGATCAATACCGGCTTGGTGATGTGATGATTCTTCAACATCTCGCTGGTGCCACCGGTCAGGTTGGGCACCTTGATGCCGACCATGGCGTCGATCACTTTATCGGGATCGGTAGTGCCCGCTTTTTCAACCGCTTTGACCCACATGTTGAAGCCGATGTAGTGAGCTTCCATCGGGTCATTGCTGACTCGGTCGGTATCTTCGGTGAAGGCGTGCCACTTCTTGATAAAGGCTTCGTTCTCGGGAGAGTCTTCGCTCATGAAGTAGTTCCAGGCGGCCAGGTGGCCCACCAGCGGCTTGGTGTCGATACCGGACAGCTCCTCTTCGCCGACGGAGAAGGCGACCACCGGGATGTCCTCAGAGGAGACGCCCTGGTTCCCCAGTTCGCGATAGAAGGGCACGTTGGCGTCACCGTTGATGGTGGATACCACGGCGGTCTCTTTACCCTGGCTGCCGAAACGCTTGATGTCGGACACGATGTTCTGCCAGTCGGAATGACCGAAGGGCGTGTAGTTGATCATGATGTCTTCATCTTTCACGCCGTTGGCCTTGAGGTAGGCTTCCAGAATCTTGTTGGTGGTGCGCGGGTACACATAGTCGGTACCGGCCAGTACCCAGCGCTTGATGCCCATTTCATTCATCAGAAAGTCCACGGCGGGAATGGCCTGCTGGTTGGGCGCCGCTCCGGTATAAAAGACGTTGCGCGAGGATTCTTCGCCTTCGTACTGAACCGGATAGAACAGGATGCCATTCAGCTCTTCGATGACCGGAAGAACGGATTTGCGCGAGACGGATGTCCAGCATCCGAAAATCGCATCGACGCCTTCCTGTTCAATCAGCTCGCGGGTTTTCTCCGCGAACAGTGGCCAGTCCGAGGCGGGGTCGGTCACGACCGGTTCGAGCTTTTTGCCAAGCAGACCGCCCTTTTTATTCTGCTCTTCAATGAGCATCAGCATGGTGTCTTTCAGTGTGGTTTCCGAAATGGCCATGGTGCCGGACAGAGAGTGCAGAACCCCCACCTTGATGGTGTCGTCTTCCTGGGCGTGTGTCGTCAGACCCGTGAGGGCCATGCTGCAGGCGACCGCCAGGGTGCCAATCGGTTTGAGTAGTTGAGCTAGCTTCATGAGTCATTCTCCATTGATGTCGGTTTTACGGTGTAATGCTGGGTAAACATCCTGTTGTGCGTACAGTGGCGTACATTCTCCTGAAATCGGGTAGTCTGTCAGGGGCTGGGGACTTTCGGTAGCTGATGTCCCTGACGGGCTTCGTGCAACATGTGCAAGGTAATTTTTCTGACTTCGGCCTGGCTTTCTTCAATGTGGTTTTTCAGCAGCCGTTGGGCTTCGTCTGCGCGGCGCTTGATGATGGTGCGCAGGATCTTCGCGTGTTCCTGGTAAGTTGCCTCAATGCGCGGTCGCTGCGTGAAATCGATACGCCGGATGATCCGCAACCGTTCGGTAATATTGTGATGGACCCGGGCCATCTCCTCGTTACCGCAGGCTTCCACCAGATGCACATGAAAGCGCTCATCCATCAGGCTCACGGTCGGACCGTCGTCCAGTCGTTCGCCGACCGGAACCAGCCAGAAGTCCTTGAGTGCGTCGAGGTCCGGTTTGGCCTCCATTTCGCAGAGCTTCCTGACCGCTGCCTGCTCCAGCACGATGCGCAACTCGTACAGCTGATCAAACTTTTCAAAATCGAAGGGCTTGACCTGCCAGCCCGCCCGGAACATCACGTCGACAAAACCTTCCCGCTGCAGGAGCGTCAACGCTTCACGCACAGGTGTGCGACTGGCGGACATGCGTTGTGCGATTTCGCTTTCGGTGAACCGGTCCCCGGGCAGCAACAGGAAATCGAAAATTTCCTGCTTCAATGCGCTGTAGACCCGCTCTGTCAAACTGGGACGATCCGATTTCTGATTCACTACTGTCCGCCTTGAATATGATCATGTATGCAAGATGGTATTCAGCAGGAACTGTGCCAAACTCGAAATTTGGCGGTGAAATCCGATAAGTGACTGAGAAAACAACAGGTTTTATTGAAAGCGAAAAAAAGGAGCGCTCATAGGCGCTCCCGGGCGTGCACTCAAATGAAGCGTGCAATACGTCATCTGCCTCATATTTGCCCCGAGGCAGGCGTTGATTATTCTTCGAGTACCATCAGGATGTCGCCCGCATTCACCGGTTTCCCGGGGGCGCAATGCACGGCACTGACGGTGGCTTTCCGGTCGGCGTAGATGGAGAATTCCATTTTCATCGCCTCCACAATCAGCAATGGTTGGTCCGGCTCCACCGATTGTCCCGGCTCTACCAGCAATTTCCATATGTTGCCGCTGATGTCGGCGGTCACGGCATGACCGTCCACATCGTTCGGGTCAATGGCGGGGCCGGCCTGCAGAGCGGCTTCCACCTGTTTTTCCTCACCGGCCTGCCAGAGCGCGACCTCCTCCGTAAACGCGACCTGCTGTTTTTGTTGAAACGCAGCGATGCTTTCAGCGTTCTCTTCCAGAAAACGTTCATGCTCGGCGATATCGAACCAGGTGTCCTCTATGTCGATGCTCAGGCGACCCTCACGAAACGCTTCGCGCTGCTCGGTGAGTTCGGCTTCGGTGACCGGGTAGTAGCGCACCTGATCGAAAAAGCGCAGCAACCAGGGCTCACCATTGATAAATACCGGGCTTTTCAGAAACTTGTTCCAGATTGGGAGTGTCCGGCCCACGAGCTGATAGCCGCCGGGGGAATCCATGCCGTAGATGCACATATAAACGCCGCCGATACCGACTGTACCTTCAGCGGTATAGGTGCGCGCGGGGTTGTACTTGGAGGTCAGCAGTCGATGACGGGGGTCGATGGGCACGGCGCAGGGCGCGCTCAGGTAAACGTCTCCCAGCCCCAGTACGAGGTAGCTGGCATTGAACAGTACCTCGCGTACCTGATCGATGGACTCCAGCCCGTTGATCCGGCGCATGAACTCGGTATTGCTCGGCAGCCAGGGGGCGGTATCGCGCACCGATTGACGGTACTTGGCCACCGCTTCGAGTGTCGCCGAATCTTCGAACGCCATCGGCAGGTGAATGATGCGACTGGGCACACGCATCTGGTCTACGGGCGGCAGTGTCTCTTCGATGGACAGCAGCTGCGCCACCAGTTCACGCTGATGCAGAACCCGGCTGTCATAGTTCACCTGTAACGAGCGAACACCGGGTGACAGTTCAATAATGCCGTCAATGGGTTTTTCCTTGAGAGCTTCCATCATGGCGTGTACCCGCAACCGGAAACGCAGGTCCATGACCAGCGGGCCGTACTCCATCAGAATGTATTTGTCGCCTGCCTGGCGGTAAACCACTTCGGGCCGCCCCTCGGCGGCCGGCAGGGCGGCAAGAATGCAGGGAGAGAGTGAATGATCCGGTTCAGGAATCGTGAAATCACCCAACGGTTCAGGCCCGGACAGATCGGCGATCGCCTTATCCTGTGCCTTTTCCATGGCCAGCGCTTCATCAAAGCTCAGCTGTTTGAAGCGCAGTTTATCGCCGGGCTTGACCTGGCCGACTTTCCACAGCTCCGCCTTGGCAATGGTCACCGGGCAGACAAAGCCGCCCAGGCTGGGGCCATCTTTGGTCAGAATTACCGGCATATCCCCGGTGAAGTTGATCGAGCCGACGGCGTACTCAGTATCGTGAATATTGGACGGGTGCAAGCCCGCTTCCCCACCGTCACTGCGGGTCCAGCTCGGCTTGGGGCCATTGAGCCGGATGCCCAGGCGGTTGGAGTTGTAGTGCACCTCCCAGGCGGTATTGAAGAACATCTCAATGGATTCTTCCTTGAAAAAGTCCGGGGCACCGTGGGGGCCATAAAGCACGCCGATATGCCATTCCCGTGGGCCCTCGTCGGATTCCTCTGCGTACTCGGGAATCAGTGCGGTGGGGCAGGGTTGGGGTGAATGGGTGGGCGCCGCCGTGGTGCAGGCAGGCAGCGCCGGGTCGCTTACTCGTAACATATCCGTTGCGCGCAGAACGCGCCCGGCGTGGCCGCCAAACTGACCCAATGCGAAGGTCGAGCGACTGCCCAGGTATTCGGGCACATCAAAGCCGTTGCGCACCGCGAGGTAAGTCCGGCAGCCGTTGACGGCCTTGCCGACCTCCAGTACTTGCCCGGCTTTCACTCCGACCGGCTGCCAGAATTCAATGGCTTCGCCGTCGAGCGTTGCCGGGGAGCGGCCACCGGTCAGGGCGATGACGGTATCGGTATGAAAGCGCAGGCTGGGGCCGACAATCGTAAACTCCAATCCGGCGCTGTGCTCGTGGTTACCCACAATGCGATTGGCCAGGCGGAACGCGTAGTCATCCATCGGTCCGGAAGGGGGCACGCCGATGCCCCAGTAACCGACCCGACCGGGGTAATCCTGAATGCTGGTGTAGGTGCCCGGCTGCATGACCTCCACCACCGGCGGCTGGTACTCAAAGCTGGCCAGTTTGTTGGTGGCCACATCGCCGGAGGCAAAGAAGTCCGAGGCCACAATCTGGCGCAGATAATCCAGGTTGGTGGCGATGCCGGCCATGCGGGTTTCGTTCAGCGCGGCCACCATATTGGCGATGGCCTCGGCCCGGTCTTTACCGGTGACGATGATCTTGGCGATCATCGGGTCATAGTGGGGCGACACATCGGTGCCGGTGGCCACCCAGGTGTCAACCCGGGCGTTTTCGGGAAAGTGGACATCGGTGAGCGTACCGGGGGAAGGTTGAAAGTCCCGGACGGCATCTTCGGCGTAGACGCGCACTTCAATGGCCGCGCCTTTGGGCTCGATCGTCTGATTCAGGTCCGGCGCTTCCCCCGCCGCGGTCCGGACCATCCACTCGACCAGATCCACACCGGTGCAGGCTTCGGTGATCGGGTGCTCCACCTGCAGGCGGGTATTCACTTCCAGAAAGTAGAAATCATCCCGCACCGGGTCGTAGATGTATTCCACGGTGCCGGCCGAGCGGTAATTCACCGCCTCGCCCAAGCTCACCGACGCGGCCATCAGTTTTTCCCGGGTGGCGGCGGGCAGCTTGGGGGCGGGGGTTTCTTCCACCACCTTCTGGTTGCGACGCTGTAGTGAGCAGTCCCGCTCTCCAAGTGCGAGCACACTGCCTTTTCCGTCGCCAAAAATCTGCACTTCCACATGACGGGCATTGTCGACAAAACGCTCCAGGAAAACGCCGCTGTCGCTGAAGAAGTTCTGGCCCAGGCGTTTCACGCTTTCGAACGCCTCAATGAGTGCGGCCTCATTATCGCAACGGGTCAGACCGATACCACCGCCACCGGCGGTGCTTTTGAGCATGACCGGATAACCGATGCGTTCGGCGGCGGTTTTCGCGTCGTCCAGCGAGTCGAGCAGACCTGTACCGGGAGTCAGTGGCACGCCGGCTTTCTCGGCAATTTCCCGGGAGGTGTGTTTCAGACCGAACTCGCGAATCTGCTGGGGCGTGGGGCCGCAGAAAGCGATACCGGCGGCTTCACACTGTTCGCAGAAGTCTGCGTTTTCGGACAGGAAGCCGTAGCCCGGAATGATGGCCTGGGCTCCGGTTTCTTGGGCGGCCGCCAGAATTTTATCCACCTTGAGATAACTGTCGGCGGCGCTCTCACCGCCCAGGGCAATGGCGACATCGGCCGCATCCACGTGGGCACTGTTGCGGTCGGCGTCGGAGTAGACGGCGACGGATTTGATGCCCATGGTTTTCAGGGTGCGGGCGATGCGAACCGCGATTTCCCCGCGGTTGGCGATCAGGACGGTGTGAAACATGTGTGTTCTCCGTGTATCAACGTATGGGTTCGGGCCGGATAGGGCGTTGGTCGAGTGGCGCGTTCAGTGTGGCCTCAATCTCCGGACTCAATGAAAGTGCGCCAGCCCCCCAGTTCGGTAATGTCCTGGGCGCCCTTCACGGCGGTGCCTTCGCAGATGAATCCCTTGACCTCGCGTCCGTCTTTGAGCGTCAGGGTTCCGATGCCCAGGGGCGCGGGTACCAGGGCGACAAAGCTGCCGAACTGGTCGACCGGGATATCCCACAGCTCAACGATGATGCTCGCCCCGTCGTCGGTTCGGATCAGGCCCGGTTTGGGCGGCGTGGTGTCGGGCAGTGCGTACAGTCGATAGGTGGGTGCGGTATGGGTGCGCTCTACCAACCGGGCGTGGCGCTCGGTGAGCTGATGGTTTAGCGGCATACCGCTCAGATGCGCACCGACGACGGCCAGGCGGACGTGATCCCGGGGCGCTTTTGAAGGCACGGTGGGAGCCGGGGATTGCAGGTCGGTTGCACCCCGCTTCCAGGGCGCAACGGCTTCCCAGTGACGACCAAAATCCGTGAGGGCCCGGTCCTGCCAGGCGGGGGCAATCAGTGTGATCCCGAAGGGTAGACCGTCGGCGCGAATACCGGCGGGCAGGGCCAGGGCACTGCAGTCGGCCAGATTCACAAAATTGGTCCAGGTGCCCAACTGACTGTTGACACCGACCGGGTCGGCCTCGACCTGGGCGATGGTGGGCAGGCGCGGTGCCGTGGGCACCAGTAGTGCGTCGACCTCGGCCATGGCGGTCTGAATAGCGCGCGCGAGATCGGCTCGTGCGTACTCCGCCCGATAGGCATCGGTGGCGGAAAAGTTCTGTGCCTGTTCAATGATGCCGCGCACGACCGGGTTTATTGCCTCGGCGTGCTCCGCCATGAATTCTGCGATAGCCGCGTGGCGCTCGGCGACCCAGGGGCCGCCGTAGAGCAGTTGCGCCAGCGTCTGCATGGGGGTGAAGTCCATGGGCACGAGTTCAACGCCTTGTGCCCGCAACGTTTTCAGGCTGGCTTCCCAGGCATGTTGCGCCTCGGAATCGCCAAACCAGTTGTGTCGCTCCGGCACCCCGAATCGGGGTAGGCTTGACCAGTAGCGGGCCGGGTGCGGTGGCTGGCGGGAATAACCATCGTCGGGGTCGAAACCTTCCAGTACCGAGGCCACGGTATCGGCATCGTCCACCGTCAACGCAAACACCGACACGCAGTCGAGGCTTTTACAGGCGGGCACCACGCCCTGAATACTGAACCGGCCCTTGGTGGGTTTCAGCCCGACAATGTTGTTGAAGCCGGCGGGCACGCGCCCCGAGCCAGCGGTGTCGGTGCCGAGACTGAAGGGCACCAGGCCGCGCGCGACGGCTACCGCCGAGCCCGAGCTGGAACCGCCGGACACATAGTCGGGATTGAAACTGTTGGGCACGGTCCCGTAGGGCGAAC
Organism: Marinimicrobium sp. C6131; assembly: GCF_026153455.1. NCBI lineage: Bacteria > Pseudomonadati > Pseudomonadota > Gammaproteobacteria > Cellvibrionales > Cellvibrionaceae > Marinimicrobium > Marinimicrobium sp. C6131. The sequence continues at coordinate 4,144,120 of NZ_CP110629.1, forward strand.
GGGTGCCCACCAGTCCGGTGGCGAACTGGTCCAGGTTGGTTTTGGCCAGAACAATCGCGCCCGCCGCTTTGAGCCGGGCCACAGTGGTGGCGTCCCGCTCGGCGGTGTACGAATAGGCGGGGCAGGCCGCCGTGGTGGGTAAGCCGGCCACGTCGATATTGTCCTTGACCACAAACGGTACCCCGAACAGGGGCTGCTCTTTGGGGGAGGTCAGGGTATCGATCTGGGCATTCAGCTCGGCTTGCGAAACAATATGAATCCAGGCGGGGTCATCGGCCGACAGCGTATCGCGCAACGCGCCAAGGGTGGTTTTGGGGTTCAGTTGCTCTTCGCCATAGGCATGCTGCCATTCGCTCAACGTCCAGCCGGTGGGTAACGTCATCGGGGTTCCTCGTCGTTAATCGCCAATCTTGTATGCAAGATGGTATTCAGCAGAAACTGTGCCAGCGTTCGCTCACCGCTCCGGCTGAGCGGTAAACCGCTTTAAAATCAGTTGCTTATTGGCTGCCTGGTGGCGCCGGGGCAGGAGGCTGTGCGGTGGCGGAATGGCCTTGGGTGCGCTCTGGTTGGGCAGCAGCGCCGATAGTTGGGCGATGCTGGTGCATCGCCCGGGGCTTCGGCCACGGATTGTTTGGTTTGTGCCGCCCCGGACACATGGGGTACATTGCGAAGGAATCGGGCCAAGGGTACAGAGGACCTGCTATGGCGATGAATTGGGAACAACTGTTGTGTGCCGAGCGGCTCGGGCAGCGCCCCGCCAAAAGCGAGGAAGGGCGCTCACCCTTTTATTCGGATCACGACAAAATCATATTCTCCGGTGCGTTCCGTCGGCTGGCCCGCAAAACCCAGGTGCACCCGCTGGCGGCCAACGATCATGTGCACAATCGCCTGACTCACAGTCTGGAAGTGGCCTGTGTCGGGCGTACGCTGGGCATGCGCGTGGGCAATGCGCTGCAGGCCCGGGGTGAATTGCCGGAGCCGCTGGTACCCACCGACATCGGCGATATCGTCCAGTCGAGTTGTCTCGCCCACGACATCGGTAACCCGCCGTTCGGGCACACCGGTGAAGAGGCCATTCGCAACTGGTTTCAAAAAGAAGGGCGCATTTACCTCGAGGGGTTGACCGAGGCCGAGCGCGACGATGTCCGTCTGTTTGAAGGCAATGCCCAGAGCCTGAGAGTGCTGACCACGCTGGAGTACTATCAATACGAAGAAGGCATGCGCCTGACCTATGCCACGTTGGGGGCTTCCATCAAATACCCCTGGACGGCGACACCCAGCGTCCAGAATCAACGCCCTAAAAATAATAAATACGGCATTTTCCAGACCGAGCTGGACTACTTTCACGAAATCGCCCAACGCACCGGTCTGCTCCCTCTCGGTGAGCACTGGTATTGCCGACACCCCTTGGTGTACCTGATGGAAGCGGCCGACGATTTTTGCTACGGCATTCTGGACCTCGAAGACGGTCTGGAAATGGGCATTCTCAGTTGGCCGGAAATTTATGAAATTCTGCGCCGTGTGATTCCCCCGGTACAGATTCCCGAGCTGGAGCGCAATCTCAATAAAGTGGATGATGGGCGTAAACCGGCCATCCTGCGGGGCAAGGTGATTGAGGCATTGATTGACTCCGGCACCGATGCGTTCATGGCGCATCGGACGGATTTTCTGGCCGGCAAAGTACAGGGCGATCTGATTTCGCTGTGCGATGATAATGTCCGTACCGCCGTGCAGGCCGCCAAGGATCTGGCCAAGCAGCGCATTTTCAACCACGCTAAACGAGTGGAACTGGAAATCGGTGCCTACAACACGATCGGCACCTTGTTGAGTACCCTGTGCGGTGCCGTTGACGCCCTGTTGGGTGACCCGAAACAGGTCACCTACAAGGACAACCGGGTGCTGGCTCTGATGGGCGACAACAATTTCCATCCATCGGTGTTTGCCGGGGAAGGCCGCCATAAGTATCAGGCCCTGATGGCCGTGATCGACTACATCAGCGGTATGACCGACAACTACGCCACCAACCTGGCCAAACAATTCAACGGCATGGGCGAGGTCCGCTACTGAATGCAGCGCTTGAAGGAGCATCGCGACTGGCTATTGATTCCCGTACTGGTCGCCAGCCCGCTGTTTTTTATCGGCGGTCCGGACTGGCTGTCCGCACCGGTCATTCGGGAGGCCTGGGAACAGGGACACTGGGTATTCTTTGCCTGCCTGCTGTTCTGGTGGCAGGGGCGCTGGCCGCTGCGGGAGCCCCGGCAGTGGTTGGTACTGACGCTGGTGGTACTGGTGTTCAGTGCCCTGATTGAGGGCTTGCAGACCCTGGTAGACCGGCAGGCGAGTTGGCAGGACATCGTCCTGAATCTGATCGGAACCTGGATCGGATTGTTCTGGGGTCAGCGAGCGACACGCTGGGTCTGGTCCGGTCGGACGGTCGCGACGCTGCTGGCGCTCTGGCAGTTGCAGTCGGTCGTGGTGCTGGGGTTGGCCGAGTATCGGCAGTACCGTCAGTTTCCGGTACTCAGCGATTTCGAATCCCGCTGGGATGTGCCCTTCTGGGAAGGCGACGTACAGCGTGTCCGCCAGCCCGTGGCTCAGGGTGAGTACAGTCTGGCGGTGCGGCTGATCAGCACGGATCAGAACCCCTATGCCGGTGCACATCTGACCCGTCTGGTGGACGATTGGCGTGGTTACCAGGCATTGAGTCTGTCCATTTTCAATCCGGACGATGACACACTGCGGATGACTCTGCGGATCAACGACGCCACTCACGACCGTCATGAAGGACTGTTTTCGGACCGGTACAACGGACGACTGAACGTCGCTCCGGGCTGGAATCACTACCGCATTCCGTTAGAAGACATTGCCCAGGCGCCGGAGACCCGCACCATGAACCTGGCCCGGATGATCCGCCTGCTGATCTTCACTTCGGGGGTGACCGAGCCGCGCTGGATCTATCTCGATAACCTTCGTCTGGAGCCCATGGAGTAGCGTCTCAATGACCCTTGATCAAACGCTGATTCTCTCCATTCTTGCCGCCAGTATTGGCCTGTTCCTCTGGGGGCGCTGGCGTCACGATATGGTGGCATTGGCCGCTTTGCTGGCCTGCGTTTTTACGGGGCTGATTCCCGGCCAGGAGGCGTTTGCGGGTTTTGGTCACGGAGCGGTGATCACGGTGGCCTGTGTGTTGATCCTGAGTCGTGGGCTGCAGTCGACCGGCGCCATCGATGTGCTCGCCCAGAAGCTTCTGCCCAAAGAGGCTGGACTGGCGGTCGGAATCGCGTTATTGACGGCGCTGGGCGCATTTTTGTCCGCCTTTATGAACAATGTGGGCGCCCTCGCCCTGTTGATGCCCGTGGCCATTCAGCTTGCCCGTAAGCAGGAAACCCCGCCCGGGATGGTGCTGATGCCGCTGGCGTTCGGTACCATTCTCGGCGGTATGACCACCCTGATCGGTACGCCCCCCAACCTGATTGTGTCCGGCTTTCGCGCCGACCTCAGTGGCGAGCCGTTCCGCATGTTCGATTACAGCCCGGTCGGTGCTCTGGTGGCGCTGACCGGTGTCGTTTTCATCACGCTCATTGGCTGGCGGCTGGTGCCCCGGCGTGAGCCGGCGGGGGCGGAGAGTTTTGATACCGGCCACTACCTCACTGAAGTGCGGGTAACCGAGAAGAACAAGGTGGTCGGCAAACCGCTGCGGGAGGCGGAAGACCTGCTTGACAAGGATGAAGCACAAATCGTCGGGCTGGTGCGCAATGACCTGCGTGTCCAGGCGCCCAATCCGGCTCGTGTGCTGCGGGCGGGGGACATCCTGGTGCTTGAGGCGGAACCGGAGGCCCTCTCGGCGGTGCTCTCCAGCCTTGGCTTGGCGCTGGAGGAAGATGTGGACACGGGGTCGGAAGACGATGCCGGCGACGCCGTTTCAAAAGATGAAAAACAGGACAAGGAAAATGACAAGGACTCGGGGGACGATAGCGGCAGCGCCTTGCAGGAGTGGGCGGCTCTGCCAGGCTCAACGCTGCTTGGACGCAGCGCCAGCGATATCCGTCTGCGCAGCCGATTCGGCATCAATCTGCTGGCCGTGTCCCGTCAGGGTAAGCGCTCGGTCAAGCGTCTGCGCTCCATTCGGGTACGGGCCGGGGATGTGTTGTTACTGCAGGGGTCGAGCGATGCCATCAGCGCTTTTGGCAAGGAGTTTGGCTGCATTCCGCTCGCGGAGCGCTCCATTGGCGTGCCGGACAAAGGCAAGGCCGCCCTGGGGGTGAGCATCATGGGGCTGGCCATCCTGGCCGCGGCCATCGGCTGGGTTCCGGCCGCAGTGGCGTTTGCCGCCGGGGTGCTCGGTTTTATGGTCAGTGGCGTGCTGCCGTTACGCTCAGTGTACGAAGCCATTGACTGGCCGGTGATCGTGCTGTTGGCCGCCATGATTCCCGTCGCGGGGGTGATGGCCTCGACTGGCGCGGCGGACCTGCTCGCCAAGCTGCTGCTGGAAAATGTCGCCGGCGGGAGTGCCGTCGCGGCCGTAGTCCTCCTGATGGTGATTACCATGACGCTGTCAGACTTCATGAACAATGCGGCGACGGCGGCCGTCATGTGCCAGATCGCGATCAGCAGCGCCGGCGTGCTCAGCGTGAATCCCGACACCCTGCTGATGGCGGTGGCCATCGGTGCCTCCTGCTCCTTTCTGACGCCCATCGGACACCAGAACAATACCCTGATTCTTGGCCCCGGAGGCTTCCGCTTTGGGGACTATTGGCGGCTGGGGCTACCCATGGAAGTTATCGTGGTGCTGGTCGGGACACCGCTACTGCTCTGGGTGTGGCCCCTGTAGGCATCGTCTCCGGTGGCAGTCAATCCGCCGCCGGGGTGGCGTTCACGGGCCGAAATGGCCATACTGGCTGCCTGTTTCGCAGTAATACAAGGTTTATGGCATCTCCTCACGGGCGTGACGCTCAACCCCCGGCCGGTTCTGGCCTCATTCATCGCCGCTTCCATCGCCGAGGTCCGTCGCAGGAGGCCGGGAGCGAACGCCCCGCCGCACCCTCCTTTCTGGATATTCGCCGCCGGTTCGCCTTCCGCGCCATCAGTATTGGCCGCTGGGTCACCGAGCCCGAAAAGCAGCGCGCCGCCGGGCTGTTCTACGATGCTCTGTGTGATTTGATGGCTATACTGAAAGGACCGGAAGCATTGATTTCGCTGCGCGGTTCGCTGGCTCTGCAGTATGGCCAGGGCGGGCAGCGGGGGGTGGCCGCACATTACGAACCCGCCACCCACACCTTTGCTCTGGCCAAGAACGCCGGGCCGGGCAGCATCGCCCATGAGTGGTTTCACGCCTTTGATCATTATATTTGCGACAAGGCCTTCGCCCCGACGCCGGGTGCGAGCTTCGGATCAAAGGCCTGGCTGGCCAATGCCGCCGCGCTGAGGCATCCGCTGAACGAGCGGTTGCGTATCTGCTACCAGACGGTACTGTTGAATGAAACCGGCACCGCTCCCAGCGAGCTGTTCGAGCGGTCGGCCGATCAGGATAAGCGGCTCGGAACCGTGTATTACGCCCTCCCGGAAGAGCTCTGTGCACGCGCGTTCGAGGCGTTTGTGCAGGACGCGCCGATCAAGAACAGCTTTCTGGTCATGGGCACACTGAAAACCGACGAAGCCCGTTTGGGGCTCTACCCGCAAGGCGCGCAGCGCGAGCGCATCAATGCGGCCTTTCGAGACTATTTCACCCATCTTGGGCAGGCGCTGTACCGGTCTGCCGAAGTCTGATATCGAGTGCCTCTCGGGGTGCCAAAGGAGATTGAATTGTGAGTAACCAAACTCTGAATGAACTGAAAGAACGCTATGTCGCCGCCGGCGCGGCCAGCCCCAATCAACAGTTTGCCGACCACGCACTGAACGCTGAAGTGTGGGATGCCGATGGCAAACGGATGATCGACTTTGCCGGTGGTATCGGGGTGCTGAACATCGGGCACCGCCACCCGAAAGTGGTGGAGGCCGTAAAAACGCAGCTCGATAAACTGATGCACACCTGCCAGACCGTGATGCCGTATGAAGGCTACGTCAAGGTGGCCCAGAAACTGAGCGAAAACACCCCCGTGCGTGGGCATGCCAAGGTGATGCTGGCCAACTCCGGGGCGGAGGCGCTGGAGAATGCGGTCAAAATTGCCCGCGCCGCCACCGGTCGAACCAACGTGATCTGTTTTGATGGCGGTTACCATGGCCGCACCTTCATGACCATGGCCATGAATGGCAAGGTCAATCCCTATCAGGGCGACTTCGGCCCCATGCCGGGTATGGTATTTCGGGCGCCGTTCCCCGTGCCCTATCACGGCATGAGTGAAGAGCAGGCGTTGCGGGGCCTGGAAATGACCCTGAAAACCGACTCCAGCCCCCAGAATACGGCCGCCATTTTCATTGAGCCGGTGCTGGGTGAAGGTGGGTTTTACGCCGCGCCGCCGAGTTTTCTGAAAGCGATCCGCAAAATCTGTGATGAGCACGGCATTCTGATGGTTGTGGACGAAGTACAGAGCGGTTTTGGTCGCACGGGCAAACTGTTTGCCATTGAGCACAGTGGGGTCGAGCCGGACATGATGACCATGGCCAAGAGTATGGCCGATGGCATGCCGATCTCCGCCGTGGTGGGCACCGATACCATCATGGACAGCTCCGGTCCCAACTCGCTGGGTGGCACCTACACCGGCAGTCCCACTGCCTGCGCCGCCGTACTCGCGGTGTTCGAAGTGTTCGAACAGGAAGACATTCTGGGTAAGAGCCAGCGCCTGGGTGACACGCTCGCCACCCGCTTTGCCCAGTGGGAGCAGAAATTCCCGAACGTGGACAATGGCCGCAACCTGGGCGCCATGGCCGCTTTCGAGCTGGTGGACAGCAAGGAAAGTCGTAAGCCTCGTCCTGACCTGGCGGCCGAGTTGCTGAAAAAAGCCAAGGAAAACGGTCTGATCCTGCTCAGTTGTGGCATGCACGGCAACGCGATCCGTTTCCTCATGCCGGTCACCATCGAAGATGAAGTGCTGGAAGAGGGATTGGCGATTGTCGAGGCCTGCCTCGCCGAGCTCTGAGATCGGCTTGTCCTCTTCAGTGTTGTCTGCCCCGCCCAAATGATGGGCGGGGCCCGCCACCGCCCGGTGGCTCGTCTCCTCTCCCTGTAAAAACAAGTACTTACCGACGGCTACATTTTCGTACATTTCCCCCGTTGTGCCTTTCGGACCAGAGTGCGACACTATCGTCCAATGCGCTCACGCGCGTCGTGGATGTCATGGCGCATAAAGCATACTGATAACAACAAGCACTTCTGCCAAAAATTGCTGACCCGGATTCTTGGCCCGAACACCTGGGAAGGTACATGAAGATGAGTGACAAGAGTGAGCTGCTCTCCCAACTTCGTATTGATCGTGATGACGGCGCTGATTCACACCCAACCAAATGGCCTTGGGTGATTGCTGGCGCCATACTCCTGGCAATGCTTGCCGGAACCCTTTGGGCGATTGCCCGACCCGACCCCGTCAAGGTTGAAACCCGCATGGCACGGGTTGCGCCGCAGGGCAACGCGGTCAGCAGCGTTCTTGATGCGACCGGGTATGTGACCGCCCGCCGTTATGCCACCGTCTCTTCCAAAGTCACTGCCAAAGTACTCGAAGTGCTGGTGGAGGAGGGGATGCGTGTAGAAGAAGGGCAAGTGGTCGCTCGCCTGGATGACAGTAACGCCCGCAAGGGGCTGGCGGTTGAGCAGGCCAACCTTACTCTGGCTGAGGCGCAGCTCGAAGAAACCCGCGCCCGCCTGACGGAAGCCAGGTTGGCTCAACAACGGGTCGAGGAGCTGTTTCGACGTGAACTGGTGAGTGAGTCGGAACTGGATCGTGCCAACAGTAACTACCAATCATTGAAAGCTCAGCTTGCCGCCCGCGAGGCGGGTGTCCTCAGCGCCCAGCGTCTTGTGGAGTTGCAGGAGCAGAACCTCGAAGACCTGACATTGCGCGCTCCCTTCACCGGTGTGGTGGTGTCCAAAGATGCCCAGCCGGGAGAAATGATCTCCCCGGTGTCGGCTGGCGGCGGCTTCACCCGTACCGGCATCTGCAGTCTGGTGGATATGCATTCACTGGAAATTGAAGTGGATGTCAACGAATCCTATATCCAGCGCGTCACCGCCGGGCAGCCGGTACAGGCTACGCTGGAAGCCTACCCCGACTGGAACATTCCCGCCCGGGTCATTGCCGTTGTGCCTACCGCGGATCGGCAGAAGGCGACGGTCAGAGTTCGGGTCGGCTTTGAGCAAACCGATGCGCGCATTCTTCCGGATATGGGGGTGCGCGTTGCCTTTCTGGAATCGGAAAGTCGTGAGCCGTCCGACGTTCCAGAGCGGACGATTCTTGTACCGTCCAGCGCCGTTATTGAACAGGGCGGCGAATCGGTCCTCTTTGTGGTTCGGGAGGGCGTCGCTTACCGACGGGTGGTCAGCACCCGATCCCGCCCGGGCGGCGAGGTGGTGGTCCGGTCCGGGCTCGAGCCCGGTGAGCAGTATGTTGTAGGTCCGCCCGAAGGGCTGGCGGATGGCGTGGCCGTAAAAACCCAATAATCATTCCTGAATCAGGAGGCCGTTATGTCTCAAGCAAACGAAGCGGTGGCGGAACCCCACCATACTGACGCCGTAGCCGGTGCTGATCCCCTGGTGCGTTGTAAGGATCTGGGGAAAAGTTATCGCAAGGGCAAGGAGTCGGTGCCGGTCTTGTCGAAACTGAACCTGACCATTCCACGGGGCGATTTTCTGGCTCTGATGGGACCGTCCGGTTCGGGTAAAACCACGCTGCTGAATTTACTGGGCGGGCTCGACTCGCCAACCAGCGGCACCCTGGAAATTGCCGGCGAGCGAATCGATCAGTTCAAGGCCAGTCAGTTGACCCGTTGGCGTGCGCGCCACGTCGGTTTCATTTTTCAGTTCTATAACCTGATGCCGGTACTGACCGCCGAGCGCAATGTTGAGCTGCCCCTGCTGTTGACCAAGTTGTCCGCTAAACAGCGCAAACACCATGTAGCCACAGCGCTGGAACTGGTCGGGCTGAAAGACCGCGCCAAGCACCGTCCCAGTGAATTGTCCGGCGGGCAGGAGCAACGTGTTGCCATCGCCCGGGCGATTGTGTCTGACCCGGACCTGCTGCTGTGCGACGAGCCCACCGGTGACCTGGACCGGACCACCGCCGACGAGATTCTCGGTCTGCTGCAATCGCTGAACCGGGAACAGGGGAAAACCATTGTCATGGTGACTCACGATCCCCTGGCCGCGGAGTACGCCAAGCGCACGGTGCATCTCGACAAGGGCACCCTGATTACAGGGAACTGATCACGGGGAACGGACCATGAAATACCTCTATTTCATCTGGAAGAACCTGGGCCGGAAAAAGCTGCGCACCAGCTTGACGGTGCTCTCCATTGTCGTGGCCTTCATTCTCTTCGGCGCTCTGGGCTCGCTCAGTGCGGCGTTCACCCAGGGCGCGGACATCGCCGGGGCGGACCGGCTGGTGACGATTCACAAGGTCTCCCTGATTCAGAGTCTGCCGTTCAGCTACGTGAATCGCGTGCGTGGTCTGGACGGTGTTGAAAAGGTCACTTACGCCAGCTGGTTTGGCGGCTATTACCAAGACCCCAAAAACCAGTTTGCCCAGTTCGCTGTCGAGGCGGACACCTACTTTGATATCTATTCGGATTTGCTGCAGCTGCCCGAGGAGCAGATGCAGGCCTGGCAGAACAATCGGATTGGCGCGGTCATCGGCAGTACTCTGGCCAAACGCTTTGGCTGGCAGGTCGGCGATCGGGTCCCGATCATTTCCATGTTTCCCCAGCAGGATGGTAATCGAACCTGGGAATTCGAAATTGAAGGCATCTTCACCGCCGAGACGTCCGGTGGCGACAGCAACAGCATGGTGTTTCATTACGAGTACTTTGATGAAGCGCGTCAGTGGGATAAAGGCACCGTTGGCTGGATGATGATTGAAGTGGAAGATCCAGCCCGAGCGGCCGAGGTGGCTCGGGCCGTGGATGCGCTGTTTGCCAACTCCCAGGCAGAGACCAAAACCAGCACGGAAAAGGCGTTTATGGAGTCGTTCATGAAGCAGTTTGGTGACATCGGTACCATCACGGGCCTGATTCTTGGCGCCGTGTTCTTCACCATGTTGCTGGTGACGGCCAATACCATGGCGCAGGCGGTGCGCGAACGTATCCCCGAAATGGCCATTCTGAAAACACTGGGCTTCTCGGATCGGTCGGTACTGGTAATGATCCTTGCCGAGGCGCTGTTGATGGCCATGATCGGCGGCCTTATCGGCCTGGTGATCGCCTGGTTGCTGGTTGGTGGCATTGCTGAAAAGATGGCGGCCTTTCTGCCGGGCTTTGCGATGCCCTCGGAGGTCTGGTTGAACGGGGTGATCGCCATCGTGATCCTGGGGCTACTGTCCGGCGCTGTACCGGCCATACAGGGCATGCGCCTGAATATTGTGGCGGCACTGGGGAGGCGTTGAATATGAAAAATCTGACACAGATTGTGACCGTCAGCGCCATGAATCTGCGCAACCTGCCCAAGCGTCTGGGCGCATCGTCCGTGGCCATTTTTGGAGTGGCCTGTGTGGTGGGGGTGTTTATTGGCGTGCTCTCCATGGCCTCGGGATTTCAGCGCACCATGATTTCGGCGGGGGCAGCGGATACCGCCATATTGTTGCGCTCCGGTGCCACTTCGGAAATGAGCAGCGGCTTGAGTTACGAGGAAACCCAATTGGTAGCGCAGCTTCCCCAGGTGCGCCGTCAGGGCGGAGAACCACTGACCTCGGCCGAGCTGTACGTGATTGTCGATATACCCAAACGCAGCACCAACACCGATGCCAATGTGCCGCTGCGGGGCGTACAGGAGGATGCTTTGCAGGTACGTGAAGGTGTTGAAATCATTGAAGGCCGCATGTTTGAGCCCGGTCGCAACGAACTGCTCGTGGGGCGGGGTGCCCAGCAGCAGTTCGCCGGATTGAGTGTCGGCAACACCCTGCGTTTCGGGCAGATGGAGTGGACCGTCGTCGGAGTGTTTGCGGACAAAGGCGGTCTGTCGGAGTCGGAACTCTGGACCGATGTTAGGGTATTGCAGTCCGCCTACCGACGCGGCAATTCTTTTCAGAGCCTGAGGGTCAAACTCGCGTCGGAACAGGCACTGGAGGCACTGAAAGCCGAGGTGGCGAGCAACCCGCAACTGGATCTGGATGTTCATCGGGAAACCGACTATCTGGCGGATCAGGCCGAACCACTGAGCCTGTTTATCAAAGGCGTCGGCTACCCCTTGGCGATCCTGATGGCGCTGGGCGCCGTCTTCGGGGCGATCAACACCATGTACGCCTCGGTGTCGGCCCGCACTCGCGAAATCGCCACCCTGCGAGCCATCGGTTTTGGCGCCTTCCCGGTGGCGGTTTCCACCTTGCTGGAATCCTTGATATTGGCATTGGTGGGTGGGGTGATTGGGGCACTGGTGGTGTATCTTCTGTTCAATGGTTACACCGTGTCCACCATCAACGGTGCCAGCTTCAGCCAGGTGGTGTTCGACTTTGCGGTAACCGGGGATCTGTTGGTTCAGGGAATCATCGCAGCGGTACTCATTGGCCTGGTCGGTGGGTTTTTCCCGGCGCTCAGAGCGGCGCGCTTACCGGTGGCAACCGCCCTGCGGGAAACCTGATGGACCGCGGCACGGTGCTTGGCGTTAGGCTTAAATGCTATGCTTAACGAAGTGTAACGCCAAGCACGGACCCGGGAGCGACTATGTCAGATCTGATCCTCGCCATCGACCAGGGCACCACCAGCAGCCGGGCCATTGTGTTCGCCCCGGATGGGCGAATGGTCGCCAGGGCCCAGGAGGAGTTTTCCCAGCACTTTCCCGATGACGGCTGGGTGGAGCACAACCCGGAAGAAATCTGGCAGGTGACCACCCAGGTGTGCCGGGACGCGCTTGGCCAGCTTGGTCAAGGCCAGCGTGTAGCGGGCATCGGCATCACCAACCAGCGGGAAACCACCGTGGTGTGGGATAAAACCACGGGCACGCCTACTTACCCGGCTATTGTCTGGCAAGACCGACGCACCGCTGATCACTGTCGCAGGCTCACCGGTGACGGCCTTGAAGACGACACCCGGGCGCGCACGGGCCTATTGCTTGACCCCTACTTCTCGGCCACCAAAATCGCCTGGATTCTGGACAACGTGGAGGACGCCCGCGCCAAGGCGGAGCGGGGTGATCTTCTGTTTGGCACCATGGATACCTGGCTGATCTGGAAGTTTACCGGCGGCAAAGTCCACGCCACCGATGCCACCAACGCCTCCCGCACTATGCTCTACAACATCAATGATCAGTGCTGGGACCCGGTGCTACTGGAGCGATTTGGTATTCCCGATGCCATGCTGCCGGAGGTGCGAGACTGCTCCGCGGACTACGGCACGGTTGTCGAGGGGCTGGACGGTGTGGAGTTGCCCATTGCCGGCGTTGCCGGGGATCAACAGGCGGCGGTGATCGGCCAAGCCTGTTTCGAGCCGGGCATGATCAAGAGCACCTACGGTACCGGTTGCTTTGCCCTGATGAATATTGGCGAGCAACCGCGTCTTTCCCAGCACCGGTTACTGACCACCATCGCCTACCGGTTTGAGGGTAAGCCGGTGTACGCCCTGGAAGGGGCCATATTCGTCGCTGGTGCCGCCGTTCAGTGGCTGCGGGACAAGCTGGGCATTATCAAAAGCGCGGAGGAAACCGAAGCCCTGGCGGAAAGCCTGAGTTCCAACAAGGGCGTGTACCTGGTGCCGGCCTTTACCGGGCTGGGGGCCCCTCATTGGGAGCCGGATGCCCGTGCGCTGATTTGCGGCCTCACCCGCGATAGCGGACGGGCCGAGCTGGCCAGGGCGGCACTGGAAGCCGTGTGTTATCAGACCCGCGACCTGTTCAAAGCCATGGAAGACGATGCCGGCGAACGCCCGGAAACCCTGCGGGTGGACGGTGGTATGGTGGCCAACAACTGGCTGCTGCAGGCGCTGGCGGATATTGTCAATGTGCCGGTCGAGCGTCCGGACATCATCGAAACCACTGCTCTTGGTGCGGCCCGGCTGGCGGGTTTGCAACTCGGGCTGTTCACGGACCTGAATGACCTGGCTCAGCACTGGAAGCTCGACCGACGTTGCGAGCCGCAACTGGGGGATCACGAGCGCGATGCGATGCTGAAAGGTTGGGAGGTCGCCATCGACCGCGCGCGGAACGGGTGAGTCAGCTTACGACGTGCGAAGCGCTGCCACCTGCTTGCGGGTGTCCACCGGAAGGCGAACGATGGTCGCCCGCAGCCACAAAAAGCTCGGGAACTGGAAGTACCCCAGCAGGTACTGGCCGGACTGCTTCAGCCCTTTCTGAGCCTGAAGCAGGCGCTCTTTCTGCTCTTTCGCCTCACCCTTGTTCCGCAGCCGGATGATTTTCACGGCCTGGGCCACAAAGCGGTGTTTCTGCTGTCGGGCCCACTCGCTACGTACCACAAGCTCATCCGCTTCATTGATCAGGTCCAGATGCAGTTTGAGTTTGCCGGTCATCTTGTCCAGCGGCTTGAAGTCGTCGGTTTCCAGGTAGCGCTGCACACTGGCAATCGCGTTACACACATTCCGGGAATCCCGGCTTCGGTACAGGCTGGCGGTCACCACCACACCCAGAAAGGCGCCAATCAAAAATGCGAATAGTGTTCCCATGGTCGAGACCCTCGCTGGTCAAATACATCGCGGTCAATGACCTTCAAGTGTGCACCGGAAGTGGCCTTGAAAATGCGTCAAAATACACACCTTGCGCATTTCCCACGGGAAAAATTCGAAAAATGTTACTCAGTTCAAAATCCGGGTGAGAAGCCATGCGCCCTGGAAGTCCTTTCCCAGGGCGATGACGGAGGGGTTAGCGCCCCAGGTAGTCCATAAGCCAGGTCATGGCCGGGCGAGGCGTGCCGTTATCGTAAATCAGGCCGCTGCCTTCGACCCAGGTGCGATCGACCACATAGCCCCAGAGTGTGATGCCAACCACCGAGGGGTGGTTATAGAACAGCGGGAACTGCTCCTGCATGATCTGTAACTGGGCCTGATCATTGGGTTCCGCGACATCGTACTCGGAAATGTAGATCGGCAAACCCAGATCGGCCACGCGGTTCAGGTTGGCTTCCAGATCACTCAAGGACCAGTTTTCCAGCCCGTGCGCCTGCAACCCGAGGGCGTCCACAACACCGGCTTCCACGGCGGGGCGGGCCATCTCGATGAACTCGGCGTTGTTCCAACTCAGCACGTTGTAGTCGTTCAGGATCAGAATGGAGTCCGGGCAATACTGCCGTGCCAGTTCAAACACCCGGATGATCCAGTCACTGCCAAAGGCGCGCTCCGCGTAGCCGGCCGGAGCATGACCGGGAGTGGACTCGTTGACCACATCAATCATCGCGGTATTTGGATAGCGCTCACAGTAATCCCGAATCCATTCCTCGATTTCCTCGGCCTGTTCGGCGGGGCTCAGTGAGTCGATCCAGCTTGGGTACTGACTACCCCACACCAGCGTGTGGGCCTTGAAGGGGATACCGTTCTGCTGGGCATACTCGTAAGCCTGATCCTGGCCACTCCAGTTGTACACATCGCGGGAGGTCTCTACCGAACCCCATTTGCCCTCGTTCTCCGGGGTAATCTGGTCCCAGTACTGTACAAAGTCTGAGCGGACGTTGCCGGAGGTCGTGATATTGCCCACAAAAAAGTCGTGGTCGATCACACCCCCGTTACCACCACCCTCACCGATTACCGAAAAATCATCGGCGTAGTAGCTGACCGAACTGCTATCGGACTCGATAATGAAATGTTCAAAAGGTGACCCGCTTTGAGTGTAGGAGCCGCTGAGCTCAACCCAGTCAGTGGCGGAACCGGTCGCTTCGGCGACCCGGCTATACTCCTCGTAGGTGGAGGAATCTGAATCGTCCTCCCGCTTGGCGGTGAGATAGAGTGTCGCGTCGGCGGCACCCGCGGCCAGCTTCACCCAGACAGACACCTCATACTCCGCACCATTGCTCAGCGCGGACGGGGAGAAGGTCAAACCATGCCAGGTGTCGCTACGGTTACTGATCAACGCGCTGGCGGAGCCGCTGCGGGACTGGTCCGTACTGCGAGTCAGGTCCCCTGCCGTGGTGGACCAGTTGCTCAGGCCGGATTCTACGCCGCCGTTACTGGCGAGGTTGTCGCCGCTTTGGCTTGAAGTGCTGCTCGACACGCTGGCGCTGGAGGATTGGCTGATGGAAGACGACGATGTGGGCGGCGGATTGGTCCGGTCCGCGCAGAAGCCGATGCTGGAGTCGCTTTGGCCGGGCTCGAGGGTGCTGTTCCAGCCCGCGCCGGAGACATTGAGTCTATCCCCAGTCTGACTCCAGGTACCGTTCCACAGGTTGGTGATGCTGCCCTCGATCGCAATACTCAGGTTCCACTCCACCGGGGCACTGGTATTGTTGGTGACGGTCAGCGCGGCACAGTAGCCTCCACCCCAATCGTTGGTGATCTCGATGCTGCCCGCCACATTGCTGTCGTTGTTATCGTCGGAGGAACTGCTGTCAGAACTGCTTTGGGAGCTGTTGGAGCTGTCGCTGCTGGACGAACCATTGCCGGAGCCACCGGTAAAGCGGTACCAGTTCAGGTTGTGGCCGGCGGTGGAGCGCAGGTACACATCGTGTACGCCGGTCACTTCCGAAAACGCCACCGACTGGGTTTCCCAGCTCTGCCAGCCGCCGGTGTTGCTGACCTGCAGGGTGGCGATGGGTTGGCTGTTGACATCATCGAGCAGAATTTCCAGGCTGGAGTCGATATTGGCGGCCACGCGGGCGTCCAGTCCGGTGGCGCCGGAACCAAAGTCAACGCCGGTTATTTTCACCCAATCACCCGGTCCCATTTCCAGATTGAGTGTCCCTTCGCTCGCTGGCGCGGTTTCAATACCGTTTTCGTTGTCAAAGGTTTCCGCCTGATTGATGGCGAAAGCGTCGACGTATTTAAGTTGTGGTACACCGCCAGGCCCGGCATTGACCGGCTGCATGGAGCCGTCGCCGCCAAAGGACAGAAGGTCGACGTTAATGGAGCGTTGGTAAGTGCTGTCACCGCGCTCATTGGAGACCGCGCGATTGTGGTAGAACATGTACCACTGACCTTCAAATTCCACGGCCGACTGGTGGTTATTGTTGTTATTGTTCTCCCAGGGGTTGGGCAGTACCGTGCCACGATGGACAAAGCCGGTGGTGGGGTTGTCGCTGGTCATGTAATCGATGGCCAGCCCGCCGGCGGTATCGGTGGAGTAGGTGAGATAATAGGTGCCGTTGCGCTTGTTCATCGACAGCGCTTCAAAGAAATTCGGGGCATCAATGCTGATCGCCGATCCGCTGGTGCTGATCATGTCGTTGTTCAGCCGAATCACCCGGGCATTGCCCGGTCCACCACCGCCAAAGTACAGGTAGGCCTGGCCGTCATCGTCGATAAATACGCCGGGGTCAAACACCCAGTCGACGTTGCCGTTGGGGGTGTTTCGGTCGACCAGAGGGCCGCCGATCGGATCGGTATAAGGCCCCTCGGGATTGTCGGCTACCGCGACACCGATGGCATTCGCGCCGTCGGGGAAATAGAGATAATATCGGCCGTTACGCTCAATAAAATCCGGCGCGTAGGCAAGGTTCGCCCAGGTTGTATCCGTGCGCGAGTTCCAGATGATGCCGTGATCCTGCCAGTTGACCATGTCGTCGGAGGAAAACAGATAGTAATCCACCAACTGACTGTAGTCGGACTGATCATCTTGGTCGTGGGTGACGACCACGTACACGCGCCCATCAATTACCCGGGCCGCCGGGTCGGCCGTGTAAACGTGGGAGACCAGCGGATTGTCACCGTAGCTGATCAATGGAGTCATCAGAAGACACAGGGGAATAAACAGCCGCAGCCATTGGCCTGCGTTTGCTAAGTGGTTCATGATTCGCCTCACTATGGTTATTCTTGAAAAGGATTGTCCGGAGCAGAGCCCGGACGCAAAGCATAGGAAGGCAAACACGCGGAAACTGGCACAATCCCGCAATTTTATTAAAGGTTGTAGTAATTAACAGAATTCCTTTCAATTTTGAAAGGAAACATCCGCCATCAGGCGCGGTGAGATCAATCCGTCCGCTCTTCGGGATTTTTTGGGCGACACAGGCTCTGAAAGGTTTTGGGCGGACAACCGTATTCCTCTTTGAACAGCTTGTTGAAATAGGAGACGTTGTTATAACCCACGCAATAGGCTACCTGGGAAATATTGGCACCGGGGTTTTCCGATAACAGGCGTGCCGCTTCGGTCAGGCGCAGTCGTTTCAGGTAAGCCGTGAACGTCAGCCCCAGCTCTTCTTTCAGAATTTCATTGATCTTGGTGCGATTGATACCGAGCATCGCCGCAGTGGAGTCCAGGGTCAATTCAGAATTGGCATACTCCGTGGCGATATGACGCAGAAGTGCACTTTTGTCTTTGTCTTTCTGAGGCTCTATGGACAACTTTTTGTAGGCAATCAGCGGCTGATCCCGTTTGATTTTTTCTCTCAGGACGGCGGTTTTTACTGTGATGTAGGCGCGCGTCGCCCAGGCCAGAAACAGCGCCCACAGAGTCAGGCTGACACCCACACCAGCATACAGATACCCGGGGCGACTGCCGATCAGGTTCAACTCGGCAATACGGACTTGGGACAGCGTATCCACAGGACTTTGCAGGGAGTTGATAAATGCCAATCCCATGGTTTTGTCCTGGCGGTAGTCTCGCTCGCTCAGTTCAAGCCCATAGCGATCCAGCCACCAGTAGGGCGTGATCAACTCTTTCAGCTCAAGCGTGATGGTTTCCCAGCGGTTGTCGCAGGAAAACGCGGTGGACGACACCCGTCGGGTATCTGGATGAAGCGGGTCTGTGACCTGATCGTCGTAGCTGAACAACGCAAACAACAATACATTGCGCGGCGCGCACAATACCCGGAACGAGACGCTGTGATAACCCGTCAGGTCCACCATCTGGTGGGCCTGCTCCGGTTTGATGAAGTACAGGGAGAAGTGGGTATAAGGAAACGACGCCTCAGCGTCCAGCATGAATTCGTAATCAAGGGTGCCGGCCTTGCTCTTGATCGACAGCCAGGTATCGGCGGTTGGCGTCGAGGGCTCAATCGCGGGCGCCCAGAGATACCCGTTATCCTCTGGCGGGAATAGCGAGGTGCTCAGTTGCGACTTGGCATAACCGCTATAGACAATCGTCGCAGTGGCGGCGAGCAGCATCAGAAATACCGCCGCCGATCGCCGGTAAAACGTCAGCATGGTTGAGGCATTTTTATGGGTTTATCGTTAAAATCTGGTCTATTGTACTATAAATTGTCGGCCTATTGCTCGTCCTCAATCATTTCCCGCTGCCGGCGGTACTCCTCGTACTCCCCGGTAATCTGGGACAGACAACGCTCCCGCTGCCCATGGGGCATCTGATTGCATTCGTTGATCTGCCCCTGGCGAATGCCCTCATACACGCCGCGCTCGGTGAACGTACACCCTGTAACGCCTGAGGCAAGCGCCAGAAGCGCGGCATATCCTGTCAGTCGGATTGGCATTATTTGCCTCCTTTTGATTCTCTGATGCCGGAGTCGGCCAGTGCCGCGGAACCGGGTTGATGGTGCGCTTCGAGCGCCCGTCTCAGCGCCCCGAAACGACGGCGGTATTGGGTCGGGGTCAAGCCGACCTCGCGGCGAAACAGTCGGGAGAAAAAGCTCATGTCTTCATAACCCACCTCGCCGGCAATACACTCCACTGATACGTCACTGGATTCCAGCCAGTGTTTGGCTTCCTCCAGGCGCAGAGTATGCACATACTGTATGGGGGTCAGTCCAGTGGCCTTGCGGAACCGCCGCTTGAAGCTGCGCTCCGACAAGCCGCTGAGCCGCAGCATGGCGGCTACCGGCGAGCGGGAGTCGTAGTGCTCACCCACCCATACCTGGCACTCTCCGATGATAGAGTCCTCCGCCTGTCTGGTGCGGGAGAGCACGGCATAAGGTTGCTGGCCCGCGCTGTGCCAGTCGATCAGGTAGATTTTGGCCACCTCCTGAGCGTAGCGAAGGCCGGTGCTGCGGGCAATCAGGTACAGGGCCAGGTCCTGCCATGAGGTGCCGCCACCGGCCATCACCAAACGGTGTTCATCACCACTGACGACCAGCGCCCGGTCCGGGTGCACACGAACCGATGGGTACTGTCGGCTCAGGGCCTCGCAATAGCCCCAGTGCGTAGTGGCGTCCCGGCCGTCCAGCAGACCGGCTTCGGCCAACAGCAGGGTGCCGGAGCAAGCGGCGGCGATCACCGCACCTGCATCATAACAGGCCCGCAGCCAGTGAACTTCCCGTTCATACCGGCCTGCGAGAGGTTCGTCCGGCGATAGAAAAATATCCGGTAGGCACACAATATCCGGCAGTGGCAACGACTCCAGCGTGCCGGTGACTTCGACCTTCACGCCATTGGCAATGGTCAGAGAGCCGAGGGTCCGGCCTACCAGGCGAGGCGAGAAGAGCGATTCTCCCGGTACCCCTTTTTGCAATAGATGCCAGTCCCGCTGCACTGATTTGAACAGGTCGTACATCCCGAAGAGGGTGGAGGAGGTTGATTCCGGTGTCACCAGCAAGGCGACCGTCAACTCAGGCGATTTCATAAGCTTGCCATCTGGCAGAAACGAACAAACCGGGTGGTTTTTGACTTTAGCACCCGATCCGCCAGGGGGCTAGTCTGGAGGCTCTTTCAATACATCGCAGGAACCTGTTATGAATACCGTAATGCAACCCGCCTTAATGAACTTTAACGAAGAACTGTTTGCTGACAGCGAGGCGCGCCTGGTCAATGCGCTAAACGACAGCGGCATGCTGTTGATGGTTTCCATTGGCCACCGGCTCGGATTGTTCAATGCGCTACAGGGCGCCGAGCCGATGACCAGTGTTGAGCTGGCAGACAAGACCGGGCTCCAGGAAAGGTACATTCGAGAGTGGTTGGGCTCGCTGGTGGCGGGTCGTGTAATAAAAACCGATCCCGCTCGCGGTACCTACTGGTTGCCCGCCGAGTGGGCGGCACTGTTGTCGGACGGCGCGGATGTCAACATGGCGGTATACGCCCAGTTCATGCCCCTGTTGGGCAAGGTGGAAGATGACATCATCCACTGCTTTCGGGAAGGCGGCGGCGTACCGTACGAACGTTATGATCGCTTTCATGAAGTCATGGCGGAGGATAGTAGCCAGACGGTGCTTGCGGCTCTGTTCGACGCCATATTGCCTCTGGTTGACGGCATTGAGGCCCGGCTGAGCAACGGCATACGGGTACTGGATCTTGGCTGTGGTCGGGGCAAAGCCCTGATGAAGCTGGCCCAGCGTTATCCGAAGAGCCGGTTCACCGGTTATGACCTGTCGGAAGAGGCCATCGCCTGGGCGCGCGCAGAAGCCCAGAACCTGCGGCTTACCAACGTGACCTTTGAGGTGCGTGACCTCACCGATTTTGATCAGACTGGCCCTCGGACAGCGTTCGAGTTCATTACCACCTTCGACGCCATACACGACCAGGCCAAGCCCCTGAACGTGCTCACTGGTATTCGTCGAGCGCTGACCGAGGACGGCGTGTATCTGGCGCAGGACATTCGCGGCACCAGCCATCATCACAGTGATGCTGAGCACCCACTGGGGGCCTTCCTCTATGCCGTTTCCTGTATGCACTGCATGACCGTCTCCCTTGCTCAGGGCGGTGAGGGACTCGGCACCATGTGGGGCCGTGAGCGTGCGCTGGATTATATGAATCGTGCGGGGTTCGGAACCGTCATGGTTCACGAGCTGGAACACGATATTCAGAACGACTATTTTGTCTGCACCCCCTGACGGTGGAGGCGGACGCGCCCGGGCATTCTCTATCGTCAGTATGGATGGCTTTGTTGAGAGCCCGGGTTGCGGTTTTATGCCACCCTAACGGCAGCCAGGAGAGGGAAGGCATTGAGCCATAATGTTTTCAGGTCCCACATTTTTCCAGCAATGTTTTGAGTGTCGCCAAATCCCGCTCCACCGCCGCTCGGTCAGCGGCAAACTGTTCGTCGCTCATTCCTGGCTGACGAAACAGGGTAAAGATGAATTCGCTGCCCGAGCCGTTGGCCACCACCCGCATCGGATTGTGCACCACTGTGCCGTCTTCCAGCACGACATCATGGTCCATGACGCCAAACGCATTGGGTGCCGCAAAGGTCACCCAGGCTTCGCCAAAGGGTGCCTTTACCCGCCAACGGTTGCCTTCCCGAGAGACCCTGGATTGCGCCAGCCCCGCCGCCCACTGGGGGAGATTCTCGGGGTTGGCGGCGAACGCGTAGGCTTTTTCAGGCGTGCACTCAATGGTGGTGCTGATATGGATGACGGCGGTCATGGTCGGTCTCTCTGGTTGATATTCAATGGTTACAACTCACCGGTTTTTCACCGGCATTGTGCATCATTCACTGGTATCGAGTACAACGTGATGACCCGGCGTGGTTTCTGTGGAGCTCGTCACGCTATGACGTCACGTTTTTAACTAGCATTGACGGGAGTTGTCGTGCGTTCTGGCCCGCCCGTCACCTTCCTCTGGAGGAATGCGCCATGCCAATAATAGTCCGTCTGTGTTTTTGTCTGTTGGCCGTGCCAGCCCTGGCTATTGCCGATTCGCCCCAGGGCGACAACAGTGTGTCGGCTGATCATTTCGATTGTCTGATCAATCCGGCCGTCAGCGGGTTGGTGTCGTGTTTGCCGCCCGAAGATCCCACCGCTCAAGGCTTTCGCTGGGAGATGGGGGACGGTGCTGTATATACCAGTGATGGCGCTGAACCTTATATCTATCACACCTATGCTGAACCGGGTGAATATACCGTAACTCTGACAATCAACCGAGGCGGGTCCAGTGCCCATGCACAGAGTGTGCTGTCGATACCGCAAGCGACGGACGACGAAACCTCACGCCAGCTCGCCAGAGGCCACCTCCGGTAAACGGATCAGATCAGTGACACCCATATCGTGCCCTGCCTGGTTCAGTAAGGTGGTGATCTGGCCCCGGTGGTGCGTCTGGTGGTTGAACAGATGGGCCACCACAACCCATAGAGGATAAGTGGTCGAGGTTGTGGCGCCAGCTCGGGTGTAGATAAGCGGAGTGGCCAGCGCGTCTTCTGTGAGGTTGCCCGCCCAACTGGCAATGGCATTGTCGGTGGTCCGGCGTTCCTCCAGTAACTGGGCAAAGTCGCTATACAGCTCCTGGTCGAGGCTGTTGAAGGCGAAGGGCTCCCCGGTAAACCGCCCCAACCATACCCGGTCAGCCAGTAGTATATGGTTCAGGGTACCGTGAATGGAGCGAAAGAAGGCGCCCCGGTCGGCTTTGCGCTCTTCATCTGACAGATCCCCACAGGTTTCATACAGGCGCTCGTTCATCCATCGGTTGTAAGCGCTCATGGTGCGGGCGTATTCTACAGAGATCATATCGGGGTTCCTCTTGGAGTTGTTCGTTGAAAGCTGCCCTATCGCTCCAGAAACCGTACCAGACCGCCTAAACGGAAGCTTGCGGTTGGATTCGTTCTTCGTCCCTCAGCGTCAAGACCTCATATCCATCGGCCGTCACCGCGATCGTATGTTCCCACTGGGCGGATAACTTCTTGTCCGCCGTCACCACGGTCCAGCCATCGCGTCTGGTTTTTACTTTCGCCTTGCCCTGATTGATCATGGGCTCAATAGTGAATGTCATGCCTTCCTTCAAAACCAGACCTTTGCCGGGAACGCCAAAATGCAGTACCTGTGGGCCTTCATGCATTTCCCGACCGATGCCATGGCCGCAGTAGTCTCGGACCACGGAATATCCCTTGTTCCGTGCATGCTGTTGAATGGCATGGCCAACATCACCCAGTGTCGCACCAGGCTTGACCGCCTGAATGCCTTTCCACATGGCCTGGTAGGTTTCATCCACCAGCCGTCTGGCGACGGGAGAGACGTCACCAATCAGGTACATCTTGCTGGAATCCGCGATATAGCCGTTCTTCTCCAGCGTGATATCGACGTTGACGATATCCCCGGATTTCAGCTTGTGTGTTTCCGATGGCATGCCATGGCAAACGACCTGATTCACCGATGTATTGAGCACATACGGAAAGCCGTACTGGCCTTTGCTGGCCGGCCGGGCATTCAGCTTATCCACAATAAACGCTTCAGCCAGGTTGTTGATCTCCATGGTGGATAGGCCCTCCCTGACCAGCGGATCCAGGTAGGCGAACACGGAAGCCAGCAGGCGTCCGGACTCGCGCATCAGGGCGAGTTCCTCTGCGGACTTGAGGTGAACATCACTCACGGGCGAGCCCTTTCAGCTCCACCTTGGCGTTTTGCAGCTCAGAACGCATGAGGTCCGTAAACGTCATTCCAGGATTGGTTTCCGCCAGCATTCCCACCTTGATCCAGAACTCTGCTTGCGCATTGATCGACCGCACCATCGCGGAACTCGCTTTGCGGATCTCTTCGTGCAACTCATCGTTGATTTTGACAATACCCATAACACCCTCGTTATACGAAATATATATGAATCGTATATTACTGTGGCGGACTTGGCAACGCTGAGCACCGGGACGGTTACTGGGGGTCACTGGTTCCTGCTACGGTAAAAGCGTCCGGTTTTCAGGAAAAGATGACTTGCTTGATGACGGTATCATTGCGCATATTGATCAACTTAAAGCCCGGTATCCCTTTCAGCTTGTCGACTACCTGGCTGCCCTGGTTGGGTTGCGCAAGCATGACCGTTCGGCCGAGTCGTTCAATAGAATAATCGTTCAGATACTGGCGCAGAACAATCGCGCCCAATGAGTGGGTCACAAAATGTACCTCCCCCTTGGCGGTACATTTGTCCAGCGCAAGTGGTATCTCGCTTGACGCCAACTGTTGTATTTTTTTGTGGCGTGAAGGGTATGGGTGATTCATGACCGAATACCCTTGGCGAGTCAATTCGTCGTCCAACTTGTCCATTGACGCGCTGGCGCGCGCCAGTCCGTGCAACAAGATGACGCAGTCGTTTGCGCCTGCATTGGC
Organism: Marinimicrobium sp. C6131; assembly: GCF_026153455.1. Classification (NCBI taxonomy): domain Bacteria; kingdom Pseudomonadati; phylum Pseudomonadota; class Gammaproteobacteria; order Cellvibrionales; family Cellvibrionaceae; genus Marinimicrobium; species Marinimicrobium sp. C6131. Next base: position 4,168,257 of record NZ_CP110629.1, read on the forward strand.
GCAGGATGCAATCAATATCCCCACGAACAGGCGACGCATTAGCGTGCCATTCTATGGTCAGATGCTTTCAATTGAATTTCCCCGTTAAGGTTCTAATCTTCTACCAAGCGATACATCTCAGAGGCGGCCAGCAGGAAAGCGCCCACGCCAAAGTTGGCGGTGGATTCGGCGTCGACAACCTGACCGGGAATGGCTCGCTCACCAATGGGTTGGATATAGCCGATCTTGCCGCTCTCTTGCAGCGAGGTCTCGGTCAAGTAGTGCCACGCGTTCAGGGCGACGGGCAAGTAAACGTCGCGATCGAGTAGGCCATTGTTGATGCCCCACAGGTAGCCGTAGGTAAAAAAGGCGGTGCCGCTGGTTTCATAGCCGGGAGCGTGTTCCGGGTCGAGCAGGCTGCGCGTCCAGTAGCCACCGGGCTGCTGCGCATCGGCCAGGGTGGTGGCCATTTTCTGATAATCCGCCAGGTATTCATCCCGATGCCTATGGTCCTCGGGCAGATCCGCCAGCACCTTGGACAAGCCGGCAAAGACCCAGCCGTCCCCCCGGGCCCAGAAATCCTTTTGGCCATTCAGACTTTTATGCTCAGGATAAACGTATTTGGCATCGCGAAAGAACAGGCCGGTCTTCTCGTCGTACATGATGCGTTTGGCATAGGAGTAGTATTCGTGGAGCTTCTCCAGATAGAGTTCGTCCCCCGTTACCTGGTAGAGCTTGGTCATGACCGGCATCACCATATACAGGCCGTCGGCCCACCACCAGTAGTCCGAGGCATCGGTGGCCATCTGGTATTCCATCACTTCCAGCGCCCGCGCAATTTTCTCGCGATCACCCGTGATTTCGTACAGGTCGATATAGGTCTGAAAGCAGATCTGCCAATCACCGAAGAGCACAAACTCGTCGGTTTCGCCGTAGCTGTATTTCCACTCTGAAGGCTGGTTTGATTTGGCGCCCATCCACTCGTTCCGCTCGCCCCAGCGCAGTGAATAATCAAGGTAGTCCTGGTCGCCCGTTACGAAATAGGCTTCCATGTTGCCGGTGTGGTAAGCCGCGTGTTCCCAGAAGGCCCAGCCGGGCTCCGGATACTCTGACTGCCAGTAATCATTGGCACGGGTAAGCTGTTCCAGCACGACCTCGGCGTCCGGTAGAGCATGGGTAGACTGGTTGCTGCCGGTCGAGCAAGCGTTAAGGAAAAATAGTACGACGAGTACAATCAGTCGATTGCGATGAAGGAGTGTGTTCATGCGATATCCATTCTGGTTGATCAATGGTTGTAATGTTTGATTGTATTGGTTACGCTTACTTTAATTGTAATACAAAAAGGATGCAAATAATGATTGGTACACCTAGTGCGCTCGCCATCGTCGCTCTGCTGATTAAGTTGGGTTTAATCGTAGGGCTTGCTGTTGCCGTAATAATGGCAGTGCGAGCTTTGCGTAAAAGCGCTCGTGGGCAGGCAAGAATTGCGGATCGGCTAGGGGAAATCCAGCGCGAACTGAAGAGATAGCTACTTCCCTTCAGATCGTCCGCTTGAACAACGCTATAACGCTATATTGGCTTGAAGAATGTTGACTGGCAAAAGTAATAATTACTCACTCCCTAATTGAATAATCGATCACAAACACATCTTCAAGGATGTCGAGCTCCTCCATCAGCGCCACGAACTTCTTGTGCTCCGGGTGCGGCAGATACTCGTCTCTGGCTTCCGCGTTTTCAAAGGTCACAACATAGACGTGGGTAAACCCTTTGTTCAGCCCCTCCGGGCTGTTATTGACGCCGTCTTCAAAGGCGACGATACCTGGAATGTCATTCTGCAAATTACGGAAGGCCTCCGTCACCCGCGCAATCTGATTGTCCGTTGCGCCGTCTTTGTAGTTGAATACAACAACGTGGCGTACGGGGTCCTCGCTCGCGTGGGTCGTGGCCACAGCGGCAAGCAGGGACAAAATGGTGAAAGCGAGTAAAAAAGCGTTCTTTATCATGAGGTTAACCTTTGTCAGACTCAATATTGAAAACGGGACGGGGATCGGTCTCCGTTATTTTATAATACAAATTAATGATGGCATCCCGTGGTCCGCCACGCAAGCCCATCACGCGTCGAGACACCCATGAGTAAACTATTGCATTGGCTTGCGGTTCTGGGCTCGGGCTATCTGGCGTTGTTGATCCTGACCTGGCTGTTGCAGGGCTGCATGATCCATTTTCCGAGCCGGGCTTTGAAAGCCACCCCCGCCGACGCCGGTCTGGGGTACGAGGAACTGGACCTGACTACCTCTGATGGGGAACGCTTGCATGCCTGGTTTGTGCCGGCGCGGGAGGCGCGCGGTGTGCTGCTGTTCTTTCACGGCAACGCCGGTAATATCTCCCACCGGCTGGAATCCCTGCGCATTTTTCACGAGCTCGGCCTGGAGGTGCTGATTCTCGACTACCGGGGCTACGGCCGCAGCAGTGGGCGGCCGAGCGAGAAAGGGTTGTACCGGGACGCCGAGGCTGCCTATGACTACCTGATTGAGGAGCGTAAGGTTCCACCGGAGCAGTTGCTGGTGTTCGGTCGCTCTCTGGGGGCGGCGGTGGGGGCTCATTTGGCGAGCCAGAGGCCGGTAGGTGGTCTGATTCTGGAGTCGGGCTTCACTTCAGTGCCGGATCTGGGCGCTGAGCTTTACCCCTTTCTGCCGGTGCGGCTGCTGGCGCGCTATCGCTACGACACCCGCGAGGCTCTCTCGGCGGTGACGGCACCGGTGCTGGTCGTCCACAGCCGTGACGACGATATCATTCCGTTTTCCCACGGCCGGGCGCTGTTTGAAGCGGCCGCTGAACCGCGCCAGTTCCTGGAACTGGAAGGTGACCACAACACCGGTTTTCTCCGCTCCCGGGAGCGTTATGTCCGCGGTCTCGAGCAGTTTCTGAGGACCCTGGAGCGGTAGCTCCCGTGCGCCTGCGGAATCAATACCCAGAAAACTCCTCGGCCCGGATATTGTCGTCGTCCACCCCGGCCTCGTTCAGTAATTGTCGCATCGCGTTCACCATCCCGGCGGGGCCATCCAGGTAATAGATTGGAGCCGTGAGATCGTCGAGATACTTCTCCAGCAGGGCCCGATTGATGCGCCCGGTTTCCCCCCGCCAGTCGGAGGAGGACTGGTCAGCCTGGGTCATGAGGGGAATGAACGTATAGTGGGGGTCCGTGTCCCGGGGACTGTTCAGCTCTTCCAGAAAGGCCGCGTCTTCCGGCCGGCGGTTGGCATAGAACAGCAGGATCCGGTGAGCCAGACGACGGTGAAGCGCGTCCAGAATGATGCTGCGCACCGGCGTGATGCCGATACCGCCGGTGAGGAACACGGCCGGAGTTTGCGTCTTATTGTGCAAAACAAACGAACCGAAAGGTCCTTCCAGTTCCAGTGTCGCCCCTGGTTTCAGGGATTGCAGCACCCGCTTGAAAGCCGAGTCCCGAAGACGGGTGGCCACCATCAGGTCCGGTTCATGAGGGGCATTGGCGAGGGAAAACGCTCGGCCGCTGCCCTCTTCATCGGTTTCGGGTGGGTCAATCAGTTTGCATTCTACAAACTGGCCCGGCTTGAAAGTGAAGCCCTCCGGCTTTTCCAGATGGAGTGCCAGAGTTTCTTCAGCCACTTCCCGGGCCTGTTTGAGCTTGACGGTATAGCTTGTCATAACACGGTCCTCCAGTTTGCGATCAGGTAGCCCGGCCACCACTCCACCGCATCAGGTTCAGAAACTCGCGACGCGTCTTGGGGCCGTTGGTACGGTAGTGGGGGTCCGGGTGCTCGCGGTAGTGGGCTCGGGCCAGAGAGATTTTGTCTTTGCCGACCAACTGGCGGATCAGCGACTCGTCAATCTCATAGGGCACGAGGGCATTCAGGCCAAAGATCTTGCGCTTGATCTCCGGTGTCAGCCCCTGGTAGCCGTGTTTTTCCCGTACTTCTTCGGCAATCTGGAAGGTACGGAACGCCTGAATCTGATCCTGGGGCGAGCCGTACCAGATAGAGTCGGTGCCCCAGAGCACATTGTCCTCCCCCAGGTATTTGATCAACTTGCCCAGCGTATGCGCGGCGGAGTCGGGGTCGCGCATCAGAAACCGCCAGGTTGAGCCCAGTTCCGCGTAGACATTGGAGTGTCGGCCAAGGTCGTTCTCGACCACAGTCTTGATCAGGGAGTCGACGCCTTCGTTCCGGCCGGGATCATAGGGGCCCTCGGCCTGCCCGGGCACAAACCCTGAGTGATAGACCAGAAACTTAAGATCGGGATAGCGCTTGGCGACCCGACCAATGTCGTCGCAGAGGGAGTGCTCATAGGACTGGGGTCCGAAAGGAATGCCCTTGTGAATGACGATGATCTTCACGCCCAGTTTGCGCGCTTTCTCCAGAAAAGGGATGCCGGTGTCCTCGTCGTCCAGCCAGTAGCCCTTGCCGTCCGGCCCCCACTGGGTGTAGGTCTTCCAGGCCACCACGCCGAATTCCTCTTTCAGCCGGTCCATGTCCTCCAGGTCACCGTCCTGATTCGGATTGACCCGGCCATGCAGGTACAGGCGGTGGCGGTTGTCTTTCATCTGATTGACAATCGAGCGGGCGGCGGACGCCTCCTCAATGGTGAGTGGCTCCTCGTCCCGCTTCGAGGGCACGAAGGAGAGCACCATCAAGTCGGTATCGGAATCCATGAACACATCCTGGATAAACGCATCCGGGCCCAGGCATTGCAGGTAAGAGCGGTCCTCCTTGCCGGTGGCCAGGGCGCAGCCGGCCTGCTCCATGCCGGACAGGGGCCGGGCGTCCTCCGGTATCTTGTCCAGCCAGGCCCCGGTGGGGTTCACGAAATGGCCCTGCACATCGAAGATGAACTCATCCCCCTCCAGCGACTCGGCGGCGGCATCCTTATCGAGCCCGGACTCGGCGGCCAGGGAGTAAAAACCGGCCCCACGTCCGGCAGCGGCCTGAGCCGCATTGAACGCCAACAAGGTAGTCGCCGCGCCACAGGCGGACACCAGCAGCTCCCGCCGACTGACACCCAGCCGATGGGCGTTGTCGGATGCGGCCTCGTGCGCCATGCGATTGGCCAGCTTGCTCGTCTTATCCAGCGGAATGGGCACAAACTCCCCATTGCTGGTGCTGTCCAGCTTGATGGGCAGGCGGGTGCCCTCGGGGTCGTGAACGAATTTCATGGTTGACTCCTGATTTCTGGAATTAGGAACAACTTGGCCGTGGTGGGGCCGGAAGGAGTGTGTGGTAATTAGAAGGTATAGACCGGAGTGGGGGGCGTTTCAAGGGAGCTTGGTGGATAATCTGGCCGCTTCGAGGCATCTGGTGGAACTACCAATTCGGATAACAGAGATTAACAATCTTTGCTATTTCTCGGTACAATGGGAGTGAAGAACCGTTTAATGAGGTATTGCCATGAATGTGTCCCTGACCAGTGAGTTGGAGAGCTATGTGAAAGCCAAGGTGGCGACTGGCATGTACAACTCCGTTAGCGAAGTGATGCGCGAGGCCCTGCGACTGATGGAGGAAAAAGACGCCATGCAAGCGATGAAGCTCGAAGCGTTACGACGAGAGATCAACGAAGGCTTGTCATCCATCGAGCAAGGCCGGAGTCAGCCCTTGGATATCGAAGCGATCAAGGCGAAAGGGCGCTCTAAACTGCAAGGAGAAGCAGACAATGCTGGAAGTGGAAGTATCACCCAAAGCGGAAGCTGATTTGCTTGATATCTGGCTGTATATTGCTGACGATCAGCCTGCCAACGCGGACCGCTTCTTGGATAAACTGAAAGAAAAAGCCCTGAAACTCGGAGAATTCCCTGACTTGGGACGAGATCGGCCGGAACTGGCTGAAGGACTGAAAAGCTTTCCTGTGGAGCGCTACAATATTTACTACCGTGTCACGGATACTGAGCTGGTGTTGGTTAGAGTTCTGCCGGGGGCGCGTGATATCGAAACGCTCTTTTGATGGCGTATCGGTTCTGGAACTGTATTCTGTTTTTCTCCAAATAACGACATAGCAAATCCTTTTTGAGGGAGCATAAGTGGGGCTGCTGCGGGTGCTAATACTAGCACCAAGAAAATAGCAATCAGTTTGATAGGTGGGGCGTGCACAATGACACTCCGTGTTCAGTATTTAAATCCGTTACGACAGATAACAGTAATAACAACCCTGTACTTTGTCCTCTGTGAACCAATTGACAGTGCGCTGAACAATGGCTTGAATTTCATCAAAAGGGCCGGAACCGACCCATTGATTACTACATCTAATTTAGTGGCCAAGAACCCCGTTTCTTTCTAAAGTGCCCATAAGTTCAAAGGGCTCTTGTCCTATTCTAGCTTCCAAAGAAGCTCTTAAGTTTTCTGAGAGAATTTGATATTTGAGTTTATACTCTATTTGCCTTCTCGTTGGGTACAGCAATGCTGACTTGATGCCATCAATGTCAGCGGTGTGCTCATGATTCGGCGGCTCATGTGATTTTAATGTCCCAAGACTAAAGGCCAACCGTTCCCTCGCAGCGCGCTCGCATTCAAAAAGGTTTCTAAAATAGAGATGACTGATGCCAAGCATCAACGCTTCATGGGAAGCGTTTTCTCCTTCAACCTCTATCGCTTCAAGATCAAGCGCTCCGCGGGACTCAGCTTGAGCGCTGCATTGGCCAATTACAGACTCTAGTTCAATCAGGTCGTTTGAGACTTCATTGGTAAGGTGCGCGAACATATTGGATCCTCCATTTGAAGACATTGACTCGGACTGAGAGCAAGAGCTGGCGATTAACGCACTACCAATAATAAAAGTTAGTCTAAGAAAATATGTCATGTATATCGTAAGTCACCCAATTATCTAGAGCCTGTAATTCTTCGGATAGCCGATTGAGCATGCTGGGTCATACGTTCTATCAGACGGATTAGAACCTTCCGCATAAATGCTTGGGTTAGTTCCTTGGCGGTTTCAATTGCAGGCATGCCTAGAACACGCATGATCTTTCTCAATAAACGGAATACCCAGAAGCTGACATCCTTTGACGTGTCGGCGCCGGTTTTAAGAGCCCAGGCAATTTTGTCTGCGAGAGAATGCAAACCAATAAATGTGGCTTGCGCAACTACCAGTCCTCCCAGTAAGACCTTGCGTAATACCCAGATAGTAGCGGCGTTCAACCAATCCCATATGGTTGGATCGGCGGCGTTGGGTTGATGGTCAGAACGGAGCCATTGCTCAATGACATGATCAATCTGAAACGGCGCAAGAGGTCCTTGGAGCGACGCCCACGTGGATTCTTTTACCGCGTTACGATAACCCTTGATGTCATGAGCCTCAGCGGAAACAATGCTTTGGGATGAGTAGAGTTGGTATCCAGTATCGGAAACCGGCGTATGGGTATAGGGAAAGACCGGAATCATGGGAACCGGGTCAGTTTTGTGGTACACCCGATAGATATTTTGCTCCTTGAGTCGGATTCCCGCTTTTCTGGCGAACCAGAAACCACCGACACGCGGAGCACCGTATGAGTACAGTATGACTTTTCTCCCATAGTTTTTCTTGGCCCAGTCAGCGGCTAAGTTGGCGACCGCACCGCCGAGGCTATGTCCGAGAATATGTATAGTGGTCTTAGCTGTTACGTTTTGTTGTAGAAACTGTCGAATATCACCAAGAAGGCTTCGAAATATCTGATTGAAACCAATATGCACGGGTAACCCGGTTTGGGAGAATTCAAGCCCAATGCGGGCATTGCTGATCCAGTCCGCATTGTTGTTGGCGTTGGTTGAGCCTCTGAAGATCAGAAAAACGTCGTCCTTGAACCGACCGCTGCCTTTGGCGCAGACGGCGAAGGCGTCTTTGGCTGCCCTGATGAACCTTCCGCCTACTTTGGCATTCATGGACGTCTTACGTTCGGCGTCGCTGGAAAATAGAGGGTCACTCAGTAGTGCGCCCACGGTCAGCTCGTCCTGAACCAGGTAGACCCGGGTAGCGAGGTTTGCGGACTCAAACGGTGTTAGGGTAGGCATAGGTCATTCCTTTGATCAATATGAATTAGTTCCAATGGCACAACGTATATAGCAATCCGTCTTCCATTTCCATAGTGGCAGGTTCACCGGTTAATTCGCAGTGGAAGTCTTCTGGCTTCTTGCCCAGTTCACCATAGAGCTCCCGATGAGCTGTTCCCAGGGACCAAATAACGGTTTGTTCCCCTTGAAAGTGAACGGTAATTTTCTGGTGAATCACAAAACGGGAAAGTGACGAAATTTTGACTTCGTCCTCCCTGGCGGGTAACAGGAAATGCCCTGACTTGTCGGTCTCGACCGTGCGGGTTTCGCCGTTTTCGTCTTTCCAGCGTAAAAACTGCTCAACTTTAGCGCCTGCGGCGGGTTTCCCCCGGTGAGTGATGATGCCTTCAAGAGGGGAGGCTACAACGACACTCTGTTTTTTGCCAAACAACGACATAGCAAATCCTTTTTGAGGTAGAAGAAGTGGTGTGGCGACGAGTGTTGATACTAGTGCCAGACCGACAGCCATCAGTTTGATAGGAGGGACGTACACGATCACTCTCCATGTTCAGTATTGGTATCCATCGGGACAGCGAATGATAATAGCAAACCCTGCGCGTTGGCTGCTGTGAACCACTTAACAGCTTGCTGAGCCGTGATCTTAACAGCAAAAACCGGATGTTGTCTTGGTGGCGGCTCTATATCCAGGGTCATTCAGTGTGTGCCCGATCCCTGCCGCAACAGCATTCGATAGTGAGCCCGTATCTGCTCACAGTAGAAGCACCAATACTCCTGTTGGGTTACCAGCACTGTATGAGAATGCCTTCGCAGCGCTTCGGCCTCGGTGTCCAGTTGCTCCTGTAACTGATCCAGCTCTTGCAGCAGTCGGGTCCTGGCGATCCCCAAGCCAAAAGCCCACCGAACGAACTGATTAACCGGATAGTTGGGTGCCATCTGAAACTGGCAAATCCTTGATCTTAATGTGTTTTTAAGCGACATAGAGCAAAATCCCTGATAGTCTTGCCGTTCGATATGATAACTATAGTATGTAGAACTATAATATGCAAACGGGCAAATTCCAATGCATGCCCAAACCGAATCAACCCTGTCAGCTTGTCGTGCGCTTTGCGGAAAACGTCCGTCGGGAAAGACGTGCCCGGGGGTTGTCCCAGGAGGCGCTGGCGGACCTGGCGGATGTCCACAGGACTTACATTGGAATGCTGGAGCGAGGAGAGAAGAACGTGACTCTCAGTACTTTGGATCGGATTGCGTCGGCGCTGGGGGTTTCTGCGATATCGCTTCTGGATGCGAGTGCGCCAGACGAGCAGTAGGCGGCGCTTGGGACACAGTTTAGAGCTTCGAAGTCACTACCGCTATTTATAGGCCACCTTAACTCAACATCACGACCTGATTTCTACCATCGCGCTTACCCACATAGAGCATGTTATCCGCCCGGGTAATCAGCGCATCCAGATCATCGTCGGCGTTGGCAATCGCTATACCAATAGTGACGCTCAGGCGAAGATCGCTCATTTCTCCCTCGAGTATCAGCGCGGCGACATTCTCCTTCAACCGCTCTGCCACGGCTTGCGCATTGATTGAATCAGTGTTTGGCAGCGCCACCACAAATTCCTCGCCTCCGAAGCGGCCAATGATGTCGGTGGGGCGCAATGAGTGCCGACAAACGTCGGCGACTTTGGTCAACACCCGATCACCGCAGGTGTGCCCCCAGGTATCATTGACGTCCTTGAAGTGATCGATATCGATCATGAACAGACAGAAAGAGGCCTTTTCCCATTGGGAACGCTGCAGCAGCGCCTCGGCCCGCTTCATAAAGTGTCCCCGGCTATTGACGCCTGTCAGTGCGTCATGTTCGGCGACCATGCGTAACTGGTCTTCCAGTGACTTTCGGTGTGCAATCTCGGCTTGCAGTTGCCGGTTTTGGTCGCGCTCCTCGTTCAGTAGCGTAAATTGCTGGCGCTGTAGAAATTCCACTCGCAACAGGGCGCAGTAACCGACGATATTGGCCATGATCAACAGAAGGCCGATACGGAGTGTAACGGCGGGGGATATGCCTACATAAATAATGGCCGCCCACAAAAATCCAATACTCAAACTGACGCTTGCTATTGCCGCCACCGTAAGTAAATTGGGAATAAGAAGGTAAAAGGCCATTATTGCGACGACCGTGGACGTTACCTGAGTCGAGAAGCTGTCTGGGCGCAGTGGGACAATCAGAATAATACCCACCGCGAATATCCACAGTGGCAACGCATGCAGCCATACGCTTCGGGAATACCCGCCTCTCCGCCCAATGATAAATGCCAGCGATAGGCATGAGCTGACCACCACGATGCGCATGATCAACAATAAATAATACTCTCGGGTCAGTCCCAGCAGGTTGTAGTCGCTGATGCCAAACATGGCAAAAACTACGGATGCCACCACTAACGCAAGGCGAGACTCAAGTCGTACTCTCTCCTCGATAGACGCGCGGTACCTCGACTCGTTACTGACGTCGTAAAACTGCCCCGTCAGCCAGTGTATGTCATTGTGCTTATAGTGTTGTGACAAGGGTCTGATTTCCCAGGTTGTGATCCCGATTTGTATTCCGTCTCGCGTACAGTGTAGCTGGTCAGCCCTGGATACGTTGCCGCTTCAGCCGGTACATACTGTCATCCGCATGGCTTAACAGGGTGTCGGCGTCTTCCCCGTCCGCGGGATAACAGGCCACGCCGATACTGCAGGACGGCGTATTGATAGTGCCGAATTCGGCACCCAGGGGCGCGGTTACGGCGGCGATGATTTCCTCCACCTTGTCGTAAACGGCTTCCACCGACTGGATGTCCGTCAACAGCACCGTGAATTCGTCGCCACCCATCCGGGCCACCGTGTCCGTCTCTCGAACGCAGTCTTGCAGCCGTTTGGCAACCAAACAGAGCACCCGATCACCCATGGCATGGCCATGGGTATCATTGATGTACTTGAAGTCATTGAGATCCAGAAACAGCAGCGCCAGGCTGGCCTGGTGGCGATGGGCTGCGCGCAGGGCCGACTCCAGTCGATCATGGAACAACAATCGGTTGGTAAGCCCGGTCAAGGGATCGTGATGGGCGAGGAAACGCAGTTTCTCCTCCGCCTGCCTCAGGGCCGTCACATCCCGCGCCACACCGATCCGCACACCGTCCTCCTCGGATAAGCGGGCAGACCAGAGGATATAGACAATAGTGCCATCTTTGTGGATATAACGGTTACAGAAGTCGTTGTGGGGCTGGCCGTTCGTCACTCGAACAATGGACGCTCGCGTGGCTTCCAGGTCATCGGGATGCACATAGTTGGTGATCGGCGTGCCCACCAGCTCATCGGCACGATACCCGAGCAGTGCCTCACACGCATCGGTCACAAAGACGATCTGGTCGTCCAGATCGACCACGAAGACAGCGTCCAGCAACAAGTTGGTCAGCTTGGGATAAAGCGCCTTCAGATCAACGGGCATAGTTCAGGGGCATCGGGTGATTCATAGAGGTCCGGCGTACGCAGTGCGCAACGTTTACGGCTTGGTTATGCGGCATCGAGCTCAATTTTTTGTACCTTATCCAACTTGATGCGCTTGCTTGCTACCCAGAGGTCGTAGGTGTCCTGCATCGCCAGCCAGCTCTCGGGCGTCCGGCCCAGAGCCTTGGAAAGACGCAGGGCCATTTCCGGACTAATACCACTCTGCTGCTTGAGCAGACGGTTCAGGGTGGAGGGCGATACATCCAGCCGACCGGCCAAATAACGGCAGCTGAGGCCAAAAGGCGCCATATAGGTCGCAAGAATGAACTCGCCAGGGTGCGGGGGGGTATCCATGTTCATCAGTGGTAATCCTCATGATTGAGCACATCGATATTACCGTCTGAGAACAAACCTCAGTTTCCCGTTCCCATTCACGGTAATTGCCCGGATGCCCTTTCTATCACCCTTGTGCTTGAATGATTTGCTTATGAAAGCATTGTAGCGTGTTGCGCAACGGCGTCAAGGCGAATGTGTCGCTATAATCATCTTGCCTAATGCGTGCCCGCCCCCTGTCGTAGCAGCATCCGGTAGTGCGCCCGTATTTGCTCACAGTAGAAGCACCAATACTCCTGCTGGGTGACCAGCGCTGTATGAGAGTGTCTACGTAGCGCTTCCGCCTCGGTATCCAATTGCTCCTGTAGCTGATCCAGTTCCCGTAACAGCCGGGTTCTGGCGATCCCCAGCCCAAAAGCCCACTGGACGAATTCATTGACGGGGTAGTTGGGTGCCATGTGGAACTGACAAATCCGTGATCTCAATGTGTTTTTAAGCGACATCCTGTATAGTCCTTACTCTGCCTACCTCAGAGTTAACTTGACCTGCCATAAGCAAGTTCCTGTATCGATTACGCCCCTTCTGAGTGCGTCGATCCGGAAATACTAAGAAATCCTTAGTATCGGGTCAAGAGAAAAACTAAGACCCTCTTAGCTTTTCGGGGTGGAGAAGGGTCACGATGTCGGTGCAAACGTTGTTTTCAAGGCGCCTGAAGGAAGCCCGCAAACGGGCGGGATTATCACAAAAGCAACTGGGGATATTGGCGGGGATTGATGAGTTTTCCGCCAGTGCCCGGATTAACCAGTATGAGCGGGCAAAGCACCTGCCGGATTTGGATACGTCCAAGCGGTTGGCGGATGTGCTTGGGGTGCCTATGGCGTATTTGTACTGCTATGAGGATGAGTTGGCGGATGTGCTGTTGAGGAAGTTTTCAAAAGCCGAATAGGTGAGATGCACACCAATTGTGGGTAACACGGAACGCCGTGTTCTGGGACAAACCGAAGCGCAGCGTAGGTTTGTCCCTAGCAGGACCTTGTTAAGCATTTACTTGCTCTCCGTCTCAAGCTTTTCGACTTTCTCTCTGAATGTACTGGATAAAAAGGAAAATGCCTTTTTGCGCAGCTCACCGAACTGACTATTTATGATGTCTTTTCCATCAACAATTTGAGCAATTCGAGGTCTTTCTAGTTTTGGAAGTGTTACCCCCATCGTCTCACACTCTCCAGTACCATTCCTGGTGATTTGGTAAAACTCTTTAGTCTTAAAATTCAGATTTAGAGCCGTAACTCTACAGCCGCTACCCAGATCACTTGGTACTGCATCAACAATATCATCGGACCAGTTCGTTATATTGTAATACTGCGTCGTATCTTGCATCACATTAAAGGTTTGGCTCCAAGAATCATCGCTAGGAAATACGAGGTATAGTTGATCAAGCTCACAATACTTGTCTTCTTTGTAGCACTTGAGCTGGACGTGATTAACCGGCCACGCGATTCGCTCATCTTGGATCATCATTGTTCCGCTAACTGTTGCATATTTGTCAGTTTTTTTACTGTAATGATCGGAAGGGAATGAAACTCTTGACAGTTTTTGATAATCCGAACGTTTCTCTAGATTGTGGATCTGCCAGACAGTCAGAACCCCTGTAGCTTTGTCACCCAAGTCCTTCTGAAATAACTTTACGGCATTTTCATAATCATCAACACCAGGGTACATCAATGTATTCAGTTGCATTGCGAACAGTAATTCTGCTCCTTTGGACAAGCCGCTTCTTGCTGCAAACGAATATATCATAGGAACTGAGCTGCTTCGCTCCTTTTCTGGTAAATCAGTTAGTTGTTGTGGTGTATAGTTTCGGTATTTCTCTACTGCATCATCGTCAGCATGCACCAAAATTGACATGCACCATGCGAGCAATACCAAAATTATTTTTGAAAATTGCACTGATTCCTCCCAATGCTTTACGTTGCGCTTTTCGGAAAATTTGCAGAGTAGTGGAAATTTGTCCGACAACAGCCGTTCTGCTATGTATAGATTCAAGTTAGAACACTAGTCTCTATTTGATCTTCCGCGCATAAAGACTGACCTTCCCAAATAATTTACCCAAGAAGTCGCTATCAATATTAGGAGTTTTTATAGTTTTCGTATGTTTCATAAAACTCTCTTTCTGATTTATCAAAAAACTCGTCTTTACGTAAAACTAACTCCCGTAGCTTCTTGTGTACGCTTCTATAAATGATTCGGTGAGCTTCATTCTTAAGTATTTCTGGATCATATTCGTCCATCTCCACTTCCTTCGTTAGCGCAAGATCGACCAGCTTTAGCAAGCGTTCCTTATCGAGTTTATCGATAGATTCAAAATCATCACCGTTAATAGAATAATGTCCGTTGTTGCCATCAATTTTTAATATTCTCATAGAACTCATTCCTAGCTTTGTAAGCGTCTGCTCCGGCTTCAAGCGCATTTATAGTTGACGAATAGTTTTCAATACTAGAGCCATCAATAGCTTTTAAGTAGGTGTCTCCAGGGTAACCTGAATAGATTTTATAAATAGCATCTCCGTTATGGTATTCTTTCAAGGTATGGATCACATAATCCGCTCCGACAGAAGCTCCTATAGTGCTATTGTGCGTGACGATTACCACGGGTACTGTTTTTGATAGATCCTTTATAATCTGATTTACATTTTGTTTTAAAAAAATGTTGTCAAATCCCGATTCGGGCTCATCTATCAATAGTATGTCATGAACCGAAGCACGCTTTATTTTTTGGAGCAACCTAAATTCGGAGCGCTCGCCCCCAGAAACCTCTACTCCGTCCTTATTGAGGATTTTATAATCAATTTTTGAGAAATACTTGTAGATTTCCGTATTTGGAAGCTCTGGAATGCACTTCAATTTTTGAAGAAATTGATAGGGGTCATCGTAGACTCTGTAAGCCGGCGTGAAGGATGCCTGCCGAGCTAGCTTATCATGCAATTCTTGAGCACCTCTGAAAGGCCTTCTTTTCGCCACAACCCTAAAGTCCTGAATATTTTCATTGTGTATAACTTTTTCGATTTTCAAAAGCTTGACTATCTCAGTAAATTTATTGATGCGGATTTTATCTAGAGCTATACTGTATAAGTCTACTTGACTAATAGGTGCAACGGCGGATTTTAAGTCTAGAGCTTGCTTGATTTCTTCTATTAGTGAATTAACTTCGGTTTTTCTTCTGTTTTCATCTTCCTGACGCCAGCGCTCTTCAATCAATTCACAGGCAAGACTTCTCAGCTTCGACTTATCGACATGCTTTTCAATAATCGCCCTATAGTCCACATTCTCAATTAACTGCTGAGTCGAACGTATCAATGCCTTCAGTGTATCGTCAGAAGATACAGGGAAAGCCGTTTCTTCAAAAATCGTTGTATTTGAGAATGCGTCTCTCAGGGCGGTTTCCGATGCTGACTTCATTAATGAATCAAGATAATCAGAAACCTCTTTCTCATTTTTAGATAAATCAATGCTGGAAACCTTGTCTACTACCTCTTTAAAAGGCAGTAAATGAGATTCTTCCACGTGAGCCTTATCGCGCGTAACAGCCCCCTCAAACAGGCGCTTGTCTTGTTCCTCTTCTCTTTGCACTAAATCAAATTGCTCAATATGTAGCGGGTCGTACATTTGTTCAGCAATAGTTCTTAGCGTTTCGGTTTTTCCTGTTGATCGCGCCCCAAGGACGACGTTTAACCCAGTTGAAATCATTTGACCATTAGGAAGTGCCTCAAAAAGCTTGTTGCCATCAAGCGGAGAAAGAGACACTTTCGTTTTGTCTCTAAGGCATTCTTTTATTTTCTTCACAGTAATCTCGCCACAATCAATGTATGTAGACCTACTGGAAAATTTCGTTAGGTGTTCTTTGATTCTCATATCACTAAAAAGCACAGGCGTGGGTTGATTGTCATCATTCCACATTCTGACAAATTTTTTCGGTGAATCTACTTCGCCTGCGGACATGTACGGTAGTATTGCACTCAACTCATCTCCCGATACGGCTGGTTTTTTTTGATAATGAGGGATAATCAAATACTCTCTCAAATCACCATATATTTCGGTTAACTTGTCAAATGTAATATAATCCCCTACCGTCTTGATTATCGATCTAACTTTATCTGCCTTATCCTGAAACTCATCCAAACGATCTGCGTCATCAATAACTATCAAATGCCCCGATTGCATATTTATCTCAATGCCTGGAAAAACTGGAATATCGAGTTCTTGAGTAATTTGAGAAAATTGCTTGAGATCAAACAGGTCGTGATTCGTAACTGCAATTGCATCTAAATTTCTTTCGCGAACATAGTCTATAAGCGTGTCCATGCTAAATACGAAGTCCGAATCTCGTACCGACGGGATGGTATGAATGTGAAAGTCAATTTTTTTCATTATCTACGCACCCCTAAAAATTGATCGATTCTGGCAATGAGGCTTTCTCATTTTCGGCATTAACCCACTTCATCGCATGTCAATATACTCTACGAATCGTACCTTTGGTAACTTGGATAAATAACCCGGCGGTGTATTGGCACGCCTTGTTAACCAGATTTGGTAAGAAATCCATGACATCACCAATTTCCGAGAAGTCCAGAGACAACAACGTAAATATTTACAGCAAGAAATAAAATAAAAGAGAGGGTCATACCACCAACACTTAACGGCATCCAGTCCAACATTTTCCACAGGCCGATCCAAGAGGTAGGTTCATTTAGCCAAGCGCCTTCGAGACCAGTCCATAGCAAAAAATCAATGACCGAAATGGCTTGCCAATCGCCTGATTGCAACCAGCTGAAAGCTTGCCAAATCACTACACCTAATCCCACAACCGCAGGTCCAATTACCACCAGATCAAGGAACTTGGCAATATAATAGTCTTCAGGTAACCCTGGCCTCATTCTAGTCCCTCAACGGTAGCTCTTGGTTAAAGCCAGGCACAGCGGACCATTTGTTGCGACGCAGGAGCGAAAAATGGCTCCGGCTGCTGCCGCCTGTTAGGCTTGGATCCAAGGTATAAGTAATGTAATTTAATACTCTTCGTCGAAAAGTACACACCCTTTTCCAGCAGCGGCAATTCTAACCATTTGGTCAACGGTATAACCCTGAACGTTTCGAATAACTAACTGCGCTTGCTTGCCTGAGGCTGCTGCGGCGATTCGAACAACCTGATCAACTGTTTTTCCTTGCGCATTAATTGTCATACCACCTCCGGCAGCAGCAATTCGTACGATTTGATCAATTGTAGGTCCCATATCTATTATCCTATACGGTCGATTTGAAATGAGCTAATTCTTCTAACTGATGAAGCCTAACAAATATTATTCAAAGGCAAATTGCCTGTTTTAAATCAGGGAGTTTGCCTATGTTTTCCTTGGCACCTGTTATAACATGCCCCAAAGCCCCTGTCATACGTGCCTTAGAGCAATTTGGCATAAAACCTCCGGTACGAATTTCGGCAACTGGCCCGCATAATCCCCGTTATACAGGAATCAGATTTTAAGGTCACCGCCGCACCAACTCCTGCAACATCCCCTCCAGTCCATTGACCTTCACCTCATACATCAACGCGAGCTGCCGCCCCAATTTACTGTTGGGAAACCCCTGCCCATGAAACCACACCAGATAGGGTTCGGGCAGTTCCAGCAGCTTGCGCCCCTGGTATTTCCCGAAGGGCATGGTCTGGTTGACGGCGTCGAGGAGGTCTTTTGAGTTCAGGTCAGGGTTCATCGCAGGGACTGTATAAAGGCCAGAAGAATAAGCAGTGGGCAGATGATGCGCACGTAGAAGGGCCAGATTGTCCAGAACAGGCTGTGTTCGATGTCCTGGTGGCCGGCTTTGAGTTCGTTGAGCAGGTGGTTGCGGTGCATGATCCAGCCGACGAACAGGCACAGGGCGATGCCCAGCAGCGGCTGGCTGTATTCGGTGGTGAGCGAGACGGTGGCGTCGAACAGGGTGGCCATGTTGGCGATGATCAGCGCACTGACGGCGAAGATAAGGGCACCGATGCTCCAGGCGGCACCGGTGCGTTTGAGGCGGGAGCGTTCGGTGACCACCGAGACGGGCGCTTCGAGCATGGAGATGGAGGAGGTAAGGGCGGCGATGCTCATCAGGGCGAAGAAGGCGATGCTCAGCCAGAGGCCGGCGCCGCCCATGTTGGCGAACAGGCTGGGCAGTACCTGAAAAATCAGGCCGGGACCGGCCAGCAGTTCGCCGCTCTCGCCGTAGATGGCGATGCCCTGATGTTGGGCGACGTACATGGCGGGCAGGATCAGCAGTCCGGCGGTGAAGGCGATGCTGATGTCCAGCAGGGTGACGGCGGCGCCCATGCGCGGCAGGCTGTCGTCTTTGCGCAGGTAGGAGCCGTAGATCAGCATGGTGCCCACGCCCAGGGAGAGCGAGAAGAAAGCCTGCCCCATGGCGCTGAGCAGCAGGCCGGGGTCCGCCAGTTGTCGGAAGTCGGGGACCAGATAGGTTTTCAGGCCGTCGGTGGCGCCGGGCTGCACCAGAACGTAGAGGATCAGCCCGAGCAGAATGATAAACAGCAGGGGCATCAGTCGGGTGGACCAGGCTTCGATACCGTCTTCCACGCCCTTGGCGATAATCGCCACGGTAAAGGCGGTGAAGATGCCGCACACCAGCAGGTTGCGGGCCAGACTGTCGCCGCCCAGCCACTGTTCGGCGCTGCTCCAGCCGATCAGGTGCGCCACGGGTTTGCCGAACTCCGCCAGCATCCACCCGGCGACGATGGCGTAGAAGCTCAGAATCAGCCCGGCGATCAGCACGCCGTAGTAGCCCACGGCGCGGCCGAGGCGCTTGGTGATGGGGCGCTCGCCCAACTGGTCCAGGGCGGTGACGATATTGGCGCGGGCGTGGCGGCCGATCACCAGTTCGGCCATCAGGGCCGGGTAGGCGAGCAGGAAGGCGAGTACGAGGTAGGCCAGCACAAAGGCGCCCCCGCCGTTGCTGGCGGCCTGGGTGGGAAAGCCCCATATATTGCCCAGCCCCACCGCGGAGCCGGAGGCGGCCATCAGAAAGCCGATTTTGGAGGAAAATTGTCCGCGGGGTTCGCTCATGCCGTGGCCTTTGTCCTGGGCGCGTTTATGGTTGTTTCTGGCTGTCGGGGGCCAGTTTATTGGCTTTTGGGTTCAGAGTCATTAGTATCAGGGGCTGCTTCGAACCGACAACAGGAGACAGTTCCCGTGGCAGACACTCTGAAGACACAGGTTTTGGTATTGGGTGGCGGCGTAGGCGGCTACTCGGCGGCCTTCCGGGCGGCGGATTTGGGGTTGGACGCAGTCCTGGTGGAGCGCTACCCCAGCCTGGGCGGCGTGTGCCTGAATGTGGGCTGTATTCCCTCCAAGGCGATGTTGCACGTCGCCCAGGTGATCAATGAGGGCGCCCACGGCAAAGACATCGGCGTGACCTTCTCCAAGCCCAAGATCGATCTGGATGAGATCCGCAAGTTCAAGGAAGGCGTGGTGAGCAAGCTTACCCAAGGCGTGGCCGGTATGGCCAAGCAGCGCAAGGTACAGGTGGTACAGGGCGTGGGCGAGTTTGTAAGCGACCACAAACTGAAAGTCACGCAGGACGGCAAGACCACCGAGGTGGAGTTTGAGCACGCGATTATCGCGGCGGGTTCTCTGCCGGTGAAGCTGCCGTTTATTCCCGAGGATGACCCGCGGGTGTGGGATTCCACCTCCGCTTTGGAGCTGCCCGAGGTGCCCAAAAAGCTGCTGGTGATCGGTGGCGGTATCATTGGTCTGGAAATGGCAACGGTGTACAAGGCCCTCGGCAGTACTGTGGATGTGGTGGAATTTATGGACCAGTTGATTCCGCCGGCGGACAAGGACCTGATGCAGGTGTACACCAAGTACAACAAAGACAACTTCAATATCATGCTGTCCACCAAGGTTACCGACGTGAAGGCCAACAAGACGGCCCTGAAGGTGAGCTTTGAGGGTAAGAATGCACCGGACAAAGACCAGAATTACGATGCGATTCTGGTGGCGGTGGGCCGCACGCCCAACGGCAAGAAAATCGGCGCCGACAAGGCGGGTGTCGAAGTGGATGAGCGCGGCTTTATCCACACCAACGAGAAGCTGCAGACCAATGTGCCGCACATTTACGCCATTGGCGACATCATCGGCCAGCCGATGCTGGCGCACAAGGCCAGCCACGAAGGACATGCCGCCGCCGAAGTGATTGCCGGCCACAAGATTGTGGAACCGCGCTGCATTCCCTCCATTGCCTACACCGATCCGGAAGTGGCCTGGGTGGGGCTGACCGAGAAAGAGGCGAAGGAGCAGGGCGTCGAGTATCGCACGGCGGTGTTCCCCTGGGCGGCCAGTGGCCGGGCCTTGGGCGCAGGTCGCAGCGAGGGCAAAACCAAGCTGATTTACCGCAAGGAGAACGATCAGTTGCTGGGTGCGGGGATTGTCGGCTTGAATGCCGGGGAGCTGCTGGGCGAGTTGGGCCTGGCGTTGGAGTTTGGCGCCTCGGCGGAAGATCTGGCGATGACGGTGCACGCGCATCCGACCCTGCACGAGACGGTGGGCCTGGCCGGGGAGTTGGCGGCCGGAACCATTACCGATCTGCCGAATCCGTTGGCGAAGAAGAAATAGGGGCGTCGCTTTATGGTTACGGCGGATAAGCCAAAGGCGCATCCGCCGTAACCTCACGCTAAATTACTTCTCAAACGCACTCACGGTCTGGATGCTGCCGTCTTCGTTGTGAATCAACTCGGCCATCTTGATGTTGCGCAGGTGCGTCTCACCGCCCGAGATCTCACAGTCGTGGTAGAACAGGTAGTACTTCCCGTCCTTCTCCACTACTGAGTGGTGGTTGGTCCAGCCCAATACCGGCTCCAGCATGATGCCCCGGTAGGTGAATGGCCCATAGGGACTGTCGCCAGTGGCGTAGGCGATGCAGTGCGTGTCGCCGGTGCTGTAGGAGAAGTAGTAGGTGTCCTGGAATTTGTGTACCCAGGGGCCTTCAAAATAGCGCCGGGCGTTGTCGCCGGTTTTCAGCGGTTCGCCATTTTCATCCAGCAGCAGAATATCCCGTGGCGCTTCGGCGAACTCGAGCATGTCGTCGCGCAGCCTGGCGACTTTCGGGCACAGGGCCGGCTCGTCGTCGGCGGGGTACTGATCCTGCTGGCTGAAGGTGCCGGTGGTCCAGCGCTGCAGTTGGCCACCCCAGATGCCGCCCCAGTACAGGTAGTAGTCGTCACCGTCCTTGTACACGGCGGGGTCGATACTGAAGCTGCCTTTGATGGGCTCGGGTTGCGGCTCAAAGGGGCCTTCCGGGCGATCACCGACGGCAACGCCCAGGCGGAACACATCGTCCGGATCTTTGGCGGGGAAGTAGAAGTAATACTTGCCGTCCTTCTCGGTGCAGTCCGGTGCCCACATCTGGCGGGCCGCCCAGGGGACATCTTTCACCGAGAGCGCCAGACCGTGGTCGGTCACCTCACCGAAGGGCTCATCCATGGAGAACACATGGTAGTCCTCCATACAAAAGTGGGAGCCATCATCATTGAACGGCACGCCGCCCTCTACGTCGTGAGAGGGGTAGATGTAGATTTTCCCCTCGAACACATGGGCTGATGGGTCAGCGGTGTACATGTGCGTCACCAATGGCGCCGAGGAGAACTTCTGCTGAGATTTAGGGTTGGTGTCGGTCACGTGATATCTCTCTTTTTGGTCAAACGTCTATAGGGTCAAACATCGAACGGAACAGGGCACCGGGCCGGATCACCAGTGCCATAAAGTTCCGTCTTCCAGTCGGTTAACGGGGAGGCTGGCCCGCTTGTAGGGGTACTTTGCCGCCTCGGTTTCGTCGATGTCCACACCGTGGCCGGGCACTTCTCCGGGTGTGAAAAAGCCGTCTTCGAATTGGTAGGCGCGGGTGAACACAGACTCCATCAGCTCGCTGTGGGGCATGTGCTCCTGCACGCCGAAATTGGGTACCCAGTAGTCAAAGTGCAGGGCGGCGCCCATACACACCGGAGACAGGTCGGTGGCGCCGTGGCTGCCGGTGCGCACGCCCCAGAGGCTGGCGAAGTCGGCGATGCGGCGCATCTGGGTAATACCGCCGGCGTGAACCACGCTGGTGCGGATGTAGTCGATCAGTTGGTTCTGGATCAGCTCCCGACAATCGTGAATGCTGTTGAAGATTTCACCCACTGCCAGCGGGGTAGTGGTGTGCTGGCGAAGCAACCGGAACATCTCCTGGTTTTCCGCCGGTACGGCGTCTTCCAGCCAGAACAGGTGGTAAGGCTCCAGTTCTTTGCCCAGGCGTGCCGCTTCGATAGGGGTCAGACGGTGGTGCACATCGTGCAACAGGTGCAGGTCCGGGCCGAATTCGCGGCGGATTTCCTCAAACACCCGGGGAATGAAATTCAGGTACTTGTGCGTGGACCAGCTCTCTTCCGAGGGCAGGTCGGCATCCGCCGGCTCGTACGCTTTACCGCCGGTGGGCACGCCGTAAGTCTTGTCGATGCCGGGAATGCCGCATTGTACACGAATGGCCTGGTACCCTTGCTTCCGGGCTTTTTCTACGGCTTTCAGTGTCGCTTCAATATCCTCGCCGTTGGCGTGGGTATAGGTCATGATCCGGTCGCGGCTGCGCCCCCCGAGGAGTTGATACAGGGGCATATTGGCGGCCTTTGCCTTGATGTCCCACAGGGCCACGTCCACCCCGGCCAAAGCGGTCATGCCCACCGGGCCACGGCGCCAGTAAGGGCCGCGATAGACAAACTGCCAGATATCTTCAATGCGTTGGGCATCCCGACCGATCAGCGCAGGCAGCACGTAGTCTTCCAGGTAGGAGACCACGGATTTTTCCCGGCCGTTCAGAGTGGCATCGCCAATGCCATAGAGGCCGTCTTCGGTGGTGATCTTCACGGTGACGAAGTTGCGGCCCGGGCAGGTCAGAATGACCTTGGCGTCTGTAATTTTCATATCCGTCCTATTCACTGGGATGGCTTATATCAATTGGGCGTTCTCAGACCGCGTGCTCAGCGACGCTGGCTCTGCGGTGGTCCGAGGTAGCTCGGCTTCAGACCACCGGTATCAATCATCAACTTCTGCAGCGTGACCGCCGGGTCAACCCGATAGATCCGCAGGGTGTGCAGACCCGGTTCGCGGATGGTATGGGTGCTCACCGAGCGGCGCACACCGTCGCTGACCGCGGTTTCCCAGGCCTCGTTGCTCAGGTCCTCCAGAATGTCCACGACCTGGGGCTCGGCATCGTCAAAGGCGATGGCATAGCGCAAACCCCGCCCCGGTACCAGGTCCAGGCTGGGGGCAAAGAGCCCGTGGACGTCGAACTCGCCGGTGCTGAAAAAGTAAATGTCGTACTCAACATAAGGGCTTTCGGCCGGATCTTCAAATTCGGTGTCCGTAATCGGGAAGGTGCTGATCGAAGATTGGGTACGCCCGTGTTGCGGAATCACCTCCCAGCGGTGCCCACTCCGGTCCATCTTACGATGGAAATTGCCGGCTTCAATGCTGACGTAGCCATTGGCCTCCACGAAACCTTCCACCTGCCTGGCCACGCGGGGCTCGGGCTTGAAGGTTTCCACTTGCACGCGGGCGCCGCCCCAGCCGGTGCCCTTCACAAACACGTGACCCTGATGGGAGCCGACCGGCGCCCGATTCCAGTCGATACTGACATCAAGGGCTACCAACTCGTTCACCGTGCCTTTGCGCTGGCTGACCTGAATCCACTCGTCGCTGGTTTCGGCGGTGAACTCGAAGGACGCGGTGCCTTTGTTGAACACCTCGATCCGGTAGCTCTCCGCGCCGTAAGGGCTGAAGGTGGGCAGCGCATAGGCACCCGGTACCGGCCAGGCCCGCTCCATGCCCTCGACCGCAACGCCCATGTCGGGCTTGCTGTGGGGTTGGTAGTCGTAAATCAGTGGCGCGGTATTCTCCGGCGGGTTGTTCCAGTGGGTGTAGCCGATGCGCGGTTGGGACATCATGTGATTCCATTTACCGTCGCTGATCTCGGTGTGGTAATGAGCCTCCAGCTCGGCGTCGTGCCGGAAGCGCTCCCGGGCAAGTTGACCGTAGTCATTGGCGTTGGCCCGGCCCTGCTCGGCAAACAACTGGTTGCGGGCCTGGTCGATGTACATACGGGTGATGTTGGCGCTGGCGCGTACCAAATGGCGCACCAACTGATCAAACGCATCGCGCCGCGCTTCGGGCAACTGCGCATAAATGGCGTTGGCCTGCTCGGTAAGCGCGGCCAGCTCCTGCTCGATGCGCTCGGCTTCGCGATAGTTCAGCAGGCTGTAAGTATCGGCACTCTGCTGTTCGGGTTTGCGGCGGCCATTGTGCCGGGTGTAGCCAGTGACCAACTCGGCGATGGGCTCGGCGAACTCGGCACCGAACTCCCGCTCGGCCCAGCGACGTCCGAATTCGGGCAGGCGCTCGCGGTTCCAGTACTCCGGGTCCCAGGCCATGCGCAGGAAAAATTCGGTGGGATACTCCATGGGTTTTATATCGCCCACATTGACGATCCAGATCCGGTCGGCCTCGTATTCCCGGGCCAGATTCATCTGCTCCCAGACTTTGGCGATCGGGGTCACGTTGATCCAGCGATAGGAGCGGGGTCCGCCCACATAATCGAAGTGGTAGTAAACACCGGCGCCGCCACTGCGGTCGCGCTCTTCCGGCGTCGGAAGGCGGCGAATATTGCCCCAGTTGTCGTCCGCCCACAGCAGAGTGACGTCGTCGGGTACGCGCATACCTTTTTCGTAGAAGTACTGCACTTCTTTATAGAGCGTCCAGACTTGGGGCACTTCTTCGATGGAGCGGTCATCAAAAACGTTTTGCAGAATCTCACGCTGGTCGGCAACGATACGCTCGAGCAGTTCGATATTCTGACCTTCGCTCATGGGGGTGTCGGCCTGGCCGCGCATGCCCAGGGTGTAAACGCCTTCGTAGGGTTTGTTGCGCTCGGCGCCGTCCACCCAGAATTCGTACAGGTTGTCCGGGTTGGTGGAGTATTCCCAGGGGCCTTCGCCGTAGCGGTTCCACTCTTTGTCGGCGCGCATCATCGGCTCGTGATGGGAGGTGCTCATCACAATGCCGTATTCGTCCGCCAGAATCATGTTCTGCTCATCGTCGTCGGCAAAGGCGTTGTTCCACATGGCGGGCCAGAGGAAGTTGCCTTTCAGGCGCAGAATCAGTTCGAACACATGTTCGTAGAATTCGTGGTTATAGTCGCCGTAGTTTTCCTGCACCCAACCGGTCAGGGCGGGGGCCTCATCATTGATGAAAATGCCCCGGTACTTTACCTTGGGTTGGTCCTGCAGGTTCAGGTGACCATCGATGTACAGGTAGTCGTGTTGCTGTGCGGGTACATCGGCGAACCAGTACCAGGGAGACACGCCGATTTCCTCGGAGACATCGTAGGTACCGTAGATCGCGCCGCGCTTGTTGGCGCCGGCAATCACCAGGGCTTTGCTCAGGCCGGGCAGGGGGTTTTCCACCACCTGCATGTGGTAGGCATCCCACTCGCCTTCAATACCGGAGACGTCCAGTTTGCCCGCCTCGACCAATTGCTGGATCAGCGCACTGCTGCCGAGGGTACCGATGATCACACCATGGCTGCCCAGCCCTTCGGCGCTGCGCACGATCTGTGGTTGCTTTCCCGTCACTCGCTGAATATCGGCCCGGAGGTCGCGCACCGCACGGCGAACGCCGGGGTCGTCATTGGGGTCGACGTAGAGGTTTGCGATGTGTTCCTTACCGACCAGGCTCAAGGCGTCCGCTGACGGGCTGTGGCTGACGTAGTCAGGCCCTTCCAGTGCCAGTGCCGCAGGTGCGGTTGCCAATAAGCCGCCGAGCATTGCGCCGGCCAGAGTTCGGGTTATCAACATATCTAAAATCACCAATCGAAAATAATGGGGATTGGCCGCTCAATTATCTTCTAGTCAAAGAAACAATAAGATTAAATGAGTCGACCCCGGATTACAAGGGGGCAAAGAGAATCAGGGCTGGGTAAGCACGCGGCCCCGGGCGTCGAATATCGGTCGTCTACTCTCTTGATCCCCTCTTTTCATGGTCAGGCGCCTCCCGGCCAACCGTTTTCTGGTTACGTAGCGCTCTCAGTCTTAAGTGAGCCTTTCTAGCAATAAATTGCTCCGATCGTCTTTAAAAGTGCCGTTATTGTTCTCCAAAATAGTCGCCATCAAAACAATGGTCTTACAATATTATTGCACACATGCATACAAGTATGTTGACTTGAGCAAATAGTCCATGCAACTATTTATGCGTCGCACTATTTGTCACCGGAATTCTCCGGTGTATTTCTAATAATTACGCTGTCCAGTCGTCTTTCCTGGCGTATCGCAAAGGCGTCCGGTGGCAGACAACGAAGAGGAGGAGCCAGCGGTAACGGTGGCTCTCGCAAATAATGAAAACGACCCCTTTTGATTCCCACAAGCACTCTGTCGAAACTGATCGTGTCAGTCCTGACTTCTTCCGGCGCTCTCTGTTGGCGGCGGCCATCATGACCTGCACATCGCCAGTATTGGCGCAAAGTGCGGATGAGGCGGACGCCGCTGCCGGGGGGCAACCGGCCCAAGGCACCAATGGTATGCCCCTCGAAGAAATCATGGTGACCGGGCAGCGCAGTTCACTTGAAAGTGCGTTGGAGCTCAAGCGCGCCTCGGATACTGTGGCCGACCTGATTGTGCTGGATGAGGCGGGTAAGGTACCCAGCACCTCACTGCTTGAGATTCTGGAGCGCTCCCCCGGTGTGACAATGAACCGGATTCGCGCCGGTGCCGAGGGCTCGCCGGATGGTTTTGCCTTCGAGGGGTCGGGCATTCAGGTGCGCGGTCTGAACAAGACGAAAACCCTGATCAATGGGCGGGAAGTGTTTTCCGCGAATGGCGGCTCTGGCCTCAGTTGGGCGGATGTCGGGCCTGAGCTCCTGTCGGCGGTCACTGTCTATAAGGCGAGCCGGGCGGACCTGATTGAAGGTGGGGTGTCCGGTACGGTCAATCTGCAGACCCACATGCCATTCGATTTTGATGGCTTTGAGGCCAATGCGGCACTTTCCGGCAGTTATGGTGACTTCTCCGATGAGGTTACGCCGGCAGCCTCGGGTATGGTGTCGAACCGGTTTGACACAGAAATCGGTGAGTTCGGTGTTCTGCTGGATGTGGCGTACTCGAAAATTGCCTCTCACGACAGCAACATCATCGTTCCGCCTTACTACGCGACCGAATATGAAGGCGAGCGGGTCTACGCGCCCGGCGGCGTGCGCTACACCCAGGACCAGTTTGAGCGCGTTCGCAACGGTTATTATGGTGCCCTTCAGTGGCGGCCGAACGATAATCTGGAACTGTTCCACACCACGTTCATTTCCGAGCGTGAAAGCGACCGTGACAGCCAGATTCTGGCGCTGGAGCCCGGCGCCCCGGTGGGTGTCATGGACGGTGCGGTTTTTGACGATGGCGTGTTCGTCCGGGGGGCGATCTCCAGCCCGAATCTGACGTCGGGCCTCAATGTATCGCCGAACTCGAGTTTTACGCCCTCCTTCAGCCGTACCGCCGACTACAGCACCGGCTTCAAGTATGAGGAAGATACCTGGGACCTGAGCGGTAGTTACCAGTTTGTTGAAGCTGAATCGCGTTCGGGCAAGTACAGCCTTGGCAGTACCGTGCTTCCGGCAATCGCCCAAACCAACCTGGACATGTCAGGCGACCGGCCGGCGGCCAGCTTCGAGACTCCGCTGTCGACCGACCCTGCGGATACCGGGCTCTCCCGGATCAACTGGCTGGATATGGAAAACGAAGGCGAAGCGCATGCCTTCCAGTTGGACGCGAACTTCGATATCGGCGACGGCTTCTTCAAGAAACTGGCCGTTGGCGGACGGGTTGCAGACCGTGAGGAGTCCGATAGCTTTGTCGGTACCTGGTGGTCCGCAACCGGGCGTGACTGGAATGGCGTGCCCCGGCCTTACGTAAACACCGCCCCGGATGGCGACTTTTACCTTGAGGAGTTTTCGGACTTCTTTAAAGGGGATGTGCCGCCGCTCGGCGGTGTCTGGGTCGGTAGCGATCAGGTGAACGCCTCCGAGCAGTTCGATCGCGTTTACGATACCTACCTGGCCTGTGGCCCCGATCTCCACTATCAGTGCACTGACCCGGCGGCCACTACCTACCTCTACAGTAACGAAGACACGCTTCGCAACCGGAATTTTGACCAGTTGCCTTCGTTCTATGAAACGAAGCACAAGACACAGTCCGTCTATGCCATGTTGGGCTTCGCGAACGAGGGTGACAGCTGGTTTACCCGCTTCAGCGGTAATGTCGGTCTGCGTTGGGTCAATTATGATATCGAAAGCCAGGGTAACTTCACCTTCAGCGGCGGCGCGCGCTATTACGCCAGTCTGTCCGATGCGGAAGACTCCGTTGAAGCCATGGGTGGTATCGAAAATGTCGCCGCGTGGCAGGAGGAAAACGAGGGGGAACAGCCACCGCTGACTCAGGAGAGCGTAGGCTATGAGACGGAACGAGCGGGAAGTCTGGAAAAAGATTACTTCCTGCCCTCGTTGAACATCAAGTTCGAGCCGGCTGAGAACTGGGTTGCCCGTTACGCGCTGACCCGAACGCTGACTCCGCCGCGTTACCCGGACATCCGTGCACAGGGGACCGCTGGTATTCAGACGACGGAAAACCCCATCAACGATGAACTGGAAGCCCAGTATCCGGACGAGGATGTGTCGATACCCGCCATTTTCTCGGGCTACACCAACACCACGGGTAACCCGTTCCTCGAGCCGGAAATTTCCCTGAACCACGACATCTCGCTCGAATGGTATCCGCGGAAAGGGTCCTCGGTGTATATGTCGCTCTTCCACAAGACGATCGACAATTACATTACCTTCAACAACTTCTCGGCGCCGGCGAGTGACTTCTTTGCGGAAGAAAACTACCCGCAATCCGCGCCCGCTGATGGTGGCAGCAGTACGTTCCTCAATGGTCCCGTTTCCAGTCGGACCAACTTCAATGCCGAGGAAGACACGATCATCAGTGGCTTCGAGCTCGGCGGGCGCACCTACTTTGACAATCTTCCGGGTTGGTTGAGCGGGTTTGGTGTCGATGCCAACGTCACTTACATCGACAACGATTCGCCCGACGCATTTGCGCTGGACATCAATGGCGATGAACTGAGTGTCCCGGTCATCGGCTTGTCGGAGTGGTCCTACTCGACGACTCTGCTGTACGATTGGGATAAATTCAGCGCGCGGCTGGCGTGGAACTGGCGGGATCGCTACCTCACCACCACCAACGACTCGGGCACGACCAACGTCTATACCGATCCGTTCAGTGGTGAGCAGGTCCAGTTCGGGTTACCCGTCTACGCGGCGGCGTCCGGTCGTCTGGATGGCAGCATCTCGTACCAGTTGACCGACTCCGTCAACGTCAAGCTGAACGTGCAGAACATCACTGATGAAGATCAGAGAACCGAGATGGAAATCCTTGATGGACGGTATGTTGATCGCGGGGTGTTTGTCACCGACCGGCGTATCAGTCTGCACGTGGGGGTTGACTTCTAAGTGAGCCATGAAGGACGCTCTTGAACATTCCAACGTATGTGTAATGAGGTGCTGAAATGAGCAAGAGCGTCCTGATCGTTGGGGGTGGAACCGCAGGCTGGATCACCGCGGCCTATATGGCGCGGATGCTGGCGGCGGATACCCCCGGCGGGGTTTCCATTACCCTGGTGGAATCTGATGAGATTGGTACTGTCGGTGTAGGCGAGGGTACCTTTCCCATCATTCGCAAAACGATGGGCCGAATCGGCCTGGACGAAAGCGAACTTATTCGAGAAGCGGATGCCACCTTCAAACAGGGCATCCGGTTCAATCATTGGAAACGCAATCCGGCCGACGCGCCGGATGACACCTATTTTCATCCCTTCCAGGTATGCTCCCAGCACACCGATATGGACCTTCTGCCCTATTGGCTGCTCGGCGTAGCCGGAGATGTGCCCTGGGCGGAAGCCTGCACGGTGCAGGAGCGGGTGGTGGATGCCAAGCTTGCCCCCAAACTCATTACCCATCCCAATTACAATGCCCCATTGAACTATGCCTATCACTTCGATGCGGGCAAACTGGCGCAGGTGGTGCGCCGGCGTGCGATGGATATGGGGGTGAAGCGACTGATCGATACGATCGATGAGGTAAAGCTTGATGAAAACGGCGCAATTGGCTCTTTGCAGGGGCGTGCCAATGGTGAACTCAAGGCTGATCTGTACATTGATTGCAGCGGCTTCCGGGCGCGGCTGATCGGGGAAACCCTGGGGTCGGAGTTTACCTCCTATAAACACCAGCTGTTCTGCGACCGGGCCGTCGCCATGCAGGTACCCTATGACCGGCCCGGTGCGCCGATTCCCTCCTGCACCTATGCCACAGCCCAGGACGCTGGCTGGACCTGGGATATCGGTCTTCACAATCGACGCGGTGTCGGCTATGTCTATTCCTCTTCGCACTGCAGCGACGATGCCGCACTGGATACTCTGAGGCGGTATGTGGGGCCGAAAGCCGATGAACTGAAACATCGGCAGTTGTCTTTCGAGGCCGGGTTCAGAAAGGTCCAGTGGTACAAAAACTGTGTGGGGATAGGACTCTCGGTCGGTTTTATCGAGCCGCTGGAGGCGACCGGAATCAGTTTCGCCGAGGTGGCCGCCCTCATGCTGTGCAACCTCTTCCCCTGGTCGGGCGACACCGAGCGCTCGGCCAAACAGTTCAATGAGGCCATGACAAAGCGGTTCGAGCATGTCATCGACTTTATCAAGCTTCACTATTATTTGAGCCAGCGAACGGACACGGCCTTTTGGCGTGACAACCGGGACCCCGCGTCGGCTTCCGACTATCTGAAAGGCAAGCTGGAGCAGTGGCGACACAGGCCGCCTTCGTTTCTGGATATCGATGCCAGCCACGATATTTTTGACGAGAATAGCTGGCAATACATTCTTTATGGGATGGATTTCAAAACCGATATTTCGGCCCGTGCCGGCGCATTGCGTTTCTATGAAGACGCAAAGCGGGAGTTTGAAAGCATTCGCCAGCAGAGTCACAACGCCTTGAGCGCCGTACCGACCCACCGGGATCTGGTGAGCGAAGTGGTGGCGCATGGCTTCCGTCCCAAGAAGCGAGCGCGCGCATGAACGTAAGTTCAGTCCCTGATGCCGATAGCAAAGACGAGCCGTACGCAGTGAGCGATGTCGTTATTGTCGGTGGAGGTTCTTCCGGCTGGATGTGCGCCGCTGCCATTGCGCGAATGGCCGCCCCCGGCTTGTCAATCACTCTGGTGGAGTCTGAGGATATTGGTGTGATTGGCGTCGGTGAGGCCACCATTCCGCCATTGATCGAGTTCAACGAATTTCTCGGTTTGAATGAAAATGAGTTCTTGAGTGAGTGCGGCGGGACTTTCAAGGTTGGTATTGAGTTTGTTGATTGGCTGAACGTTGGCGAGCGCTATTTCCACCCGTTCGGCTTTTTTGGGCGTGATACGCCGGAGTTTGCTTTTCATCAACTCTGGCTTCGCTTGCGGGCATTGTCTGCCAAAGGCGTTGCGCCTCCCGATGCGGCAGGCGACATTACCCAGTACAACCTTTGCGCGATGGCGGCTCGTCTCGGGCGTTTTTCCCCGCCACAAGGTGGCGTAGATACCATTTTATCCACCATGCGCCACGCCTACCATTTTGACTCCAGGCGCTACGGTCAGTTACTGCGCCGCTACGCCGAGCAACGAGGCGTTCGTCGTGTTGAGGGGCTGATTGAGGGTGTCCAGCGGGACCCGGATCAGGGGGAGATTCGCTCCTTGACACTACGCAACGGCGAGGTGCTGGAGGGAGACCTGTTCATTGATTGCAGTGGTTTCAAATCGTTGCTGATTGAAGGTGCCATGGGGAGCGACTTCGTGGACTGGAGTCGCTATCTCCCCTGTGACCGGGCGCTCGCTATGCCAACCACAGGCTCCGGCATGGCTGACCCGTACACCCGTGCCACTGCCGACCGCGGAGGATGGCGTTGGCGGATTCCCCTGCAGGAGCGGATGGGTAATGGCTATGTCTACGCCAGTGCGTTTGTGAGTGAGGATGAAGTGCATCGCCGGTTGGTTGAAGGGGCTGAGGGAGAGGCGCTGGCTGATCCTCGCCCCTTGTCGTTTCGTACCGGGCACCGCCGGACTTTCTGGGAGAAGAACTGTGTGGCGATTGGCCTCTCTGGCGGCTTTATCGAGCCGCTGGAATCGACCAGCATCCACCTGACCCAGATGGGGATTCAGAGACTTCTGAATCTGTGGCCGGGTCGAGGGTTTAATGACGCTGAGATAGCGCATTACAATCGGGTGATGGCGGACGACTACGAGCGCATTCGGGACTTTATTGTTCTTCACTATAGTGCCACGAACCGGAGGGACACGGAGTTCTGGCGCTATGTGGGCGATATGGAGATTCCCGATACCCTGGCTGAAAAACTGGAGATCTTCCGGGGAAGTGGTCGGATCATTCCCTCGCCGGAGGACCTGTTCACGCCTCACAGTTGGTTGGCGGTAATGCTGGGGCAGGGCATCACCCCCCGAGCCTATGATGCCCTGGTGGATCGTGTACCAGAGCGCGCGCTCATCCAGAATATGCGGCATCTGAAAGAAGCTGTTGCCAAAACGGCGGCCGCGTTACCCTCTCATGGTGACTATATACAACGGTACTGTGCCACCCGCGCCAGGTAGGGCGTCTCATCAGAACTCGAACGAGAACCCTTTGTCGGTCAACCGCTCATAAGCCGCGGAATCAAACCGGTACAGGTTCGCCGCCCGGTGCGGTACGCCTTTCTGTTTCTCGTTGCA
Organism: Marinimicrobium sp. C6131; assembly: GCF_026153455.1. Lineage (NCBI taxonomy): Bacteria > Pseudomonadati > Pseudomonadota > Gammaproteobacteria > Cellvibrionales > Cellvibrionaceae > Marinimicrobium > Marinimicrobium sp. C6131. Next base: position 4,200,963 of record NZ_CP110629.1, read on the forward strand.
GGGAGCCAGCAGGTTCATTTTCATCATCTTACGGCGGAAGTTGGGCTTGTCCAGCTTCACATCGAGGATGGCCTCGTACAGCTCCTGCAGTTGCAGCAGTGTGAACTTCTCCGGCAGCAGGTTAAAGCCGATGGGCTCGTGGCAGACCTTGTGACGCAGGAAGTTCAGGCCGTGTTCGACGATCTCGGAGTGGTCGTAGATCAGCTCGGGCAGGTCCTTGGCATCGAACCACATGGCATCCGAGGTATTGCGGCCGGCGACCAGGGTGTAGTTCTCGGCACTCACCAGGGCGTAGTAGGCAATGGTAACCACTCGCTCATTCGGGAAACGGTCCACTCGTCCGAAGGTTTTCAGTTGCTCCAGGTAGAGGTCGCGCACCCCGGTCAGTTCCTCGAGCAGACGGGCGGCGGCGTCACGCAGGTTCTCATTCTGCTTGATAAACCCACCGGGAAGTGCCCACTTCCCCTTACCCGGCCCCACATTGTGCTTGACCAGCATGATTTTAAGCTGGCCGTGGTCGAGCCCGAAAATCAGGTTGTCGATGGAGAGCCCAGGTAGAACGTTATCCGGCTCGTTCAGGGGTTCGACTCGGCTGTGTGGTCGCGTAGTAGACGGATTATTGGTGGCCACAGTACACATCCCGATTGGTGGTTAATAAAGAGTAATGATTTTGCGCAAATCTTCCTGAAACCTTCTAGGAACGGTCCGCTATCCGCTCAGAACCTGAGGGGTTAACGGGTGCGGCGATTATAGCGATGCAGGGCATAAAGGTCGAGTGCCATGCTGTATTGTATGACAATTTGGCGTCAAAGGCTGCTTTTCCGGTTGAGACTCCAGTCTCATAAGGGGAGGTTACAGATGCCACATTTTCGTCTAATTTACTGTTTGACTATTAGTTGAACATGGTGCACTATCGATATAGTGGTCTGAATGACTATTACAGAATAATCAGGTAAGTGTTTACAGGCAGTTGGGTTCCTCTGGGCGCGCTGCCGGTCGATACTGTGTTACATAATAACAACGGGGTAAAGCGCTATGGTTTATCGCGACAACGTTAAAAAAGGCATCACCTTTAAAAAGTCGATGCTCGCCATATGTGTTATGGCAATGGGTTCACCCTCTCTGGCGCAGACCGCGTCGGAAGAGTCTCCTCTCCTTGAAGAAATCCTCGTCAGCGGCGTTCGTCAGAACCTGGAGAATGCCCAGGACATCAAACGCAACGCAGACACTTTTGTTGATGCCATTTCCGCAGAAGACATTGGCTCGCTGCCCGACCGCAGTGTGCTGGAAGCCATGCAGCGCATGCCCGGTGTATCGATTGAGCGTTTCCAGGCGCCGGACGACCCGGACCACTTCGGTGTGGAAGGCAGTGGCGCGGTAATCCGCGGTATGAGCGCAACCCGAAGCGAGTTCAACGGTCGTGACTCCTTTACCGCCAACTCCGGTCGTGGCCTGAACTTCCAGGACGTGCCGCCAGAGCTGATGGCCGGTGTGGATCTGTACAAAAACCAGTCCGCTGACATGATTGAAGGCGGTATTGGCGGTACGGTCAGCCTGAAAACCCGTAAACCGTTCGATCAGGACGGCCAGATGATCGCCTTTACCGGCGATGTCTCCTATGGCGATATGGCTGAGGAGGCCTCTCCCACCGTATCCGCCCTGTACAGCAACCGCTGGCTGACCGAGGACCTCGGTGAGTTCGGCTTCCTGGTGAACGCCTCCTACTCCGAGCTGATCGGTACCTCCCACGGTATCCAGAGTGACGCGTTCGTGAAATACCAGGCGGCTACCCTGGGAGCGCCGGAAAGCGTTGCCATGGAAGACGGCCAGGTGTGGATGACCAACGGCTCGAACTTCTTCACCAAAGAAGATGATCGCGTCCGTCAGGGCTTTGCCGCCGCCGTTCAGTGGGCCAGCCCGGATGAAACCCTGGAAGCCACGGCTGAGTTCCTGCGCTCCGACGCCCGTTTGAGCTGGAAAGAGAACGCGATCAAGTACCAGGGTGGCTACGGTGACGAAAACGACGATGGCACTGTGAGTGAGAACCGTCGCGCTCGTCCGTACCCCGGCACTGAGTTCGCATTCGACAGCGACAGTATCTTCGAATCCGGTTATATCACCGATGGTGGTGGCTGGCGCGGTGGTGAAGGCCGTGTGCCCCGTGGTTGGGAGGGAGAAGGCGAAGCACCGGAAGGTTACGCTACCACCAACGACTATTTCGGTCAGAAGTTCCAGGCCGATACCCGCTACAAAGATACCCGCACCATCGTGGACGATCTCAGCTTCAATGTGAAGTGGACCCCCAGCGATGCGTGGGAGTTTGTGGGTGATGTGCAGTTTGTCGATGCCACCACTGAAGATGACGATCTGCAGGTCGCCAGCGGCCTGTACGCGTTGCAGAACTTCAGCATCGTGGGCGACACGCCCCGTCTGGCCATTGTTGAGCCATGGGATGGTCGTCGTGATGCCAACCCCGAATGGTACGACACCGATTTCCCGGGTTTCTCCAATGACCCGAATGGCGATGCCAACTACTTCCAGGATCTGGATTCCTACTGGCTGCGTTCCGCCATGGACCACTACGAGCGCTCCGAGGGTGAGTCCCGGGCCGCGCGCTTCGATATGACCCACTACCTCGACAATGGCGACTTCTTCCGCTCCGTCAAGGCGGGTGTGCGTTATGCCGAGCGTAACCAGGTCGTCCGCAGCACCTCCTATAACTGGGGTCACATCGGTGCGGAGTGGGCGCCAAACGGTGGCGAGGGTGCACTGTGGCTGTCCGAACTGGACCCGGAAATCCGTGATGACTTTGAGTATGTCGACTGGTCGGACTTCCATCGCGGTGGTGTCGTGTCCATTCCGGGCGACGGCTTCATTTTCCCCACCGAGCAGTTGCTGAAAGAAGTGATTGCCGGTCGCGAGCTGCCCCAGAACAACCCGGGTGCCGAGGGCGCCTGGGAACCGTACGCCACACGTGATGAAGTGATTCCTGGCACCTACTTTGCTCCGGCGGAGGTGTATGACACCACCGAAACCAACAAGGCTGCCTACGTTCGTCTGGACTTTGGTTCCGATGCCTCCGCTTTGCGCTACAGCGGTAACATTGGCCTGCGCTATGTTGAGTTGACCCGCGATGCCGCCGGTTCGGTGCAGTTCCCGGACCTGATTGGTCAGCCTATTCCGGAGGGCGCGCCGACCGACCTGAGCGACCGTGGCGCCATTCGCAAGTGGGCGGAAGACCAGGTGGGCCCGTTTGACCCGGCGTTGTTCGAGTCAGAGCAGGACTGGCTGGATGAGGTTACCACGCTGTTGTCGTATTCCCGCGACGCCAACAACTGGCTGAGTGATACCGAGAAAGCATTCGGTAACGACTACGATGAAAATGAGCTGGGCGAAACCGCCGACTGGGATGGTGTACTGCCAAGTTTGAACCTGAAAGTCGAGCTTACCGACGACCTGATCAGCCGCTTTGCCGTGTCCAAGGCCATTGCGCTGCCGGACATGTCGGAAGTGCGTAATCAGGCGGTTCTGGGCGCGCGTGGCCTGAACACTACCCGGGTAACGGTGGATGACGATGCTCCGGTTGAGCCCGGACCGGAAGATAGCGGCACCGACATCCTGTCGGTCGGCGATGTCGTCTGGACCGGCAACGGTGGCAACCCGGCACTGCAGCCCATGGAGTCCATTCAGTGGGATGCGTCGTTGGAGTGGTACTTCGCGCCGGTAGGTTCATTGACCGCCAGTCTCTTCTATAAAGACCTGAAGAACTTCTTTATCGAAGGTGCGCTGCCAAGGACATTCACCAACCCGAGCACTGGTACGACTCAGACCGTGGAGTTCACCACCACCCGCAATGGTGAGGAAGGTAAGCTGCAGGGTATCGAACTGGCTTATCAGCAGTTCTACGATATGCTGCCTGAGCCCTGGGATGGCTTCGGTATCCAGGCGAACTATACCTACATCGACTCGGAGGGTATTCCGAACTTCTCCGGCAGTGGTATCGCTACCGAAGCGGATCCGGAGGAAAACCCGACGCCTCAGCCCGGCCTGGAGCCGTTCGATCCGGCGGCCTTGTCCGGTCTCCCGTTGCGTGGTCAGTCCGAGCACACCGCGAACTTTGTGGTGATGTACGAGAAGAACGATTGGTCGGCCCGTCTGGCTTACAACTGGCGGTCCAAGTACCTGGTGACCACTCGTGATGTAATCAGTGGCCAGCCAATCTGGAACAACGATGCGGGCTTCCTGGATGGCTCGGTAACCTATCAGTTGACCGATGAAATCTCCATCGGCCTGCAGGGTACCAACCTGGCCAATACCCAGACGGAAACCCTGATGCAACTGGATGGCGAAGGTCGGGAGACCGGCCGCTCCTGGTTCGTCAACGACCGTCGTGTGGCTCTGACCGTGAAAGCGGTGTTCTAACACACCGCTGGAAGCAGGCCAAGAAAGGCGCAACCTTAGCGGGTTGCGCCTTTTTTTTGTGGTTTGCGCCGACTCTCGTGAGCCGGGATAATGAAGGCATTCAATAATAATCGCAGTGAGGCAGTCGGCATGACGGTAGGGCCCCAGCGTATTGTCATCGTGGGCGGAGGGACGGCAGGCTGGATGAGCGCGGCGGCGCTGGCACATCTGCTGCCTTCGTCTGTGAGCCTGCAATTGGTTGAGTCCGAGCAGATCGGAACCGTCGGTGTCGGCGAGGCAACCATTCCGCATATCCGTTACTTCAATTCCCTGCTCGGTATTGATGAACGTGAGTTCATCCGCGCTACACAAGCGACTTACAAACTGGCCATTGAATTTGTGGGCTGGGGACGCGAGACCAGCCGCTATCTGCACCCCTTCAGCGCGTTTGGCGGCGATATCGATGGCATTGACTTCCATCACTATTGGCTGCATACGCGGGACGAATGGCCCGAACTCAGTCTGGATGCGTTTTCGCTGGCCGCGCAGGCCGCGCGGCTCGGCCGATTTGCGCCGCCACCCGAGGAGGCCGAATTCGGCTATGGCTATGCGTTTCATCTGGATGCTTCCCGCTATGCGCGGTTTTTACGCAATTATGCCGAGCAACGTGGTGTCACCCGCACTGAAGGCCGCATACAGACAGTCATCCCACGAGAGCCCGATGGTGGCATCGCGGCAGTGCAGTTGACGTCGGGAGAGCGAATTGAAGGCGACCTGTTTATTGACTGTTCCGGGTTTCGTGCGCTTTTATTGGGGCAGGCTCTGGGGGTGCCATTCAACAGCTGGAAGCATTGGCTTCCGTGTGACCGGGCGGTGGCGATTGCCTGTGGCGCCCTGGCAGAACCGCCATCGTTCACCCGATCCACGGCAACAGCGACCGGGTGGCAGTGGCGCATTCCTTTGCAAGAGCGTACGGGCAATGGCCAGGTGTACGACAGTCGGCATATCAGTGACGATGAGGCGTGCGCCCAGTTGATGGCGTCGCTTGTCGGAGAACCGAACGGCGAGCCTAACCTGATCCGCTTTGAAGCGGGGGCAAGGGCGCGCAGTTGGGAGAAAAATGTCGTTGCTATCGGGTTGTCCAGCGGCTTTCTGGAACCGCTGGAATCCACCAGCATCTACCTGATTCAAATGGCCATTTTCAAGCTGGTGGAGTTTTTTCCCCGCGGTGAGAACGAGGCGGTGGGGCGCGAGGCGTTCAATCGCTGGATGAGTCTGGAGTATGAACGGGTCCGGGACTTCATCATTCTGCACTACCATCTCAATCAGCGTGAGGACTCGTCGTTTTGGCAAGACTGTGCTCATATGTCAGTGCCGGATTCGCTTAAGCGAAAAATCGCCCTGTTTCGGGAGTCCGCCGCGATCGAGTTTTACGATCAGGGCTTGTTCGCGCTTCCCAGCTGGTTGGCCGTTTACCTGGGGCAGGGGCTCAGCCCTCAGGCAATTGATCCTCGGGTGGCACAGCAGCCGGTCGAATCACTCAAACAACCGCTGGAGCAGTTGGCGAACCATCTTAACCGTTATGCCCAGGCCATGCCTCGGCATCGGGAGGTTCTGGCCCGAGGGGGTGTCGCACCGAACACGACTGCTCCCATGAGCCTGTATGGAGGTCGCTATGGGTAAGGCGCCCTTGCAGCATCTGGTGGTCGTCGGCAACGGCCTGGTGGCCGCGGGGACGGCGGTGACATTGGCGCGGTTTCTGTCTCGCTATGGTACCCGAATAACCTGGGTTCGCGCTGGGCCGGAGGACGTCTCCCCCGTGGAGGTGGCCCAGCCGCCGCTGCTGGAGTGGCTGGCGATGGTGGCGTTGCCGGAGCGGGATGTCATGAGACGCGCCCAGGGGTTGTTTTCGCTGGGGGTCATGGGACAGGCGTCGGCCGGCGGATTCTTCATGCCCTATGGGCGTCACGGTATTCCGGCGGCTCCAGCCAGTTTCGAGCATGAATTTTTTCACGCATATCCCCGGGATGAGCAGCCGCGTTTCAACGAGCATTTTCTGGCCACCCAGGCGGCGCGACGGGGACGGTTTGATTTTCCGGTCAATGATCCCCGCTCGGTCAAATCCACCTTGCGCTATGGCATGACGCTCGACAAACCCGCATTGTGTGATCTGCTGGCGGACTATGCCGACTCGCTGGGGGTGTCCTGTCTAAGGAGTGGTCAATTGCGGGTGGAGACGGATTCGGCCCGGGGTATACAAAGCCTTTGCCTGGACGATGAACGCGCGG